>NZ_CADDZT010000091.1:18448-34944 GCF_902812655.1 Candidatus Frankia meridionalis | reverse complement strand
CCGCGGTCTGCTGCACCGCGGGAATCATGGAAATCATGGACGATCGGGAGCTGCGTGGCGTCCTCGGCCATGAACTCAGCCACGTGTACAACAGGGACATCCTGATCGCCTCGGTCGCCGGGGCGCTCGCCAGCGTCATCGTGTACCTGGCACACTTCGCACAGTTCGCGGCGATCTTCGGTGTGGGTCGTGGCCAGGAGGACGACGGTGGTCCGAGCATCCTTGAGATCATGCTGCTCGTCGTGCTGGGACCGATCGCGGCAACGATCATTCAGCTTGCCATCAGCAGGGCACGGGAATACCAGGCGGATGCTTCCGGCGCCACGCTGACCGGCGACCCGCTGGCCCTCGCGAGTGCCCTGCGCAAGCTCGACGCAGGCACGGCCGCCCGACCTCTCCCGCAGCGTTCCGAGCTTGCGCCCGCGTCATCGCTCATGATTGCTAATCCGTTCCGAGGAGGCGGAGTCGTGCAGATGTTCAGCACGCATCCGCCGATGGCCCGTCGGATCGAGCGACTGGAGGAGATGGCCCGGATCGACCCCTACCGTTGAGCCTCCGGAGGGAAGTCGTACTCTGGAAAAGCTCGGCCTTGTGCTCGCGGCGGGGCAAACCCCCCAGGTCCCGCCGTGCAGCGCCCCGCCCGAAACCCCCCATCGGGCGGGGCGCACCCTTTTGTCGGACATGTTGATTTTTGCTGGGTCCGGGGCTGCGACTCAGCGGTAGTTGACAAACTGCAGCGGCAGCCCGAAGTCGCTCTCCTTGAGTATCTGGATGACGCGCTGCAGATCGTCCCGCTTCTTGCCGGTAACCCGGAGCTGATCGCCCTGAATCTGCGCCTGCACGCCCTTCGGGCCGTCGGCTCGGATCTTCTTCGAGATCGCCTTGGCCTTGTCGTCGGCGATGCCCTGCTGGACGGTCACCACCAGCCGGTACTCCTTCCCGGACTGGGCGGGTTCGTCATGTTGCAGGGCCTTGAGCGAGATGCCGCGCTTGACCCATTTCTCCTGCAGCACGTCCAGTGCAGCCTTGACCCGCTCCTCGGTACTCGCGGTAAGCAGGATCGACTCGCCGGACCATGCCGCCGACGTCCCGGTGTCACGAAAGTCGAAGCGGGTCTGGACCTCCTTGTGGGTCTGGTTGATGGCGTTGTCGATCTCCTGGCGGTCGACCTTGCTCACGATGTCGAACGACGGGTCCGCCACGGTGATGCGCCTCCCTGTGCTCTCGGGTACTTGTTGTATGCAGTGCGGATCTTCGCATCCGTGCCTGGCACGCCGGACGTGCCCGCAACGCCTGACCCCGAGTCTGCCCAGCGTTGCGCGTCGCGGCACACCCGTCACCGGACAGCCGTGGGACGGGTCGTTGGACCACTCCGTCCATCCCGTATGCTGTCCACCAACGGCAGGTTGCCCGAGTGGCCAAAGGGAGCGGTCTGTAAAACCGCCGGCTCAGCCTACGTTGGTTCGAACCCAACACCTGCCACGAGGCGTCCAATGGTGTTTGCCGGCCTGCGGTCGGCTGCGCTGTTGCCCGTCATGTCCGCCCAGGGGGACGGCCCCTGGGCGTGTCGGTTGCCGCTGCTTGCCGGCCTGCGGTTGGCATCCATGTTTTGCGTGTCGCCTGAGGCTAGAGTCGGCAAGTGTGGCCGACATCGCCAAACTTGCGTCCCGGGTTCGGGCCGCCTCCCATCTGACCGGGCAGTTCCTGCTGCGGTCAGGTCGGACGAGCAGCGAGTACTTCGACAAGTACCTGTTCGAGGCCGACCCGGTGCTGCTTGCGGACATCGCTGACGCGATGCGTCCGCTGCTGCCCGTGGACGCCGATCTGCTGGCCGGTCTCGAGCTCGGCGGCATCCCGCTCGTGACGCTGCTGTCCCAGCGGACGGGCCTGCCGGCGCGGTTCGTCCGGAAGAAGGCCAAGGAGTACGGGACCTGCCGTACCGCGGAGGGCGGCGACGTCGGGGGTCTGCGGGTCGTCCTTGTCGAGGACGTGGTGACCAGCGGCGGTGCCGTCCTGGACGCGGCGCGGGTCCTGCGCGAGCAGGGTGCGAGCGTCGAACATGTCCTGTGCGTGATTGATCGCCAGGAGGGCGGCCGGGACAACCTCGCCGGCGTCGGTCTGGCCTTGCATCCGGTTCTCACCCGTGCCCAGCTGGACGCCGTCGGATAGTCGGATGAGAGCCGTTGCCGGACCCGGCCGGTGATCGGCCGGCGCACGCCGACGCTCCACCCTGACGGATGGTGGGAACGTCGACATGCGCCGACTGATCGCGCAGACGGCTCAGCCTCGGGCTGACACGTCGGGGCCGGACCGGGAGGACCGGGAGGCTTCGGAGTATTCCGGCCGTTCCGCGCGTGCCCGGGGCCGGTCGGTTTCGGGGTACGGGTCGTAGGACCCGCGGATCGGTGCGTCGTGCCTCGTCAGACCGTAGATGACGGCGACGTCGAGCGCGATGAGGACAACCGACCACACCGGGAAGACCGCGAGGAAGGCGAGCTGGGCGATCGCGTTGAGCCCGCAGATGACGATGGCCAGCCACCGGGCCCACTGCTTGCCGGTGAGGATGGCGGCAGCGGTGACTATCTCGACGATGCCCATGCACACCAGCAGCCAGCCCCAGAAGTCCAGGTCCTGGTAGATGACGGTGCCGCTGCTCGTGACGAGGTAGCTGTAGTTCCTCAGTGCAGCGATTCCATAGATGAGGTTGTGAAAGCCCGCGATGAAGATGATGACTGCCGCGAACACCAGCCATCCACCGCCGGCGCGTACTGACCGTACCGGTTCCATGTGAATCCTCCCCGGAGCGTGGCGGGACGGTTAGCCCCTACCTGGCCATGCCCTCGACATGCCTTGGACATGCCCCCTTGCCCGGACATCCGTACCCGCGAACCGGCTTCGGCCGCGGACCCCACCCTCGTTGGGTGGGGTTTCAGGGACGGACGATCGTGACCGTGCCGGAGCTGGCGTCCCAGCGCAGGGAGCCGAACTGGAACGTGCTTTGTCGCCCGCCCGCCACGGAATACTCGTCACTGACCGGCAGGCCCAGCTCCGAACCGGCAGCGCCGAGCGACAGGTAGTAGCTGAGGATCGTTCCGTGGACCTCGTGCGCACCGGTGAACCGGCTCCAGTAGATCCGGCCTCCCTGGAACACCGACTGCCGGCTGCCCGGCACCTCGGCGTCGATCTCGTCACTGGTGGGTCGTCCCAGGAAACTGTTGCTGCCGCCCAGGATGAGGTATCGCGTGCTGATCCCGCCGTGTACCTCGTGAACGCCGGTTGCCACCGACCAGAAGAGCAGACCCCGCTCGAACTGCCGCCACCGCCCACCACCACCGGCGGGTTCCTCGTCCCGGATGGCTGCCGCAAGTAGCGAGCGAACCAGCGCGTCCGAGTTGTAGCGCCGGTCGATCTCGCTGAGCCTTCCGTCGGCGTTGACGGACAGGGAATCCAGACTGCAACAGAAGCGGCTCATATCCACATATCCGGTGATGCCGCGGACGAGCGCGGACGGTGTGTACTGCCACATGAGCCACTTCGTCCAGCCGCCGGGGAGCGCTCCGGGGGAGGAAGGGCCGCCGGAGGACGACGCTCCGTTGTAGATGGCGAACCACAACGGGTATCCGGAGAACGATGGATTGTTCTGCATCGTGTCGGTCCAGAATGATCGGTAGGTGTAGAGAATGGGCGCACGCCCGGTTCTGGTCTCGACCTCCTCCAGGAAGGTGCGGGTCCACTCGGTGAGCTGGCTGGTTGACAACCCGCCGTCGACCTCGAGGTCGAGAACCGGGGCCAGTTGCTCGTCGGACCGGGTCAGTCCGGTCACGGAGAGAAACCGGTCCGCCTGTTCGACCGCGGTCGCGATCGGCAGGACGGGCCGGGCGTAGTGGTAGGCGCCGACCGCAAGACCGGCCTGGGTGGCAAGGCTGTGGTCAGCGGCGAAGTACGGGTTGGTGTAGCTCTTGCCCTCGGTGGCCTTGATGACGGCGAACCTGATGCCGGCGGAGCGGACCCCGCTCCAGTCGATCCCGGCGCTGCCCGAGTGCTGCCATGAGGAGACATCCACACCTTTCGGCCAACCCGCGGGAATGGCCAGCATCGACCGGGTACCGGCCGGCGTCTCCCCGGTAGGGGTCGTCGTGGTGGTGCCCGCGACCGGAAGGACGTCGACGTCGGTTCCCGCCGTGGGGGTGTCGATGGCGACGTCGGTATTTCGGGTGCTCGCCATGGCCGGGTGCCGGGTGGCTGGGGCTGTCGGGCCGCTTGCTCCATCACCGGGGACGGTCGCGACCGTGATGAACATCACTGCGGCGGCGGTGGTGCCGGTGTGGAGAAGGGCCTGCCTGCGACGCCGTGGGCGGCCGCGCCGGCCGGGTCCCGGATCGTCGTCCTGGCATGCGGTTGAAGGCGTGACGTGCACGGGAGCTCCCATGGCAGATGCGGGTGGGCTGGCCAAGGGGTGATCTCAGGTGGCGGCCCCGTCGACCGTCGACTACGTTAAGCAATATCTAGGACACGTACAGCTACATAGACGGGCATGGGATGGACTTTGTTGTTACTCACAGTTCTTGTTCGTCGCAATCGGATGCAATGTCGTAGCACAAAGTAGCGATACTGCTGGAGCGCTTCGTGGTTTGCGACGAAGACCCGCGCGTGTCGGGTCGATCATGGTTGTCGGCTGCGGCCATGTCCAGGTGCGCCGCTGCGTGGTCGGACCCGCGATGGCTGCGGTGGCGAACTGGCGCCGAGCCGCGGACGGAAGCGGCGATCCGGGTGGCAATGCCGGTGGTGACACGGGCGAGGGCGCGGCGGTGGTCGCAACGAGGAGACCCCGCGGCTGAAGTGTCGTGCTGTCGTGTAGCCTTAGCTGGCGAGAACGTGCCCCTTTAGCTCAGTCGGCAGAGCGTCTCCATGGTAAGGAGAAGGTCTACGGTTCGATTCCGTAAAGGGGCTCTGTGGCTGCGGTCGGTGGCCGGGCGACCGGCCGTCGACCGGCGTGTCGTCGACTTGATGTTCTGTCGATGACACGGATCCACTAAGAGCGTCAGGGGTGGGGCGTCGTGACCTGGCAGTCCCACTCCTCGGCCGCTCTGAGGCGGTGTAGCTCAGCCAGGCAGAGCAAGCGGCTCATAATCGCTGTGTCGCCGGTTCAAATCCGGCCACCGCTACCGGTCGGGTCGTGACCCGACGAGGACGACTCGTCGTCCCGCATGTCCAGCAGCTTTGGTTTGTTCTTGTCCCACCTGCAGGAAGAGGCACAGCACCGTGGCCGCCACCGATGTCCGTCCGAAGATCACCATGGCGTGTCAGGTGTGCAAGCACCGCAACTACATCACGCGCAAGAATCGCCGCAATGACCCCGACCGCCTGGCGCTGCAGAAGTTCTGCCCGAACTGCCGGCAGCACACCGAGCACCGCGAGACCCGCTGACCGCGGCGGCGTTTCTCGCGGGCGGTGACGGTTGTGCTCGCCACCAGGCATGTCGGCGTAGTCTTCACAGCGCACAGCGTTAGGCTTTGTGTCTCCGGGTGATTGTTCTCCCCGGGTAGACGCTGGATCGTCGTGGTCGAGTTGCCTGCTGTCCAGGTGAACGGTACGGAACTCCAACCACCACGACGGTGAGATCGGAGCATGCGATGCCGCTCAACCGGGAGTTCATCGGGCGCAGCTTTGTGGCTGACACCCCGTTCCTGGTCGGCCGCGAGCACATCCGGCAGTTTGCGCTTGCGGTCGGTGAACACAGTCCGTTGTGTCATGATCTCGATGCCGCCAAGGCTGCCGGCTACGTCGACCTTGTCGCACCGCCCACCTTTCTGACGGCTCCTGGCATGTGGCGACCGGTCGTACCGACCCACGACCCTGAGCTCGGTCTCGACTACTCGCTGGTGGTACACGGCGAGCAGCGGTATGCGCTGCGTCGTCCGATCATTGCCGGTGACGAGATCGTGGTTTCCGCCACGATCACGGACATTCGCAACGCCGGGCGCAACGAGTTGCTGATCACCGAGTTCGAGTTCGTCACGACCGGCGGCGAGTTGGTGGCAACGGGTCTGTCCTCGTTGGTCTCCCGCGGGACTGCCGCCACCGCAACCCGGAAGGGCTGAGGAGCTCGGATGTCTACCACCGTTGGTTATGACGATGTCGAGGTCGGTACCCGGATCCCGGAGCGGGAGTTCCGGATCCGACGCAGCGATCTTGTTCGCTACTGCGGGGTCTCGGGGGACTTCAACACGATCCACTGGAACGAGCGGGCGGCCCGGGATGTCGGACTCCCCGGTGTGATCGCTCACGGGATGTACACCATGGCCACCGCGGCCAGGCTCGTCACCGACTGGGCAGGTGATCCCGGCGCCGTTGTCGACTACGGCGTTCGCTTCTCCTCCCCGGTGCCGGTACCGGACGACGACGAGGGCGCGGCGGTCGTGGTGAGCGGCGTCGTCGCGAAGAAACTCGATGGCAACCAGGTGGTGGTGAACCTCACCGTGCGGTGCGATGGGGCCAAGGTTTTGATGGCCTCACGCGCCACCGTCCGCCTCACCTGACCACTTTTCGTCCGAGAGCCACTGAGAGCGCCCCTCGGAGCGGGTAGCGGGAGTGCCTGGTAGCGGTTCGCTACCAGCGGTCCCATCACAGCCGTGACGGTGTGTCCGACAGCCACAGTTGCCCGACACACCGTCCGTCGGTTGATGACGACCGGTGGCGGGTTGGTCAGTCCGCCTCGGCCAGCAGGTCGGACATCCGCTGCACACCCGTTGCCAGGTCTTCGTCGCCGAGCGCGTAGGACAGTCGGGAGTAACCAGGGGTTCCGAACGCCTCGCCCGGCACGATAGCTACGCCGGCCTCCTCAAGGATGAGGGTCGCCAGTTCCGCCGAGGTCGCCGGGGTGCGTCCCCGGATCGTGCGGCCGATGACGCCCAGCATCGACGGGTAACAGTAGAAGGCGCCTTCGGGTAGCGGGCACACCACTCCGGGTGTGTCGGAGAGCATCCGGTGCATGGTCTGGCGGCGCCGGTCGAAGGCGACCCGCATCTGCGCGACGGCGTCCAGCGGCCCGGACACCGCTGCCAGGGCCGCTGCCTGCGCCACGTTGGAGACGTTGGACGCGGCGTGGGACTGCAGGTTGGTGGCCGCCTTTACAGCGTCGGCCGGCCCGATCAGCCAGCCGACCCGCCACCCGGTCATGGCGTAGGTCTTGGCGACGCCGTTGACCACGAGACACCGGTCGGCGATCTCGGGGACCTCGACCGGCAGGGAGGCGAAGCGGGCGTCGCCGTACACCAGGTGCTCGTAGATCTCGTCGGCGATCACCCAGAGCCCGGCCTCGGCTGCCCAGCGCCCGATCGCGCGGACCTCCTCGGGGGAGTGCACGGCCCCGGTCGGGTTGGACGGCGAGCAGAACAGCAGCACCTTCGTGCGGGGGGTGCGAGCGGCTTCCAGCTGCTCCACCGTGACCCGGTAGCCCTGCTCGGGCGAGGTCACGACGTTCACCGGGATGCCACCGGCAAGACGAATCGATTCAGGGTAGGTCGTCCAGTAGGGGGCGGGCAGCAGTACCTCGTCGCCGGGGTCGAGCAAGGTCGCGAACGCGATGTAGACGGCCTGCTTGCCGCCGTTGGTGATGAGTACCTGGCCTGCCGGTACATCGAGCCCCGAGTCGCGGCGGGTCTTGTCCGCCACGGCCTCCCTGAGCTCCGGCAGCCCGGCTGCTGGTGTGTATCGGTGCATCCGCGGGTCGCTGCAGGCCTTCTCGGCTGCGGCGACGACATGGTCGGGTGTGGGAAAGTCCGGCTCGCCGGCACCAAAGCCGATCACGTCCCGGCCGGCCGCACGTAGCGCCTTCGCGGTCGCGTCCACGACAAGGGTTGCCGAAGGGGCGATACCGCCGACGCGGTGAGAGATCCGGGTCATGCCCGTCATGCTGCCACGTGTACGGGGTTCTCCGCCCGATCATTCCCGCGGTCCGCCGCGATCCCGGCCCGGCTCACGCCACTGCGGGCCCGGGTCCGGGCGACGTGCCGGTGGTTGGGCTGCTGTGCGGTTGACTCGTCATGCGGTTGACTCGTCATGCGGTCGGGGAGGGATCCGGATCGTGGGTTCGCGGGTGTGGCCGGCGTAGGGAGTATGGTGGACGCGCTTGGGCTGTCGTCCCGGCATGTAGCGATGCGGATGGTCGTTGGATCTTGTTCATAGGATCTCGATCTACGTTCGTTGTGTCGGCGACGGTCATCACGCTTAGGGGCGTGGCTCAATTGGTAGAGCACCGGTCTCCAAAACCGGCGGTTGCAGGTTCGAGTCCTGTCGCCCCTGCTGTATCCGACGACCAGGTAGGACCAGGTAGGTGGAGTGAGTGGCGACCGACACACGTGATGCGGCACCGCGGGCCGGCCGACCGGCCCGGTCCGCAGGCCGGCGCCGTACGACGCCGCTGCGGTTCTACCGCGAGGTCGTCGCCGAGCTTCGGAAGGTCATCTACCCGGGCCGGAACGAACTGATCACCTATGTGGCGGTCGTGCTCGTGTTCTGTTCGGTCATGGTGGCCTTCGTCGCCTCGCTGGACTTCGGTCTCACCAAGGCGGTGTTGGCGATCTTTGGTTGACGCGAACCGCGTCCCGCTGGTTCGTGTCTCCCCAGGTCCACACAGCTCACAGAGCACGGTCAAGAGAGAAGGAACGTCCGCGTGTCCCAGTTTCCCGAGCACGTCTCCTCCGAACAGGGGGAGGCCCTCGACGGTCTCGACCCGCTGGCGGCATTCGCGCGCGACGAGGTGGTAAGCACGGAGGCCGGTGCGCTGCCGCAGGACGGCGAGAGCGGTGACGGTTCCACCGGCACCGATACCGGGCCCGGTTATCTCACCGTGGACGTGCCGGACGTCACTCAGCCCGCTGTCGACGATGACGATGATGACGACGACATCGACGACGTCCGACGGGCTCTGGAGGAAGCACCGGGCGAGTGGTATGTCGTCCACTCGTACGCCGGCTATGAGAACAAGGTCAAGACAAACCTTGAGACCCGGATCTCCAGCCTCAACATGGAGGACTACATCTTCCAGATCGAGGTCCCGACCGAGGAGGTCCCGGTCATCAAGAACGGCAAGCGTCAGCTGGTGCAGCAGAAGAAGTACCCCGGATACATCTACGTCCGCATGGATCTCACGGACCAGTCGTGGTCGGCTGTTCGCAACACGCCGGGCGTGACCGGCTTCGTGGGTCTGACCAACAAGCCGTCGCCGCTGCGGACGGAGGAGGTCCTGTCGATTCTCGCGCCGCCGGCACCGCGCGAGAAGAAGGTCGAGACGGTCCGGGTACAGGAATTCGAGGTCGGAGAGTCGGTGACCGTCATGGACGGTCCGTTCGCGACCCTTCCTGCGACCATCAGCGAGATCAACCTCGATGCGCAGCGGCTCAAGGTGCTGGTGTCCATCTTCGGCCGCGAAACGCCGGTCGAGCTTCAGTTCAACCAGGTCGCGAAGATCTGACCCGTCCAGCTTCTAGTTGGCCGAAGGCCGCGCGATCACAGTTCGCCTCGCGCGGCCACAGGCCTCAAGGGACCCCAGAGAGAAAGACGCCATGCCTCCCAAGAAGAAGATTGCGGCCATCATCAAACTCCAGATCAATGCCGGTGTGGCCACGCCGGCGCCCCCGGTCGGCCCCGCGCTCGGCCAGCACGGCGTCAACATCATGGAGTTCTGCAAGCAGTACAACGCGGCCACCGAGTCGCAGCGCGGGAACGTCGTCCCGGTTGAGATCACGGTCTATGACGACCGCTCGTTCACCTTCGTCACGAAGACACCGCCGGCGGCACGGCTCATCCTCAAGGCCGCGGGCGTGGAGAAGGGCAGCGGTGTTCCGCACCGGACCAAGGTCGCGAACCTGACCGCGGAGCAGGTCCGCCAGATCGCCCAGACGAAGTTGCCCGACCTCAACGCCACCACTCTCGAAGCCGCGGAAAAGATCATTGCTGGCACCGCCAGGTCGATGGGTATCACCGTCAGCGACTGACGGGCTCAGCGACTGACGGGCCCGTCGGGGCGCCAGTGCCAAGAAGGTCGTTCCGTGATCGGAACGGCTGTGGGAGGGCCCCCGATCATGTGGATCGGGTTCGGCCCGCCATGACCACGAGGAGACGTCCGTGAAGCGCAGCAAGGCATACCGGGCCGCCGTAGAGAAGATCGAGGCGGACCGCCTGTACACACCGCTGGAAGCCGTTCGGCTGGCCCGGGAGACCTCCACCACCAAGTACGCCGCGACCGTCGAGGTCGCGTTGCGCCTCGGAGTCGACCCGCGCAAGGCGGACCAGATGGTCCGTGGCACCGTGAACCTGCCGCACGGAACCGGCCGGTCTCCTCGGGTGGCTGTTTTCGCCGCCGGGGAGAAGGCTGCCGAGGCTTCTGCCGCCGGTGCGGACATCGTCGGCAGCGACGACCTTGTGCAGCGGATCCAGGAGGGATTCCTGGACTTCGACGCGACCGTCGCGACGCCCGACCAGATGGCGAAGGTCGGCCGCATCGCCCGGATCCTGGGGCCGCGCGGGCTCATGCCGAACCCCAAGACCGGTACGGTCACCCTCGACATCGCCAAGGCGGTCCGCGACATCAAGGGCGGAAAGATCAATTTTAGGGTCGACAAGCAGGGCAACCTTCACATCGTCATCGGCAAGACGGTCTTCACGGACGAGCAGCTGATCGAGAACTACGGTGTCGCACTGGACGAGATCGTCCGGGTGAAGCCGTCCGCGGCCAAGGGTCGATACCTGAAGAAGATCACATTTGCCACGACGATGGGTCCGGGGATCCAGGTCGACCCGAGTCGTACCCGCGACCTGCTCGAGGATGCGGTGGTCTGACGTCCGTAGTCGCCACCGACCGCGTCGCAGCCCGCGAGGCCGACACTGGTGGAAAGGGTGCCCGCCCTGGGTGCTCTTTCCACCGCCGGGCGTTGGTGGCTGTAGGATCGACAGTGCCCGCCCGTACGGCTGACATCTACTTCAGCCGTGTATTATCTGAGAAGAACCAAACCGAAGACCGCTGGTCGTCGTCCCGAATCGGGATGATCGAAGGTTCCGGACTATCCGGTCGGCCCGCGCAGGTGAGGGAGCGTTGCCCCGCAGTCGGCCCAGTGCCGTCTCCGGCACTTCAGCCCCGTGCGCCTGCGCCGGGGCGTTCGTTGTTTTCCGGCATCTTCTGGGCGACTGGCCAAACCCCATGAAGGAGCCCGATGGCGAATCCGGAAAAGGTCGCCGCGGTTACGGAGATCGCAGACTCGTTCCGCGGTGCGTCCGCGGCGGTGCTGACCGAGTACCGCGGGCTGACGGTGAGCCAGCTCACCGAACTGCGCCGTTCGCTCGGGACGGGCACTCAGTACGCGGTGATCAAGAACACCCTCACCAAAATTGCGGCCGAGCAGGCGGGCGTCGCGGGCCTGGACGAACTGCTCGTCGGCCCGACCGCGGTCGCCTTCGTCACCGGTGATCCGGTGGAAGCGGCCAAGGGCCTGCGCGACTTCGCCCGCGCCAACCCCGCTCTGATCGTCAAAGGCGGGATCGTCGAGGGCAAGACGATGTCGGCGGACGAGATCCGCAAGCTGGCCGATCTCGAGTCTCGTGAGGTGTTGCTGGCCAAGCTTGCCGGTGCGCTGAACGGCTCGCTGGTCAAGGCCGTCGGACTGTTCGCCGCTCCGTTGTCGCAGGCGGTCCGCTTGGCCGAGGCGCTGCGTGCCAAGCGCGAGGAGGAAGCCGCCGTATCGGAGGTCCCCGCCGCCGAAGCAGCCGCGGACGCTCCCGCCGAAGCAGCCGCGGAGTAGTTCCACCGCTCGCTTTTCCGGGCCTCCGGTGAGGCGAGAAAAGCGATGACCGCAAAGTTTTCGGTTCGGCCGGGACCGTCCGCCGGGCCGGGAATCGCGTCGCACGCTCAAACCAGACCAGGTACCACGACAAACGGCATACCACCATGAACGGAAGGATCGCCACCATGACGAAGCTGTCGACCGACGAGCTGCTGGACGCGTTCAAGGAAATGACGCTGCTGGAGCTGTCGGAGTTCGTGAAGCAGTTCGAGGACACCTTCGGCGTGACCGCGGCCGCCCCGGTCGCGGTTGCGCTGCCCGGTGCCGGTGGTCCGGCCGCGGAGGCGCCGGCGGTCGAGGAGCAGGACGAGTTCGACGTCATCCTCACCGCTGTCGGCGACAAGAAGATCCAGGTCATCAAGGAGGTCCGTGCGCTGACCAGCCTGGGCCTGAAGGAGGCCAAGGACCTCGTCGACGGCGCACCCAAGCCGGTCCTGGAGAAGGCGACGAAGGAAGCCGCGGAGAAGGCCAAGGCCGCTCTCGAGGGTGCCGGCGCTACGGTGACCGTCAAGTAGTCACGGTAACCGGGCCGCCGTCCCCCGACCCCGCGGCGGGTGGGGGACGGCGGCCCGACCGCTTGCATGGTCATCGGGGGCGGCTCGGCCTTCTCCAGGGGTGCCGGCACGCACGCGTAGGGTTGCCAGGTAACGTCGGCAATGGCCGGAACGGCGTCGAAGCCCGACCCGGCGTCGGGCTGTCGCGGTCCAGGCACACGGACTTCCTGGTTGGGGTTGACGACCTTACCCAGGACGGAGTTCCATCATCCGGAAGCGGTGAGACATACCTGTCGAGCAGCCTTGCCAGCAGTGCGGCCATCGGCTACACTGCTCGTTTGGGCTGTCCTTTCGTCGTGTGTCCGCTGTTCCTTCGGTGCTCGCGACGGTCAAGCCCCCGCGCACCTGTGCCCTTGGGCGCGGTCGTCCAGACGCCACGACCGAGGTAATCCGAGCCAGACCGTTGACCGCAACCCGCCACCGAAACGCCGCCGCGCCACCAGCCCGGGATGACCCTCCCACACAGGTGTCCCTCTCCGGAAGATGTCGTGACGGACTACTCGTCAGTGCGCGGGCGTCGTCTGCCCGCATCGCGGGGTGGCTGCGCCCTCTGCTGGACTACCCCCATCGACACTCCGCACAACCGTAGCGAGACACTGATCACCCGACCATCCCCCGCCGGATTGTTCTAGAGCACCACCAGCCCGACGATCAGGCCACCGGAAGGACCACCTTGGCCGCCTCGCCTACCTCCTCCCGCATCTCGTTCGCAAAGATCATCGAGCCTCTCGAGGTCCCGGATCTTCTCGCCCTGCAGACACAGTCCTTTGACTGGCTGATCGGCAATGAGGCGTGGGCGGAACGGGTCCAGGAAGCCATCGACTCCGGTCGTGACGATGTACCCGTCACGTCGGGTCTCGAAGAGGTCTTTGAGGAGATCTCGCCGATCGAAGACTTCTCGGGTTCGATGTCACTGTCGTTCCGGGACCACCGTTTCGAACCACCCAAGTACTCCGTCGAGGAGTGCAAGGACAAGGATATGACGTACTCGGCCCCCATGTTCGTCACGGCCGAGTTCACCAACAACACCACTGGTGAGATCAAGAGCCAGACGGTTTTCATGGGCGATTTCCCGCTCATGACCCCGAAGGGCACATTTGTCATCAACGGGACCGAGCGGGTCGTCGTCAGCCAGCTCGTCCGTTCTCCCGGGGTCTATTTCGAGAAGACCATCGACAAGGTGTCCGACAAGGACCTGTTCTCCTGCAAGGTCATCCCGTCCCGGGGTGCCTGGTTGGAGTTCGAGGTCGACAAGCGTGACACCGTCGGTGTCCGCATCGACCGCAAGCGTCGCCAGTCGGTGACCGTGCTGCTCAAGGCGCTCGGTTGGGACGAGGCGCGCATCCTTGAGCGGTTCGGTGATTTCCCGTCGATGCGGGTGACCCTGGAGAAGGACCACACGTCCAGCCAGGATGACGCGCTGCTCGACATCTACCGCAAGCTGAGGCCGGGCGAGCCCCCGACGCGTGAGTCGGCCCAGACGCTGTTGGAGAACCTCTTCTTCAACCCGAAGCGCTACGACCTGGCCAAGGTCGGCCGTTACAAGGTCAACAAGAAGCTCGGCGTCGACGTTCCCCACGATGTGGGTGTGCTGACCGAGGACGACGTCGTCCGCACGATCGAGTACGTCGTACAGCTGCACGCGGGCAAGGACCCGGCGTACGACGTGGACGACATCGACCACTTCGGTAACCGGCGGCTGCGCACGGTGGGTGAGCTGATCCAGAACCAGGTGCGGCTCGGTCTCGCCCGGATGGAGCGGGTCGTCCGGGAGCGGATGACCACCCAGGACGTCGAGGCGATCACGCCCCAGACGCTCATCAACATCCGGCCGGTCGTCGCCTCCATCAAGGAGTTCTTCGGGACCAGCCAGCTTTCCCAGTTCATGGACCAGACCAACCCGCTGGCCGGCCTCACACACAAGCGGCGCCTGTCCGCGCTCGGCCCCGGTGGTCTGTCCCGGGAGCGGGCGGGCTTCGAGGTTCGCGACGTCCACCCCAGCCACTACGGCCGGATGTGCCCGATCGAGACCCCGGAAGGCCCGAACATCGGCCTGATCGGTTCGCTGTCGACGTTCGCGCGGGTCAACCCGTTCGGCTTCGTGGAGACGCCCTATCGCAAGGTCGTCGCCGGCAGGGTCAGCGACCAGATCGACTACCTCACCGCCGACGAGGAGGACCGGCACGTCATCGCACAGGCCAACGCGCCGCTGACCGCCGACGGTTCCTTCGCCGAGAACCGCGTCCTGGTTCGACGAAAGGGCGGCGAGGTCGAGTTCATCCCGCCGGACGAGGTCGACTACATGGACGTCTCACCGCGCCAGATGGTGTCGGTGGCCACGGCCATGATCCCGTTCCTGGAGCACGACGACGCGAACCGTGCCCTGATGGGCTCGAACATGCAGCGCCAGTCCGTCCCGCTGCTGCGCAGTGAGTCACCGCTGGTCGGCACCGGCATGGAGGCCCGTGCGGCCAAGGATGCCGGCGATGTCGTGGTCTGTGTGCAGGCCGGCGTGGTCGAGGACCTCTCCGCCGACTACATCACCGTCATGCACGACGACGGCACCCGGCGTACCTACCGGATGGCGAAGTTCCGCCGTTCCAACCAGGGCACCTGCATCAACCAGAAGCCGATCGTGGACGAGGGCGACCGCGTCGAGGCCGGCCAGGTGATCGCGGACGGTCCGTGCACCGACAACGGTGAGATGGCGCTCGGCAAGAACCTGCTGGTGGCGTTCATGCCCTGGGAGGGCCACAACTACGAGGATGCGATCATCCTCTCCCAGCGGCTGGTCCAGGACGACGTCCTGTCCTCGATCCACATCGAGGAGCACGAGGTCGACGCCCGCGACACCAAGCTCGGGCCCGAGGAGATCACCCGGGACATCCCGAACGTCGCCGAGGAGGTCCTCGCCGACCTCGACGAGCGGGGCATCATCCGGATCGGTGCCGAGGTCTCACCCGGTGACGTGCTGGTCGGGAAGGTCACGCCCAAGGGCGAAACCGAGCTGACCCCGGAGGAGCGGCTGCTGCGCGCGATCTTCGGTGAGAAGGCCCGGGAGGTCCGTGACACCTCGCTCAAGGTGCCGCACGGTGAGTCGGGCAAGGTCATCGGCGTCCGGGTGTTCTCCCGGGAGGACGGCGACGAGCTTCCGCCCGGAGTGAACGAGCTGGTCCGGGTGTACGTGGCCCAGAAACGTAAGATCACCGATGGTGACAAGCTGGCCGGCCGGCACGGTAACAAGGGTGTCATCGCGAAGATCCTCCCGGCTGAGGACATGCCCTTCCTCTCCGACGGCACGCCGGTGGACGTCGTGCTGAACCCGCACGGCGTGCCCCGCCGAATGAACATCGGCCAGATCCTGGAAACCCATCTTGGCTGGGTCGCCAAGACCGGATGGCAGGTCGACGACGGAGCCGAGGACTGGAAGGAACGCCTGCGTGGCATCGGCGCGGACCAGGCGCCGCCCGACACCAACGTGGCGACACCGGTGTTCGACGGCGCACGTGAGGAGGAGATCACCGGCCTGCTCTCCTCGACGCTGCCGAACCGTGACGGAGTCCAGCTGATCGGTGCCAGTGGCAAGGCGAAGCTCTTCGACGGCCGGACCGGCGAACCCTACCCGTACCCGGTGGCGGTCGGCTACATCTACATCCTCAAGTTGCTCCACCTGGTCGACGACAAGATCCACGCTCGTTCGACCGGCCCCTACTCGATGATCACCCAGCAGCCGCTGGGTGGTAAGGCGCAGTTCGGTGGACAGCGCTTCGGTGAGATGGAGGTGTGGGCGCTTGAGGCGTACGGCGCCGCCTACGCCCTCCAGGAGCTGCTGACCATCAAGTCGGACGACGTTCTCGGTCGCGTCAAGGTCTACGAGGCCATCGTCAAGGGCGAGAACATCCCCGAACCCGGCATTCCGGAGTCCTTCAAGGTACTCATCAAGGAAATGCAGTCACTGTGCCTGAACGTGGAGGTTCTTTCCAGTGACGGTGTTTCCATCGAAATGCGCGACACCGACGAGGACGTCTTCCGCGCCGCGGAGGAACTCGGGATCGACCTGTCCCGGCGCGAGCCGAGCAGCGTTGAGGAGGTCTGACGAATA
>NZ_CADDZT010000091.1:8477-17924 GCF_902812655.1 Candidatus Frankia meridionalis | reverse complement strand
GCGGCAGGGACACGGCGTCCGGTAACCCTGACCGTGTCCCGGCGTCCGCGCCGACCTTGTAACAACTGACGGCAGAAGCCCACAGTCGCCGCCATCTTTGCGAAGCCCGCCGGCGACGGAGGGCGGCCAGACGGCAGAGAGAGAAGACACGTGCTCGACGTCAACTTCTTCGACGAGCTGCGCATCGGCCTCGCCACGGCGGACGACATCCGCCAGTGGTCACACGGCGAGGTCAAGAAGCCGGAGACAATCAACTACCGCACCCTCAAGCCGGAAAAGGACGGACTCTTCTGCGAGAAGATCTTCGGTCCGACCCGGGACTGGGAGTGCTACTGCGGTAAGTACAAGCGTGTCCGTTTCAAGGGCATCATCTGTGAGCGGTGTGGCGTCGAGGTCACCCGTGCCAAGGTGCGCCGTGAGCGGATGGGCCACATCGAGCTGGCCGCTCCGGTCACCCACATCTGGTATTTCAAGGGTGTGCCGAGCCGGCTCGGTTATCTCCTCGATCTGGCGCCGAAGGATCTTGAAAAGGTCATCTACTTCGCCGCCTACATGATCACTGGCGTGGACACCGACGCGCGCCACCGCGATCTGCCCACCCTCGAGGCTCGTATCTCCGTGGAGAAGCAGCATCTCGAGGACAAGAAGAACGCCGACGTCGAGACGCGGCAGAAGAAGCTTGAGGCGGACCTCGCGCAGTTGGAGGCCGAGGGCGCGAAGGGCGACGCCCGGCGGAAGGTGCGGGAGGCCGCCGAGCGCGAGATGCGCCAGATCCGCGACCGTGCACAGCGGAAGATCGACGATCTGGGCCGGGTGTTCGACCGTTTCAAGAGCATGAAGGTCCAGGATCTTGAGCCCGACGAGCTGCTCTACCGTGAGCTGCGCGACCGGTTCGGCCAGTACTTCACCGGCGGCATGGGTGCCGAGGCGTTGCAGCGCCGGCTCATCGACTTCGACCTGGCCGCGGAGGCCGAGTCGCTGCGGGAGACGATCCGCAGCGGCAAGGGGCAGAAGAAGGCCCGGGCGCTGAAGCGTCTCAAGGTCGTTTCGGCGTTCCTGAACACCCGCAACTCCCCGAACGGGATGGTGCTCGACTGCGTTCCGGTGATCCCGCCGGACCTGCGCCCGATGGTGCAGCTCGACGGTGGCCGGTTCGCCACGTCCGACCTCAACGATCTCTACCGCCGTGTGATCAACCGTAACAACCGGCTCAAGAGGCTGCTCGACCTCGGTGCACCCGAGATCATCGTCAACAACGAGAAGCGGATGCTGCAGGAGGCCGTCGACGCGCTGTTCGACAACGGCCGGCGCGGCCGACCGGTCACCGGACCGGGTAACCGTCCGCTCAAGTCGTTGTCGGACATGCTCAAGGGCAAGCAGGGCCGTTTCCGTCAGAACCTGCTCGGCAAGCGCGTCGACTACTCCGGCCGTTCGGTCATCGTGGTCGGCCCGCAGCTGAAGCTGCACCAGTGCGGCCTGCCCAAGCAGATGGCGCTTGAGCTGTTCAAGCCGTTCGTGATGAAGCGGCTGGTCGATCTCAACCACGCGCAGAACATCAAGTCAGCGAAGCGCATGGTCGAGCGGGCACGGCCCGTCGTCTGGGACGTGCTGGAAGAGGTCATCACCGAGCACCCGGTCCTACTCAACCGCGCACCGACCCTGCACCGTCTCGGTATCCAGGCGTTCGAGCCGCAGCTCGTCGAGGGTAAGGCCATCCAGATCCATCCGCTGGTCTGCACCGCCTTCAACGCGGACTTCGACGGTGACCAGATGGCCGTGCACCTGCCGCTGTCGGCAGAGGCGCAGGCCGAGGCCCGCATCCTGATGCTGTCGAGCAACAACATCCTGTCGCCGGCGTCCGGGCGTCCGTTGGCCATGCCGAGCCTCGACATGGTCACCGGGGTCTTCCACCTCAGCCGGCTGTCCGAAGGCGCGATCGGTGAGGGGCGGGCGTTCTCCAGCGTGTCCGAGGCCCAGATGGCCTTTGACGCGCGGGAGATCGACCTGCAGGCGAAGATCAGAGTTCGGCTCCGTGACACCACCCCGCCGCTGGACTGGACCCCGCCGGCCGGTTGGGTCGTCGGGGATCCGTTCATCCTGGAGACCACCTTCGGCCGCTGCCTGTTGAACGAGGCGCTGCCAGAGGGATACCCGTTCCTCAACTACGTGATGAACAAGAAGGCCCAGGCTGTAATCGTCAACGACCTGGCCGAGCGCTACCCGAAGATCCAGGTGGCCGCGACGCTGGACGCGTTGAAGAGCGCGGGTTTCTACTGGGCCACCCGTTCCGGGGTGACGGTCGCGATCGAGGACGTGGTCGCGCCGCCGAACAAGAAGCAGATCCTCGACGAATACGAGCAGCGGGCCGAGCGGGTGCAGAAGCAGTTCGACCGCGGCTTCCTGTCCGACGACGAGCGCCGCGGCGAACTCGTGCAGATCTGGAACGAGGCCACGAACAAGGTTGCCGAGGCGATGGAGGCCAACTTCCCGCCGACCAACCCGGTCGCGGTGCTGGTCAACTCCGGGGCCGCCGGAAACATGATGCAGATCCGGCAGCTCGCCGGGATGCGTGGGCTGGTCGCCAACCCGAAGGGTGAGATCATCCCGCGTCCGATCAAGGCGAACTTCCGTGAAGGGCTGAGTGTGGTGGAGTACTTCATCTCCACGCACGGCGCCCGTAAGGGTCTGGCTGACACGGCGCTTCGGACCGCGGACTCGGGATACCTGACCCGGCGTCTGGTCGACGTCAGCCAGGACGTCATCGTCCGCGAGGACGACTGCGGCACCGAGCGGGGTATCGGTACCCGTATCGCCCGCAAGGGAGCGGACGGAGTGCTCGTCCGTGACCGGTATGCGGAGACCGCGGCCTACGCCCGCACGCTCGCCTCCGACGCGGTGAACGCCGCCGGCGATGTGGTCGTGCCCGCCGGTGCGGACCTCGGTGACGTCGTCATCGGCCAGATCATCGATGCCGGTATCGAGTCGGTGAAGGTGCGTTCCGCACTTACCTGCGCCGCTCGGATGGGTGTGTGCGCGCAGTGCTACGGTCGGTCGCTGGCAACCGGGAAACTGGTGGATGTCGGCGAGGCTGTCGGTATCGTCGCCGCCCAGTCGATCGGTGAGCCCGGCACGCAGCTCACCATGCGTACCTTCCACAGCGGTGGCGTCGCGGCCGGCGATGACATCACTCAGGGTCTGCCGCGTGTGGTCGAGCTCTTCGAGGCCCGGACCCCCAAGGGCAAGGCCCCGATCAGCGAGGTCGCCGGGCGGGTGCGCATCGAGGAGACCGAGAAGACCCTCAAGATTGTCATCGTCCCTGACGACGGCGGCGAGGAGATCGCCTACCCGGTCTCCCGCCGTTCGCGCCTGAAGGTCGAGGAAGGCCAGCACATCGCTGTCGGCCAGAAGATCGTCGACGGTGCGGTCGACCCGCACGAGGTGCTGCGGATCCTCGGCCCGCGCCAGGTTCAGCTCCACCTGGTCGATCAGGTCCAGGATGTGTACCGCTCGCAGGGTGTGTCGATCCATGACAAGCACATCGAGATCATCATCCGCCAGATGCTCAAGCGGGTGAACGTGCTGGAGTCGGGGGAGACCACCCTCCTGCCCGGCGAGCTGGTCGAGCGGGCGCGCTTTGAGGAGGAGAACCGTCGGGTGGTCGAATCCGGCGGTCAGCCGGCTTCGGCCCGTCCGGTCCTCATGGGCATCACCAAGGCGTCGCTGGCGACGGAGTCGTGGCTGTCGGCCGCATCCTTCCAGGAGACGACCCGGGTGCTCACCGACGCCGCGATCAACGCCCGGTCGGACTCGCTGGTCGGACTGAAGGAGAACGTCATTATCGGCAAGCTCATCCCGGCGGGTACGGGGATCGCCCGGTACCGCAACATCCGGGTCGAGCCGACCGAGGAGGCGCGGGCGTCCATGTACTCGGTGGGCGGCGGGTACGAGGACGGTGCAACCGTGGAGTACGGAGCCTTCGGTAGCGGCAGCGGCCAGGCGGTTCCGCTGGATGACTTCGACTACCGCAGCACCGGGGGCGACTACCGGTAGAGCCACCTCCGCGAGGTCTGCGGCGGACAGTCGCGGCCCTGAACCAACAGACGGCCCGTATGGTCATGTCCGTGAGGACAGGCCATACGGGCCGTCTGTCGTTCCGGGGCGGGTCGAGGTCATGGGTGGTCCTGGCTGCTGCGGCACCGGTGCCGGCCGGGCCGGAACAGAAGCTACCCGGACCCGCCCTGGTCGGCGGTCCGGGTAGCTTTTCAAACGGTTATATATATGTGTATTCCGTGGGTTGCTCCAGATCGCCCGGTTCACCCGGTCGGGCGAGCCCGGTCGGATCATCAGCCGGCGGGGCGGGGCGCGCCGCCGTTCTTTTCCTTCTTCGGTGCCTTCTCCACCCGTCCCCGGATCAGCTGGGCGTAGATTCCGCCGGTCTTGACGAGTCGGCTGTGGGGCCCGGCCTCCATGACCGTTCCCTTTTCCAGCACGTAGATCCGGTCGGCCGCTACTGTCATCGTCGCCCGATGGGCCACCACCAGGCAGCTGCGATCGGAGAGAAGACGTTCGACGGACGTACGGACGAGTTCCTCGGTGAGGGTGTCGAGGTTCGACGTGGCCTCGTCGAGAATGACCGTCCGTGGATTCTGGACGAGCACCCGAGCAATGGCCAGCCGTTGCTTCTCACCACCTGAGATCTGGTAGCCGTTACTTCCCACCGGAGTGTGGATCCCGGCCGGGAGTGAACGGACCAGGGCGACCATGCCGGTCGCGTCGAGGGCGGACCACAGTTCGTCGGCGGTTGCCGCCGGATTTCCGAACTGGAGGTTCTCGGCGATGGTGCGGCGCTGCATGAACGGTTCCTGGGAGACCAGTCCGACCGCGGCCCGTGCCTGTTCCGGGGAGAGCTCTCCGGCATCACGACCGCCCAGCAGGACGCGTCCGGTGGTGGGAGCGAGTAGCCCGCTCGCGAGATAGCAGAGCGTGCTCTTTCCTGCGCCGCTGAATCCGACGACGGCCACCATCTCGCTCTTGCGTACGACTAGGTCGACGGACCGGACGGCCCAGGTAGGTTCCGGCATGTCGGGGGCGTAGGAGTACGACACGTTCTCCAGGACGAGATCGCCGTGAACGGGCATTCTTGGAACGTTTTCCGGGGAGGACACCGCCGGGTCGGTCTGCGACACGATGTCCTCGGACGGCCGGGGACGATCGATGACGGCCAGCGGCCTGACGTTGCTGCGGGCAGGTACGGGGAGTGGGGCCAGCGGGGTGTCGAGAAAGGCCAGAATGCGGGTCAGGGAGGACTCGCCCTCGAAGAGGCGGGTGCGCAGGTCGGCGAATCCGGCGATGGAACGAAATGCCAGGAGCAGCACGCTGAGAAACGCCACGAACGTGCCCGTCGTCATCACCTGTTCCAGCGACAGCCACACGCCGAACCCGATCGCGGTCATGGTGGCGAGCATCGTGCTGCCGGTGGAGATGAACTGCAGGCGGGCGAAGACCTGGACCCGGGTACGCGCGGCCGTCGCGATCGCGGAGTCCAGCCGTTCGAACTCCTCCCGGCCGGGGCCTTCCGCACGGAAGGCCCGTAGGTGCAGTGCTCCCACCGGTCCGGTCAGCTCGATGACATGATCAACCATTCGTGTGTGCCGCTCGATCTCCACTCGGCTGATTGCCCGGACACGGTTTCGGACCAACCGCAGCAGGACGAGCGGGATCACCCCGATCACGGCTACCGCGAACGCAAGCCGCCATTCCAGGATGAACGCGACCACTCCGGCGACGACAAGCTCGACCGCCATGGTCGCGATCGCGGGCAGGCAGACGGCAGCGGCGATCTGTACCCTGGCCGTGTCGACGGTGAAGAGATTGACGACGTCCCCTTGTCGGGTCTGCACGAAGTAGGGGAACGGCAGTGCAAGCGCGTGCTGGTGCAGGTCGCGGCGGATCCGAAAGGCAAGCCTTTCGCTGAAATAGCCGATCAGTATGTACCGCAGGGTTGAAGCGACGGCACTGAGCACAAATGCGCCGAGGATGAGGAAAACTGGTAGAAGTATGCCGCTTGTCCGCAGCTGCAGGAGCCAGTCGTCGATCAGTCCGCGGATCGCAAGGGGAGCAACGATCAGTGCGGTAGAGCCGAGGACCGAGAGTCCGGCGTGTGCGACGGCCGCTCTGTTCTGGTCTCTGATGAAGCGCTCGACGCGGGCGGCGTCCGGATTCCCGGTGAGCCAGGCGAACAGTCGTCCGTACAGCCAGGAAATAGTGGCGGTTGTCTTCAGGAAAGCCGTCTTCACTGAGCTTTGCTGGTGGTTCGGGCGTCCGAGCCACCAGCTGGTGTCAGTGGACGACCTACGAGGTGTCGTCATGGTGTGAGCCGCTTGCCCGGTGTTTGGTCCGGAATACTCAGCCGTCGCTGCACTGGATTTCTGATGCAGCTGAGGCATCGTCGCCTTCTTCCGTGGAGTGGCGGGCGCCGCCCACGCGGATGCTCAGGAGTTCGTGGTCGTAGTCGTAATCCTCCTCGGCAACCGGGGCACGGGTGACCAGCGATGCGAGGACCAGGTTCCCAGCGGCTTCTTCCGTGTTGGTGAAAACGGAAATCCTCACGTCCTCCGAGACCTCGATGACCAGCCCGAAAGTGCTCGACGGGATGATTTCATGATTGTGGTCGAGAGGCATGAAAGAAGTGGGCACGAGTCCTCCATCGTAGTCATCCGAACTGACGGTGACAAAGCCGAAGTTATCGGGGCGAGGATTACCGGGCAAGGTCCAACATCATGACTCGGATCACATCGTCCGGTGGGACCGGGTATTTAGTCTTGAAGGCGACAGGCTTGGAGTGGCCAACACCTCGATACTGTTGAGGATTTGCTTGTCGACACACCCGTCCGGACCGTTTCGGCGGGTACTGGAGGAATCGGGGCCGCGGCCCCCTTCTCGCGGCGGGGGGCGATGCCGGGACCAGGGCGGTTGTCCACCTCGTCGGCCCGGACGGACCCGGTTGGGTAGTGTCTCGCTGGTGTCCGGAGGTGCGCGGGTCGGAGGGGGAAGCCGCAAACGCACGGTGTTCGTGAGACGCCTCTGCGAGATCTTCGGCATGAGTGAGGGCGACGTTGTCGCCCGTCTGTCACTCGACCGTCGGACCGGCGTCCGGGTCAACCGGCTTTCGCCACTCGGGGTGGACGCGGTACACCGTGCCATCGCCGACCTTGGTCTCACGCTCGAGCCGCTCGGCTGGTGTCCCGACGGCTACCTCCTCGGCGGCGAGAAGCGGGTGCTGTCGGCCTCCGACGTCTTCGGCGGTGGCCATGCCTACATCCAGAACATCTCCAGCCTGGTGCCCGCGCTGGCCCTGGGTCCCCTGCCGGGGGAGTCGATCCTCGACCTGTGCGCGGCGCCGGGCGGCAAGACGGCCCACATCGCCGCGCTCGTCGGCAACGGCGCGAGCGTCTGGGCGAACGACGGCATCAAGCCCCGGCTGGAGAAGCTGCGCGAGGTGACACGGCAGTTCCACGTCAGTCTCGCCGCGGCCACCTGCCACCCTGCCCAGTACGCCGACAAGTTCGTCGAGGCGCGCTTCGACCGGGTGCTGCTGGACGCTCAGTGCAGCGGTGAGGGCCTGGTCGACCTGCGCGATTCCGCCGCGCTGCGGTACTGGAGCGAACAGCGGGTGACCAACTACGGCTGGCTGCAGCGCAAGATGCTCGTCGCGGCCTGCCGGTTACTGCGTCCGGGTGGGACCCTGGTCTACTCGACCTGCACGTTCGGGCCGGAGGAGAACGAGGCACCGCTGAGCCACCTCCTGCGCCACCACCCCGTCGAGGTGTGCCCGATCGACGTCGACATCGACCGCCACGCGCCGGGTGCGTGGCGTCCGGGCCTGCGGCACTGGGGTGCCGAGACCTACGACCCGGCGCTGGCCGGCGCCCGGCGGATCCTTCCGGGCGAGGAATTCGAGGGATTCTTCGTCTGCAAGCTGCGCAGGCTGCCAGACTGAGCCGACCGGACGGGCGTACCGGGTGTACCGGGCATGACCCGCCGCGGCGACCCCGATTCGACATACCCGCTGCCGGGTCTGTAGTCTCCTTTCCTGCGGCGCTATGCGTTGCAAGTTTGACCTGTGTCTTGCGCCATCCCCTGGCGCCGTGGCCCGTCCTGCGGGGCCGGCGGTGACTTCGGACGGCCCGGCCTCACGAAGGCGGGCGGGCGTATTCCCATGGCAGACCGTCGGGCTTACCGGAGGTTCCCAAGGGGGTGCGACACACCCGACCGCGTGGGTCGGACACAGCCGACATAACGGCAGGTACAGGCAGGGACGGAAGAGGAACGGGAGCGGCGTTGCCGACGATCCAGCAGTTGGTCCGCAAGGGCCGGCAGGACAAGGTCGAGAAGACCAAGACCCCGGCGCTCAAGGGGAGCCCGCAGCGTCGTGGCGTGTGCACCCGCGTCTACACGACCACGCCCAAGAAGCCGAACTCGGCGTTGCGTAAGGTCGCCCGTGTCCGGCTCCACAGCGGGATGGAGGTCACCGCCTACATCCCCGGGGTGGGGCACAACCTGCAGGAGCACTCGATCGTCCTGGTTCGTGGCGGCCGAGTGAAGGACCTTCCGGGCGTCCGTTACAAGATCGTCCGCGGGACGCTGGACACCCAGGGTGTCCGCAACCGTAAGCAGGCACGCAGCAAGTACGGAGCGAAGAAGGAGAAGGCCTGATGCCACGCAAGGGCCCGGCTCCCAAGCACGCCGTCGTCATCGATCCGGTCTACGGCTCACCGCTGGTGACAGCGTTGGTCAACAAGGTTCTTCTGAGCGGCAAGAAGTCGCTGGCCGAGCGGATCGTCTACGGCGCGCTCGAGGGTGCTCGGGAGAAGACCGGTAACGACCCCGTGGTCACGCTGAAGCGTGCCCTCGACAACGTCAAGCCGACCCTGGAGGTGCGCAGCCGCCGGGTCGGTGGCGCGACCTATCAGGTCCCGGTCGAGGTGCGGGCGAGCCGGAGCACGACACTCGCGTTGCGCTGGCTGGTGGGCTATGCCCGGCAGCGGCGTGAGAAGACCATGACCGAGCGCCTCATGAACGAGCTGATCGACGCGAGTAACGGTCTCGGCGCGAGCGTGAAACGGCGTGAGGACACCCACAAGATGGCGGAGTCCAACAAGGCCTTCGCCCACTACCGCTGGTAATCGACATGTCTGCTGACATACATGCCGCGTTGGCCTCCACCCGCAACATCGGGATCATGGCCCATATCGACGCGGGCAAGACCACGACCACCGAGCGGATCCTGTTCTACACCGGCGTCAACTACAAGATCGGTGAAGTCCACGACGGCGGCGCCACCATGGACTGGATGGAACAGGAGCAGGAGCGGGGGATCACCATCACCTCCGCAGCCACCACCTGTACGTGGCGGGACCACACCATCAACATCATCGATACCCCGGG
>NZ_CADDZT010000091.1:5298-8416 GCF_902812655.1 Candidatus Frankia meridionalis | reverse complement strand
AGCGTTCGCTGCGGGTCCTCGACGGTGCCGTCGCGGTTTTCGACGCGGTGGCCGGCGTGGAGCCGCAGAGCGAGACCGTCTGGCGCCAGGCCGACCGCTACAACGTCCCGCGGATCGCGTTCGTCAACAAGATGGACCGGGTCGGCGCAGAGTTCCACCGCTGCGTGGACATGATGGTCGACCGGCTTGCCGCGACCCCGGCCGTCATCCAGCTCCCGTGGGGCGTCGAGGCGGACTTCAAGGGCATCATCGACCTGGTCACGATGAAGGGTCTGCTCTGGCACACGGAGGACAAGGGCGCGTCCTTCGAGACCGTCGAGATCCCGCGTGACCACCTTGAGGCTGCCCAGGAGTGGCGGGACAAGCTCGTCGAGACCGTCGCCGAGAACGACGACAGCCTGATGGAGCTCTACCTCGAGGGTGAGGAGCCTTCCGAGGAGCAGCTACGGGCGGCGCTGCGTCGGGCGACCCTGTCCGGTGCGGTGAATCCGGTCCTGTGCGGGTCGGCGTTCAAGAACAAGGGCGTGCAGCCCATGCTCGACGCCGTCGTCGACTTCCTCCCGAGCCCGATGGACATCGGCACCACCGTCGGCCACGCGATGGGCAGCGAGGAGACCGAGGTCTCCCGGGAACCAGTCGAGAACGAGCCGTTCTCCGCGCTCGCCTTCAAAATCATGACTGACCCGTACGTCGGAAAGCTGACCTACATCCGGGTCTACTCGGGACGTCTCACCGCCGGCTCCCCGGTGCTGAACTCGACGAAGGACCGCAAGGAGCGGATCGGCCGCATCCTCCAGATGCACGCCAACCACCGTGAGGACCGCGAGGGTGCCGGCGCCGGTCAGATCGTGGCCGTCGTGGGCTTGAAGAACACCACGACCGGTGACACGCTCTGCGACCCGAACAGCCCGATCATTCTTGAGTCGATGACCTTCCCGGCCCCGGTCATCAGTGTCGCGATCGAGCCGAAGACCAAGGCCGACCAGCAGAAGTTGGGCACCGCCATCGGCCGCCTCGCCGAGGAGGACCCGACCTTCCAGGTCCGGACCGACGAGGAGACCGGTCAGACGATCATCGCGGGCATGGGCGAGCTGCACCTTGACGTGCTCGTCGACCGGATGCGCCGCGAGTTCGGGGTCACCGCCAACGTCGGTAAGCCCCAGGTCGCCTACCGGGAGACCATCCGGCGCAAGGTCGAGAAGGTCGACTACACCCACAAGAAGCAGACCGGTGGCTCGGGGCAGTACGCCCGGGTGATTATCAATCTTGAGCCTTCCGGCGGTGACGGCGGTGGTTACGAGTTCGCGAACAAGGTCACCGGTGGTCGCATCCCGCGTGAGTACATCCCGTCGGTCGATGCTGGGTGCCAGGAGGCGATGGAGTTCGGCGTGCTCGCCGGCTACCCCCTCGTCGACGTGAAGGTGACCCTCACCGACGGGCAGTACCACGATGTCGACTCGTCCGAGCTCGCCTTCAAGATCGCCGGTTCGATGGCCTTCAAGGAGGCGGCACGCAAGGCCGACCCGGTGCTGCTTGAGCCGATGATGGCGGTCGAGGTCACCACACCCGAGGACTACATGGGTGATGTGATCGGCGACCTGAACTCGCGGCGTGGGCAGATCCAGGCCATGGACGAGCGGTCCGGCGCGCGCATCGTGAAGGCGATCGTCCCGCTGTCGGAGATGTTCGGCTACGTCGGAGACCTGCGCTCGAAGACATCGGGCCGGGCTGTCTATTCGATGCAGTTCGACTCCTATGCCGAGGTTCCGGCGGGAGTCGCCAAGGAGATCATCGCGAAAGCACGCGGGGAGTGACGGGTGGTCCGGGGGATTGCATCAGGAAGGTCTCCCGGGCCCGACCCGACCACTGATCACTAGTAGGCCACTAGCACGGCACGACACCACCCGTCCTTGGAGGGACACCCGTGGCGAAGCAGAAGTTCGAGCGGAACAAGCCGCATGTCAACATCGGCACCATCGGTCACATCGACCATGGCAAGACCACGCTGACCGCGGCGATCACCAAGGTCCTGCACGACGCGCACCCGGAGCTGAACCCCTTCACGCCGTTCGACCAGATCGACAAGGCGCCGGAGGAGAAGGCCCGCGGGATCACGATCTCGATCGCTCACGTCGAGTACCAGACCGACAACCGGCACTACGCCCACGTCGACTGCCCCGGCCACGCCGACTACATCAAGAACATGATCACCGGTGCCGCCCAGATGGACGGCGCGATCCTGGTCGTGTCGGCGACCGACGGTCCGATGCCGCAGACCAAGGAGCACGTGCTGCTCGCCCGCCAGGTCGGCGTGCCCTACATCGTCGTGGCGCTGAACAAGGCCGACATGGTCGACGACGAGGAAATCCTCGAGCTCGTCGAGCTGGAGGTCCGTGAGCTGCTGAGCTCGTATGAGTTCCCCGGCGACGACGTGCCGGTCGTGCGCGTCTCGGCGCTCAAGGCGCTTGAGGGCGACAAGGAGTGGGGCGCGAAGCTCCTGGAGCTCATGCAGGCTGTCGACGACTCCATTCCGGAGCCGGAGCGTGACATCGACAAGCCCTTCCTCATGCCGATCGAGGACGTCTTCACGATCACTGGCCGTGGCACTGTTGTCACCGGCCGCGTGGAGCGCGGTGTCGTCAAGGTCAGCGAGACCGTTGAGATCGTCGGTATCCGGCCGGATGTCACCACGACGACCGTCACCGGTGTCGAGATGTTCCGCAAGCTGCTCGACGAGGGGCGCGCCGGAGACAACGTCGGCCTGCTCCTGCGCGGTGTGAAGCGCGAGGACGTCGAGCGTGGCCAGGTCGTCACCAAGCCCAAGTCGATCACGCCGCACACCAACTTCGAGGCGCAGGTCTACATCCTCAGCAAGGACGAGGGTGGTCGCCACACGCCGTTCTTCAATAACTACCGTCCGCAGTTCTACTTCCGGACGACCGACGTGACCGGCGTGGTGACCCTTCCTGAGGGCACCGAGATGGTCATGCCGGGCGACAACACCGAGATGACGGTCGAGCTCATCCAGCCGATCGCCATGGAGGACGGCCTGCGGTTCGCCATCCGTGAGGGTGGCCGGACCGTCGGCGCCGGTCGCGTCACCAAGATTCTGAAGTAG
>NZ_CADDZT010000091.1:0-4827 GCF_902812655.1 Candidatus Frankia meridionalis | reverse complement strand
TGCACGGACTTGACAACAAGCGGTACATCCGGCGGCAGCTCCGGCCAGGAACGGACCCGGCAGGGCCAGCGAGCCGGACGAGACAGACAGGACAGGCGAAGCCCACCATGGCGGCACAGAAGATCCGCATCCGGCTCAAGGCCTACGACCACGAGATCATCGACAGTTCGGCGCGAAAGATCGTCGAGACGGTGACGCGGACTGGTGCGCAGGTCGCGGGACCGGTGCCGCTGCCGACGGAGAAGAACGTCTACTGCGTGATCCGGTCTCCGCACAAGTACAAGGACAGCCGCGAGCACTTCGAGATGCGCACGCACAAGCGGCTGATCGACATTCTTGACCCGACGCCGAAGACGGTCGACTCGTTGATGCGGCTCGACCTTCCTGCCGGTGTCGACATCGAGATCAAGCTTTAAAGGGGCCGGCGCAGTCATGCTCAATCGCAACTACAGGGGGCTCCTGGGCACGAAGCTCGGGATGACCCAGGTATGGGACGCGAACAACCGTATCGTCCCGGTCACGGTGATCCAGGCCGGGCCGAACGTGGTGACGCAGATCAGGACACCGGATTCGGACGGTTACTCGGCAGTTCAGCTCGGCTACGGTGAAGTCGACCCGCGCCGGGTGACGCAGCCTCTGCGTGGTCACTTCGCGCGGGCCGGGGTACCGCCGCGCCGCCACCTGGTGGAGCTGCGCACGGCGGACGCCGGTAACTACCGGCCCGGCCAGGAGCTGACCGGCGACGTCTTCGCCGCGGGTGCCGTGGTGGACGTGACCGGCACATCCAAGGGCAAGGGTTTCGCCGGTGTGATGAAGCGTCACGGCTTCAAGGGACTGGGCGCAGGCCACGGCGTCGAGCGTAAGCACCGCTCGCCGGGTTCCGTCGGCGGTTGCGCCACCCCGGGCCGCGTCTTCAAGGGCCTGCGGATGGCCGGGCGGATGGGGCACGAGCGGGTCACCACTCCCAGCCTCACGGTGCACGCCGTCGACACCGAACGCGGCTTTCTGCTGATCAAGGGTGCGGTGCCTGGTCCCGACGGTGGTCTGGTGCTCGTCCGCAGCGCGGCGAAGCGCCCCGCGCCGGTGGACTTCGAGCCTGTCACCGAGACGCCCAGCGCCAGCGCCAGCGGCGACGCCGCGACGTCCAGTGAGGAGGTATCGGCATGAGCGCTGCGACAGCGTCGGCGCGCACGCGATCCCGGGATGCCGGGGACGACATCGCGGTGCCGGAGACCCGCACGGTCGTCGTTCACGCTCCCGCGGGCGGCGAGACCGGCAGTGTCGAACTGCCCGGGGCGGTGTTCGATGTCGCGGTGAACGTGCCGCTCATCCATCAGGTGGTGGTGGCTCAGCTCGCCGCGGCGCGACAGGGCACCCACTCCACGCTGACCCGCGGTGAGGTCCGCGGCGGTGGGCGCAAGCCATACCGGCAGAAGGGCACCGGCCGGGCCCGGCAGGGCTCGCTGCGTGCCCCGCAGTTCACCGGTGGCGGCGTCGTCCACGGCCCCAAGCCCCGTTCGTACGACCAGCGCACGCCCAAGAAGATGAAGGCCGCCGCGCTGCGCGGTGCCCTCTCCGACCGGGCGCGCCACAACCGGGTGCATGTCGTGTCCTCACTCGTGGCGGGCGAGACCCCGTCGACGAAGACGGCGCTCACGGCCCTGCGGGCGATCGCGGATACCCGTCACGTGCTGGTGGTCGCGGTCCGAGAGGACGAGCTCACCTGGAAGAGCCTGCGCAACGTTCCTGTTGTGCACCTGCTCGACCCCGGACAGCTCAACACCTACGACGTACTCGTCAGTGACGACGTCGTGTTCACCGAGGGTGCCCTGGCTGCCTTCCTGGCTCGCGCACAGGCGCCGGCCGGGCGCGGGTCGGAAACCACCGACCTCGCCGCCGCGGTGGACATCCTGGGAGCCCAGGAGCCCGCGGCCGGATCCGATGACGACGCGGAAGCCGAGGAGGAAGCCAAGTGATCCCCGACCCGCGTGACGTGATCATCAAGCCGGTCGTCTCCGAGAAGAGTTACGGCCTGCTGGACGAGAACGTCTACACGTTCATCGTCCGCCCGGACGCGAACAAGACCGAGATCAAGATTGCGGTCCAGCAGATCTTCAACGTCCGGGTGACCCGGGTGAACACCATCAACCGTCCGGGCAAGCGCAAGCGCACCAAGGGCGGTTGGGGTCAGCGCAGGTCCACCAAGCGGGCCATGGTCAGCCTGGCGGCCGGGGACTCCATTGAGATCTTCGGAGGCCCCAATGCCTGACGGAATCTCCGGCGTGATCGCGTTTGGCTCGCCAATCACCACGCCGGGATCCAGTGGGATGCCGGGGACGACACAAGCCGACGAGAACGCCGCCAGGCGCCCGCTGGACCTGGCGCGTCGTAGCTCGGATACGGGTAGGTAAACGATGGGTATACGTAGGTACAAGCCGACCACACCGGGACGCCGCGGCTCGAGCGTGGCCGACTTCGTCGAGATCACACGTGACCACCCGGAGAAGTCGCTGGTCCGCCCGCTGCACTCCAAGGGCGGTCGCAACGTCCATGGGCGCATCACCACGCGCCACCAGGGCGGTGGCCACAAGCGCGCCTACCGTCTGATCGACTTCCGGCGGGACAAGGACGGCGTGCCGGCCAAGGTCGCGCACATCGAGTACGACCCGAACCGGACCGCCCGGATCGCCCTGCTCCACTACGCCGACGGCGAGAAGCGTTACATCCTCGCGCCGGTGAAGCTCAAACAGGGTGACACGGTCAGCTCCGGTACGACCGCCGACATCAAGCCCGGCAACGCGCTCCCGCTGCGCAACATCCCGACCGGCACGGTGGTGCATGCCATCGAGCTGCGGCCGGGCGGTGGCGCGAAGATCGCACGCAGTGCGGGCACCAGCGTTCAGCTGGTGGCCAAGGACGGTCCCTTCGCCCAGCTGCGGATGCCTTCGGGTGAGATCCGTAACGTCGACGTCCGCTGCCGCGCCACGGTCGGCGAGGTCGGCAACGCCGAGCAGAGCAACATCAACTGGGGTAAGGCCGGCCGGATGCGCTGGAAGGGTCGTCGTCCCACCGTCCGCGGTGTGGCGATGAACCCGGTCGACCACCCGCACGGTGGTGGCGAGGGCAAGACCTCGGGTGGTCGCCACCCGGTGAACCCGGCCGGTAAGCCCGAGGGCCGCACCCGCAGGACCCGCAAGTCGAGCGACGCGCTGATTGTCCGTCGTCGGAAGCAGAACAGGCGGCGGTAATCATGATGATCCCCACCCGGTGTCACGCGACGCCTGTCCATCGGATCTGAGCAGGAAGGAGGAGACACACGCCATGCCACGTAGCCTTAAGAAGGGCCCGTTCGTCGACGACCACCTGCTCAAGAAGGTGGACCTGCAGAACGCCAAGGGCACGAAGAACGTCATCAAGACCTGGTCGCGGCGCTCGACGGTGATCCCGGACATGCTGGGACACACCATTGCCGTACATGACGGCCGCAAGCACGTCCCGGTGTTCATCACCGAGGGGATGGTCGGTCACAAGCTCGGCGAGTTCGCGCCGACCAGGACGTTCCGCGGTCACATCAAGGAAGACCGGAGGTCACGCCGTGGCTGACGATCTCGTCGACGGGCTCACCCGGTCCGGGTTGTCCGGCGCGAAGGCGTCGGCCCGCTACGTCCGGGTGTCGCCGACCAAGGCGCGCCGGGTCGTCGACCTGGTCCGTGGCCGGTCGGCCGGCGAAGCCCTCGACATCCTCCGGTTCGCCCCGCAGGCAGCCAGCGAGGACGTCTTCAAGGTGGTCGCGAGCGCGGTGGCGAACGCCGAGCACAACCACGGCCTGGACCCGTCCACGCTCTGGGTGGGTGAGGCCTATGTCGACGAGGGGCCGACGCTCAAGCGCATCCGTCCGCGGGCACAAGGCCGTGCCTATCGCATCCGCAAGCGGACCAGCCACATCACGGTCGTCGTGGAGAGCCGGCAGCCGGTTGCGACGCAGAGTGCAGGGAGGGCCCGGTAGTGGGACAGAAGGTCAACCCGCACGGGTTCCGGCTCGGGATCACTTCGGAGTTCACTTCCCGCTGGTACGCCGACAAGCAGTACAAGGCGTACGTCGGCGAGGACGTGAAGATCCGTAAGATGATGTCCCGGGGTATGGAGCGTGCGGGAATCAGCCGGGTCGACATCGAGCGCACCCAGGGACGGCTGCGGGTGGACATCCACACCGCCCGTCCCGGGATCGTCATCGGACGCCGTGGCGCCGAGGCCGACCGCATCCGCGGTGACCTCGAGAAGCTGACCGGTAAGCAGGTCCAGCTCAACATCCTCGAGGTGAAGAACCCTGAGGTGGACGCCCAGCTTGTCGCGCAGGGCGTGGCGGAGCAGCTGTCCAGCCGGGTGAGTTTCCGGCGGGCGATGCGCAAGGCCATGCAGTCGGCGATGAAGGGCGGCGCCAAGGGCATCCGGGTGCAGTGCTCGGGACGCCTCGGCGGTGCCGAGATGAGCCGGTCGGAGTTCTACCGCGAGGGTCGGGTGCCGCTGCACACGCTGCGCGCGGACATCAACTACGGGTTCTACGAGGCCCGGACGACCTTCGGTCGTATCGGGGTCAAGGTCTGGATCTACAAGGGCGACGTCGTGCAGAGCCGCGCGGAGCGGGAGGCGCAGGAGGCACTTCAGCGCCAGCACCGCCGGGAGCGCCCACGCCGTGGGCCGCGTTCCGGATCGTCGGGTACCACCACGGGTGGCACCGACGCCGGTCGTGCCGCGGCGCGGCAGGGCGAGCGGCGTGGCCGCGGCGGCGGTGGCGGCGGGGGCGGTGGCGGTGGGGAAACGGCTGGG
>NZ_CADDZT010000090.1 GCF_902812655.1 Candidatus Frankia meridionalis | reverse complement strand
GGGCGGTGGCGGTGGGGAAACGGCTGGGAGCACTCCCGCTGAGGTTCCTTCCGCGCCGGGTACCGCTGCCTCCACGCCTGAGGACGTCGTCCCCGCGGCACCGGTTGCGGCTCCGGCCGACACCGCCACGGCCGCTGGTGGGGCCGCGCAGGAGACGGAGGGCTAGGACGATGCTGATTCCCCGCAAGGTCGCACACCGCAAGCAGCACCACCCCGGTCGTGGCGGTGCGGCCAAGGGCGGCACCAGGCTCGCGTTCGGCGAGTTCGGTATTCAGGCGCTCGAGCCCGCCTATGTGACCAACCGGCAGATCGAGTCGGCGCGTATCGCGATGACCCGTCACATCCGTCGTGGTGGCAAGGTCTGGATCAACATCTATCCGGATCGTCCGCTGACGAAGAAGCCGGCCGAGACCCGGATGGGTTCCGGCAAGGGCTCGCCCGAATGGTGGATCGCCAACGTCAAGCCGGGACGCATGATGTTCGAGCTGTCCGGTGTGACCGAGCCGGTCGCACGGGAGGCGATGCGGCGTGCCATCCACAAGCTTCCGATGAAATGCCGGTTCGTGACCCGCGAGGGAGGTGCGTGATGGCGACCGCGACCGCGGACGAGCTACGGGCACTGTCCGGGCAGGACCTGGTGGACAAGCTGCGCGAGGCCAAGGAGGAGCTGTTTAACCTCCGTTTCCAGGCAGCGACCGGTCAGCTCACCAACAACCGTCGCCTGCAGGCGGTCCGCCGCGACATCGCGCGCATCTACACGGTGCTGCGCGAGCGTGAGCTGGGCCTCACCGACGATCCGGAACTCGTCGGCGCCGGCGTGGCGGTGGCAGTTGACGGCGTCGAGCAGCCGCAGACAACGGAACGGGCGTGAGTGGGATGACAATGGACGACACCCCGAAGGCGGACGGCGCGGCGACGGCGGGCGAGACGACCGGTCGTGGCTTCCGTAAGGTCCGCGAGGGCCTGGTGGTCAGCGACAAGATGGCCAAGACGGTCGTGGTCGCAGTGGAGGACCGGGTCCAGCACCCGCTCTACAGGAAGACGATCAGGCGCACCAAGAAGGTCAAGGCGCACGACGAGAACAGCACCACCGGTGTCGGCGACCGGGTCCTGCTCATGGAGACCCGACCGTTGTCGGCGACGAAGCGCTGGCGCGTGGTGGAGATCCTGGAGAAGGCCAAGTAGGCGGCGCAGGGAGCAGAACGGCCGAGGGCGGCGTTGCGCATTAGTTCTGCGCCGCCGGAGGCCCCGAGAAGAGCAGGACGGCCAAGGGCGGCGCAATCATCTTTTGCGTCGCAGGCACGCCTGGTAGTGGTCTAGCGAGCCGGCCGCCGGCAGGCGGGCGCCGACGCAGTTCGGGAGCGGGAAGTGATCCAGCAGGAGTCGCGACTTCGGGTCGCCGACAACACGGGTGCCAGGGAACTGCTGTGCATCCGGGTACTCGGTGGTTCGGGGCGTCGTTATGCCGGTATCGGCGACATCATCGTCGGGACCGTGAAGGATGCCCTGCCCGGGGCCGGCGTCAAGCGCGGTGACGTGGTCAAGGCGGTCGTCGTACGTACTACCAAGGAGCGCAGGCGTCCCGACGGTTCCTACATCCGTTTTGACGAGAACGCCGCCGTGCTCATCCGGGACGGCGGCGACCCTCGGGGCACGCGCATCTTCGGGCCGGTTGGCCGCGAGCTGCGTGACAAGAAGTTCATGAAGATTATTTCGCTGGCGCCGGAGGTGCTGTGACCGTGGCCGGAATGAAGATCAAGAAAGGTGACACGGTCCAGATCGTGACGGGCAAGGACCGCGGTCTCAAGGGGAAGGTCATCAAGGCGTTCCCCACGGAGAACAAGGTGCTCGTCGAGGGCGCGAACCGGATCACCAAGCACACCCGGGTGAACACCTCCGCCCGTGGCTCGCAGTCCGGTGGGATCATCACCCAGGAAGCGCCCATCCACGTCAGCAATGTCATGATTGTGGACCCGTCAGACGGCCGTCCGACCCGGATCGGCTACCGCATCAACGACGACGGCACGAAGGTGCGGATTTCCCGCCGTACCGGCGCCGAGCTGTAGGGATCGAAATGACTACTACCACCGAATCCCGCCCGCTTCCGAGGCTCAAGCAGCGGTACCGCGAAGAGATCGCGACGGGCCTGCGCGATCAGTTCAAGTACGCCAACGTGATGCAGATCCCGACCGTGGTCAAGGTCGTCGTCAACATGGGCGTCGGTGACGCGGCTCGGGACGCGAAGCTGATCGACGGGGCGCTGCGGGACCTGACCTCGATCACGGGTCAAAAGCCGGCTGTCCGGCGGGCCAAGAAGTCCATCGCGCAGTTCAAACTGCGGGAGGGAATGCCCATCGGCGCGAAGGTCACCCTGCGCGGCGACCGGATGTGGGAGTTCCTGGACCGGCTGGTCTCGGTCGCGCTCCCACGCATCCGCGACTTCCGCGGGCTGGCCCCGAAGCAGTTCGACGGCTCGGGCAACTACACCTTCGGCGTGATCGAGCAGTCGATCTTCCATGAGATCGACATCGATCGTATCGATCGGATCCGCGGCATGGACATCACGGTTGTCACGACCGCTACCACCGATGACGAGGGCCGGGCGCTGCTGCGGGCGCTGGGCTTCCCCTTCCGGGAAAGCTAGGGAACAAAGGCGGTGGGGGGATTTCCCCCACCGCCGGAGGCCGGGAGAGACAAGGCAGATGGCGAAGAAAGCACTTATTGAGAAGGCGATCCGTAAGCCGAAGTTCGGCGTCCGCGGATACACCCGTTGCCAGCGCTGCGGACGTCCGCGGTCGGTCTACCGGGCGTTCGGCCTGTGCCGGGTCTGCCTGCGGCAGATGGCGCATCGCGGCGAGCTTCCGGGCGTCACGAAGAGCTCGTGGTAGCCGAACCAGCACCCCGCCAAAGACGGTGCGATCATGGTTTTTCGCACCGTCGGAGGCGATCGGTAACGTGAAACATGCTCACATCCACCCGTTCGCGGCAGGCCCTGTACCGGTGGTCCGGGGAACCGTCGCGAGGAAGGCTTCAGCCCCATGACGATGACAGATCCGATCGCGGACATGCTGACCCGTGTCCGCAATGCCAACCGGGCATACCACGACCGGGTGGTGATGCCGAACAGCAAGATCAAAACACATATCGCGGAGATCCTCCAGCAGGAGGGTTACATCGCCGGATGGCACGTCGAGGAGGCGCCGGAGGGCGTCGTCGGCGCGTCCCTCATCGTGGAGCTGAAGTACGGACCAAATCGGGAGCGGTCCATCGCCGGGGTGAAGCGCATCAGCAAGCCCGGGCTGCGGGTCTACGCAAAGGCGACCAACCTGCCCAAGGTGCTCGGTGGTCTCGGCGTGGCGATCATCTCCACCTCCTCGGGTCTGCTGACCGACAGGCAGGCCCACAAGCGCGGAGTAGGCGGGGAAGTCCTCGCCTTCGTCTGGTAGGGGTTGCGCGATGTCACGTATCGGACGTCTACCGATTCCGGTGCCCAGCGGCGTGGATATCTCTGTCGAGGGCTCCGAAATCGTCGTCAAGGGCCCGAAGGGCACTCTCAACCACTCCGTGGTCGAACCAATCATCGTCAGCACCGAGGACGGGCAACTGATTGTCAGCCGTCCGGACGACGACCGGCGCTCGCGAGCGTTGCACGGCCTCACCCGGACGCTGGTCGCGAACATGGTGACCGGTGTGACAGCGGGCTACTCCAAGACTCTTGAGATCGTCGGTGTCGGTTACCGCGTGCAGGCCCGGGGCTCGGACCTGGAGTTCGCGCTCGGCTTCAGCCACCCGGTCCCGGTGAAGGCGCCGGACGGTATCCGGTTCGAGGTCCAGACACCGACCCGTTTCGTTGTCCACGGGATCGACAAGCAGCAGGTCGGTGAGGTGGCAGCCAAGATCCGACGGCTCCGCAAACCCGAT
>NZ_CADDZT010000089.1:137415-139091 GCF_902812655.1 Candidatus Frankia meridionalis | reverse complement strand
TCGCCGGGTACCGGGGTCATCGCCGGTGGTCCGGTTCGCGCGGTGCTGGAGTGCGCGGGCGTCCACGACGTCCTGTCGAAGTCGCTCGGCTCGTCGAACCCCATCAACATCGTGCACGCCACCGTCGCCGCGCTGCGCGGCCTGATGCGGCCCGAGGAGATCGCGGCTCGCCGTGGCCTGCCCATCGAGGATGTGGCGCCGCCGGCGATGTTGCGAGCCCGAGCCGCCGGGGCCGGTGTGTGATGACTCGCCTGAAGATCACACAGATTCGGTCCGGGATCGGTGGGACACGCAACCAGCGGGAGACGCTGCGCACCCTCGGTCTGCGTCGGATCAATGCAACGACCGAACGTGATGACCGTCCGGAAGTGCGTGGCATGATCGCAACCGTGACGCATCTCGTCAAGGTCGAGGAGGTGAACGAATGAGCAACCCGACCAGGGAAGTCGATGCCGAGGCGTCCGACGCCCCGCGTGGGCGCGGTCTCAAGGTCCACCACCTGAAGCCCGCGCCGGGTGCGCACAAGGCCAAGGCCCGGGTGGGCCGTGGCGAGGGCTCCAAGGGTAAGACCGCGGGTCGTGGCACCAAGGGGTCCAAGGCGCGCAAGCAGGTCCCGGTCCGCTTCGAGGGTGGGCAGATGCCGCTGCACATGCGGGTGCCCAAGCTCAAGGGGTTCAGGAACCGGTTCCGCACCGAGTACCAGGTTGTGAACGTCGCCACTCTTGCCGAGCTGTTCCCGGCCGGTGGCGCGATCGGCGTGGACGAGCTGGTGGAAGCCGGCGCGGTCCGCCGCAAGACCCTGGTGAAGGTCCTGGGCGACGGGGAGATCGGTGTGGCCCTGACCGTAAGCGCTCATGCGTTCTCCGCTTCCGCGCGGGAGAAAATCCTCGCGGTCGGCGGCAGCGTCGTCGAGATCTGAGCGCTACCGCCAGGCTACCCCTGACCCTGACCATAGCTCCCCGACATGTCGGGGAGCTATGTCCGTGATACTGCCGGCTCCGGAGGTGGACGACGGTCCTACCACCTCCGGAGCCCTGATGTCGGACGCTGCCGCGGGTCCATGTCGGGACGAGTGGACCGTCTCTACTGTTACAGTCGGCACACCGCGCACCGCCGGTCCTATGTTCGGTCGGGACAGTTGTCCACCGAGTGCGTTTGCCGTGACGATCAGCAGGAGGAGTCGTGCTCACCGCCTTCACACGGGCCTTCCGCACGCCCGACCTGCGTAAGAAGCTGCTCTTTACGTTCGGGATCATCGTTCTCTTCCGGTTCGGCAGCGTAATGCCGTCGCCCGGGGTCTCGACTGCCGCGGTCAACAAGTGCCTGTCGTCCGCGAGTGCCGCCAGCAGCAACGTCTATTCGCTGATCAATCTTTTCAGCGGTGGCGCCCTTCTGCAGCTCTCCATCTTCGCGCTGGGCATCATGCCCTACATCACCTCCAGCATCATCATCCAGTTGCTGGTGGTGGTCATTCCGCGTCTCGAGCAGCTGAAGAAGGAAGGCACCTCCGGCGAGCAGAAGCTCACGCAGTACACCCGCTATCTGACGATCGCCCTGGGCGTGCTTCAGGCGACCGGCATCGTTGCGCTGGCCCGCAGTGGCAATCTCTTCCCGGGCTGCTCCTCGGCGATCATTCCGGATACGAGCCTGTTCCGGATCTCGGTCATCGTCATCAC
>NZ_CADDZT010000089.1:128637-137369 GCF_902812655.1 Candidatus Frankia meridionalis | reverse complement strand
TGGTTGGGCGAGCTGATCACGGGTCGCGGTGTCGGTAACGGAATGTCCATTCTGATTTTCACTTCGATCGCGGCGGCACTGCCCTCCCAGGGGACCCGGATCCTCCAGGTCGCAGGTGGTGTGGTCTTCACCCTCATCTGCCTGCTGGGGCTCGCGATCGTGGTGTTCGTGGTGTTCGTCGAGCAGTCGCAGCGACGTATCCCGGTGCAGTACGCCAAGCGCCTTATCGGTCGCAGGATGTACGGCGGTACGTCCACCTATCTGCCGATCAAGGTCAACCAGGCCGGCGTCATCCCGGTGATCTTTGCATCCTCGCTGCTCCAGCTCCCGCAACTGCTCGGACAGGTCTGGAAGAACACCACGTTCCAGGACTTCGAACAGCGCTACCTTGCTCGTGGCGATCATCCGCTGTACCTCATCATCTATGCCGGTCTGATCATTTTCTTCACCTACTTCTACGTGGCCATCACTTTCAACCCGACGGAGGTGGCGGATAACATGAAGAAGTACGGCGGCTTCATCCCCGGCATCCGACCCGGCCGACCGACCGCGGAGTACCTCGACCGGGTCCTGTCCCGGATCACCCTTCCCGGTTCGCTCTTCCTCGGCGTCATTACCGTCCTGCCGCTGGCGCTGCTCAACCTCACCAAACAGCAGCCGTTCCCGTTCGCAGGCACATCGGTTCTGATCATCGTGGGTGTGGGGCTGGAGACCGTCAAACAGATCGAAAGCCAGCTCATGCTCCGCAATTACGAAGGTTTTCTGCGGTAGTGCGCCTCGTACTGGTCGGACCGCCGGGTGCCGGCAAGGGCACCCAGGCCGCGTTCATCGCCCAGGCGCGGTCGATTCCGAAGATCTCAACCGGAGACATATTTCGGGCGAACGTACGCGAAGGCACCGAACTGGGAGTGCTCGCGAAGCGTTTCATGGATGCCGGTGATCTTGTTCCTGACGAGATCACCATCGGCATGGTGCGCAACCGGCTGGCCGAGGAGGACGCAGCCAAGGGCTTCCTGCTTGACGGGTTCCCCCGCAACGTGCCCCAGGCCGAGGTCCTCGGCCAGATGCTGGAGGGGATGGGAACCCGCCTCGACGTCGTTCTGGAGCTTGTTGTCGACGACGACGAGGTGGTCCGGCGCCTGTCCGGTCGGCGGACGTGCCGCAACTGTGGCCACATCTGGCACGTCGACTTCGATCCACCCGCACTGGAAGGCATTTGCGACCGCTGCAGCGGCGACCTCTTCCAGCGGGACGACGATCGTTCGGAGACGGTCCGCCACCGTCTTGAGGTGTATGCCGAGCAGACCTCGCCCCTGGTCGCCTACTACGCCGCGAAGGGCCTGCTGATCGGTCTCGACGCGACAGGCCCGGTGGACAACGTCACGGACCGGGCTCTCGACGCCCTGCGGCATTACGCAAGCTGACGAGGGGCATCCCATGTCCGGGATGCATCCGGTCTGCGGACATGCCGCCTGTCCGACAGGCAGACTTGGGCGATGCGGTGCGATCGGATTTTCCGCGCGTCGCCGGCGGCTTAAAAGGGTTATAGGGCACTAGGGATACGGACCGGGGCGACGAGCGTGGCGCGACGAGAGCATGTCCAGATCAAGACCGACAGTGAGATCGCGAAGATGCGGGTGGCGGGACTCGTCGTCGCGCGCACCCTGGAGAAGCTGCGCGCGGCGGTCGAACCCGGTATCAGCACGGCTGATCTCGACGCCGTCGCGGAGAAGGCGATCCGGGACGATGGCGCCATCCCCTCCTTCAAGGGCTACCAGGGTTTCCCGGCCACGATCTGCACATCCGTGAACAACGAGGTCGTACACGCCATCCCGCGGCGCAAACGGGTGCTTCGTGAGGGAGACCTCATCTCCATCGACTGCGGCGCGATCGTGGATGGCTGGCACGGCGATGCCGCGATCACAGTTCCGGTGGGTGCGGTACCTCAGCAGCTCCTCGACATGACCGAGGCGTGCGAGCAGGCGCTCTGGCGGGGTCTGGCAGCCGCCCAGCTGGGCGGGAAGCTCACCGACATCTCGGCGGCGGTGGAACGCTACGTTCGTCCGCAGGGGTACGGGATTGTGGACCACTACGGCGGTCACGGGATCGGAACCGAGATGCACCAGCCGCCGCACGTCCTCAACCACGGTCGACCCGGCCGGGGGATCCGCCTGGTCGAAGGCGTTGCGCTGGCGATCGAACCGATGATCACAATGGGTCGGCCGGATACCGCGGTTCTTGAGGACGACTGGACCGTGGTCACCGCGGACGGCTCCTGGGCCGCCCACACCGAGCACACGGTCGCGGTGACCACGCGGGGGCCATGGGTGCTGACGGCGTTGGACGGCGGCGCCGGGAAGTTCGCCGAGCTGGGCGTTGCCTGCGGCCAACCTGCTCAGACCTCCGCAGCCTGATCGTCGGCCGGCCGGTTCGATCATTCGCCGGTGTGGCGGGGCCAACGATCGGGTCGGGGGATGGAGCCAAGTTGGCCCTTGACGTAAGGGCCACGTACACTCAGGAGCCGACGGTTAGCGGGCGTTGAGGTTCGTCCGTGTCCACCGTTGGATACCCCGAAGGCAGGACAGCGGAGGACATGCCGAAGAAGGACGGGGCCATCGAGATCGAGGGCCGAGTTGTGGAGCCACTCCCGAACGCGATGTTCCGGGTTGAGCTTCAGAACGGTCATCGGGTTCTGGCCCACATCAGTGGCAAGATGCGTCAGCACTACATCCGAATCCTTCCGGAGGACCGGGTGGTCGTCGAGCTGTCGCCGTACGACCTGTCCCGCGGTCGGATCGTCTACCGCTACAAGTAACCGACCTGGTCAACGACGACGCGACCTGCGTCGCGTCGTCGGCGCCAGGGATCCCAGCCATCCGCACGCGCGCCCCAGCGGCTGCGCAAGGAGGTTCGTGCAGCCGTGAAGGTCAAGCCGAGCGTGAAGAAGATCTGCGACAAGTGCAAGGTGATCCGTCGCCATGGTCGAGTGATGGTCATCTGCGACAACCTGCGCCACAAGCAGCGCCAGGGCTGACGGTTCCACTCCACGGCAGGCAGGGACGTTTCCGGCCGGCGGGGTATCCGAACACGCTCATCAAAGCGTCACCAGGCCGCGTTACGTGGCAGTCACCCCCGGTCGGAGGCCGGGGCCCGCTCCGGCGAACACCTCGCCGTGACGGGACGGGGACGCTCAAGACCTCCGGTACAGGAAGGAAACACCTGGTATGGCACGCCTCTCCGGCGTAGACCTCCCCCGCGAGAAGCGGATCGAGGTCGCTCTCACCTACATCTTCGGAATCGGCCGGAGCCGTTCTCTGGAGACCCTCGCCGCGACCGGGGTCAACCCCGATACACGGGTTCGTGACCTGGCCGACGAGGAGGTCGTCAGGCTCCGGGAGTGGATCGACGCGAACTACCGGGTCGAGGGTGACCTGCATCGGGAGGTGCGTCAGGACATCCGCCGGAAGATGGAGATCGGTTGCTACCAGGGCCTGCGGCACCGGCGGAACCTTCCCGTCCACGGTCAGCGGACCCACACCAACGCGCGTACCCGCAAGGGCCCGCGTCGTGCCATCGCGGGCAAGAAGAAGGCCGGTAAGAAGTAGTCAGCGGCCTCCGGCCGGTGTAGCCAGTACTGGTTGTCACCACCGGGCCCTGACCGACTACCTCGCAAACGGAGATCACGAACACATATGCCACCAAAGACGCGTGCCGCCGGAGTCAAGAAGGTCCGGCGCAAAGAAAAGAAGAACGTCGCGCACGGCCACGCCCACATCAAGAGCACCTTCAACAACACGATCGTGTCGATCACCGACCCCAGCGGGAATGTGATCTCCTGGGCGAGTGCCGGGCATGTCGGGTTCAAGGGCTCCCGGAAGTCGACTCCATTCGCCGCGCAGATGGCGGCGGAGAACGCCGCCCGTAAGGCGCAGGAGCACGGAATGCGCAAGGTCGACGTCTTCGTCAAGGGCCCGGGTTCGGGTCGGGAGACGGCGATCCGGTCGCTGCAGGCTGCCGGCCTTGAGGTCGGAGCCATCCAGGACGTGACCCCGACCCCGCACAACGGCTGCCGGCCGCCCAAGCGACGGAGGGTGTGATAGTTGGCGCGAAGAGCGTCATAGTCACGTCACCTTTGGTTGGGTTCGCGCCAGCAGAACAAGGGCTTAGGCCTCGGGTGGCGCGAGAAAAATCATCATCGCGCCATCTTTGGCCGAAAGGGAGAGAAGGACAAGCATGGCCCGCTACACCGGCGCGGACTGCAAGCGCTGCCGCCGTGAGAAGACGAAGCTGTTCCTCAAGGGCAGCAAGTGCGAGTCGCCGAAGTGCCCGATCGAGATCCGGCCGTACCCCCCGGGTGAGCACGGACGTGGCCGGACCAAGGACTCCGAGTACCTGCTGCAGAAGCGTGAGAAGCAGAAGTGCGCGCGCATCTACGGCATCCTGGAGAAGCAGTTTCGCGGCTACTACGACGAGGCGAACCGCCGCACCGGCAAGACCGGTGACGAACTGCTGAAGATCCTGGAGTCGCGGCTCGACAACGTCGTGTACCGCGCCGGCTTCGCGCCGTCCCGGGACGCCGCGCGCCAGGCTGTCCGCCATGGCCACATCGTGGTCAACGGCGGGAAGGTCGACATCCCCAGCTACCGGGTGAGCGAGAACGACATCGTCGAGATCGCACCCAAGGCACGGGAACTGACCCCGTTCGTCATCGCGCGTGAGACCGCGGGCCAGCGCACCGTCCCGGCCTGGCTGGAGGTCATCCCCAGCCAGCTTCGGGTGCTGGTGCACTCCCTGCCGGCCCGCCAGGTGATCGACACGCAGGTCCAGGAGCAGCTCATCGTCGAGTTGTACTCCAAGTAGTCCAGACTGGAACCGAAGTAGGCACGACGTGGGCGGGGTGGACAGAGGCCCCGCGCACGGGCTCCGTTCGGAGCCGAAGCCACGGCGTCATATGGCGGTCGCCGTGTTGGGAAGGATGTAACGATGCTCATCGCACAGCGTCCGACGCTGGTCGAGGAACCGATCTCGGAGTTCCGCTCGCGGTTCATCATTGAGCCGCTTGAGCCGGGATTCGGCTACACCCTCGGCAACTCGCTGCGGCGCACCCTGTTGTCCTCCATCCCCGGTGCGGCGGTCACCAGCATCCGCATCGACGGGGTGCTGCACGAGTTCTCCACCGTCCCCGGTGTCAAAGAGGACGTCACCGACCTGATCCTGAACCTGAAGGAACTGGTCGTGAGCTCCGAGAACGACGACCCGACCGTGATGTACCTGCGCAAGCAGGGCCCGGGAGTCGTGTCGGCGGCCGACATCGCGCCGCCGGCAGGTGTGGAGGTCCACAGCCTGGATCTGCTGCTGGCAACCCTCAACGAAAAGGGCAAGCTCGAGATCGAGCTGACCGTCGAGCGGGGTCGGGGCTATGTCAGCGCCACCCAGAACAAGCAGCCGGGTCAGGAGATCGGTCGGATCCCGGTGGACTCGATCTACTCTCCGGTACTCAAGGTCACTTACAAGGTCGAAGCGACCCGTGTCGAGCAGCGGACGGACTTCGACCGGTTGATCGTGGACGTGGAGACCAAGCAGTCGATTTCCCCGCGGGACGCGATGGCCAGCGCAGGTAAGACCCTGGTCGGGCTGTTCGGGCTCGCGCAGGAACTGAACGCCGAGGCGGAGGGCGTCGACATCGGCCCGTCCGCGGCGGACGCGGCGCTCGCCGCGGATCTGGCGTTGCCGATCGAGGAGATGGACCTGACCGTCCGCTCCTACAACTGCCTCAAGCGTGAGGGCATCCACACGATCGGTGAGCTGGTGTCCCGCAGCGAGGCGGACCTGCTCGACATCCGTAACTTCGGGCAGAAGTCGATCGACGAGGTCAAGACGAAACTCGCCGCGATGGGTCTGCAGCTCAAGGACTCCCCGCCCGGCTTCGATCCGCGACAGGCCGTCGACACCTACGGCACCGACACGTACACCGCCCCGTTCAGCGATCCGGCTGACGACGGCGCGGAGTTCGTCGAGACCGAGCAGTACTGAACACATCCGGCCAAAGGCGGCGCGATGATGGTTGTTGGCGCCGCCGGAGGCCTACCAGGTGGTAGATAGGGCCAAAGGCGGCGCGATGATGGTTGTTGGCGCCGCCGGAGGCCTTGAGAACCTACGCCGGTGGGTGGCCTGGTCCGCGTCTGTGCGGGCGCCAGGTCACCCATGGCAAACCGTGGCGTCCGTACAACGCTGACGGACAGCGAAAGGATCGAGGAGCACCTGTCATGCCCACGCCTTCCAAGGGCCCCCGGCTCGGCGGCAGCCCCGCTCACGAGCGGCTGTTGCTGGCCAACCTCGCCACCGCGCTGTTCGAGCACGGCGGCATCACCACGACCGAGACCAAGGCGAAGCGGCTGCGTCCGTATGCCGAACGACTGGTCACCTTCGCCAAGCGCGGTGACCTGGATTCCCGTCGTCGCGTGTTGAGGGTCGTTCGTGACAAGTCCGTCGTGCACGTCCTGTTCACGGAGATCGGTCCCCGTTACGCGGACCGCGACGGCGGTTACACCCGCATCGTGAAACTTGGCCCGCGCAAGGGTGACAACGCTCCGCTGGCGCGTATCGAACTGGTCGAGGCACTGACCGTCGCGCAGGAGGCGGTCGGGGAGGCGGAGCGGGCCCGTGGCAGCCGCTTCATCTCCCGCCGGCGACCGACCGGCGCTACCGCCGAGGCCGCTGCCGATCTCGCGAAGGAGTCGCCGACCGCGGCCGCGGTGGCCGCGCAGGCCGAGGCTGCCAAGGTCGCCGAAAGCGATTCCGCCGTCGAGAGCGATGTGGCCGTCGAGGGGCAGGCCGGCTCGGTGGAGCAGGCTGCCGTCGACGAAACCGGTACATCTACAACCGACTGACAGACACTCACCTCGCGCAAGCCCACCATCCGCTGGAGGATGGTGGGCTTCGTGTTTCGTACAGCGCAGCCATGATGATCATGGCCGTGTTTCCGTGTGCTCCGCACCTTGCAGGACTATGTGACCCGAAACCGTGTGACCCGAATTGCCGGGATGCCGTGAGCGGACCCGATGGGCTGCAACGCCTGCGCCTCGACCTGGCCTACGACGGGACGCTGTTCGCGGGCTGGGCACGCCAGCCTGGGCAGCGGACTGTCCAGGGCGACGTCGAGGACGCCCTGATGCGGGTGGCGCGGCTGCCCGCGGTCCGGCTCACGGTTGCCGGGCGTACCGATGCGGGTGTCCATGCGCACGGCCAGGTGGCTCATGTCGACATTCCGGACGACGTTCCACTCGGCGGGCTGGCTCGCCGGCTCAACGGTGTTCTGGACCGGGCGGTGCGGATCACGGGCCTGGCGCCGGCTCCGCAGGGATTCGACGCCCGTTTTTCGGCGTTGTCCCGGCGCTATGTCTACCGGATCGGGGACGCGCCCTACGGCGTCGACCCGCTCCGGCGCCATGACACGTTGGCGTGGCCGCGCCCGCTGGATGCCGAGCGGATGCGCTACGCGGCGCTCGCACTGCTGGGGGAGCATGATTTCGGCGCGTTCTGCAGACGCAGGGAGGGCGCGACGACGGTGCGGACGCTGCTGCGCCTTGACGTCGCGCGGGTTCGCGACAGCGTGGTGACCGCGGATGTGGAAGCGGACGCCTTCTGCCACTCGATGGTCAGGGCACTGGTCGGGGCACTGCTGGCGGTGGGGGAGGGCCGTCGGCCCATGGAGTGGCCGGCGCGGGTCCTCGCCCGTGGCATCCGAGACCCGGCGGTCACGGTTGCCCCGCCGCACGGGCTCACCCTTGTCGAGGTCCGTTACCCACCGGACACCGATCTCGCCGCTCGTGCGGCTGTGACCCGGGCTGTACGGGTGCCCACGACTTCGTCCGGATAGCCGCGTCCTGACTGCCGAGGGTCCGGGTCCCGGCTGGATGGTGTTCGCCGCGGCCGGCCTCGGCTCAGCGGGGCCCGTGACCGGTCAGGAGGCGTCGCGAGATCGGCTCACTGGCCAGCGTCGACAGGTCGCGGCGGGCGGTGGACAGTGCCGGGTCGGTGGCGGCTCCTTCGCTCCCGTCCGTGTAGGCGAGTTGAAGCACGATCAGGTAATGGCCGCTTACCGCGGCGGCGCGCCAGGAGTTGTCCCCGGTCGGGCTTGTGATCGTCGCGTCCGGGAGGGCACCGGCCGGCAGTGGTAGCGCTGGTACGCCGCCCTTGCCGGCGGTGATCAGGGTTGCCGCGTTCTGGGCGGTGTTCCTGTCGTCCGACACGAGTACGGCAGCCGCTGCGAGTACTCGTCGCCCCGAGGTGTCCGGCTCGCTCAGGTACACGGCGCGTATGAGCTGCCGGCATCTGCTGGCGGACAACGCGGCCTGGAGGTCGCCGGTGAAGCCCGCACAGCTCGAGTCCAACTGGTAGGCAAGCCGTGTGTAGGGATGCAGGTCAAGGGTGATCCGGGGGGAGGAGAAGAACTCCTTGTCCGTCACCGGGTCGGAATCGGTCCGCGCGCTGTCGATGAAATCAGGGCCGGCGACCGCGGCGGTGGTCGCAGCGGTCGAGGGGTTCCCCGGCCGGCGGTGGCTGTCGTTCGTGGCGGTGATCGCGACAGCGGCGATCACCGCGGCCGCGATGGTGCCGGCCACCGCGATCAGCCTGGTGCTGTAGCCCCGGGTTACACCAGAGTCGCCGCGACCGGGGGAACGATCATGATCGTCCGTGTCGGCGGAGGCCTCGGCAGGGGCAACGCCGGT
>NZ_CADDZT010000089.1:121004-128137 GCF_902812655.1 Candidatus Frankia meridionalis | reverse complement strand
ACCGGCGTTGCCGGGTGATCCTGGGACCGGACCGCGCCCTGCGACGCAGGTGCCTCCGGGGTGGGAAGCTCCCCTGAGGAAGACGGGGCGGCGACCGGCTCGAGGATCGAATAGTACGTCGGTGTCGGTGTCGGTGGCTCTGGCGCGGCGGACGACTCGGGTTCGCCCGGTACCTCCGACCCGGCCGGTGGCTCCTGCTCGTCCGGGGAGGGCGTTGGGGTACTTGCGGTATCGCCGGCTTCGATCGCGGTGTCCACGGCGCCCACTGCCGGGTCGGCCGTTCCGGCAGTGGCCCGGGGCGTTATGAAACTTTCGGCAGCGGGTGTCCAGGCGGGCCTGCGGATGGATGACGGCAGCGCCCGTAGCGGGCCGAACAGCGGATCGTCCGCCGGGGGGACCCACTCATCCGCGTCCTGATACCCCGCGTCCTGGTAGCCCGCGTCCTGGTGGAAGGCGTCCCCCGAAACGCCGGCTGACTGCTCTGACGGCTTCTCGTCCACTCTCCGCAGACTACGGTGTGCTCGGTGGATCTTCATCGGTCGGGATCGGCTCACCGGGGCTGCCGGTTGGCCGTGTCATTCGCCTGGTAACCTCAAGGACTACCGCTCATGACAGGCTGCGAGACCCACGCGCCCGACAGCCGAGTGACTCGAAAGTCCAGACGCATCCGCTGACGAGAAAAGGCAGACCTGTGCGCACGTACCAGCCCAAGCCCACGGACGTCCAGCAGGTCTGGCATGTCATCGATGCCACGGACGTGGTCCTCGGCAGGCTGGCCAGCCAGGCCGCCCAACTGCTGCGCGGCAAGCACAAGCCGATCTTCGCACCGCACATCGACACCGGCGACTTCGTCATCGTCGTGAATGCCGGCAAGGTCGCGCTGAGCGGCAACAAGCGGGAGCAGGCCCAGTACCACCGGCACTCCGGCTACCCGGGCGGTCTTCGCAGCACCTCCTATGGGACGCTGCTGGACACCCGGCCCCAGATCATCGTCGAGAAGGCGATCAAGGGCATGCTGCCGAAGAGCAAGTTGGGCCGGGCACAGGGCATGAAGCTCAAGGTGTATGCCGGGCCGACTCATCCTCACCAGGCTCAGCAGCCCCAGCCGTTCGAAATCATCCAGGTCGCGCAGTAAGCCGCGGACCATCTGACCAGGAAGGACAGACGACGTGGCTGTCGTGACCGACGCCCAGGGCAATCCCCGCGCCACCGGTCGGCGCAAGGAGGCTGTTGTCCGGGTACGCCTTCTGCCGGGTACCGGCAAATGGACGCTCAACGGGCGTTCCCTGGAGCAGTACTTCCCCAACAAGGTGCACCAGCAGCTCGTCAACGAGCCGCTCAAGGCGCTGGACCGAGCCGAGTCCTTCGACGTGGTTGCCCGGCTGCACGGCGGCGGTGTCTCCGGCCAGGCGGGTGCGCTTCGCCTTGCCGTCGCGCGGGCGCTCATTGCCGCGGACGAGGAGTCGCGTCCCGTTCTGAAGAAGGCCGGTTTCCTCACCCGGGACGCGCGGGTCAAGGAACGTAAGAAGTACGGCCTGAAGAAGGCCCGGAAGGCACCCCAGTACAGCAAGCGCTGACCTGGCGGCCTGAGGCGGCGCGATCGTAGCTTTAACTCGCGCCGCCGAAGGTCCCCGAGGAACCACGGGGGAGAGCGTCTCAGTGGCCAGGCTCTTCGGTACGGACGGCGTGCGCGGAGTCGCCAACGCCGATCTCACAGCGGAACTTGCGCTGGCATTGTCGGTGGCGGCTGTCGGGGTGCTGGCGGAACATCGCTCCCCGGGTGCCGGTCGGCCGACTGTGGTGGTGGGACGAGACACTCGCCCGTCCGGGGAGTTCCTGGAGGCAGCTGTCGTCGCCGGTCTGGCCTCGGCCGGCGCGGACGTGCTGCGGGTGGGCATCGTACCCACCCCGGTGGTGGCGCACGCGGTGGCGGCCTGTGGTGCCGACCTCGGCGTGATGCTGTCCGCGAGCCACAACCCCATGCCGGACAACGGCATCAAGTTGTTCGCCGCCGGAGGGCAGAAGCTCCCGGACGAGGTTGAGGACGAGATCGCCGCACGTCTCGCGGTCGGGCGGCCCGATCGCCCCACCGGTGCGGCGATCGGGCGGGTCCGGGATGACGCTGCTCTGGTGGATGACTACGCCAAGTTCCTGGTTGCCGCTGTTCCCGCTGCGCTCACCGGTCTTCGGATCGTGGTCGACTGCGCGCAGGGAGCGGCGTCCACCTTGGCGCCCCGCGTGCTGAGGCTTGCCGGAGCCGATGTCGTCGCCCTGCATGCGGACGGGGACGGGATCCGGATCAACGACGGTTGCGGCGCCACCCACCTGGAGTCCCTACAGGCCGCCGTGATGGAACACGGTGCCGACGCCGGAATCGCGCATGACGGCGATGCCGATCGGTGTCTGGCCGTCGACGCCAACGGTGAAATCGTGGACGGCGACCAGATCCTTGCGCTGTCCGCTCTCGCGCTGCGTGAGCGCGGTGAACTCGCGCAGGACACGGTCGTGGTGACGGTCATGTCGAACCTGGGCTTTCACCACGCGATGCGGGACGCGGGGATCAACGTGATCGCGACTCCGGTCGGCGACCGCTATGTTCTGGAGGTCATGCGCGAGCGGGGCCTGTCCCTCGGGGGGGAGCAGAGCGGCCATGTCGTTTTCCTCCGCCACGCGACAACCGGGGACGGGCTGCTCACCGCGCTGCAGGTGCTGGGCCGGATGACCGAGACCGACCGTCCGCTGGCGGAGCTCGCGAAGGTCATGACGAAGCTGCCACAGGTGCTTGTGAACGTCCGGGGCGTCGACCGTTCGAAGGTGGCCACCTCACCGGATCTTGCTGCCGCGGTGGCGGCGGCGCAGGCCGAACTCGGCGATGAAGGGCGGGTCCTGTTGCGTCCGTCCGGCACGGAGCCGTTGGTGAGGGTCATGGTGGAGGCGCCGACCAACGCGCAGGCGAACGTGGTGGCCGCGAGCTTGGCCGCGGCCGTGGAGAGCGTCCTACGCTGAGGCTGCCGGGCAGCCGTGCGCCGGGTATGTCCCGGCCTCTGCCTGGTTGGCTTCCCGGAAGCTTGTGACCAGCGTAAACAAACGTGCGCGAAGAGGTCGTGGCCCGTTCGGTCCGCGCCCGGGGTTGCGTACGCTGACCGCATGTGTGGGATCATCGGGTACATCGGGGGACAGTCGGCGCTCGAGGTTGCTCTGACCGGGCTTCGTCGGTTGGAGTACCGGGGCTACGATTCGGCAGGTGTAGCGGTCGTCGTCGACGGGGGGCTACGGACTCTGCGCAGGGCCGGCAAGCTGGCCAATCTGGAAAAGGCGCTCGCCGAGACGGAAGCCGGTCTGTCGGGAACGACCGGTATCGGGCATACCCGCTGGGCTACCCATGGCGGGCCGACGGACACCAACGCACATCCGCACACCGACTGCACCAGCGCCGTCGGAGTGATCCACAACGGGATCATCGAGAATTTCGCGGGCCTGCGGGCGGGCCTCGAGCACGGCGGCCATGAGCTGACCAGTGAGACCGACACCGAGGTCGTCGCGCACCTCCTCGAGGACGAGCTTGCCACGTTGGTTCGCGACGGCTCGTCGCTACCCGCGGGGACGAATCCGCTCACCGAGGCTCTCCGCCGGGTGTGCGGCCGTCTCGAGGGCGCCTTCACCCTGGTTGTTGTGCACCGTGACCATCCTGACGTGGTGGTGGCGGCGCGCCGCAACAGCCCGCTGGTCGTCGGACTGGGCGCGGGGGAGACCTTTCTGGCGAGCGACGTCGCCGCGTTCATCGCGCATACCCGCAACGCATTGGAGATCGGGCAGGATCAGGTCGTCGAGGCCCGCCGGGACGGGGTGAGCATCACGGACTTCGCCGGAAACCCGGTGGAGGGCCGTCCGTACCACGTCGACTGGGATGCCAGTGCCGCCGAAAAGGGCGGTTATCCCTACTTCATGCTGAAGGAGATCAGCGAACAGCCGACCGCGCTCGCGGACACCCTGCGCGGACGCCTGTCCGACGACGCCGAGATCGTCCTGGACGAGGAACGCCTTTCCACACAGGACTTCCGTGACATCGACAAGGTCTTCATCGTCGCCTGTGGCACGGCCTACCATGCCGGACTGATCGCCAAATACGCCGTTGAGCACTGGACGCGGCTGCCGTGTGAGGTCGAGATGGCCTCGGAGTTCCGCTACCGTGATCCGGTTCTCGACCGTTCCACCCTCGTCATCGCCATCAGTCAGAGCGGCGAGACGTTGGACACCCTGATGGCGGTCAAACATGCGCGGGAGCAGAAGGCCCGTGTTCTCGCGATCTGCAACACCAACGGGTCGACGATCCCGCGGGAGTCCGACGCGGTGCTCTACACCCGATGTGGTCCCGAGGTCGGCGTGGCCTCGACGAAGACCTTTCTCGGTCAGGTTGCCGCGTGCCTGCTGGTCGGGCTGTACCTGGCGCAGGTCCGAGGGGTTCTCTACGGCGACGAGGTCGCACGGTATGTCGAGAGGCTGCAGGCCACCCCGACTCTCGTGCGGGAGACCCTCGCCACGGTGGAGCCGGTAAGGGCCCTCGCGCGTTCGCTCGTGGACGCAAAGGCCGTGCTCTTCCTCGGTCGCCACGTCGGCTATCCCGTCGCTCTCGAAGGGGCTCTGAAGCTCAAGGAGCTTGCCTACATGCATGCCGAGGGCTTCCCTGCCGGGGAGTTGAAGCACGGGCCGATCGCGCTCATCGAGCCGGGCCTACCGGTCGTGATCGTGGTGCCTTCGCCCCGAGGGCGGTCACACCTGCACGGAAAGATCGTTTCGAATATTCAGGAGGTGCGGGCCCGCGGGGCGCGGACCATCGTCATCGCCGAGGAGGGCGACACCATCGTCGAGCCCTACGCCGAGCACCTGATCCGGGTACCGGCGACGCCGACCCTGCTCGCACCTCTGGTGACGACGGTGCCGTTGCAGGTCTTCGCGTGCGAACTGGCCCTTGCCCGCGGTCTCGACGTGGACCAGCCACGCAACCTCGCCAAGTCCGTCACCGTCGAGTAGCCGGGCGATCAGCCCCGGGAGGACCGGCAGCTGGAAGACCAGTGGTGCAGATGACCGGACAGCGCGAGGTCCGACGATGCGCCGGTTGTGTATGTACCGGCCACCCAGTGCATCTGGAGTGAACTCGATGACAATAGCCCATAACAGGTGTTGTTGTGTTGACCTGAGGCAACACCAGCAAAGAAACTTTCGGTGGACGCATGGACGGACCGACCGGCTCCCCGGCGAAGAGGAGCGCCGTCCCACGCTGTAAGGGGAACATCCACTGATGCGCGGGCTCCCGCGAGTCGCGGCTGTCGCCATCGTCGCGGGCTTTGTCCTGTGGCGGGTCCTGCGGCGGCGCCGGCCATGGCCGTCACCTGGACCTTCGTGGTGGACGGAACTGTTGCCGAGAGTTCCACGGATTACCGTCCGACCGGTCGTGCCGGGTCCGGGCGGAGCCGAGGCGCCGGGCTCGTCCACGCCGGAGTCATCCACGCCGGAGTCATCCACAACCAGGTCATCACCTGCAAAACCCGGGTCCATGGGGCGGACCCGGTCGACCCGAGCGGCCTCGTCCACTGCAGGTCGACGAGCGTTGCCACGGTCGGTACCGGAGGCGTGCACGCGGTCGGACAGCTGATGACCATGCCGATACCGCGGCCGGCTCATCCGAACTTGCGCGCACGCTCCACACCCCGGACGGTCTAGGCCCTGATCTGACAGGGCTGTCGACCTGGCCATCGCCGCGGACGCCGTGACCCCGCGTCCGCGGCGATGCTGCCCGGTCATCACCGTGCTTGCGCGGACGCTCTTACCCGCGTCGGTCAGATGGTCGGGTGCGGGCGTCGCCAGCGGGTCGCTGCCTCGCGCAGATCCATCGCCAGGACGTCGTTGACCGCGGCAAGGTCGACCACCAGATCGACCAGCGCGGGTCCGTCGATGCTCCCGAGGAAGTCACGCAGATCAATGGGCTGGCCGTCGGCGTCGTAGAAACCGTCATCGGTGCTGTCGAAGTCGTCGTCGTCCTCACTCGGATCGATCGCACCGGTGGCCACCAGGGCCAGGGCGACGGCGTGGGCGCAGAACTGTTCGACCGCACCTGTCGGACAGGTACAGGTCGACCCCGGCGTGCCGTCGATCACTGACAGTTGGGTGTGGGTGGGCTGGTCACCGTCCACCGTGCCCGACGCGCTGCTCGGTCGGATCCGCAGGTCGCCGACCCGTCCCTGTAGCGCCAGGGCGACCCCGCGGGTGAACTCGCCCAGGCCCGCGAGGCGGGCACACTCGTCCTCGTCGAAAACAGCATGCAACGGTGTGATAGCGATATCGTCATGTCCGTTTGGCCCCGACTGGTTGACGATCATCGGGTAATTCTACGAGACCTGCTGCCCACGGGCGCGGGACCCTGCCAGGACGGCAACGGTTCACTGTGGCCTTCGCCCGTCACGGGTCGTGGGAGGCTCGGCCCATGGCCGTAGTGGGCGTCGGAGTGGATGTCGTCGATGTCGAGCGGTTCGCTGCGATCTTGCGCCGGACCCCGTCCCTTGCCGACCGGCTGTTCACCGCCGGCGAGCGGGCGGTGGAAGGTCCCGAGCGGCTCGCCGTGCGATTCGCCGCCAAGGAGGCACTCGCGAAGGCTCTTGGCGCGCCGCCGGGCATGTCCTGGCACGACGCCGAAGTGGTCAGTGACTCCGACGGCCGACCGCGGATCCGGATCAGTGGCACGGTTGCCGCCGTGGCGGAAGCCGTCGGCATCCGGACGTGGCATCTGTCCCTGACACACGACGGCGGGGTGGCGATCGCGTTCGTCGTCGCCGAGGCCTGAGAGGAGTGCAGGCGTGCGGGGTGCGCCGGGCGGTCAACCGGAGAACATGACGGCATGAGACATGCCCACACGGTCACCCAGGTCAGGGACGCCGAGGCACCCCTGCTCGCCAGCCTGCCACCGGGTGCGCTGATGCAGCGGGCCGTCCACGGTCTGCTGTCGCACGCGGCACGCCGGCTCGGCCGGATATACGGCGCCCGGGTGGTGGTGCTCGTCGGAAGCGGTGACAACGGCGGCGACGGGCTGTGGGCGGGTGCCCGACTGGCGGCCCGAGGCGCGCGGGTGGACGCGCTCG
>NZ_CADDZT010000089.1:120031-120979 GCF_902812655.1 Candidatus Frankia meridionalis | reverse complement strand
CGCATCCGGCCGGCACTGCTGCGCTGCTCGCCGCGGGCGGCCGCCTGCACGTCGTACCCGATCGGGACACCGGTGACCCGGGGCAGCCGGATCAGGGACAGCATCCTTTCCGAACGCCGGTTTCGGGACCGCGAACCGGCCACGACACCGCTGCCCGTCTGCTCGCCGGGGCCGACCTCGTCCTGGACGGCATGCTCGGTATCGGAGGGAAAGGCGGCCTGCGCCCGGGATATGCCCGGCTGGCGATGCTGGCCCCTGCGGAACGGACCGTCGCCGTGGACGTACCGAGCGGCGTGGACGCCGACACCGGCGCGGTGGCGGGTATGGCCGTCCGGGCAGGCAGCACGGTGACGTTCGGGACCTACAAACGCGGACTGCTGATCGCGCCGGGAGCGGGACACGCGGGCTACGTGGAACTGGTCGACATCGGACTTGCCCTGCCGGCCGCGGACCTCACCGCGCTCGAGGACGTCGACGTGTCCGGTCTGCTACCCGTACCCGGTCCGGCGGACTCGAAGTACACCCGCGGGGTGCTCGGCCTGGTCGCGGGCAGCGACACCTATCCGGGCGCGGCGGTGCTCGCCACAGGTGGGGCGCTGCGCGGGATCGCGGGTTACCTGCGGGTCGCCAGCACCCAGGTGGCAGCGGACCATGTGCGCCGCGCGCACCCCGAGGCGGTGGTGACACAGGTCGACCCGGGTGACGCGGCCGCCGTCCTGGCGGCCGGGCGGGTGCAGGCATGGGCGGTGGGCCCAGGTCTTCCGCCGGACGCCACCACCGCGCGGGTGGTGGCGTCCCTGCTCGCAACCGACGTTTCCGTCCTGCTCGACGCCGGGGCACTGGGCGCCGTGGCGAGTGACCTCCGGTGCGTCGCCGCGTTGCGGGACCGGGTCGCGCCGAGCCTGCTCACACCCCACGAGGGCGAGTTCTCCCGGCTGACCGCGGCGC
>NZ_CADDZT010000089.1:117528-119682 GCF_902812655.1 Candidatus Frankia meridionalis | reverse complement strand
CATGTGCCGACAAGGCCGGTTGGGCAGGTCAGGAAGGCTTCGGATGAGATCGCAGAGTGACAACCCGCGCGCCTGCGCGGTCGTGGACCTCGATGCGGTCCGCGAGTCGGTGGCGGCCCTGGTGGCCCGTGCCGGCAACGCCGCGACCATGGCCGTGGTGAAGGCCGACGGCTATGGCCACGGGATGCTTGCCTGCGCACGCGCCGCGTTGGACGCCGGTGCCACCTGGCTGGGGGTCGCGGTCGTCGAGGAGGCGCTTGCGCTACGTGCCGCAGGGCTCACCGTGCCGGTGTTCGCCTGGTTGGCCGCGCCCGGGGAACCGCTCGCGGACGCGGTTGCCGCCGACATCGACCTGTCCGCGTCGGCACCGTGGGCGCTGGAGGAGATCGCCGCGGCCGCGCGGCTGGTCGGCCGGACCGCCCGCGTCCACATCAAGGCCGACACCGGCCTGAACCGGGCGGGTGCGACCGAGGCGGACTGGCCGTCCCTGTGCGAGGCGGCGGCGGCGCTCACCGCCGAGGACGTGATCGACGTGGCTGGTGTGTGGAGCCACTTCGCCTTCGCGGACTCGCCCGGTCATCCGACGGTCCGCGCACAGATCGGGCGCTTCACCGACGCGGTCACCATCGCCGAGAAGACCGGCCTGCGCCCGCAGGTACGCCACCTGGCCAACTCGGCGGCGACTCTGGTCAGCCCGGACGCGCACTTCGATCTGGTCCGGCCCGGGATCTCGGTGTACGGGTTGTCACCCGGACCGGACGTCGGTTCCCCCGCGGACTTCGGGCTGCGCCCGGCCATGACGCTCACGGCCCGCCTCGCGTTGACCAAGAGGGTGCCGGCGGGCAGTGGTGTCTCCTACGCCCACCGGTACGTCACCACGGCCGAGACGACGCTCGCGCTGGTCCCGCTCGGCTACGCCGACGGTGTGCCGCGGGCGGCCGGCAACACCGCCGAGGTACTGCTCGCCGGTCATCGCCGCCGTATCGCCGGCACCGTCTGCATGGACCAGTTCGTGGTCGACGCCGGGGACGATCTGGTCCGGGCGGGCGACGAGGTCATCCTGTTCGGGCCGGGGGACCGGGGCGAACCCACCGCGCAGGACTGGGCGGACGCACTCGGCACCATCAACTACGAGATTGTCACCAGGGTCGGGGCCCGGGTGCCCCGCGGGCATCTGAACCCGACCGTTGCGCAAGGCCGTCCGTCATGAACCCGGCGCACATGAACCCGGCGCATGGTGACGACGGGTTGCCGGGCGGCGCGGTGTGGGCGGGAGTCGCCGGTCGGTTACTCGGTGCCGGGCAGGGCCTCGGGCGCGCGGGCCGCGCTGTCGCCGGGTCGCGGGCGGGGCGGACGAGCCTTGCGGGCCTTGCCACGGCGGTCGCAGTCGGTGCGGCGGCGGAACGGCGGCGGGTGCGAATCCGGTCCGACCGGGCCGGCGTGGCGGCGCAGGAGCCCGTTTCGCCGGTCGGGGGACGTCCCACCACGGTGATTGCCTCCGACGGCGTCCCGCTGCATGTCGAGGTCGTCGGCGCTTCCGACGCCGAGCTCACCCTCGTGTTCATCCACGGCTTCTGCGTCAGCCTCGACTGCTGGACGTTCCAGCGCCGTGATCTTTCCGGGTTCGGTCGGTTGGTGTTCTACGACCAGCGGGCACATGGCACCTCAGGCACCTGCGATGTCGCGTCCTGCACGATCGAACAGCTCGGTGACGACCTGCACCGGGTGTTGACCGAGGTGGTGCCGACCGGCCCGGTGATCCTTGTCGGGCATTCGATGGGTGGGATGACGGTTCTCGCCCTGGCCGACGCCCACCCCGAGTTCTTCACCGACCGGATAGTCGGGGTGGGACTGGTGTCGACCAGCGCAGGCAGCCTGGCGACGGTCACCTTCGGTCTTCCCGCGGCCGCGACGGTGGCGCTGCGTACCTGCCTGCCCGGTCTCGCGGTCGGCATGCGGTACGCACCCACGCTGCTGGAACGGGGACGACAGCGGGGCAGCGACGTGGCCTGGGCCGTGACCCGCCGGATCGGCTTCGGTTCCGCCGGGGTCTCACCGGCGGTGGTGTCGTTCCTGGAGAAAATGGTGGCGGCCACCCCACTGCGGGTGATCGCCGCGTTCCTGCCGACGTTGATCGGCCATGACAAGCTGGCT
>NZ_CADDZT010000089.1:109015-116955 GCF_902812655.1 Candidatus Frankia meridionalis | reverse complement strand
TCCCCGCTCGGCGGGTCGCGGGTGGCACTGTGGCGGGTGGCACTGTGGCGGGTGGCACGGACGACGTCTCCGCGTCGACCTCATGAGATGGACCTTTAAGAGGTGGACGAGGTGAGCGGACCGGGCGTGCCTGCCCCCGTGGCGACCGGCGGCACGGGATGGGCGGTCGAGGTCCCGACCGTCAAGGCCATGCGGGAGGTCGGCAGGAGGTTGGCCGGTGTGCTGCGTGCCGGGGACCTCGTGGTCCTTGCCGGGCCGCTCGGCGCCGGTAAGACCGTCCTGGTCCAGGGCATCGCCGCTGGACTGGGCGTCACCGGGGCGGTCACCTCCCCGACCTTCGTGATCGCCCGGGTGCACCCGGGCGGGCGGGTCCCCCTCGTACATGTCGACGCCTACCGTCTCGGTGGTGTCGTCGAGGTCGAGGACCTCGACCTCGATGCCGACGTCGAGGGGTCGGTGACGGTTGTCGAGTGGGGCGTAGGGCTGGTCGAGGGGCTGGCCAGCACGCATCTGCTGGTGGAGATCGAGCGTCCGCCGGAGACCGGACGGGGACCTGACCCGGACCATGCCGACGCCGGGGGGACCCGCGTCGTCAGCATGGTGGGCAGTGACGGGGACTGGCCCGCCCGTCTGCTGTCGTTGCGGGCGGGCGAAGCCGAGGATCCGTCCGGCCGCACCGATCGTTGATCCATAATCGCGTGGTCCGACGGGAGTTCCGGGCCCGGGACACATCCAGGTAGTGATTGTATGTGCGGGCCCGCTAGGCTGTCGAACGTGCTCCTCATCGCTATTGACACGGCGACACCTGCCTGTTCGGTTGCGCTTGTGGACGTCGACTGGGAGCAACCAGCCGCTGGTACGGCTACCGGCACGGGTGCCGTGAGGACGATGAGCAGGGCGTCGCGCCGGGTCATCGATCCGCGTCGGCATGCCGAGCTGCTGGTGCCGCTGGTCCGTGACGTTCTCGATGAGGCCACGACACGCCCCGCCGATCTTGATGCTGTGGTGGTCGGCCTCGGCCCCGGGCCGTTCACGAGTCTGCGGGTCGGAGTGGTCACCGCCGGCGCGTTTGCGGACGCTCTCGGTAGGCCGGCCTACGGCGTCTGTTCGCTGGACGGTGTCGGCGCCGACACCTCCGGCCGGGTTGCGGTGGTGACCGATGCCCGGCGCCGAGAGGTGTACTGGGCGGTCTACGCGGAGGGCGAGCGTGTCGCCGGACCGTTCGTGGGCCGACCGCAGGCCGTGGTCGATGAACTACGCGAGATGTCTGTCGCTCAGGTGGTCGGCCCGGGAGTCGTCCTGTACCCGGACGTGTTCGCCGGCCTTACCGGCTCCAGTCCAGGAACCGGAGCCGGACCGATCGACTCCGGGTATCTCGACCCGGTCACCCTTGCCCGCCTGGCCGGCTCGGACGCCCTGGCGGGCAGGCCGCCGGCACCACTGGTCCCGCTGTACCTGCGCCGGCCGGACGCGGCCGAACCGCACCTGCCGAAAGCGGTGGCGGTGTGACCGGCCAGAAGACGATCATGAAAGTGTCGATGGCCGACGATTCGGCTGGCCCAGGGCGGGAGCAGGTGAGGCTGGTCCCGCTGCGCTGGTGGCATGTCGACGATGTTGTCGTGTTGGAGCGAGACATCTTCGCCGTGGACGCCTGGACGGCCGAGCTGTTCTGGTCAGAACTCGCGCAGGGCTCTACGCGGCACTACCTGGCCGCCGTGCGCGGCGGCCGGATCGTCGGCTACGGGGGGCTGGCCACCTACGGGGATGAGTCCTATGTGCAGACCCTCGGCGTCGCCACGGACGTCCGCGGCGGAGGCGTCGGCACCCGGCTGCTGGTTGCGCTGCTGCGTCATGCCCGGACGTGCGGCGCACACCGTTGCGAGCTGGAGGTACGCACCGACAACAGCGCGGCCCGATCCCTCTACCACCGGCTGGGTTTTGTCGATCTCGGGGTGCGCAAGGCCTACTACCAGCCGTCCGGAGCTGACGCCTACGTGATGTCGGCTCCCCGGATCCACACCGGCGACTACGGCGAGATGCTGGACGCGGTCGAACTCGCGGTGTCGCGGTGACTGCCGGTGTCGGGGCGTGCCGGGTCCGCGCCGGGTCCGCGCCGCTGGTGCTGGGCATCGAGACCTCCTGCGACGAAACCGGGGTGGGACTGGTCCGAGACGGTGTTCTGCTTGCGGACACGCTCGCGTCGTCCGTGGACGAACACGCCCGCTACGGCGGGGTCATTCCGGAGATCGCAGCCCGGGCACATGTGGAGGCGATGGTGCCGACCGTCGAGCGGGCGCTGTCCCAGGTGGGGCTGCGGCACCGAGACGTGGACGCGGTCGCGGTCACGGTCGGCCCGGGTCTTGCCGGGGCGTTGATGGTTGGTGTGGCCGCGGCAAAGGCGTATGCGCTCGCACTCGGCGTTCCCCTGTACGGCGTACATCATCTGGCTGCGCACATCGCGGTCGACACCCTGGAGCACGGACCATTGCCGGGACCGTCGATGGCGCTGCTGGTCTCCGGAGGGCATTCATCGCTGCTGCTGGTCCCGGACCTCGCCACCTCGGACGTGGTTCCGCTCGGGGCGACGGTCGACGATGCCGCGGGTGAGGCATACGACAAGGTCGCCCGGCTGCTCGGCATGCCGTTCCCGGGAGGCCCGCCCATCGACCGGGCCGCCCGGGACGGAAGCCCGACGATCGCGTTCCCACGGGCCAAGGCGACGGACGGCACCTTCGACTTCTCCTTCAGCGGACTGAAGACCGCGGTGGCCCGCTGGGTGGAGGCGCGGCACCGGGCAGGGGAGCCGGTACCCACGGCCGATGTCGCCGCCTCGTTTCAGGAGGCGGTCGTGGACGTACTGACGGCGAAGTCGGTCGCGGCCTGCCGGGCCCACGGGGTGGACACCCTGGTGATCGGCGGAGGGGTGGCGGCGAACAGCAGGCTGCGAGCGCTTGCGGCGACGCGGTGCGAGGCCGCGGGCATCACCTTGCGGGTGCCTCGTCCCGGTCTGTGCACGGACAACGGCGCCATGGTCGCCGCACTCGGCTCCCTGCAGGTCGCGGCCGGAGTCGTGCCGTCCCCGCTGGAGATCCCGGCATCCTCGGCGCTCTCGCTCTAGCTCTGCCTCCGGCAGCGCCGCCGTCGGGATGATCCGTGACGGTGTGACGGATGGCGCGTCGTGCAGCCGCCACATCGGCGCCGGACCGCCGAAGATGGGGACGTGGCCGATGCGACGCTCATGTGGGAGGCTCGCGCGGCCGCCGGGCGTCTTGACGATCTCGTTGCCTGGGTGGGGCGGGCCGTAACGGGTCGTGTGGCGGAGATCTACCGTGGCGTCGGCGATGGTCGGGACGTCGTGGTCGTCCTCGTGCACGTGCCGGTGGCGGACGGGTCGGCCACGCGACCGGCGGGTGACACCGTGAGGTCCGTCCTCGACCGGGTTCCACCTGGCCTGGTCGCGCGTCCGCCGCAGGCATGGGATTTTGAGCGCGTATCCGAAGGCGGATCGAATGCCGATGATCAGGAGAGGGCCGGATGAAGAGAAGCGTTGTCACTGGAGGCGCTGGCTTTCTCGGGTCGCATCTGTGCGAACGCCTGCTTGACGAAGGCCATGAGGTCGTCTGCTTGGACAATCTCCTCACCGGGACCGCGGAAAACGTCGCCCACCTGACGGAACGTGAGCGTTTCCGTCTGGTCCGCTGCGATGTCACCGACTATGTGCATGTGGCTGGTCAGGTCGACTACGTGCTGCACTTCGCCTCGCCGGCGAGCCCTATCGACTATCTGAACCTACCGATCCAGACCTTGAAGGTCGGCTCGATCGGCACGCTGCACGCGCTTGGCCTGGCCAAGGAGAAGGGTGCGCGTTTCGTGCTGGCGTCGACATCGGAGGTCTACGGGGACCCGCAGGTGCACCCGCAGCCCGAGAATTACTGGGGCCATGTCAACCCGGTGGGGCCGCGGGGGGTGTACGACGAGGCCAAGCGGTTCGGTGAGGCGCTCACCATGGCATATCGCCGAAGCCACGGAATCGATACCGGAATCGTCCGGATCTTCAACACCCACGGACCGCGGATGCGTCCGAACGACGGCCGCGCGATCCCCGCCTTCGCGACCCAGGCGCTGCGGGGCGAACCGATAACGGTCGCGGGTGACGGTAGCCAGACCCGCTCGATCATCTATGTCGATGACCTGGTCGAGGGAATTTTCCGGATGACGATTTCCGGTCATTCCGGGCCGATGAACATCGGTAATCCCGACGAACTGTCCATTCTTGAGCTTGCGGAGCTGGTGCGTGAGGTTGCCAAGAGCGAGTCGGTGATTTCGTTCATCCCCCGGCCGGCCGACGATCCGACCATCCGGCAGCCCGACATATCTCTGGCCCGTGAGGTCCTCGGCTGGGAACCCGTCGTCGCTCTGCGAACCGGCATCGACCGCACCGTTTCCTGGTTTCGGGAGCACCCCGATGTCATCTGCCGTGGCTGACGTCGTGGCTGACGTCGTGGCTGACGTCGCGGCTGACGTCGCGGTGCCCGCGTAGTCCGCGGTGCCCGCGTAGTCCGCCCGGGACTTCCGACGGGTGGCTCCTGCTCCCGACCGGCTGCCCGGGTCGGTCCGGACCGATTCTGCCGGTCCGGTCCGGACCGACCCGGACCGACCCGGACCGGCTGTGTCCGGCCCGGATCGGCAGGGTGGCTGACGATCGCCGTCCCAGTTGCCCTTGACAGTTCTGACCGTGTTGGTTGACGTGGCTGAGACGGGTGCTAAGTTGGCACTCGGCACGCGAGAGTGCCAGCGACAACAGGCGCCTGTTCACCCGCGACTGCAGGCCGCCAGGGTCGCTCTCTCATCCAGCGCAGGAAGGGGGAGGTCGATCGTGACGACCGCCACCAAGGTTGCAATCAAGCCACTTGAAGATCGTATTGTCGTACAGCCGTCAGATGCCGAGCAGACGACAGCGTCCGGCATTGTGATCCCGGATACGGCCAAGGAGAAGCCGCAGGAGGGCACTGTCCTCGCTGTGGGGCCGGGCCGCTTCGAGGACGGCAAGCGGGTTCCGCTCGACGTCAAGGTCGGCGACGTCGTCCTCTACAGCAAGTACGGCGGCACCGAGGTCAAGTACTCCGGTGAGGAGTACCTGGTTCTCTCCGCCCGCGACGTGCTGGCGATCATCGAGAAGTAGGTCTGTCTCCGGCAGGATCCAAGGGCGTGTTTCGCCGCTCTGGACGGTATTCGTCCGGATCGGCGAAACACGCCCGATCGCAATTAGGGCCGAAGGGCGCGCGATCTCAGCTCCTCTCGCGCCCCCGGAGGTCCGAAGGGACTCCAGGGGCACGCCCTGAGCCGGTTCGGGAGGACCACGTATGCCAAAGATTCTGTCGTTCGGCGAGGACGCCCGCCATGCGCTCGAGCATGGTGTCAACGCCCTCGCGGACACGGTGAAGGTGACGCTCGGCCCGCGCGGTCGCAACGTCGTCATAGACAAGTCCTACGGAGCGCCGACGATCACCAATGACGGGGTGACGATCGCGCGCGAGGTCGAGCTGGACAATCCCAATGAGAACCTGGGTGCCCAGCTCGTCAAGGAAGTTGCCACCAAGACCAATGACGTCGCCGGTGACGGCACCACCACCGCGACAGTGCTCGCTCAGGCGATGGTGCGCAGCGGCCTGCGCCAGGTCGTTGCCGGCTCACCGCCGGTCTCACTCAAGATCGGGATCGAGGCCGCTGTCGAGGCGGTGTCGAAGGCCCTGCTTGAGCAGGCTATCGAGGTGGACTCGAAAGACATCATCGCCCATGTCGCGGCCATCTCGGCCCAGGACGTGAAGGTCGGCGAGCTGATCGCCGAGGCGATGGACAGGATCGGCAAGGATGGTGTGATCACTGTCGAGGAGAGCCAGACCCTTGGTCTGGAGCTCGAGCTCACCGAGGGCATGCAGTTCGACAAGGGTTACATCTCCCCGTACTTCGTGACCGACCCGGAGCGCATGGAGGCCGTCCTCACCGACGCCTACGTGCTGCTGTATCCGGGAAAGATCGCCGCGCTGAGCGACCTCCTGCCGCTGCTTGAGAAGGTGGTGGAGGCGAACAAGCCACTGTTGATCATTGCCGAGGACGTTGAGGGCGAGGCGTTGTCGACCCTCGTCGTCAACGCGATCCGCAAGACCTTCCAGGTCGTCGCGGTCAAGGCTCCGGGCTTCGGCGATCGTCGTAAGGCGATGCTGCAGGACATCGCGGTCCTCACCGGGGGGCAGGTCGTCGCGCCCGAGGTCGGTCTCAAGCTTGACTCGGTCGGGCTTGGCGATCTCGGTCGGACGCGTCGTGTCGTCGTCGACAAGGACAGCGCGACCCTCATCGATGGAGCCGGGGACCCGACGGCTGTCGCCGACCGGGTACGTCAGCTCCGTGGCGAGATCGAGGCCAGTGACTCGGACTGGGACCGTGAGAAGCTGCAGGAACGGGTCGCCAAGCTCGCCGGCGGTGTCGCCGTCATCCGGGTCGGCGCGGCCACCGAGGTCGAGCTGAAGGAGAAGAAGCACCGTCTGGAGGACGCTGTCTCCGCCACGCGTGCCGCGGTGGAGGAAGGCATCGTCGCGGGCGGCGGGGCGGCTCTGGTGCACGCCGGCGCGGTACTCGACGGCGGTCTCGGGCGTACCGGGGACGAGCTGGCAGGGGTGCGGATCGTTCGCGACGCACTTGACGCTCCGCTGACCTGGATCGCTCGTAACGCCGGACTCGAAGGCGCTGTGATCCTGGCCCGGGTCAAGGAACAGCCGGTCGGAAGTGGTTTCAACGCGGTCAGCGGTGAGTTCACCGATCTGATCGCCGACGGTGTGGTGGATCCGGTCAAGGTGACCCGGTCCGCCGTGGCGAACGCCGCGTCCATCGCCGCTCTGCTGATCACGACCGAAAGTCTGGTTGCGGAGAAGCCGCAGAAGGCCGCCGCCGCCGGCGCCGGCCACGGCCATGGTCATAACCACTCGCATGGACCGGGGTTCTGAATCGGTCGGCATCGTGCGCCTCAAGGTTCGGCCGGACGTCTTCACGTCCGGCCGGACCTCTTTCATGTCCACTGCGGATGTCGCCGGGCGGCCGGGTCACACATCGCGGGTGACCCGGTGGGCGCGGTGGGCTTGTCCGTACATGTCACCGTGAGATGCCCCGGCGGCGATCGCGACGAGCATGGGGCGCCCAGCCTCAGCACGCCGGCGCAAGGCCGGGCCTGGCCGGACTGTTCCGGGTCGCCCCACGCCGGTTTCGGCCGGTCAGGATGCTTTCTCGTTCGGACTCGCTCAGTCCGCCCCACACGCCGTAGGGCTCCCGAGCGTGTAGCGCGTGTTCGGCACATGCCTGGATCACGGGACACCGTGCACAGACGGCTTTCGCGGCAGCTTCGCGGGCCGCTCGTGCCGGCCCTCGTTCGCCTTCCGGGTGGAAGAAGAGCTCCGTGCTCTCTCCCCGGCAGGCGCCATGAAGCTGCCATTCCCACTTCTCTGCACCGGGGCCTGGAAGTCGTCGGACGTCGGTCATCGGCCTGAGCCCCCCTCTCAACCATGGGCGGCTGGCGCCGCAGCTACACCGTAGTGCCGCGCCATACGTTGATCAACATAGCGAATCACTCGGCGCACAGTCGTTCGGAGCAGGTTCGTCGCCAAGTTGTAGGTACGGTCGTCGAGAGCCACCATGAGCGTTGTGACCCCCTCCCCGGACCCGGCGGAGCGCACCCGCGGTACACCGTCGCCGCGGTTGCCCGGCGGCTCGAAATCGCGCCCGCGACCCTGCGCACATGGAGCCGCTGGTACGGGCTCGGTCCGGCCGACCATGTTGTCCGGTACCCGCCGCAGGTACGGCCCACACGACCTGGCCCGGCTGGAGTTCATATGCCGGCTCACGCAGGACGGGATCGCGCCCGCCGAAGCGGCCCGCATCGCGGCGGGGTT
>NZ_CADDZT010000089.1:96609-108873 GCF_902812655.1 Candidatus Frankia meridionalis | reverse complement strand
GCTATGCGGGGCTAGCGGGTGTCGGCCTCTGATGCTTCGCTTGTCTCGTAGACACCGTCGGCGTAGCCGCGGGCGTACTCCCAGCTGACGTAGGACGACGGATCCGGGGCGTATGCGGGCTCGTGCACCCGCGTGCGTCCCTCGTCGAGCAGGTGGCGAAGGTTGCCGGTCAGCAGGTCCCAGTCGAAGAAGTGCGGTTCCGCGCATCCTTCGCAGTCGACGACCAGACCGCGAAAGCCGCGGGGCTCCAGCAGGGTCCGAAAGACGTCGAGGTCACCGAGTTCGGCGAGGACCTCCTCACGCTCGTGCGGCGACAGAGGTTCCAGCAGGTCGGTGTCCTCAACCGGGTCGAGGCGCGCGAGCTCTGCCGTCGGATCCTCGGGGTCGCCCGCGAAGGGGTCGAGAGGCTCGTCGCTCACACCGACCACGCTACGCCGGACTGGGCCCCTTAGTGGTCCCGATCGGCGACTCCAGGCACCGACGTGTGCTCCTATTGCGTGTTTCCCGTACTCGCTGGACCGTTTCGAGTACGTGTGATAACGGAATGTATAAGAGTTATCACCTGGTGTCACGAGTTCTGGGTCGGAGCGGGTCGGGTGGGGCCTCCGCTGGCGCGCGAGGCGGAATGATCGCACTAGAATACGGGTCCAGGAGTCTGTGCCGGTGCCAGGCCGTGCGTCCCGGCAGCCGAAATGCTGGAGCCGACGGTGCAACCGTGCCCTGAGCGGGGGCGTTGCGGGCAGAGACAGGGCCCGCGCCAAGGCGCGGACCCGGCCGGTGCGGCGGGTGACGACTGCGAACGGAAGGTGCCATGAACAGTCCCGTTGTCCGGCCGGTCGGGTCCGAGCAGGGACCCGTGTTGCCGGCGAAACTGGCCACGCTGGGGCTGACCTTCGACGACGTGCTGTTGCTACCGGCGGAATCGAACGTCATGCCGGCGGATGCCGACACGTCCACGTGGTTGTCCCGGCACATCCGACTGGCCGTCCCGTTGCTGTCCTCGGCGATGGACACCGTGACCGAGTCGCGGATGGCGATCGCGATGGCTCGGCAGGGTGGCGTAGGTGTGCTCCATCGGAACCTTTCCATTGACGACCAGGCGCAGCAGGTCGACATGGTGAAGCGTTCCGAGTCGGGGATGATCACGACCCCCATCACGTGCGGCGCGGATGCGACCATCGAAGACGCCAACGAGCTCATGGCCCGTTACCGCATTTCCGGGGTTCCGGTGACCGAACCGGATGGCCGGTTGGTGGGCATCGTGACCAACCGCGATATCCGGTTCGAGCGAGACTATTCCCGCCTGGTGCGTGCTGTGATGACACCGATGCCACTTGTCACGGCACCGGTGGGGGTGTCGGCGGACGACGCGCTTGTGCTGCTGCGCCAGCACAAGATTGAGAAACTTCCCCTGGTGGACGATCAGGGTCGCCTACGCGGGTTGATCACCGTCAAGGATTTCACCAAGCGTGAGCAGTATCCGCGGGCAACGAAGGACGCGGGCGGACGCCTCGTGGTCGGCGCCGCCATCGGGGTGGGGGAGGACGCCTACAAACGGGCGCAGACGCTTGTGAGTACGGCTGTCGACTTTCTTGTCGTGGATACCGCGCACGGCCACTCCCGGGCTGTGCTGGACATGGTGCGGCGCATCAAGGCCGATCTGCCGGTCAGGCTGGACGGCAGCCCTCTCGACGTGATCGCGGGAAATGTCGCGACCGCGCAGGGCGCGCGCGCGTTGGTCGATGCCGGCGCCGATGCCATCAAGGTCGGGGTGGGCCCGGGCTCGATCTGCACAACTCGGGTGGTGGCCGGGGTCGGGGTCCCACAGGTCACTGCGATCTACGAGTGTGCGCAGGTCGCGCGGGAGGCCGGCGTCCCGGTGGTGGGCGATGGCGGGATGCAGTACTCCGGCGACATCGCCAAGGCAATTGCCGTCGGCGCCGATACGGTGATGCTGGGTAGTCTGCTCGCGGGCGTCGACGAGAGTCCCGGTGAGCTGATCTTCATCAACGGCAAGCAGTACAAGGCGTACCGCGGGATGGGTTCGTTGGGCGCGATGCGTAGCCGCGGCTCGACCCAGTCCTATTCGAAGGACCGTTATTTCCAGGACGATGTTCTCTCCGACGACAAACTCGTCCCGCAGGGCGTCGAAGGACAGGTCCCGTACCGGGGACCGTTGGCTGCGGTTGCCCACCAGCTGGTCGGTGGCCTGCGCGCGGCCATGGGGTACACCGGTTCGGCGACGATCGGCGCCCTGCAGCGAGACAGCAGGCTCGTGCGCATCACCGCGGCGGGGCTGAAGGAGAGCCACCCGCACGACATCCAGATGACCGTCGAGGCACCGAACTACAACTCCCGGTGACGCGTCTTTCGGGCTGGAAGATGCTGGAGGAGACAGCGGTGGTTAGAGGACACGGTGGTTGAGGTCGAGATCGGTATCGGCAAGAGCGGACGGGTCGGATTCGGCCTGGACGCGGTGGGCATCGTGCCGTCGCGGCGGACGCGTGACCCCGGGGACGTCTCGCTCGCCTGGGAGATCGACGCGTACCGTTTCGACCTTCCGGTTGTGACCACGCCCGCGGACGCCGTGACCTCACCCGCGACCGCTATCGCGGTCGGGGGGCTCGGCGGTCTCGGAGTGCTCCACGTCGAGGGCATGTGGAGCCGGCACGAGGAGCCGGAGCCGCTGCTGGAGGAGATCTCCACCCTGGACGGCGAGGAGGCCTCCCGTCGTCTGCTCGAGCTCTATGCCGCGCCGATCCGACCGGATCTGCTCGTCAAGAGGCTGACGGAGGTCCGGGAAGCCGGGGTTGTCACAGCCGCCGCGCTGCGTCCCCAGAAGGTCAAGACGCTGTGCCCGTTCCTGCTCGAGGCCGGGATCGACCTGATCGTCATCCATGCTACGGCGGTTTCGGCCGAGCACCAGGCGCGGGTGACCGAACCGCTGAACCTCAAGCGGTTCATCGGCGAGCTTGACGTACCTGTCCTGGTGGGTGGATGCGCGTCGTTCTCGACGGCCCTGCACCTGATGCGCACCGGTGCCGCAGGCGTGATCGTCGGTGTCGGCCCCGGCGGTGCGGACACGACCCGGGCGGTGCTGGGAGTCGGCGTCCCGATGGCGACCGCCATCGCGGACGCTGCTGGAGCACGCATGCGTTATCTGGACGAGTCGGGCGGGCGGTACGTCCATGTGATCGCCCACGGGGGTATGCGGACGGGCGGTGACATCGCGAAGGCCATTGCGTGCGGCGCGGACGCGGTGATGCTGGACGCGCCGCTGGCTGCCGCGGCCGAGGCGCCCGGCCGGGGTGGCTACTGGTCCATGGATGTTCTCCACTCCCGGTTGCCACGTGGGGCCTGGGAACGTGTTCCGGTGGCCGGAACGTTGCGGGAGATCCTGCTGGGCCCCGCGTCGGTCAACCCCGGCACCTTGGATCTTGCTGGTGCGCTGCGGACCGCTATGGCGACAACTGGTTACGCGACGGTCAAGGAGCTGCAGAAGGCCGAGGTGCTGGTCACCTCGACGTCCTACTGACGGGGGCGTCCTGCCGCCCCGACATCCCACATCCTCGTTCCACATCCATCGTTCCACCGGCTCGTCCGTTGCAGTGAGGTGGCCCTGTCGGCGTCGATCCGATGACCGGCGCCGACAGCCCGAGCAATATCTACCATTACGGACAAAATGGTTGTTTCGGATGCGCCTCGGATGCCGGGGTGAAGCCGCCGTCCGGTGGCATGGGACCCTGGAGTCGTCTGTTTCAGTCCGAAGGACGACACATGCGCATCGACGAGCACGGTCGCTGGGTCAGTGACGATGGTGCCTACGTCTGGGATGAGGCGGCCCAGACGTGGCAGCCGTCGGCGCCAGTGACGCATGCCACCGGATCGGCGGCCTCCGGGGCCGGCACCGGCACCGGCACGGGGAGCGTCTATACCGGTGCCGCCGGGGAGTTCACGGTGGAGTCCTTCCCGCAGGACACATCGGGGTGGCGGGTCTCGGACGACTCGCCGGTCGCCGGCATGACCTGGTCGCAACCGGTACACACCGGCGTACAGGGGGTTTCCTGGCCAGGTGCCGACGCCGCTTCGCCGGGCGGGTACGGCGAGGACGACCGGTGGACGCCGGTGAACGACGATGGTCGGACCGGTGTCGCCTGGACCGATCCGGCCGCCCTCGCGCCCCTCGATTCCTCCTGGCCTGCGGCCCCTGGTTTCGAGCAGACCGCCCCGGTTCCTGGACAGGCCACGGAGTGGGGCACGGAAAGGACCTTTGGCGACATCGCCGTGGGCGGTGTCGACAGCGCCGGATTCGCCGTTGCCGGCCGCGATGGCGCCGGTGGTGACGCTGGTCGGCTTCGGGGCCCCGGGGATGAGGTGATCCCCCGGTTCCCTGCGCGGTCCGGTGAGGATGGTGCCGCCGGATCTGGATCGCATCGGTACGGGCAGGAATCCGCCACTGATGCGGGTGCAGAGGAGTCGAGCCCCCGGATGCGCGCCTTGTCCGGTGCGCGGATGCAGGGCCGCCGGCGTCCGGCGGATCCGCCTGCGTCGCGAACCGGCTCCGCCAAGAAAGATCGCGGCAGGCCGGTCGACGGAATTCGAAGGGCGGTGCGGGGCCGGTCGCTTGCCGCGCTGCCGCGATCCGTGCTGGTCGGTGCGGCGGCGGTGGCAATGCTCCTGCTCGGTCTCGGCGTCTTTCTGGCTACCGGTGGAGGTGGCACGGGCGCCGCGGCCGGTTCATCGCCCAACGTGACTGCAGGCGCCCAAGCAAAGTCGGCCCGGTACGAACAGCAGGTACGCACCGCCTATTTGGATGAATGTATGCAGGTTAGCGGTGGATTGCGCGACTACTGTACGTGCACGCTCGAGAAGCTCGAAGCCGACTACACGCAAGCCGAATACATGGCCTTCAGTAAGGACGTCGGTTCGCCCGAGTCGACCAGAGTCGTGCGCGAGATCTCCGATCAGTGCGTGAGCGCCGAATGATGAATGGCGGTGTGTGCTCTTTTGATCAACTTTCTTCACGCTACGTGGGCATGTGCACCATTCACATGGAGGGCGTGAGATGCCCACCGACGACTTCGGACGCTCGTTGAGCGACGATGGCGCGTGGGTTTGGGACGATGTCGCCGGAACGTGGCGTCCGCGGATCCCAGCCGGTGGTCCGGTGACCGCTCCGGCTGAGCATTCCGTTTCACCGGGTCGACATGCGGACGATTTCTTCGCGGTTGAGCGTGTGGGGGAAGCGGACGACCGACCTCATCCCGCCTCGCATCATCCCGCCCCGAATCATCCTGCCCCGAATCATCCTGCCCCGAATCGGACCGACTCCTGGGACGCGACGGGCACGTCGAACCGGCAGCGGGCCTGGGACGGCAGCGATCGGTCCGATTCGGGCGCGTTCATGCGCCCGGCTCCTGCCGCGGCCGATCCGTTTGACGTCTCATCCACTCGTGGCCGATCCGCTGTCCCCGCCTACTCGCCGCAGCCTGTCCACCACGACCCGCAGCCCGTCCGCCACGACCCGCAGCCTGTCCGCCACGACTCGCGGGCCGTCCGCCACGACCCGCGGGCCGGTGGCTCGCCGAGCCCGGGTGACCCCGCGGCAGGGATGGCAGGCGACCGTGACAGTGGTCGTTGGGATCTGCCGGGCGGTGGTGCTGATCGCGGTAGCGGTCATCCCCGGCAGCCCGCGTACGGAGGCCCCGACGGGGGCGGTGCAGGTAGGCGGGAAGCCGCGGGGGACGGCCGGCAGGCCGGCGTCCCCCGCGGCTTCGGCCCGGGATACCCGGATGGCGTAGGTCTCACCGATGGCTACCGTATTACTCCTCCAAGTAGTAATACGCCCGCAGCCTTTCCGATCGGTGGTCAGTCTGGATATCACCTGCCGGACACCGACGCGGGTAGACCGCAGGCCGGCTCGGCAGGAGGCCCACGGACGGCATCGGCCCGTCCGACACCCGGCGCGCCATCCCCCCGTGGTTTCGCGGGGCCTGCCACTTCCCCGTCACCCCATGGGCCGGCCGGTCACGGGAACAGCGGAAACGGGAACAGCGGAAACGGGAACAGCGGAAACGGGAACAGCGGAAACGGGAACAGCGGTCCACCCCGGTCCGGTGGCGGGCCGACCGGCCGTGGCGGTGAGCATTCGACGAACGGCTACTGGGTGGCTGGTTCCACGTCGGTCCATCCGGCTTCGCCGCGCGGCAGTTCCGAAGCAGGGCCTCGGCAGCAGGACGTGGTCGGTCCCGGCGGGTCCCGTGGCCTCCCCAGCTACCTGAACGGTGGTCCAACCGGCGCGGCAGCGTTCCACGACGGTGGACGTGCGCCCTCCGCCGGGCCGAATGCCACGTTCGCGAACCGGGACATCGCGCTGCCCGCGGGCACTGTCGCCGACACCGGTGGTCAGCCTCTGGTCGGCTACCCCCCAGGTGGATATCCCGGTTACGCCGCCCCACGGCCCGGTCCTCGTCGGCCCACCGCGGACGACCGCGGACGACCGCTATTCGACCCGCCCGCGTCGGCATCCGCCGGGCGCACGGATGCCGGCGGCCGGACCGCTGTTCTTCCGCCGGCCCGCCGAGGTCCGACAGCTCCTGTAGCTGATCCGCCGATATCTCCGCCGGTACCTGCGCCGGCGCCTGCGTGGACACCTGCGCCCGCATCCTCCACGGCGCAGGCGGTCGCGTTCGGAGTCGGAGCGCCCGAACTCGACCGTGCCGGTATTTCCCGTCAGGCTCCGGATGAGGCGGGCTTCGCCGGTCTGCCCCATCCTTCGCCCGGTGCCGGGACAGAACCGTCCGCTGACGGGGCTTTCGGCTCCATCCAGGCGGCGCAGCCCCGCACCCGCCCGGGCGGGTACCAGCCCGACATCGCCCAGCCGTGGACCCAGCCGCGGGGCGGCGACCCCTTGGACCAGATCGCGCCGCCGCTGTCGGCCCAGGAGGAGTGGGCGTCAGCGGAGATGACAGCGGCGTTACCCAAGGTGGAGCCGGAGTCGGAGACCGACCCGGATGACGATGATGACGACGACGATGACGGCGGCTGGCGGCCGTCCACCACCGTTCGTAAAAGGCCGGGTCGAGAGGGTACGGCTCCGCCGCGGGTGTCCTCCTCCCGTAATCCTTCCGCTGTGGATCCGACGTCGGCCACGGGGCGGGCAGCGTCCGAGGCCCGGCCGAAAACCTCGACCGGGCCTCGGACGCAGGTGGCTGTGCCACGGGGTGCAAGCCGTCCGGACGACCGGCCCGGCACCGCTGCCGACATCGACCTTGACGCCGATCTCATCGACGATCTTGATGAGGTTGAGGACGACGACGAGGGTGCCTCGGGGTTCCTCGCGCGCTATCGGCGCGGATGGGTCGGCCCGCTGGTCGTTGCGGCGTTGGTGTCGGTCGTAGCGGTTGGCCTGTACATCCTGTTTGCAGGAAAAAGCAGCGGTTCCGGCACGTCGCGGAACTCGGCAACACCCGTCGTGCGACCTTCGGGCTCGCAGACCTCGACGACGAGTAACCCCGATGCCGCCGCGGGTCAGGCACTGGTCGATGGTACCTACCGCTGTTATCAGAGTGGCAGTTCGGACCTCAAACCGCTGGCCCCGGTGGCGGACAAGCTTGTCGTCCCGGCTGGGCGGGGTGTCTACGCGTGGAACGGCCAACAGGGCACCTACACCATCGCCAAGAACAGCCTGAGTACCGATGCCGAGATGTTCGCGGACGTTCAGTTCACTGGCGGTCCGCTCAAGGACGTCAAGGCGTTGTTCTTCAACCGTGTGCGACAGGGCGATGCCGGCAAGGATGCCGGAAGCCTGATGTTTGAAGACGGGTCGAATCGCTGGTGTGCGATCAACTAGCTACGGTGTGACCGCAGCCCTGTGGTCACAAAAAATCTCCTGGAAGCTGGATCTCTCTTCTGGATCTCGTGGGCGCCTGTTGACCAGGACCCAGTGCCCAGGTTTCAACCCGAGTGCGGCAGGATCGGGAACCATGCTCCAATCTGACCGTGTGAGAGGCGCTGACCAGGGAACTGGCAGCCAGCTGTCGGGCGCTCCAGGTGCCGCCGCTGACGGTTCCGGCGAAACCGGTCCGCGCGGGGTGTTCTCAGCCCGTCCGGATGGTTCCGCCAGACGTTCCCTGGACCGCCGTAAGTTGTTGAGCCTGGCCGGCATGACCGCTGCCGCCGTACCGCTTGCCGCGTGCGGAGGGAGCGGCGGTGGGGCGAACACGACCCGATCCATTCGGATCGGCTATGTGAGCCCGCAGACCGGGTCGCTTGCCGCGTTCGGTGCTGCCGATAAGTACGTAACCGAGGCGATGCAGGCGTTCTTTCGGCGTGGGCTGACCGTAGGCTCCCGTACCTACCCAGTGGACATCATCGTCCGGGACAGCCAGTCCGACCAGAACCGAGCGGCTCAGGCGGCGAGCGACCTGATCTTCATAGATCGAGTGGACCTTGTTCTTGTGGCCTCCACGCCGGACACCATCAACCCGGTCTCGGACCAGTGCGAGGCGAACGAGGTGCCGTGTATCTCCACGACGGCGCCCTGGCAATCGTGGTTCCTGGGGCGCGGCGGTGACGCGACCCGCCCGTTCTCGTGGACATATCACTTCTTCTGGGGCATCGAAGACGTGATCCAGGTCTACAAGGGAATGTGGGGCCAGCTCGGGACCAACAAGAAGGTCGGTGTGCTGTGGCCGGACGACTCCGACGGCCGTGCGTTCGCCAATCAGACCACCGGATTTCCGCCGGCCATGGCCTCGGCCGGATACACGGTTGTCGCCCCGAGCTCTTTCCCTGCCGGTACCACCGACTTCAGCGCTCAGGTCGCCCTGTTCAAGAACAAGGGCGTTGACGTGCTGACAGGTGTCCTGTCCCCGGTGGACTTCGCCGCCTTCTGGCGGGAGGCGGGAAGGCAGGAGTTCAAGCCGAAGATCGTAACGGTTGCGAAGGCACTGCTTTTCCCGCAGTCAGTACTGGATCTTGGGACGAGTGCCGACAATCTCAGCACCGAGGTCTGGTGGTCGCCCTACCACCGTTTCCGTAGCTCGCTGACGGGAGCGACCCCGGAGGCCCTCGCGAACGACTTCACGGCGAAGACCGGGAAGCCCTGGGTGCAGACCCTCGGGTTCGTGCACGCCCTCTATGAGGTGGCAGCCGCGGCGTTGGGCCAGGTTGACGCGGTCGGTGACCGGAAGGCGTTGGCCGCGGCCATAGGCAAGCTGCGGATCAATACGATCGTCGGGCCACTGGCCTTCGGTGGGCTGTCCAACATCCCCAAGAACGTCGCCAAGACGCCTCTGGTCGGGGGGCAGTGGCGCAGGTCGGACAAGGGCTACGACCTGAAGATCGTCAACACCGACGTGAGTAACGACAACATCGCCGCGCAGCAGGATGTACTGCGACCGTACGTCTGAGCGGGTTGCTCCCGAGGGTCCGCCCCATGGCCCGAGGGGACGTCATGTGACGTCCCCTCGGGCCATGGGTGCACCGCCTCGGCCAATGGGCGTCAGGCTCGCGCGACCGCCCGTGACATGGTGTGCTCGACCACCGAGATCAATGCGCTCTTCGTGGAGTCGCGGTTCCGTGCGTCGCAGGTGATGATCGGAACGCCCTGGCTGATCTGCAGGGCTTCCCGGACGTCTTCGATGGAATGTCTGAGGATTCCGTCGAAACAGTTCACGCCGACGACGAAGGGCAGCTGTCGTTGCTCGAAGTAGTCGACTGCGGCGAAACAGTCCGCGAGGCGCCGGGTGTCGGCCAGCACGATGGCACCGATCGCGCCCCGCACGATGTCGTCCCACATGAACCAGAATCGGTACTGGCCCGGCGTACCGAACAGGTAGAGGATCAGATCCTCGTCCAGGGAGACTCGACCGAAGTCCATTGCGACCGTGGTTGTCTTCTTGTCGCTGACGTGGCTCAGGTCATCAATGTGCGCCCCGGCTTCGGTCATCACGGCCTCGGTGCGCAGGGGCACGATCTCAGACACCGACCCCACGAAGGTCGTCTTACCGGCACCGAAACCACCGGCGACGACGATCTTGACCGATGTTGTGGCGACGGAGGAGTTGACCCGTCTGCGGTCAGAGCTTTCGAAGGCCACTGAGAACCCTTTCGAGCAGCGCGAGATCCGGCGCCTCGTCGCGATCCGGTTGCTGGTGCACTCGGACATAACCTTCGTCCGCCATGTCGCCTACCAACACCCTTGCGACTCCGAGGGGGACCCGCAGGCCGGCGGCGATCTCCGCGATCGATCGCACATGCCGGCACATGGCGGCAATTGTCTGTTGCTCCAGGGCAAGTTCGATTGCCCGCTCTTCACCGAGGGGTGTCGTGAAGACAAGTGCCTCGATGGCAAGTTCGTACCGTGAGCGCGTCCGGCCGCCCGTCATCGCATAGGGGCGGACGACCGGCCCAGGGGCATTTTCGGGATCGATGCTCACCCTGACCCCCTGTGTTCCCGCCGGCTCACCGCGGAAGGATTCCCTGCAGCTCGGCCCGTAGCGCCGGGGTCAAGACGTCCATGGCCCGGGTTACCAGCAGTGCCATCTCATATCCCACCAGCCCGATGTCGCAGGACGGTGCGGCGAGAACCGCCATACTCGCTCCGTCGCTGATCGCCATGATGAACAGGAAACCATGCTCCATCTCGACGACGGTCTGGGTCACGTTGCCCGCCTCGAAGACGCGGGCGGCACCCTGGGTAAGGCTTACCAGACCGGAGGCAACGGCCGACAACTGGTCTGCCCGGTCTCGGGGGAAGCCGTCCGACACAGCCAGCAACAGACCATCCGCCGAGACCACCACGGTGTGCGCGACACCCGGTACCCTCTCGACAAAATTATTGATCAACCAGTTGAGGTTCTGTGCGTCTGAGCTCATGGGCGTCACATGTCCTCCTGGGCGTCCCGACGAAAGGTGGGCGCGGCGTCCTTGGTGGCATCGCGACCTTGCCGAACACCTTGATAGAAGCTGGCGAGCCGGCCACCGACTGCTTCGGGAGACCGGGTGGGTGTCTCCGGGGGACGGCGCCGTGGTCCGGATTCGGCGCTGCCGGGGACGAGATGGGTCATGGGAACCCGCATCGGCAGACCCGCCCGAGTCGTTCCGCCTCCGGCGGGTTCGCGGGCGGCCTCAGCCGCCTGCCAGCCGGCATCCCCGGCAGAGGACCATGACGGAGGTTCGGCGAGCGGGGAAGCCGGCTGCGCGTCCACGGGACTGGTGACCATCGGGGTCGCTCGTGGCTGTTCCACTGGAGCGACCGGGGGGATGCCCATGTTGATATCTGCGCGGATCGGGGATTCGGGCGGCGCTGCGTTCGGTCCGCTGCTCGCTGCCGGGTTTGAAACCCGGCCCGGGGCCGGGAACGGTGAACCTGGACGTGTGGTTTCGCCGCCCATGCTGATGCCGCCGCGTCCGCTGAGCCGACCGAGCGTCTCCGACGGTCGCGAGTCACCGCGCCCGATGGACGGCCCCCGATTGACGGTGGGAGCCGGACGTCGAACAGGGGAAGGCGGCGGTGTGGAGCGGCGCGTCGGCAATGCGGGTGCAGGGGAGCGTCGCTGGAACCAGGCGGAGACGGAATCGAAGATCGGGGTGGTGTCGGCGTCCTCGGTTTCCCGGTCCGGCCCTTGTTGTTCCTCCACGTCGTTCGCGAGGGCGAAGGACGGATCGTCCAGCGGACCCGAGAGAAGGTCCGGCCCGAACTCGGATCCGTAGGTCGTATCCGGTGGTGTGCCGCGGTACTGGCCTCCGGGACGCGTGCCCGAGACGGGAATCTCCCCCCCCCGGACTGTTTCAGGACCGGTGGTCGGATTCACCGATCGGGTGAAGTCCGGCGTGCCTCCGTTCCCGGGTGTCGTAACGCCTGTGACCGAGGGGCCGGGGTCAGACGGAGCGAAGTAACTCGTCATACCCGGTCCGCGGGGAATCTCATAGTTGCTGGTGGCCGGCGGCCTGTCCGCAAGGGATGGTTCGACATCCATCCGGCGTACCGCGGACAGGTCCTGTGCACCGGTATCCGCGTCGAGGTCGTCACCGACCGCAGGTCTTTCAAACCCGATGTCACCGGATCCTGCGGTGATTTTGTCGCGTTCAGGCGACGTGAAGGCCTGGCCGGTGGGCATGGCTTCCGCCGGGGAGCGGTGTCCGTAATCACCGTTGGCCCCGTTGGCCCCGTTGGCCCCGTTGGCCCCGTTGACGCCAGGTGCCGTCAGAGGCGGCGGCTCGGTGACCCTTCGTCCCTCGGTTGGAAGAGGTCCGCTG
>NZ_CADDZT010000089.1:92782-96073 GCF_902812655.1 Candidatus Frankia meridionalis | reverse complement strand
GGCGTAGCCGAGCGGACTGCCGTTGGACATGGGACTGCCGTTGGACCCGGGAGCGGACGAGCTGTGCTCCAGAGCCGGCCGGTTGGAGGTTGCGGGGCGTCCGCCGCCGACCGTTACCTGGGCGCGCGGTGGTGTGGCCGACGACGGATCACCGGTGACGACCTTGGCCGGCAGCCGGACGACGGCGGTGATGCCGCCGGATGTCGACTCCCGAAGCTGAACCCGGATGCCGTGGCGGGTGGCGAGGCGACCGACTGCGAACAGACCCATCGTCCGGGACACCGACACGTCGACGACCGGCGGGTTGGCCAGACGTTCGTTGATGCGCTCGAGATCCTTGGCCGGCATCCCGATCCCGCGGTCCTCGATTTCGATCATGGCGCCCGCGCCAGGCCCGAGCGAGTGGCTGGTGACCTGCACATCCGTTGCCGGAGGGGAGAACGATGTGGCGTTCTCCAGCAGCTCGGCGATGAGGTGCACGACGTCGCTGACGGCGTGTCCGGCGATCGAGACCGACGCGGCGACCGTCTGCTTGACCCTTGTGTACTGCTCGACCTCGGAGATGGCGGCGAGCACGACCTCGTTGAGAGGGACGGGGTGCGTCCATCGACGGGCGGTGTCGGTGCCGGCCAGAACCAACAGGCTTTCGTTGTTCCGGCGCATACGGGTGGCGAGGTGGTCGAGCTTGAACAGGTTGGAGAGCTGGTCGGGGTCCTGCTCCCGGTTCTCCAGGTCGTCGATCAGTCGCAGCTGGCGTTCGACCAGGCCCTGGCTTCGTCGGGACAGGTTGACGAACATCGCGTTGACGTTGTTACGCAGCACGGCCTGCTCGGAGGCGAGACGGACGGCTTCCCGGTGGACCTCGTCGAAGGCACGGGCGACTTCACCGATCTCCTCCTGGGTGTTGATGCCGACCGGTTCGATGTCGCTGTCGATGTTCTGGTCGGTCGAGTCACGCAGTCGCCGGACCGCCTCGGGAAGGCGGTGGCCGGCGATGTCCAGTGCTGCCGCGCGCAGTCCGAGCAGGGGACGTACCAGGGACCGGGCGACGACCATCGCCGCGAGCAGGGCGGTCGTGAGGATGAACACGATGAGCAGTCCGGACAGCAGCGCCGTGCGTTGGATTTTCGAGCGAAGTGTCTGGACGCGGTTGTCGACGTCACCAAAGAGGGAGGACAGGATTTTGCGATTGAGGTCCATGGTGACCTGGGTCGACTGCAGCCACTTTTGGGAGTCGAGGTCAAGAGCCTGACCGATCTTTCCCGTCAGCACGATCTGAGTGTCGTTGCTGGCCTCTGATACGTCCTGACCACTGACCGTTGCCCGGTACAGGGTGGCCTGGGTGGGGGTCGCCGTGCTCTCGAAGCGGGAAATCTGGCTCTCCCGCCCGGTGCCCAAGCCGACGAACGAGCGGTACTCGCCGCTGTCGAAACGTCCCGTCTGAACCTGCTGCTGTTGCAGAACCCCGTAGATCAGTGACTGTTGGGTGGCGAGCAGTTCCCCTGAGCGGACAATCGCGTCGGTGGCATCCACGCCCGCGGTGAGTACGGCGTCGTCATTGCCCTGCGGGATGAGCGCAACGAGACCGACAAGACTGTCAATCATGGATGTATAGGCCACCTGGACGGAGTCCGGTGACGTCATCGTCAGCACTGCCGTGCGGACGTTCGCCCGGTGGGACAGTCGGTCCGTCGCCGACGCGATTGCGGTGCGGGTCTGGACCGAGAAGGCGTCCTGGCGGCCCCTGAGAGCCTTCTCGTAGTCCGCGGCAGCCTGGTCGACCCGGGTCTGCGCCGCCTTGACCGGGTCGAGGGAGCGTTGTGGCCTGGTGTCCGCGACATAGCCAATCGTATAGGTACGTTCCCGCTCCAGTTCGTACACGAGCGTAGCCGCGCTCCGACTGATCTGAATCATGTCGCGTACCCGGTTGACGTCCCGTGTGCTGGTTAGAACCGTATTGGCTCCCAGCCCGGCGTTGACCAGGATAGCGATCATCGGCACGGCGAGAATCGCGATCAGTTTGGTTCGGACCCGCCAGTTCGACGGCGTGCCCACGATCGCCACTATGCGTTGGACGCCGGCTGGGGCCGGTGACGCAATAGCGGGCATGTCGACACGATGCCCGCCGTCAGCGGACTCCTTCGCCGTCACTTGCGGTGCCGCAGGAGCGTCGATGCCCGTGCTGGCTATCGGTTGTCTGCGCACGTAACCTTCGCAACCTCTCCGCCGGCCTCTCGGAACATGTCGAACCGGGATGGCTCGGTATCGGGCCCGGATGTCCCTCGACAGGCACCTTAGCGGTACGGACAGGTGCCCCGAAAGACGCCTACCCTAGGCTAGTTGTCTGCTTGCGCCCCGCTCGGGTCGGTTCGTTCTCAAGAACGCGGTTGCGGGCGATGGAGGCATGGTTTCGGCACCCTGAAATGCCTGATCGTCACAATCGGTCAGGGTGGTGCGTGGTAGTTGTTCCTCGGCTGGCAGAACGTTGCCCGACCTGTCGGGATGTCGCCCGCGCTCCGTAGGCTGGCTCGGTGAACACCGCTACCCCGAAGCCAGCCGGGCGTCCGGCCGGCGCCGACCGGACCGCCGGTGGCCCGGTCGGGCCCGGTTCCACGCGCGCGGCGACAGGCGTCGCCGAGTCCGGCCGGCCCGCGTCCCGCCCCGCTCATGACACGGTCCTGGTCGTGGATTTCGGCGCGCAGTACGCCCAACTCATCGCCAGGCGGGTGCGCGAGTGCCACGTGTATTCGGAGATCGTGCCGTGGGACCTCCCGGTCGAGGAGCTCCTTGCTCGCAATCCGGCCGCAGTGATCCTTTCGGGTGGGCCGAAGTCGGTGTACTCGCCCGGTGCCCCCGAGATGGACCCGGTGTTGTTCCACGCCGGGGTTCCGGTGCTCGGCATCTGCTATGGCCACCAGGTGATGGCGCATGCGCTGGCCGGTACGGTCGCGCGGACCGGCACCGCGGAATACGGCGCGACCCGTCTCACCGTCATCGCCTCCGGTGTCCTGTTCGCGCATCTGCCGCCCGCCCAGCAGGTGTGGATGTCTCACGGCGACTCGGTGACGGCGGCCCCGCCCGGTTTCGTGGTCACCGCGTCCACGCCGTCGACGCCGGTGGCGGCCTTCGAGGACCTCGGACGCCGACTGTTCGGTGTCCAGTTCCACCCGGAGGTGGTCCACACCGACCGGGGGATGGACGTGCTGCGCCACTTCCTGTTCGCCGGCGCCGGCTGCCGGCCGAACTGGACGATGGTCAACATCGCGGACGAGGCGGTGGCTGCGGTTCGAG
>NZ_CADDZT010000089.1:82441-92674 GCF_902812655.1 Candidatus Frankia meridionalis | reverse complement strand
AGCGGAAGCGGAAGATCATCGGTCGGGAGTTCATCCGGGTCTTCGAGGATGCGGCCCGTGCACTGGAAGCGCGGGCCGAGGCCGAGGGATCCCAGATCGAGTTCCTTGTACAGGGCACGTTGTATCCAGATGTCATCGAGTCGGGGTCACCGACCGCGGCAAAGATCAAGTCGCACCACAACGTCGGTGGGCTCCCCGAGGATCTGCGTTTCACCCTGGTGGAGCCGTTGCGCACGTTGTTCAAGGACGAGGTTCGCCAGCTCGGCGAGGAACTCGGGCTACCCGAGGAGATTGTCTGGCGACAGCCGTTCCCCGGGCCGGGTCTTGCCGTCCGGATCATCGGTGAGGTCACCCCGGAACGCCTGGAAGCGCTGCGGACCGCGGACGAGATCGTACGGGAGGAGGTCCGTCGCGCGGGTCTGGACCGCGAGATCTGGCAGGTGTTCGCCGTGTTGCTGGCAGACGTCCGTTCGGTGGGGGTGCAGGGGGATGAGCGTACCTACGGGCACCCGGTCGTCCTGCGTGCGGTGACCAGTGAGGACGCGATGACCGCAGACTGGGCTCGACTGCCCTACGACCTGCTGGAACGTATCTCGGGCCGGGTGGTCAACGAGGTTGCGCAGGTGAACCGGGTGGTGTACGACATCACCTCGAAGCCTCCCGGCACCATCGAGTGGGAATAGTCCGGGGCACCGACCGGGGAATGGCCGACAGGGAACGGCAGGGCAGCGGGGGAACGCGCCCATCAGGCCGCGGGGGGGTCCAGGGGCTCGGCGGCGAGAGCCCGGACGCGGCGGGCGGTGGCGGAGTCGACGTTGCCGCCGGAGAGGATCACCACGGTAGGGCCCTGTGCAAGACCTGGATAGCGCAGCAGCGCCGCTGTCCCGGCGGCACCGGCAGGTTCCACGCGCTGACCGTCGGCACGCAGCAGACTCACCATCGCCTCCCAGAACGAGTCCTCGTCCACCGTGACCACGTCGTCCACCACCTTGGCCGCAAGTGCCAGCGTCAGATCACCGGCGCTGCCCACGGCGATCCCGTCGGCGAGGGTCACCGGAGGTATCCATAGCCGGTGCCCTGAGCGCCACGACCGAGCGAAGGCGGGTGCACCTGTGGCCTGGACGCCGATCACCCGCACGTTGGCGCGGCGTTGCCTGATCGCCGTCGCGATGCCGGTGATCAGCCCGCCGCCGCCGACGCCGACCAGGACCGTGCGCAGGCCCGGGACCTGGTCCAGCAGTTCAAGGCCGATCGTGCCCTGCCCGGCGATCACGACCGGATCGTCGAAGGGGTGGACGAGCAGGCCGCCGCTGTCGTGGGCGGTGGCCTGCGCGGCGAGCAATGCGGCATCGATTCCGCCGGGTACCTGCTCGACCCGGGCGCCGAGGCGTCGGGTGCGGGCGACCTTGATCGGGTTTGCCCCTTCCGGAACAAAGATCGTCGCGGGTACGTCGAAGTGGGCCGCCGCATACGCCACGCCCTGGGCGTGGTTGCCTGCGCTGGCCGCGACCACGCCACGTGCGCGTACCGCGGGGTCGGCAAGGGCGATCCTGGTGAATGCACCGCGCAACTTGAACGACGCGGTGTGCTGTTCGTGTTCGCACTTCAACCAGACCGGCACGCCGGTCAGCTGGGACAGGTGCGCGCTGGGCACAACCCTGGTCCGCCGGGCCACTGGCGCGAGGACGGCGGCAGCCCGGTCGACCTCGATGTCCAGGGTGTCGATGTGCGCGGTGTCGATGTCCACGTCCGGTTGACGGCCGACCTGGCCGGCTGTGGGCGGGACGGGTCTGGGCGGGGTGCTGGCGGGGTCGGTAGGACCGTCGGCGCTGGTGGCGTGTGCCGCGGTGGCGGCTGGTCGGCTCATCGATGGTCTCCCGATGGCTCGGGCGGCCACCTCTGGCGTGACCGCAGCAACAAAAAAGCCCCCTGCCGAAATGGCAGGAGGGCGAGGCGCGCGGCCCGTGAGTCGGGTTCGCGCGCCTAGTTAATGATCATAAGGTGCTGCGGCACCTTCTCAGCTTGCTCTCGAACACGGGCGATCGTCAAACGGGCCGGCAGTGACTTCCGCTCCAGCCTTGTGTACTTTTTGTCCGTTTCGCATAAGCCGTGCCCGGCGCGCGGGCCACTACCCACACTGCGCGACGGGGCGCGACGGGGCGCGACGGGGGATGTGCGATGAGGGGGGACATCCGGTCCACTCGACCGCGCCTGTGCGGCCTGGACGCTACGCGCGGTCGTGACGCTGGAGGGTGCCTCGTAGGGTGGGGAACGTGTACCACTGTCTGTCCGATGTGTCGGACGCCGAACATACGATCGACCTGTCATGAGTACTCCTTTCGGTGGCCCATCCGCTCACTTCGGCGATGCCCCGTACAGCGACACCCTGTACGGCTCCGGCCCGACCGCGGACCCGGCACCGGACGGGCCGCCCGGCCGTCCCGCGCCACGGCTCGATCCCGGCTCGTTGCTGGAGGGGCTGAACTCGCAGCAGCGGGCCGCGGTCGTCCACGAGGGTTCGCCGCTGCTCGTCGTCGCGGGCGCCGGGTCGGGTAAGACCCGGGTACTGACGAACCGGATCGCCTACCTGCTGGCGGCGCGCGGCGTCCAGGCCACCGAAATTTTGGCGATCACCTTTACCAACAAGGCCGCGAACGAGATGAAGGAGCGGGTCGCCGCTCTGGTCGGCGCGCGCACGCGGGCGATGTGGGTGAGTACCTTCCATTCCGCCTGCGTCCGCATTCTGCGGTCGGAGGCGAAACGGCTCGGGTTCACCACCAGCTTCTCGATCTATGACGCGGCGGATGCACAGCGCCTGATCACGCTGGTCGCCCGCGATCTGGACGTCGACCCGAAGCGGTACCCGGCACGCGCGCTCGCCACCGCGATCAGCAACCTCAAGAACGAGCTGGTCGACTGGGAGACCGCCCGGGACAAGGCATCCAACCACGTCGAACGCACCACCGCTGAGGTTTACGGCAGCTACCAGCGTCGGCTGGTGGAGGCCAACGCGTTCGACTTCGACGATCTCATCATGACCACGGTGAACCTGCTGCAGGCGTTTCCGGATGTCGCCGAACACTACCGTCGCCGTTTCCGTCATGTCCTCGTCGACGAGTACCAGGACACCAACCACGCCCAGTACGTCCTTGTCCGGGAACTGGCGGGACGCATGTCCCCGCTCACGGTCGATGGTGAGCCGGTTCGGCCGGGAACAGCTCCGGCTGCCGGCGGCGACAAGGTGGAACTTGCTGAACTGTGTGTGGTCGGTGACGCGGACCAGTCGATATATGCCTTCCGGGGCGCGAACATCCGCAACATCGTCGAGTTCGAGCAGGATTATTCTGACGCCGCCGTGGTCATGTTGGAGCAGAACTACCGGTCGACCCAGACGATCCTGTCCGCGGCGAACGCGGTGATCGCCCGTAACGACCGGCGTAAGCCCAAACGGCTGTGGTCGGACGCCGGCGACGGCGAAAAGATTGTCGGTTATGTCGCCGAAAACGAACACGATGAGGCTGCTTTCGTCGCCACCGAGGTCGACCGGCTCGGAGACGCTGAACTCGCCCGTCCGGGTGAGGTCGCCGTCTTCTACCGCACCAATGCCCAGAGCCGTGTGTTTGAAGAGCTCTTCGTGCGGGTCGGCCTACCCTATCGGCTGATCGGCGGGGTGCGTTTCTACGAGCGGCGTGAGGTCCGGGACCTTCTCGCCTATCTGCGGGTGCTGGCCAATCCCACGGACACAGTGAACCTGCGACGCATCCTCAACGTACCCAAGCGTGGCATCGGGGACCGCGCCGAGGCAATGCTCGCCGCCTTCGCCGATCGGGAACGGATCTCGTTTGCCGAAGCCCTGCAACGGGTCAGCGAGGTCCCGGGTCTGGCCACACGGTCGGCGAACGCGGTCCGTGGATTCTCCGATCTGCTTGCCGAGCTGCGGACAGTCGCGGACGACGGCCCGGTCGCGGCACTGGAAGCGGCGCTGGAACGGACCGGATACCTGTCCGAACTGACCGCGCAGGACACCATCGAGTCCGAGGGACGGGTGGAGAACCTCCAGGAGTTCGTCAGCGTAGCCCGGGAGTTCGTCGAGCGCTTCCCGGACGGGTCGGTCGCGGACTTCCTCGAGCAGGTCTCCCTGGTGGCTGACGCAGACCAGGTTCCGGGTCCTGACGATCAGGGGGGCGACGACCAGGAGGGCACGGACGGGGTCGTCACCCTGATGACGCTGCACAGCGCAAAGGGGCTGGAGTTCCCGGTGGTGTTCCTGACCGGGCTGGAGGAAGGCGTTTTTCCGCACATGCGCACGCTCGGTGACTCGACCGAACTCGAAGAGGAACGTCGCCTCGCGTACGTCGGCATCACTCGGGCCCGCGCCCGCCTGTATCTCACGCGGGCTCAGATCCGCAGCGCCTGGGGCCAGCCGGCATACAACCCGCCGTCGCGCTTTCTCGACGAGGTGCCGTCCGAGCTTGTCGACTGGCGGCGTCTCGAACAGCCGAGGCCCCCGGCACCCCCGCCGCAGGCGTCCGCGTCGAGCTGGGCGTCGTCGCGGCCCTCCGGTGGGAAGGTCGGGGGGTTGCCGGGACGCCGACCAGCGGCGGTCGCGCGCCCGATTCCCAACCTCTCCACCGGTGACCGGGTCAATCACGACACGTTCGGTCTGGGCCTGGTCGTCGCGATGGCGGGGTCGGGTGAGAACATCGAGGCGAGCGTCGACTTCGGGGATGGAACGGGAACCAAGCGTCTGCTTCTGCGCTACACCCCGATCGAAAAGCTCTGAGTCTCCTTGCGTCCCCAAATGGTCGCGAAGCGGCTTGGCGTGCTGATTTTTGTGTTACGTCGATTCGCGGAGCGGATCGACGGGCCATGGATGGCGGCCGGCCGAAGACACAGGGGTCCCCAAATGGTCGCGAAGCGGCTATTTGGGGGAAGTCAGTAGGTGACCCCATGCTCGATGAGCCATGCCAGTGGGTCGATCTTGGTCCCGTCCTGCCCGTTGAGCCGGACCTCGAAGTGCAGGTGCGGGCCGGTGGAGTGCCCGGTCGACCCCTCCAGGCCGATCTGCTGGCCCGTCGTGACGACCTGGCCGACCCGAACGTCGAGCCGGGCCAGATGTCCGTAGCAGGTGACGACCTTGTTCTCGTGCATGATCTGCACGAAATTGCCGTAACCGGACTCCCATCCCGCGTAGATGACAGTGCCGCCATGGGCGGCGACGATCGGGGTTCCGTACGCCGCCCCGAGGTCGATGCCGGGGTGTCCGTTGGCGCCGCCGAACCGTTGGGTCAGGTATGCCTCGATCGGCCGGACCCAGCGCTGCGTCTCGTCCTGCCGGCGCCCGGTGCGCTCGGCGGCGGCTCGTTGCTGCACAAGCAGGATGGACAACTGGGCCAGGGCCTGGTCGCGGTCGACGCGGTCGGCCTGCGCCCGGCGCTGCATGGCCGCGTCGTCGCTGTGCTGCTGTCCGACCAGGGTCGGATCGCTCAGGTCGTCGGTCGCGTCGTCGGTCTGGGAGGACCCGGCTGCGGAGATCGTCCCGGCGGTTCGCAGTTCGGCCAGGCTCGGTGGCTCCGAGTGCGCGATGCCGGTTGTGTTGACCATGGCGATGCCGAGCGTGGAAACGACAGCGGAGGCGACTCCGGTCCGGCGTACCTGTGAGATCGACATCGTCCGACGGCGGACACCGGCCGGCTTGCCACGCTTCGCGGGCTCACCGTTGCCGCGGTGCCGCCCGGAAGCGTGGGCTGGGGGTTGCGACAACCCGGACTCACGCTCCTGTTGGCCGACAAGGCTCATGCCACGTCTGAACGTGGCATGAGGGGGGATCCTGTAAACCGCTTGGAACGCTACACCGACCAAATCGGGACTTTGCCGCCACCCCGTACCCGATACGGACATCGAGACGTTACGTCAGATACCGGTTGCCTGGTGTAATCGCCATTGGTGGATCTTTATTGATCGCGCCAAACCGATCCGATCATCGGAAAACGATCGGATCCGGTGAGGATCCGGCGAGGCGGGCTGTGTGGACCGTAGGGCCGGTGCGTCCTACAGGGCTTCTGGCTGTGCCGGCGACTCCGGTTGTCGTTCCTTATGGATACCGATGTACTCGACGGTGTCGTCCAGATGGGCCAGGGTGGTCGCGATCTGGTGCACGACCTCGATGTTGAACGGCAGTGAGTGGTGACCCACGTCGGGGAGACACACATTGCGGACGCTGAGATCCGGGTGGTGCAGAAGGGCCGACTCGGTCGGACGCACCACCATGTCCAGCTCCCCGGAGAACGCCACGAACCGCGTCCGGCATCCGGGTGCCGGTCCGGCGAGCTCGCGGATCACGTCCGAGTCCGGGCGCAGCTGGCGCAGGAGCGTGTATGGCACCATCGGCGGGAGCAGTCGGGCCAGGTGGGTGCCTTCATGGGGGGTTCCCAGCGTCACGAGCGTGTGGACGCGGGCATCGCCACCGAGTTTCTGTACGTAGTAACGTGCGACCAGGCCACCGAGCGAGTGCGCGACGATGTGCAGGCGTACATAGCCGGTCTGCTCGCACATTGTTTCGACCACCGCGGCAAGCCGCCGGGCCGCCGAGGGCACGTCCGAGGTGAACAGGGGCAGGTTCACCGTGGCGACTCGCCCGAATCCCCGCCGGTGCAACGACCGGCGTAGCCGAGTGAAGATCGACCTGTTGTCGATCAGTCCATGGACCAGCAGGATCGGTGTGCCCGCGGCTTCGATGTCGCCGACGAGCAGCCCACGCCGCAGTGGGGAGAGTCCTTCGAGGGTGTAACGGTCGGCGGGTTCGCGCAGTTTCTCCGAGACGACCCCGACCGGGTAGAACGCGACGTGGGTTGCCAGCCACGTGGCTTCCACGGCGATCCCGCGCACCGTGCCCGGTGCATCGAGCAGACCGCGGCGCACCTGTGCGCCGCGATGGACCGTGCCTGTACCTACGGACCGGGTGACTCTGCCTGCTGCCGCGCCCATCCGGCTCAGTCGACGCTTTCCGATTGCTTCTTCTCCGTCCGTGCGCAGATAGCCGTCGGAAGAACTGCTGGCGGCGCGATCAGGGGGAGTCGGTGGACCGCGCGACCGGGGTCCCAGGTCGCGCGCGAGGTGGCGACCTGGGTGATGACCCGTGGGGAGTCGCTTTCTCTCGTGCCGCAGGCGGCTCCAGGGATCACCAGGCGCCTACCGTGACCGAGAGTACAAACGGACCCGGGCACTGTCGACTCCCGCTTCCTGGTCAACCACCCGTGGCCTGCCGCGAGCCCGGTCGCAATGGCGTGCTTCTCCGACCGCCCCCCGCTAGCATCCGTTGGAGATCATGTCAGGGGATGCAAGGAGGCGGCGTGAGCGAGCTCGGTGAGCGGATCCGGGTGGTGGTTGCCAAGCCGGGTCTTGACGGCCATGATCGAGGAGCCAAGGTGGTTGCGCGCGCACTACGGGACGCGGGCATGGAGGTCGTCTACACCGGTCTGCACCAGACGCCGGAGCAGATCGTCGAGACCGCCATCCAGGAGGATGCGGACTGCATCGGTCTCTCGGTGCTCTCGGGAGCGCACATGACCCTGTTCGCCCGTCTGATGGAACTGCTGGCGGAACGCGGCGCGACCGACATCGTGGTGACCGGCGGCGGGATCATCCCGGACGCCGACATTCCCGAACTGAAGGCGTTGGGCGTAGGAGAGGTCTTCACTCCGGGAACGACGACAAGCGAGATCGTCGCCTGGATCCGGTCACGGGTGGCCACGGTCCACGCATCCTGACCACACCGCGGCGTCGGGTGGATGTTCCGCGTCGTGCTCCACGGCCACTTTCGAACAGACGGATAGTGATCGTACCCTTACATAGGGTGTGCATGGCGCTATCGTTGCCATCATCGGGATCGCGTTGGGCCGGATTGGAACAACAGCCGTTGTGATCATTGTGATCGCGGTGTCGGCCGCCACAAAGTAAGGCGCTCGGGGCACCGTCCGAGTGATGATGGTGCGGACCTCGGACATACGTGACCGACCGTCGCGGCAAGAGCAGGACAGGCCGAGACGGACACCTCGGTAGGCTCGGGGCGACTCTGACTTTTTCGAACTTCGAACCTTCGACTCTGACCACCGATCTCGTATCCGACTGGACGGACTGTGGATCTCTTCGAATATCAGGCGAAGAAGCTGTTCGCCGATCACGGCGTGCCTGTGCCCACCGGCAAGGTCGCCACGACTCCGGACGAGGCGCGCGCCATCGCTACCGACCTCGGCGGACGCGTCGTTGTCAAAGCGCAGGTCAAGGCCGGCGGCCGCGGCAAGGCAGGCGGGGTGAAGGTTGCCGACGGGCCGGACGACGCCACCGCCAAGGCGTCCGCGATCCTTGGTATGGACATCAAGGGTCACACCGTTCACTCGGTACTCGTGGAGCAGGCGAGCAACATCGCCGAGGAGTACTACGCCTCGTTCCTCCTCGACCGGGCGAACCGGACCTTTCTCGCCATGTGCTCCCGTGAGGGTGGGATGGAGATCGAGGAGGTTGCGGCGACCAAGCCGGAGGCGCTCGCCCGCATCCCGATCGACCCGCTGACCGGGGTCGACGCCACCGTCGCCCGCCAGATCGCGGTCGCGGCGAAGCTGCCTGAGGCAGCCCTTGACGGTGCCACCGAGCTCCTGGTGAAGCTGTGGGACGTCTTCGTCCGGTCCGACGCGACCCTCGTCGAGGTCAACCCGCTGATCCTGACCGCTGACGGCCGGGTGGTGGCCCTGGACGGCAAGGTCAGCCTGGACGAGAACGCCTCTTTCCGGCATCCGGATCACACCGGGTTCGTGGACGTCTCCGCGGTGGATCCGCTGGAGCAGAAGGCCAAGGAGAAGGGCCTCAACTACGTCAAGCTGTCCGGTCAGGTCGGGATCATCGGTAACGGCGCGGGCCTGGTCATGTCCACCCTGGACGTCGTGACCTACGCCGGTGAGGAGTTCGGCGGCCAGCGGCCCGCCAACTTCCTCGACATCGGCGGCGGCGCGTCCGCGCAGGTGATGGCGGATGGCCTGTCGATCATTCTTTCCGACCCCGCGGTCAAGAGCGTGTTCGTGAACATCTTCGGCGGGATCACCGCCTGCGACGCGGTCGCGAACGGTATCGTTCAGGCCGTCAAGATCGTTGGCGATGTCACCACGCCGCTGGTCGTGAGACTGGACGGCAACAACGCGGACGAGGGCCGGCGCATCCTCACCGAGGCGAACCTCGACGTGGTCAGGCCGGTGGACACCATGGACGGTGCGGCGAAGCTCGCCGCCCAGCTCGCCGCGGCCGCGGCCTGAGCGGACGGGAAGAGGCTTCCGACAATGGCAATCTGGCTGGACGAGACGTCCAAGATCCTGGTTCAGGGCATCACCGGTTCGGAGGGTCGCAAGCACACCGCCCGGATGCTGCGTGCGGGCTCGACGATCGTCGGCGGTACGAACCCCAAGAAGGCGGGCACCGAGGTCGAGGGCGTCCCGGTCTTCGCGACCGTGGCCGAGACGATCGAGCAGACCGGTGCGGACGTCTCCGTGGTGTACGTCCCGCCGGCGGGGACCAAGGCCGCCGTGATCGAGGCGATCGACGCCGGCATCCCGCTCGTCGTGGTCATCACCGAGGGCGTGCCGGTGCACGACACCACCGACTTCTGGGCGTATGCGAAGTCCAAGGGCAACACGACCCGGATCATCGGGCCGAACTGTCCGGGCATCATCAGCCCGGGCAAGTCGAACGCGGGCATCATCCCGGCCGACATCACTCCGCCCGGCCGCATCGGGCTGGTCAGCAAGAGTGGCACGCTGACCTACCAGATGATGTACGAGCTGCGTGACTTCGGTTTTTCCACCGGTGTCGGTATCGGTGGTGACCCTGTCATCGGCACCACCCACATCGATGCTCTGGACGCCTTCCAGGCGGACGACGACACCGATGCGATCGTGATGATCGGCGAGATCGGTGGTGACGCCGAGGAGCGTGCTGCCGCCTACATCGAGGCGCACATCACCAAGCCGGTCGTCGGTTATGTAGCAGGTTTCACCGCGCCTGAAGGCAAGACGATGGGGCATGCCGGGGCGATCGTGTCGGGCTCTTCCGGGACGGCGCTGGCCAAGAAGGAAGCCCTTGAGAAGGCGGGTGTGCGGGTCGGCAAGACCCCCTCGGAGACCGCCCGTCTCATGGCTGACATCATGCGCTCCTTCTGATCTGACCGTTCGTAACCGGGTGTGGCCC
>NZ_CADDZT010000089.1:80708-82089 GCF_902812655.1 Candidatus Frankia meridionalis | reverse complement strand
ACCGGCGCGGTCGAAGCGTCCGCCATTGCATGATCATGACCTTGTGCCGTGAAACGGCTACCGTGGTGGGGATGGGACCGTCTGGTCATCACTGATCGTGTGAAGTGGGGTCACCTCGTGGCACGTGTCGCAGGCCGCGACATATCGAACAACGATCTCGGCGTTCTGGCTGCCGGTGTTGTTCTTTTTGTCGTATCTCTCTTCGACTGGTTCTCGATCTCCTATGGAGCGGCCAGCACGGGACAGAACGCGTGGGGCGTCGGTTTCTTCGCCTACGGTGGCGTCGAACTCGGATTGCTGGCGGCTGCCCTGGTGGCGGTACGGGTCTTCGCCCGAGTCCAGCTTCCGGCAGTGGGCGCCGACTGGGTCCTGATCATCGCGGCGATCGCGGGGCTCGGAACGCTCCTGATCCTGCTCAAGGTGGCCATCGGCATTCACGGCCTTGACCGTGCCGCGGGTCTGTGGCTCGGCTTCGTCGCGTCGCTCGTCATCACGGTGTTCGCGGTTCTCGCGGCCATGGCCGGCGGATACAACCTGCCGGGACGGGGCATCCGGAGTCGGCTGCCGCGCTCGGCTGCTCCTGGAACCCAGCCCGACTCCTATGGTCAGCCGCCGCAGGGCGGATACGGCCAGCAGCCGCAGTACGGTCAGCAGCCGCAGGGCGGATACGGCCAGCCGCCGCAGTACGGTCAGCAGCCGCCGCAGGGCGGATACGGCCAGCAGGGGCAGTACGGTCAGCCGCCGCAGGGCGGATACGGCCAGCAGGGGCAGCCCGGCCAGTAGACCCCGGACACAATCGTGAGCGATCGGTAGCGGTGCCCACCGCTTCCGGAGGTTTTTGTTTTTCGACCCGGGAACCGTATCCCGGCGTGTTGGACCTGGGATTGCGGCCGTTGCGTGCGAGCGTCGGACAATGGCCGATTCCGTCCTGCGCTCCCGATCGAGAGCGAGGGGTGTCCGGTCCCGCATCGCGTCGCTCCGGCCGGTCATCGGGGAGGCACTCACCGGCGTCCGAGTAGCCCGTGGGGACCTGCTGACGGCGGTCACTCCGCCGATCGCGGGCATTGCCCTCGCTGAGATCGTCGTTCTCCTGGTCTGGATATCGGACGGGCAGGTGGACGGCGGCGCCTCCACGGCCCTGAGGGTGGGCGCCGATCTGTGGCTGATGGCCCATGGCACAGGTTTCGGCACACCTCAAGGGGAGCTCGCCATGGTGCCGTTCGGGATGGCACTCATCCCGATCGCGCTGACCGCACTGACGGGTCACCGGCTCGCGTCCACGCATTCACCACATCGAGAACGTCGCGTGTGGCGCAGCAGCATGACCGGTGCCCGGCGTCGTCTCGGACGGCCCGCCCAGGTGGGCCGGCGCCAGGCCGAG
>NZ_CADDZT010000089.1:78037-80432 GCF_902812655.1 Candidatus Frankia meridionalis | reverse complement strand
CCTGGCGCACGCGCCGGGCGGGACGTGGCCATGGTGGTCGTCCCCTATGTGGTCGTCGCCATGCTGGTAGCTGTCATGACGGATGATCCCGCGGCCCGTCCGTCGATTCCGTCCGCGATGTTGGGCACGAGCGTGGTGAGCCTGATCGGTGCCTGGGCCGGCGTCCTCGTGGCCACCCGCGACGAATGGTGGCGGGACCTGACCGAGATGGTGCCCACGGCGGTGCGGACGACGCTCGCCGCGGCAGCCGCTGGTACCGCCGTTCTCATCGCGGCGGGGTCCCTGGTCACAGCAGTGGTTCTCGCGACGCATATTCCGGAGATCGCCGAGGGTGCCGACCGACTCACGACTGCTCCTGTCGGTGGATTCGGTCTGTTCCTCGTCCAGCTGGTCGTACTACCCAACGTGATCGTGTGGGCGGCTGCTTTTACCTTGGGACCCGGCTTCGCTACGGGTGTGCACGGCGTCGTCCGGCCGTCCGATGTGCACGTCGCGGACCTGCCAGGGCTGCCGATGTTCGCCGGGCTGCCGACGGACGGGATACCGGCGCCGCTCTGGCTCGCGTTCGCGCTGGCGCCGGTCACAGCCGGCTGGGTCATGGCGCGTCTGGTCCGGCGGGACGTGCAGGAGCGGCCCGCCCGGATATGTCTGCTGCGGGTGGGACCGGCGTCGCTGTTGTGTGGAACGGTCATGGCGATGATCGCCGCGGCATCCGGCGGGTCGCTCGGTTCCGGCGAGTTGGCGTCGTTCGGCCCGTCGGGACTTCGGGTCGGCCTTGCCGCAACGGTGGAGGTGGGGCTGGTCGCGATGGTGGCGACGGGGCTGGCGGCTCGTGGCCGTCGAACGGCCGGGCATCGGGCCCGTGGCTATGACGCCCGACCTCCGGAGCCGCCCGAACCTGTGACCGAATCCTCGAAACGTATCTGGCAGGTGCTTGGATCCTGGCTGGGGTCCTTGCGGCAGTCGTGAGACTGGTGCATGTCATCGCGGTATCGCTCGTAGAAGGTCCAGGTGCTGCCGATGAGCAGCAGGGTGATGAGCACCGACAGCACGCCCAGCACAAGCCCGGTTGTCGCGAGACCGCCGTTGGTGGCCTGCATCCTGCGGGCCCGGGAACGGCCCAGAATGCCGAAGAGCACTGCGGCGATTCCAGCCAGACCGCCGATGCCGATCCAGCATGTGGCAACACCCAGCAGGCCGAGGGCGAGGGCCGTCCGCCCGAAGCCGTTACGCGGAGTGTCCGGCGTGCTGCTGTTGATGTTCCGACCCCTGTCGGGGACGGTGCCCCGGGGCGGGTTCCCTGGTGTCGCCATGGTGTCCCTCCGGGTTCTTCGGGGCCTCCGGTGGCGCAACCGGCCGGCCGGGAGTGATCAGGATATCGGCGGATGGGGAGAAGGAGCCCGCGTCTGACGCGTATATGTGCAGTATCCGATTGAGGAAGGCCGAGGAAGTCCCAGAGTTCAAGATCTTTAGGTCAGAAATGTCCGACCTGCCCGCTAACGTCTGATCGTTGAATCGACTACGGGGAGGTCGTCATGGTTGTCAGCTTCGCGGGGCTGCGGGCGGAGTCGGGTCGCCTGCGGGCGCTGGGCTGGTCCTACCGACGTATCGCCCTGGAATGGCAGCGCCGATACCGGCTGAACGCGCGGGTCGCCTTCCGGCTCGCCCACGGCTGGACGCAGGAGGAGGCGGCTCGGCGCTGGAACGTGCGCTGGTCCGCGGACGGAGCCAAGACCGGGAAGTCCTTCTCGTACTGGGAGGTCTGGCCCGCCGCGGGCGGTCGGGCGCCATCGACCCGGACGTTGCAGCGGCTCGCCGAGCTGTACCTGTGCCGCCCCGGTGACCTGTTGGACGGGGAGGATTTCGGCCGTCTTGACACGGGCCGCGACGATGTTTCGGACACGGGCGACCGGATACCCGGGCGCGCGGCCGAGCCGGGGCGACTCGTGAACGGTGGCGACACGGCCACGACCGTGCGTGATGTCCCCTGCGGGTGTGCGGTATGCGGCGATGACGACATGGACATGGACATGGACGCTGAGGGCGACGGCAGCGGAGATTATGATCTTCGCCGGGACGATCCGCAGCGGGATATGGAGTTGGCGATGCGGCGGCTCTCGGTCGCGCTGGCCACGCGGCCGGTCGGCGCGAGGTTCCGGGCCTGAGCAGGAGCTTCACCATGGGCAAAGTGGATGCGCGCGGACCGCCCGACGTAAGTACAGTCGGAACGGTCATCGTCCGACGGCGAGTTGCCGCCTATCTGTCGTACCGGGGGGTCACGTGCCCGCACGCCTGGTTGTTCTCGCCTCCGGGGTGGGCACCACCTTGCAGGCTGTGTTGGACGCCTGCGAAGACCCGTCCTTCGGTGCACGTGTCGTAGCGGTCGGGACGGACC
>NZ_CADDZT010000089.1:74798-77487 GCF_902812655.1 Candidatus Frankia meridionalis | reverse complement strand
AACGGGCGCTGGCAGCCGGCATCCCATCGTTCACCGTTCGTCTTGAGGACACCCCGGACCGTGATGCCTTCAACGAGGCCACCGCGGCGGCGGTCGCCGTTCACAGCCCGGACCTGCTGGTCCTCGCCGGATACATGAAGATCCTGGGAAAGCAGGTCGTCGGGCGCTTCCGTACGGTGAACACCCACCCGTCGTTGCTGCCGGCGTTCCCCGGCGCGCATGCCATCCCTGACGCGCTTGCGCACGGTGTGAAGGTCAGTGGGGTAACGGTCCACTGGGTCGACGAGGGTGTCGACACCGGGCCGATCCTTGCGCAGGCAGTGGTCGCGGTGGAAGCGTCCGACACGGAGGAAACTCTGCGTACGCGCATCCAGGAGATCGAGCGCGTCCTGTACGTGGAGACGATCGGCCGGATCGTCCGGTCGGAGGAGGACACATGACGTCCGCAGAGGTCCCGCAGACGTCCTCGGCCGGTGCGCCGGTCGCGGGGTCGCGCACCGAGCCGAACACCGGCCCGAACAGCGAGCCGAACACCGAGCCGAACACCGGCCCGGGCACGCTCGGCAGCGGTGAGCTGGTCGCGACGGGTCGGCGTCCCATCCGGCGGGCGTTGGTCAGCGTCTACGACAAGGTCGGCCTCGACGAGCTCGCGGCCGTGTTCGCCGACGCCGGGGTGGAGGTCGTCTCGACCGGATCGACCGCGCAGGTGCTCGCCCGGCACGGCCTTGCGGTCACTCCGATCAGTACCCTGACCGGTTTCCCCGAGGTTCTCGGCGGTCGGGTGAAGACGCTGCATCCACGTGTTCACGCCGGTCTGCTCGCCGACCTGCGTAACGTCGAGCATGCCGAGGCGCTTGCGGAACTCGATATCGAACCGTTCGATCTGGTCGTGTCGAATCTTTATCCCTTCCGCGAGACGGTGGCGGGTGGCGCGTCTGAGGACGAAGCCGTCGAGCAGATCGACATCGGCGGTCCGGCGATGATCCGCGCCGCCGCGAAGAACCATCCGACCGTGGCTGTTGTCGTCTCGCCGGCTGACTACCCGACGCTGGTCAGCGCGATTCGGGCCGGCGGTTTCGACCTTGTACAGCGCCGTCGGCTTGCCGCGCGCGCATTCGCGCACACCGCCGCGTACGACGCGGCGGTCGCCTCGTGGTTCGCGAGCGTCGCGGCGCCTGACGAGATCGCCCGTGAGTCGGGGTGGCCGGACACGGTCGCGGCGGTGTGGCAGCGGGCGGAGGTTCTGCGTTACGGCGAGAACCCCCACCAGCGGGCCGCGCTCTACGTCGCGGAGGAGGGCGGCCAGGGGCTTGCCAGCGCCCGGCAGGTGCACGGCAAACCGATGTCCTTCAACAACTTCACGGACGCGGAGGCCGCCCGCCGTGCCGTGGGTGACTTCGACGAACCGTGCGTGGCCATTGTCAAGCATGCGAACCCCTGTGGGCTGGCGGTCGGCGGTGATATCGCCGAGGCACACCGCAAAGCTCACGCCTGCGATCCCGTGTCGGCCTTCGGCGGGGTCATCGCGACGAACCGGTTCGTCAGCGTCGCCCTGGCCGAGCAGATCGCGGAGATCTTCACCGAGGTCGTGGTGGCACCCGGCTACTCCGACGGTGCTGCGGAGGTTCTGTCGCGCAAGCCCTCGATCCGGCTGCTGGAATGCCCGCTGCCGCCGAATCCGCAGGGTGTGGAGATGCGTCAGATCTCCGGCGGCCTGCTGTTGCAGTCCCGGGACGCGTTGGACGCGGCCGGTGACGACCCGTCGGGCTGGACGCTGGAAGCCGGTGCGCCGGCCGACGAGACGACCCTCGCCGACCTTGCCTTCGCCTGGAAAGCCGCCCGTTCGGTCAAGTCGAACGCGATTCTGATCGCCGTGGACGGCGCGACGGTGGGCGTCGGCATGGGGCAGGTGAACCGGGTGGACGCCGCGATGCTGGCGGTGACGCGCGGGGGTGACCGGGTGAAGGGAGCCGTAGCCGCCAGCGACGCCTTCTTCCCCTTCCCGGACGGGCTTCAGATACTCCTTGACGCGGGTGTCCGGGCGGTCGTCGAACCGGGTGGATCCGTACGTGACGAGCAGGTTGTCGCCGCCGCGCGGGAGGCGGGTATCACGCTCTACTTCACCGGCGTCCGGCATTTCGCGCACTGACAGTATTTCCCGTACCGGCCGTATTGCCCGGGTGGGGGCCTGTTCGAAACCCGTCGTTCACGTCGGGAGCCCGTAGGTCGCTCACCGAAAACGGCGCCCGAATCCTCCGAAACCCGCCCACACCACGGTAATCGGCGTAACTGGATCGGGATGTTTCTGTTCGTCGGTGCCGTCCGGACGGTCTGGCCGTTGCCGGACGGCACCAGCACTTCACGAGATGGAGGTGGACTCCGCCGCTGCCGCGCCGCGCCGCGCGCTTGCGGTGGTGCCGTTCGATGCCGCCGCGGGGACGGTACCCCCGGGCGTATCACCGTTGGGCACGTAACGTTGAGCGACCCAGTCCAGAGCCTCACGCCAACTCGCGCCGTACAGGACCGAGATCCTGTCCGCCGTCTGCCGTGCGAGAGCCTGGACGAACACCCGGTCGTCACTGTCCAGATGTCGGGCATCTCCGAAGGTCTCCCAAGCCCGGAACATCAATTCCTGCAGCTTCTTGCTGTGTGGCGTTTCGTCTGCCACGGCCTACTCCCTCCCACTCCG
>NZ_CADDZT010000089.1:61257-74702 GCF_902812655.1 Candidatus Frankia meridionalis | reverse complement strand
CGCACACGACGCATGCACTCGGGGGGGTCCGCACGGTTGTGAACCTGGTGAGGTGATCGCGGCGTTGAGGCCATCTCGTGGGGTTTGTACGGTGCGAGCGGGCCGTTTCCGCGCCTGACAACCAAATCCTTCCCGATGGCGTCGCACCTGGTCAGGAGGGCTTTTCGGGCCTGTCGCGTGTTCTGTGGAAGATCGATTCAGGGGGTCGTGCGGGTTTTCGTTCCGGTGGCAGCCGCAGCCTCAGCGCCCGTGACCTACCAGACGTGTGCCGCGACAACCGGTTGGACCAACGCTCGCGGGCCGGACAGGGCCGGACAGGGCCGGACAGGGCCGGACAGGGCCGGACAGGGCCTGGCATCCGGGCCGCTGCGCGGGCGCCGTGAGAAAGGGACGGCCCTCGGCCTGGACGACGATCATTGTGGATCTCTGCGATTTTCGGCCTAGACTGCGTGCGTGGCCGGGGTGAACGGGTGGGAGGATGCCGAGCATCCGACGGCGGACCGGGCGGAGGTCCGCCATGCAGCCGTGAGCCCACATCGCCGATCCTCGACCAGAAGACAATCATGGTGGGCGCGGGAACCGGTCTTCACGGCGGTGCTTGGCGCGGTTCTGGTCGCTGTCGTGGTCGTGTCCCAGAGCCACTGGCGTCGGGGTCTGCTCGGGCTCGGGGCGGCTCTGTTCGTCGGCGCTGTCCTCCGGCTCCTCCTGCCGACCTCGCGCGTCGGGCTTCTCGCCGTGCGTGGCAGGGTGTTCGATGTCACCGCACTCGCCGTTCTCGGCATTTCGATCATCGCGGTGACGTTGGCGGTACCGGCTCCGGGCTCTTAGGCCCCGTCCGTCCGGGCCGGAATGGCTGGTGGGTGAGGGCGGTACTGCTGTGTGTGCTGAGTGCCTGATCACACGTACCGGGTCGACGGCCACTCACCTACGAGACGGTCGCGGTAGCCTCCCGATATCCAGACATCGTGTTCCGACGAGCGGGGTGAACAGCGCATATGGCGACGCATCGCGTTACCCTGATCCCCGGTGACGGTACTGGACCTGAGCTCACCGAGGCGCCCCGCCGGGTGCTCGAGGCGGCCGTCGCAACCGTCGGTTCCGGTTTCGACCGGGACGTGCAGGAAGCCGGCGTGGACGTCGACGAAGGAATTCGCTGACGCCATTATCGAGAAGTTGAGGAGCTGACAGCCGATGGCCGGGAAAGTGACTGTTGTCGGAGCCGGTTTCTACGGTTCCACAACCGCACAGCGCCTCGCCGAGTACGACATTTTCGATACTGTCGTTCTGACCGACATCGTCGAGGGTAAACCACAGGGTATCGCCCTCGACCTGAATCAGTCGCGTCCGGTCGAGAATTTTGAGACCACAGTGATCGGGACGAATGACTACGGCGACACCGAGGGTTCGGATGTCGTGGTCATCACCGCCGGTCTGCCCCGTAAGCCCGGCATGAGCAGGATGGACCTCATCGAGGTCAACGCGAAGATTGTCCGGCAGGTTTCGGAGAACATCGCCAAGTCCTCGCCCGATGCCGTCGTCGTCGTGGTTTCCAATCCACTGGACGAGATGACCGCACTCGCCGCGAACGTGCTTGGTTTTCCGCGTAACCGGGTCATCGGCCAGGCCGGGATGCTCGACACCGCCCGCTTCACCAACTTCGTCGCGGTGGAGCTGGACGTGCCGGTGAAGTCGGTGAAGACCCTGACTCTGGGCTCACACGGCGACACCATGGTTCCGGTGCCCTCGCAGTGCACGGTGGACGGCAAACCGCTTGCGGAGCTGCTGCCCGCCAACAAGATCGAGGAACTGGTCACGCGGACCCGTAACGGTGGTGCCGAGGTGGTCGCGCTGCTCAAGACCGGGTCGGCGTACTATGCGCCGTCCGCCGCCGCCGCCCGCATGGTGAAGGCGGTGGCGGAGGACTCCGGCGTGGTGATGCCGGTATGCGCCTGGGTGAACGGTGAGTTCGGTATCTCCGGTGTCTATCTCGGTGTGCCCGCGCAGATCGGCCGCGAGGGCGTGCAGAAGGTCGTCGAGATCGACCTGTCCGCCGACGAGAAGGCGGCGCTCGCCACCGCGGCCCAGGCTGTCCGGGCCAAGCAGGCCGACGTGGCGAGTCTGTAGCAACACTTCTTGCTGCAACACCTCCAGCAGGACCAGGAAATTCAGCAGGACCAGAAAAAGGGCCGGGCCGGCGGGTTTCTACCGCCGGCCGGCGACCAGCCTGCGCGCGGCGAGGCGGGCCAGTGACCCGGTGGGGATCGTCCCGCGTCCCAGGCCGATCTCCAGCAGGTTGTCGTACAACTCGGTCCTGTGGCGGGCCGCGCGGACGGCTGAGTCCATGAGGGTTCGGCGGCGGCCCGCAAGCCCCGCCAACAGTGCGGTGTGCCGCAGATGCCGGCCGAGTTCCCGTTCGAGGGCGTCCCGGTAGGCCGCGCCCGCCCGTGCGGGCAGGGCGGTGACCGCGGCCTCGCCGGCCAGCGAGCCGGACAGCAGGGCGTAGTAGATGCCCTCCCCGGTCAGCGGGTTGATCAACGATGCGGCGTCACCGGCGAGCAGGACCGGACCATCCGGCTGGCGGGGCCGCCAGGTGGACAGGGGCAGGTGGTGGGCGCGCAGCGTCCCCGGATGCGCGGGCTGGTCCGGCAGCATCCGGGCGAGGGTGGCGTGCAGCACGGTCCGCCCGCCCGCGCCGCCGTACAGTGCGGTCAGCTTCGACCGGAGCATCCCGTAGCCGATGTTGGCCCGGCCGTCCCCGATCGGGAACGACCACGCGTAGGCCGGCCAGCCCTCGTCGGTCATGTCGATGAGCTGTTCCGGTGGGCGGTCGGCGCGCGGTGCGTCGGCGTACCCACGGACGGCGATCGCGAGTGCCCCCGGCGGGTTCGGCCCGATGCCGAGAGCCCGCCGTGTGGTCGAGTTCGCCCCGTCCGCACCGACCACCACCCGCGCTCGCAGGTCCCCGTTGACGACCACCGCCTCGCCCGGGTGGCCGCCTCCCAGCACGGACCTGACCCGCGCCCGGAGCAGCAGGGCCCCTCGCGCGCGGGCGGCAGCGACCAGCCGTGCGTCGAAGACCTTGCGGGGGACCACATGGTTCGCCCGCGGGCAGGGGGTGGCCACCTCCGCGCCGCCGGGGGTGCGGAGCCGCATCCGGTCCACTGGCGCGTATCCGGCGACCGCGTCCGGTACGCCAAGGGCACGCAGGACGTCCAGGCCGTGCGGGGCGATGCCGTCGCCGCACGCCTTGTCGCGGGGGAAGTCGGCGGCGTCCAGGAGCACGACCGAGGCGTCCGGGCGAAGTTGCAGGGCGCGCAGCGCGGCGGCGCAGCCCGCCGGTCCGGCTCCGACGATGAGCAGGTCCACGACCTCGGTCGGTCCGGCCGAGGTCGGCGGGGCGGGCATGACGGACATGGTCACGGTGTCGGGAGGTGTCGGTGTTCCCACATCCGCCCAGTCTCCCAGTGGGTCGAACGCACGCTCGGCCGGGCGGGTTCGTACAGTTCGGTAGGTGGATGCCCTCACCCAGGTCGATACCTGGCCAGTCGAGCACGCAGCCGTGGCCGTACTGGTCCGCGACGTCTCCGGCAGCGTGGAGGCGCGGGGTTCGGTCGGTGCCGCGGACCGGTCGTTCGGGTTGGCGTCGGTGTCGAAGCTGCTGTCCGCCTATGCGGTCCTGATCGCAGTGGAGGAGGGGGTCTTCGGCCTCGACGATCCAGCCGGTCCGCCGGGTTCGACCGTTGCCCACCTGCTTGCCCACACCTCGGGTCTGGGCTTCTCCAGCACCCGGATACTGACCAGGCCCGGGGCGCGCCGGGTGTACTCCAACACCGGTTTCGACGTTCTCGGTGAGACGGTGGAGAAGGCGTCCGGGATCGCATTCGGCGACTACCTCGCCGAGGCCGTGTTCGGCCCGTTGGGAATGACCGGGTCCGAACTGCGGGGTTCGCCGGCCCATGCGGTGTCCTCGACGTTGTCCGACCTGACCTGCTTTGCCGGTGAGCTGCTGGCCCCGCGGCTGCTCGCCCCGTCGACCTTCGCGGCTGCGACGTCGGTGGCGTTTCCCGGTGCTGCCGGCATCCTGCCCGGATTCGGGGTGCAGGACCCGAACGACTGGGGACTCGGTTTTGAGATCCGTGGCGGGAAGCAGCCGCACTGGACGGGGACGGCCAACTCTCCTGCAACTTTCGGGCATTTCGGGCGAAGCGGTACGTTTCTATGGGTTGATCCTGCGGTGGGTGCCGCCTGTGTGGGCCTGACCGACCGCGAGTTCGGTGCCTGGGCTGCGGATGCCTGGCCGAGATTGTCCGACGACGTGGTGGCGGGTCTTCGTGTCCGAGCCGCCTAGCGCGACCGTCAGGACGACCGTGGATTTGTGACGGACGGCTGTCAGGCCTGCGGCTCGGCCGGTCGGGCATCGGATCCGGCGTAGCGGGCACCGCGCAGGACGAACCCGGCCATCTCCTCGATGACGTGTTGCCTGCTCGGGCGCTGCCGGCCGGCGGGATACAGGACCTCGTCCAACACGGTCGCCCCGTAGACGAGCGACACGGTGAACCTGACGGCCAGCGCGACGTCGGCGATCTGGGTGCCTTGGACGGCCAGTTCCGTTTTGATCTCCCGTTCGAGGTCGTCGAGGGCCTCCTGGAGAAACGCATGGGCGCGTACGCGCAGTTCGTTCGAACCGCTGCTCGGGCCACCAGGCAACGTCAGGAGCAGTTTGTGGTTGTTCAGCAGCAAGGTGTAGAGACCCCCGACGAAGTCCAGGGTGTCCTGCTCGGGACTGCCGATGCCGTGGCCACGCTCGGACCAGTGCCGTACGTAGTCGGCGATGAAGTCGTAGAAGGGCCGGTAAGCGGCTTCGACGAACAGGTTCGCCTTGGTGGTGAAGTGCCGGAAGACCAGGGCCTGGGTCACGCCTGCACGGCCGGCGATCTCCCGGGTGCTGACCTGTTCGTAGCCACGCTCGTCGAAGAGATCCCGAGCGGCCCGTAGAACCAGCGAGCGCACGGTTGCCGAGCTGCGTCGGGACTGGGGTTTCGAGGGTGGCGCCTCCACCCGCTCATGATGGCCCGACGGTACCCGTCCGGCGGCGTCGGCCTCCATTCGTCCACTTTAGATAGCAGTGATACCTTGACACCCACCTTTCGCCCGTCCACTGTGAATTTCGCAACACTACTGGCGGCCTGAGGAGTCGTTGGACGATGAGGGATCCTCTGGAGTCCGGCCGACGACAGCACCGAGGAGATGCCCACGGCCCTGGAAAGCAGGCACACGAGACGGTGCGGCAGCGTGTCCCGAACGCGGGATCTCGCTGTCAAATGATCGAATTCGCCTTCCATTTCCACGAGATTGCTTTCCGTGATACCAGGAGGACTACAGGATGAGGCTTGAGGGCAAGGTCGTCGTCATCACCGGCGCTGGGTCGGGACTGGGGCGTGAGAGCGCGCTGCTGTTCTCCCGAGAGGGTGCGAGCGTCGTCGTCACCGACATCATCGAACGGCGGGCGAAGGACGTCGCGGACCTGATCGGCGAGCGGGGTGGCCGGGCAGTGGCCTTAAAGGTCGACGTCACAGTGGAAAGTGACGTGGCCGAGGCCGTCGCCGCAGCGGTCCGGCAATTCGGTCGCCTCGACGTGATGTACGCGAACGCCGGGGTCACAGTGCCCGGTCAGGGCACCGTGGCGCTCGAGGACACCACGGAGGAGAGCTGGACGCATGTCCACGACACGAACCTCAAGGGCGTTTTCTTCTCCATCAAGCATGCCGCCCGGGTGATGAAGGACCAGGGCGGTGGGACGATCGTGGTCACGTCTTCCGCTTCGTCGCTGGCCGCCTACCCGAGCTTCACGATCTACACCGCGAGCAAGGGCGGGGTGAACGCGCTCGTCCGGGGCGCCGCGTTTGACCTGGGCAAATATGGCATCCGGGTCAATGCGATCTGCCCGACGCACGGTATGTCCGTCAACTTCGGCCTTCCGGCGGACGCCGAGGTGGTCGGCAGGTCCTACGAGGAGGTATCGGGCCCATGGGATCCGACCTATGCCCCGATGCCGTTGAAGCTGCGTCGCCCACCGAACCTGCTCGACAACGCATACGCCGCTCTCTTTCTCGCCTCCGACGAGTCCGCCTACATGTCCGGAGTCTGCTTCCCGACCACGGATGGCGGCACTCTGGGACGCGTCGCGATCCAGTTCCCCGAAGGTTGGGAACTGGCTCAGCAGGCTGCCTTCGCGGGCGATAATGAAAATCCCTGAGCGGAGCAGCAGTCCGCGGAGCAGCGGCCCGGGGGTCTCGTCCTGATCGTTCGGGGCGGGACCCCCACCCCGTTGGATGCGGCTCGGTGGCCTGTGAGGTACGACGGCAGGGGTGACCGTGAGGTCAGGAGTGGGTAGTAAGGATCGGTGACCAAATCGATCAATGCGATGCGTTCTGGTGCACGGACAGCCTCCGGTGCGGTCGGTGCCATGCGCCGTCGCCGACCCTTCGTCGACCATTTTATGCGCGCCTACCGTCGGTACACCGATGATGGTGGTGACCGTCTCGCGGCTGCCGCGACCTATTTTGCCTTTCTTTCGTTCTTTCCGCTGATCGCTCTGGCCTTCTCGATCACGGGATTCGTGGTCGACGCCTATCCGGACGTCCAGCAGGAACTGACCAAGCAGATCAACAACTATCTGCCGGGTCTGGCGGACAAACTGGATGTCGCCAGTATCGGCAACGCGAAGGTCGGTGTCGGTCTGATCGGTCTGATCGGTCTGCTGTTTGCCGGGTTGGCATGGATCGATGCGCTGCGGGAAGCGATCCGGATCGTGTGGCATCACAGCGTGGACGTCGGAAATGTCGTGAAACGCCGCATGAAGGACATCGGTGTCCTCGCCGGGCTCGGCCTGACGGTGTTCGCGTCCATCGCGGTGACCAGTCTCGCGACGTCGGTTTCGGGCGCGTTTCTCAAATGGATCGGGCTGGCCGACAGCGTTCTCGCGGCTGCCGTGACAGCGTTGCTCGCACTCGTTGTCGCGCTGGCCCTGGACGTCGCGCTCTTTCTCTGCCTGTTTCTCTGGCTGCCTCGAATCACCGAAGTGCACCGAGTGGCGAAGGGGGCATTGTTGGGTGCGGTCGGGGTGGAGATTCTCAAGGTTGTCGGGACCTGGCTGATCGGCATGACGACCCGTAACCCCGTTTACGGGACGTTCGCGGTGATGGTCGGCCTGCTGATCTGGATCAACATTGTGATGCGCTGGACATTGTTTGTGGCGGCATGGACGGTGACCGCTCCTTACTCGTCCGATGTCGCGCCATCCGGCACCGCGATGGATGTCGGCACCGCGATGGATGTCGGCACCGCGATGGATGTCGGCACCGCGATGGAACCCACCGGCGGCACCGTGCCCGATACCGGCAGGTCGGAAACGCCGGATGCTGTCTGCGGAACGTGTGCGGGACCTGCGGGATCTCCGGCCACAGCGGTGTCTCGGCGGTCCACCGAGGTTCCGTCGTCGCCGGTTCGATGAACAACGAGTCGGATGCGGCTGGCACCTTCCCGCGAGGACGGCGGCGGTGTCCTGACGACGGGGCGAGCGGCCATGCCCGGCAGCGCGCTAATGCCGGGGAACAACCGTCGCCGTATCAGGCGACGACGTAGAGTAATAATTCCAACCATGAGTGTGAACACGATCGCGGCCCAGGTAGCCGGTCCGATGTCGTGGTTGAGTGCGTGTCGCTGATGGTGCTGGTCATCCTGACCGGCCGCGCCCCCGCCGGCGGCAACCTGCTGCGGGCCGCCGGCGGGTATTGCGCCCGGGGCCGGAGTGGTCCGGGGCGCTTTGCGATCCTCCGTCACGAGGTATCCGACGGGGGTCGCCGAGTCCACATTGGCAAATCCCCAGTCAAGCAGTGCGCGGGCATCCTGGGCGTACACCGGAACGTCATGCATGAGCGTGACGATGAGGGTGTGACTGCCACGCCGAACCGCTCCGATGTATGTAGCGCCGGCGGAGGTGGTGAACCCGTTCTTGACGCCGATCGTTCCCGGATAGGAACCGAGCAGCTCATTGTGGTTCTGGATCTCGAAGGATGTCCCGCCGAGGCCCCGGACGGCCGCTCGGGGGACGGCAAGGAAGCCACGGATGACGGGGCTGGCCAGCGCGGCCCTACCCAACAGGGCAAGATCATATGCGGAGGTTGTCTGACCTGGAGCGTCCAGGCCGCTGGGATCCCCGGCCCACGTGTCGCGTGCCTTCAGGTCCGCTGCCGTCCGGTTCATCAGCGCGATCGTGGCATCGGTGCCGCCTGCGGCTTCGGCGAGCGTCATGGCGGCGTCGTTGCCGCTGGCGATGAGCATGGCTGTGGCCAGCTCCGCGGCGGTGTAGGCCATGCCGGGGACGAGCCCCACCCGAGTTCCGTCAACCGACGCTGCCGCGTTGCTGACCGTTATCTCCTGGGTGGGTGACAGGTGCGGCAGCACGGCGAGGGCAGTGAGAATTTTCAGTGTGCTGGCCGGTAGATAATGACCATGCGGGTCACGGGCCGCGAGCACCGCACCGGTGTCCGCGTCAGCGACGACCCAGCTGGATGCGGTGATGTCCGGAGGAAGTGGGGTGGCCCGCGAGTCCACCACGACATCGCTGCTGGCCAGCTCCGGCCCTCCGACTGAATTCGGTGGCGAGGACGTGGTCGGGTCCGTCGTGGCCGAGGTGGGAGTGGCCGAGGTGGGAGTGGTTGGGGTGGGAGTGGTTGGGGTGGGAGTGGTTGGGGTGGGGGCGGCTACCGCCGCGGTCGAGACGGCGACGGTCAGCCAGATCGTCAGGGAGATGACCAGCATCGCGGCCGGACGGTCCGCAGGTGCTGAGGGGAAGTGTCGGCGAGTCCGAGGCACCTAGCGAACGTTACTGTCGGTTACTCATTATGGGGAGTAGGTTACTCGCTGTGTCGCGATGGGGTCACGGGGGGCCGTCCCCGCAGCCCAGGAGGCAGGCACGATCAGCCTGGCGGGAAGACCCCCCGGAGATGGGACGACGGTCGCATCAGCCTCGGACCGGACCAACTGTCCAGACGTTGGGATGAGCGCCTCGCGTAGCAGGGACTCGATGTCGGCTTTGAGCGACTCGAGCTGGTGGGCCATTTCACTGCGGACGTAGGTGCGGGTGGCTGCGTCCCCCTGCGCAAGCCGCAGCGCGGCCACCTCGCGGGCGAGGAACTCGGTGTCCTCCTTCATGCGTGTGGCCCCGGCCCTGTCTTCGGCGAGAGCGGCGCGGTCACGGTCGTCCTGGCGGTTCTGCGCCAGCAGGATCAGCGGAGCGGCATAGGCGGCCTGGGTGGAAAAGGCCAGATTGAGCAGGATGAACGGGTAGGGGTCCCAGCGCAGGATCGGTAGTGCGATGTTGAGCCCGATCCAGATGATGACGATCACCGTCTGGATTGCGAGGTACCGGGCGGTACCCAGAAAACGTGCCACGAGTTCGGCAACGCGGCTGAATGCCTCCCGGTCGAGCCCCGCTGGGAGCAGACTGGTCCGCCCGGACACCGGTACGTCGAGCCGTGATGCGGCGGAGCCGCGTGTGGTCATGACGCTCATGGAGGTTCCCGATCCGTACGCTGACGCCACGCCGCGGCGACGATGCGGGAGCGCACTTCGATGAGGGCACACCCGCGGTGAGGTGGCCCTGGCCGGAACGAACGCACGCGGACGGCCGCGCCTGCTGGGGCGCTGTCATGGTTGGATCAGCGGACGCGGATGCGGTCGTGGTAAACCACGACTGATTGCACGCAGTTGCGTGAGGCTACGCGGCGTCCACTGCCAGCAGGAAGCGGCCGTTACTAGAGCACCCGCCAGGACTCATAGCGGCCACCTCCTCGCGTTGGTCCTCCGGAGAGAGATCAGGCGTGTCCTGTCAAGGATAACCGAGCTTGATACTTCTGTTGCCGGCGGCCCCGATATGTGGTCCGGTCCATCCGACCACCGACCACCGACCATCCCTGATTCGCCTCGGGCAGCTGCGGGTCAGGAGGATGAGCCGTTGCCCGCGCAGGTCGTCGAGCCTGCGCCGCCGTCATCCGACGGGCGCGGTCGGGGGGTGGTGCCGTCCTCGCCATACCGGTGGGGCGCGGTCCGGCCGCCGGGGACGTTGTCAGGAGAGGTGCCGCTTCGGAGGGTGTCGGCGGGAAGGGTCTCGTTTCGAGGGACATCGTCGAGACCCTCGAGCTCGCTCAGGGCGATCGGCGTCCAACGGCGCTGGTCGCCGCAGGACGGTAGAGCCGCCCGGGCCGCCGCACCGTCCGGGGCGTCCCCGGAGCTCTTCTCCATACCAGGGCCAACGGGCTGTAACCCGGTGCCGATATCTGGATCTCTACCTGTCCCGGCCTCGGTTGTGACCGGTGTAACCCCGGCATCGGCCAGCATCGGCCATAGCGATGTCATCGCAGCGTCCGGATCGATCTCGAAGTCCGACTGGCGAATCCGCCAGAAGCGCCACCCGGCGCGGCGCAGCTCCCGCTCGCGGGCGAACTCGTGGGCGATCTGTTCAGGCGATGCGACGGTGTCGGCATCGCATTCGACCGCAAGGCGGGCCCGCCCGCCCGCCACCACCAGGTCGATACGCCGACCGTTCATCTCGACCTGCGGCCGTACCCGGTATCCACGGCCGCACAGGATCCGGAAGACGCGTTGCTCGAACAGGGTGTCGAACCGTGGGTGCGGGATGTCCGGGCGGACGTCGGTCAGCTCCGGCACGGGTAGGCCCGGCACGGGTAGGTCCGGACCGGGTAGGTCCGGACCGGTGTAGTCACCGGCGGTGGCCCGGACCTGGGAGCGTATGTAGCTGAGGTAGTTGTGGCGCAGGTCGGCCGGTTCCAGATCGTCCTCGGTGACCGAATGGAACAGCCACACCTGGTCGCGAGCCCGGGACGCGGCCACGTTGAACCGGCGCTGGTACTCCAACCGGGTCAGCGACGGCGTGGGGGTGTCAGGCGCGACGACCATCGACAGGAAGACCACATCTCGTTCGTCGCCCTGGAAGTCCGGCGGGGTCCCCACCCGCAGCCGGCGGCGTTGCTGCTCCGCCGGGGACATCCTGCTGATCAGCTTGCCGCGGATCAGTTCGGCCTGGGCGGTGCCCTGCAGTACGACGACCCCGAAGGACCTCCCGTCGTAGCGGGGGTCCTCGGCGCAGGCGAGCACCTGAGCCACCAGCGCGTCGGACTCCGCCGGGTTGCGCAACCCGGCGGCGACGCCGGAGGTGACCGCGCCCGGGACGTGCCGGGAGCGCAGGGGTGGCAGCCGGTCCGCGCCGAACTGGCGCAGCGGCACCAGCGGGGCGTCCCGGTAGAACATCGCCGACGACCATTCGATGATCTCCGGCATGCAGCGGAAGTGCTCACGTAACCGGATGACCTCGCCGAACCTGGTCCGCAGCAGCGTGAAGAGACTGGAACGCGGCGTGAACGCGACGCGCAGCCAGCCGGGGACGTCGGGCAGCAGCGTGTCGAGCCGGTTGAAGACCGGCTCCAGCTCGTCGAAGGTCGCACCGGTCGGAGTGCACTGCCGGTCGTCGCCGACCACGATCACCCGAGGGGCGAGCCACAGCAGAAACAGACTGTCGAGCCCCGCCTGGCTGCCCTCGTCGACGATCACCACGTCGAAGCAGTCCCGAACCGCCGGGATGGTCGAGAGAACCTCGCTGATCGGCATCACCCAGGCGGGAACGGCGGTCTGGGCGACACCCATCGCTTCCCGTGCCGCCTGCCGGTACCGCTCGGCGTAACGGCCGGTGAACTTTCCGCCCGCGGCGACGGCGTCGGCGTAGGCGCGAAGCGCCGCGGACTGTTCGGCGCCCATCCGGTCCAGGCAGTGCTTCCAGGCGAGTGCACCGGCGAGGTCGGCTGTCGCGGCGGCGACGGCGTCCTCGGCCGCGTCGAGCTCGGCGTCGGTGTCGGATTCACCGGATGCTGTTCGCGCGTCGGCCAGCCAGGTCGCCGCGCATGCCCATCCCCATGCCTCGGCAAAGCAACCGAGGCGGTGGTCCCAGTCCACCGGGCCGGTCGCCGTCGGACCGGGCCCGCCGGTCGGTTCCACGGCCACCTCATCAGCCAGGATCACGGCCAGTTCCGGGTGCGCGGCCCGGATGCGCTCCAGTAGCGCGCTGCACCGAAGCTCCACCTCCCGCTCCACGACCGCCGCATCCAGCGCGGCGCGGGCCGCCTCGTAGGCGTCGAGGTCGCAGTCGGCCAGCGCCTCCGCGAGCATGCCCAGTTCCGGCGGGCCGGCCTTCTCCCGAGCTGCCGTCGCATAGCGGCTGTGGATACGTCGCAGGTCCTCGGCGGCCGCGGCGGCGCGCCGGCGCAGCCGGACGACGTCGGTGACAGCGGCAAGCTCCCGGCAGGCCTGTGCGTCGGTGAGCGTCATGCCGGTGACGCTCCCCGATGACGTGACATCGAGGGCACGGTCCCGGGCGTCACGTACCCTGCCGACCGCGTCGAGGGCACCGGCCAGGTCGTGGAGGCGGGCCAGCCGTGTTTCAGGGGCGGTCGCAGGGTCCATGTCGATGTCGACGCCGACCAGCTTCCATGCCCGGCCGGCCGTTGCCAGGGCGACCTCGGCGGTCAGCCGGGCGAGTACCACATCGAGCAGTTCGGTTGTCCGTGGGGGGACGCCGTCGACCGACGTCCCGGTCAGCAGGAGTGCCGCGTCCCGTTGCGCCTTCGGCCGGAACACGCGGCGCAGACCACGGCCGGCCGCGAGGTGTTCCTGCAGCGCCCGGCCGCCGGCTCGCAGCGTGTCGGGGCAGGCGGGCCCCTGCTCGGTCAGGGTGGGCAGGACGACCTTGTGGAACCCGACCCGTTCGAGTGCGCCCGCGGCCTGCCCGACGGCCGGCGAGACCGACCTGACCTTGGTCCACAACACCGTGTCGTGGTCGGCGAGCACGTCGCCCAGGGCTTGGTCCACCCACGTCCACCGGACGCGGTGGCGAGCAACAATGTCAAGCGCGTCCACGAGCACGGCCGCTGCGTCATGTAAGGCGTCCACCTGCGCGGATGCCAGCCCGCCGAGTCGGTCCGCGAGGACGACCGCAGGCTCGGTGAGGGTGATCTCGCCCGCCCGGACCACCGCGGTGGCGGCGCCCTCGGCGGCCAGCAGTTCCCGGATGGTGTCGGTCGGCGTCACCGTGCCCGGATCGATGGTGGTCTGGCTGAGCCGTCCGGCCCGTCCGGGCGTCCGGGAACGCAGCGCGGCGAGCAGCTCGGCCGTCTCGGCGGCGTCCAGTGGTACGTACGGTGGTCCGCCGGTACCACCGGCTCTGCGGACGCCGACTCCGGGGACGGGTGTGGGGACCCATCCGTGGGATGCGCGCCCATCGCGCACCCGCCGGGCGATCTGGGCGGTGGTGCCCTCCCAACCGGACGGGACCTCGTCAGGGCCATGGCGGATACCTTCGGCGGCACGCCGCC
>NZ_CADDZT010000089.1:60227-60784 GCF_902812655.1 Candidatus Frankia meridionalis | reverse complement strand
CGGCGGCGGCGTCCCGGCGGGCCCGAAGCTGCGCGATCCGGCGGTTGTGATCCTCGGCGTGGTAGGCGGCCTTCTCCGCCGCGAGCGCGCTGATGCTTGCCGCGAGCTCCGACGACCCGGTCTCGTTCACGTCGGTGAGCGAGACGCACAGCCGTTGCAGTGCCGGAGGCATCTTCTCCCGCAGTACCCGCAGCGCCTGTGCCTTCTGGCTGGTGACCAGCACCCGCTGCCCCTGGGCCAGCAGGGCGGACATCAGGTTGGCGATCGTGTGGGTCTTGCCGGTGCCGGGAGGTCCCTCCACGACCACCCCGTTGTCGTGCCGCAGGCGTTCCATCACACGTGCCTGCTCCGGATTGGCCGGCAGCGGGAACAGCGGGTCGGAGACGAGGCCGGTGCCGCTCGGCACCGGACCGGTGGCCAGCCATGCCAGTCGTTCGTCGGTCTCCAACGTCTCGACCAGCTGGACCAGCCCGAGCGGAGGACGGCCCGCGCCGCGCAGCGCGTCCAGCATCTGGTCGTAGTAGTTCAGCAGCGCCGCGCGTCCACGGGCCCGCAGC
>NZ_CADDZT010000089.1:57184-59934 GCF_902812655.1 Candidatus Frankia meridionalis | reverse complement strand
CCCGGCGCGCGGCGTCCGCCCGGGCCCGGACCGCCCAGATCCGCCAGGTGGGAAGCCACTGTTCATAGGCGGTCCGGACGTCGGGCGAGTCCACGAGTCGGACGGTTTCGGTGATCTGCGGGCGCAGGCCGTCCGGTCGGCGTTCGAGCCGTGGCAGCAGACGGATCTCGCGCAGCGGCGGGAACTCCTCGGGTGGCTCGCCCGGCTCGGGCATGACGACCCATCCAGCCAGCGTGTCGGGCAGGGCGGGCGGGGACGGGATGGTTGCCGCGGCAGGCGCTTCGAGTACCACCTCGTCTCCTCCGGCCTGTTCGAACAGGGACAGACCATCGGGGAGCTCGTCGAGCCACACCACGACCGGGTGGTCGTCGAGCGTGGTGATCCGGGGAGCCTGGCGCAGCGCGATCTCGCGCAGGAAACGGACGAGGCGATGGCACCGATCGGCCAGCACGGCGTGGCGCTGCTCTTCGTGATGTTGCAGCTCGTGACCTGCCGCTTGTTCGCTCATAGTCCTCTCCGGACGGCTGGTCCCTGTCGGACGGCGGCGTCCGCTTAACCGACGGTCAGGCCGGATGTGCACACCGACGGCCACGCCCTGTTGCAACGTGTCAATAATGACGCCTTCGGTGCGGGCGGAGTTGTACCGGGTAGCGCGACATCCGAAGGCGTAGGTGGAAACCGTTGCTATGACGACAGTTTCCACCTACAGCCGGTGGGGGTTCACCGACATCCGTAGGTAGGAACCGTCGCTATAGCAACTGAAACCACCTACGCATCAGGCCCGGCCCGGTCCATGCGAGCAGGACGGAGAGGGCGGTTGCGGAGAGGGGGATGGCGGTAGGACAACATACGCGTCTGTGAGCTCACGGTTTCTTGCCGACCTGCACATCCATTCCAAGTACTCACGGGCCTGCAGCCGCGACTGCGACCTGGAGCATCTCGCCTGGTGGGCGGCGCGCAAGGGGATCCGGGTGGTGGGCACCGGCGACTTCACCCACCCCGCCTGGACGCAGGAGATCGCGACCAAGCTCGTACCTGCCGAACCCGGTCTGTTCCGGCTGCGCCCGGACCTTGAGGCCGACGTCTTGCGGACGCTGCCCGCCTCCTGCCGGGTGGCGACCCGGTTCATGCTCTCCACGGAGATCTCGACGATCTACAAGCGGGGGGAGAAGACCCGCAAGGTCCACCACCTTCTCTACGCCCCGGACACCGACGCCGCTGGGCGCATCACCGCGAGCCTTGCGAAGATCGGTAATCTCGCCGCGGACGGGCGACCCATCCTGGGCTTGGACTCCCGTGACCTGTTGGAGATCACTCTGGGTGCGGGGGAGGGCTGCTACCTGGTGCCGGCCCACGTGTGGACCCCCTGGTTCGCCGTGCTGGGCTCGAAGTCCGGCTTCGACGCGATCGAGGACTGCTACCTCGACCTTGCCGACAACATCTTCGCTCTGGAAACGGGCCTGTCCGCGGACCCGCCGATGTTCTGGCGGCTGTCTGGACTCGACCGGTTCCGCCTCGTCAGCAACTCCGATGCGCATTCGCCGCCGATGCTCGGCCGGGAGGCGACCGCGTTCACCTGCGAGGTCGACTACTTCGCGATGCTTGCCGCACTGCGCGGCGGGGACGGCTTCGCGGGCACGATCGAGTTCTTCCCGGAAGAGGGCAAGTACCACCTCGATGGTCACCGCAAGTGCGGAGTGCGTTACGAACCGAGCCAGACCCGGGAGGCTGACGGTCGCTGTCCCGAGTGCGGGCGTCCGCTGACCGTCGGTGTCCTGCACCGGGTGGACGCGCTTGCCGATCGCGACGAGGGATTCCGCCCGGCGACCGCGGGCGAGGTGCGTTCGCTGGTCGCCCTGCCCGAGGTCGTCGGGGAGATCCTCGGGGTCGGGCCGAAGAGTAAGGCGGTGGCCGCGCAGGTCACGACCTTGACCGCCCGGCTCGGGCCGGAGCTTGAGATCCTCGGTGAGGTCCCGCTCGAGGCGATCGGTGAGGTCGGCTCGTCCGCGCTGGTCGAAGCCATCCGTCGGCTGCGGCGGGAGGAGGTGATCCGCGAAGCCGGCTTCGACGGCGAGTACGGCGTCATCCGCCTGTTCGACCCGAAGGAGCTTGCCTCGGACGCGGGTACCCTGTTCGACCTCGCACCCGCCCCGGGGACGTCCACGGCCGTGAAGTCGGGGACGTCCGCCGGTACCCGCACCCGTGTCGGACACGGGGGTGCGCGCCGTGCACGGACCGCCCTGGCACCATTGGCCTCACCCGCGGCAGGCACCACCGCGGATCGGGCGCAGGGTCCTGCGCGACGCCCGGTTGATCCGACCGGTTCGACCGGTTCGACCGGTTCGACCGGTTCGGTCGGGTCGTCGACCGGTTCGGTCGGGTCGTCGACCGGTTCGACCGGGTCGTCGGTCGGGTCGTCGATCCTTGATGCTCTCGATTCCGAGCAGCGTGCTGCCGCGGCGGTCACCGAAGGCCCCCTGCTGATCGTCGCCGGGCCGGGTACGGGAAAGACACGCACGTTGGTCCACTCCATCGCGCACCGGGTCCGGGAGCACGCGGTGCCGGCCGAGGAATGCCTGGCTGTGACCTTCACCCGGCGGGCCGCCGCCGAACTACGCGACCGACTCGGCAGGCTTCTTCCCGACGAGGGGACGGACGGGGCGGCAGGCGTCTTCGCGACCACGTTCCACGGGCTGGGCCTGCGGATTGTCCGGGACCAGCACGCCCTGTTCGGTCTGGATGCCGACGTC
>NZ_CADDZT010000089.1:43548-56909 GCF_902812655.1 Candidatus Frankia meridionalis | reverse complement strand
TTGAGATCCTGCGGGAGGCGATGGCCGGGACGGTCTCGGGCGTGCGGAACCTGGAGCGGATCAGGCGCAAGATGGCTGTACTGCGGCGTGCCCGCGCTCTCGGCGAGTCCGCGGCCGGCCATGAGCTGGCCGGGCCGGCGGACCGCTACGACCAGGCGCTGCGTGGCCGCAACCTGGTGGATCTCGATGACCTCGTCCAGCTACCCGTGGTGGCACTGCGGGAACATCCCGAGCTGGCCGAGTCGTATCGGCAGCGGTGGCGGCATCTGTGGGTGGACGAGTACCAGGATGTGGACGAACTGCAGTACGTCCTGTTGACCGCGCTGGCGGGGCGCCCCGCCAGCGCGGATACGGGTGGCTGGCCGGCCGCGAACCTGTGCGCGATCGGTGACCCGGACCAGGCCATCTACTCCTTCCGGGGCTCGGACGTGGGTTTCTTCCTGCGTTTCCGGGATGATTTCCCGGACGCCCGGATGGTTTCGCTGACCCGCAACTACCGCTCCACGTCATCCATCGTGGACGCCGCCGTTCGCCTGATCGAGCCGGTCACGCTGGTACCCGGCCGGACGCTGACGGCCGTGGGCGCGCACCCCGACCAGACCCCGGTGGTGCTGAGCCGCCGCGGGTGAGGCCGAGGAGGCCGCGGTCGTGGTGAGCATCATCGAGGAGGCGCTGGGCGGCACGTCCTTCCACGCGCTCGACACCGGGGTGGACTCGACGGGTGAGGCCCGGCTGTCCTTCGCCGACATCGCGGTGCTCTACCGCACCGCACGCCAGGCCCGGCCGGTGATGGACGCCCTTGATCGGCATGGGTTCCCGTTCCAACGGCGGTCCCACAACCGGTTTGCGGATGCGCCTGGCGTCGCGCGTCTGCTGGAACTTGTCGGCGGGCACGACGCCGATCTGTCGGCGCACCGGCGGACTGTCCTTGCGCGGCTGCGTGCCGCGGCGCAGACGGCGATCGACGGCGCTGCCGAGGTGACCGCGGCCGGATCTCCCGGATCTCCCGGATCTCCGAACGAGGCCGAGATCCGGTACGGGCTCGACATTCTGGTGCCGCTCGCCACCGAGTGCGGTGATGATCTGGAGCGGTTCCGGTCCGAGATCGCGCTGGGTGCAGAGGTCGACACCCTCGACCCGCGCGCGGACCGGATATCGCTGTTGACGCTGCACGCGTCCAAGGGTCTGGAGTTCGGCCTCGTCGTCATCATCGGCTGTGAGGACGGCCTGGTGCCGCTGCGCTGGGCGGGCGCATCCACGTCCGGATCTTCGGTCGGTTCCACGTCCATGTCCACGTCTGCATCCGGATCCGCATCCGGATCTTCGCCCGGCGGTGACACCGGGTGGGGTGACACCGGGCGGGATGACACCGGGCGGGATGACGGCGGGGACGACGAGGAGCGCCGGTTGTTGTTCGTCGGCATGACCCGGGCCAAAGAGCGGCTCGTCCTCACACATGCGGCTCGCCGTGGCAGGGGCGGTCAGGTGCTCGAGGTGCGGCCGTCGCCCTTCCTAGATGGCCTCGACGCCCCGTTGCTCCAGCGGCGTTCGGGTCCGGCCAAGTCCCGCTCGGCCCGCGCGAAGGAAGGACGCCAGCTTCGGCTGGTCTGACGGCCGCCTGTCCGACCAGTCCGCCTGTCCGACCAGTCCGTCGGTCAGCGTCTGCGGAAGACCATCGCGAGGTTCCAGGTGACGATCTCCCGCACGCCTGGAACCCGCAGGATGGGCTTTGCCCAGGTCGGGAGATATCGCGGCATCGCGTCCATGATCTGGATGTCCTCCCGGGCGCGCGCCCATGCCAGGGCATCCGTGACCGACACGGAGAACAGGCTGGTGCCGTAGAGGTTCTTGGGCGGGACGCCGGTGCGGCGCTCGTACCGCCGGGCCGCACGGTGGCCGCCGAGGTAGTGCCATGGCGCGGTCTCGTGGCCGCCCCATGGCGACAGCCAGTTGGTGAAGCTCAGGAAGATCACACCGCCGGGTCGGGTGACCCGCACCATCTCCGCGCACATCCGCCATGGGTCCGGCACGTGCTCGAGGACGTTCGACGAGTAGCAGACGTCCACCGAGGCAGTTGCGAATGGCATGTCCAGAGCACTGCCGAGTACCCGACCCGGCTCCACGATGCCGCCTGCGCTCATCTCGGAGATGTCCGGTTCGACCCAGAAGTAGCGGGCGCCGGCCTGCTGGAAGGCGGAGCGGAAGTAGCCCGGGCCGCCTCCGACGTCCAGGATGAGTGCCCCGGTGAGAGAGGTGAACTGGCTGAGCTGGTGCACCGAGTCGGCGGCGAGCAGCGAATAGAACCCGGCGGGATCGACCTGTTCGCGGCGGCAGGCGCGAAAGAGCCTGACGGATCGTCCGATGGAGGTGCCGGCCACGGGCGTCGGCCGGCTCGGCACCGCGGCCGGGGCGGCCGGTACCCGCTCCGGCGAGGTCCGTACCTGCCCCGGCCGGGACGCGTCGGACGGTTTCCCGCTGGGTGCGGCAGGTGTGTCAGGGGTGGATGAAGAACCCCGCGGGGCGGACACCGTCTCGGCCATGCGGGGGACAATAACATCCGACGCCGTTGCCAAAATGTGAGGTTACCTCCGGTTAGGGGCATGTGTGCAAGATCTACCGATCCTGGCCGTGCGGTCGAACCGCCGTGCGGTTGGACATGCTGATTGCGCGCCGGCATCCCGGGGCCTGCTGCGATGGGCGAGGTGCGGTGATCGCATCGCCCTGGGCCTGTCCGGACATCGGCGTCGACACATCCCGGAGTCATGATGATCGAGCTGGTTGCCGGTGCGAACCGGCCGTTACCGGACGGCGCCCTGTCGGTCCGGGTGCCCGGCCCCTTCGACCTGTCGGTTCTCATCACCGGGGACGACGGGAAGGTCGCCGGGGACGCGGATTTCGTCTTCTTCAACCAGCCCTGCGCGCCCGGTGCCCGACTCGACGGAGACAGCATCGGCATCGACCCGGGCGGGCTGCGTCCCGGAGCCAGCAGGGCGGTGGTCGTCGTGAGCCCGGCCGCAGCCGGGCTGGTGCTCGGGCAGCTGCCGCCACCGGTGATGCACCTGCGCGGTCGGGACGGGTCCCCGCTCGCGCGGTTCACCCCGCTGCGGCCAGGCAGCGAGACGGTTCTCCTGCTGGCTGAGATCTACCGGCGTGGGGTCGGCTGGAGAATACGGGCGCTCGGTCAGGGCTATGCGGACGGCCTGGCCGGACTGGCCCGTGACTTCGGCGTCCAGGTCGACGACGACGGCAGTGCTCCGGCGGCGGAGCGGGCCGTGGGGCAGGCGGTGGGGCAGGCGGTGGGCCGTCCACCTGCCGGCCCGGCTTTTGCTGTTGTGGACGTGGTGCGGCAGGTCGCCGTGCTGACGAACGCCGAGCGGGCAAAGGTGGGCGCGCGGCCGCTGACACCGGATGCATGCCTGACCCTGGCGGCGCAGCTGCACAGCGAGGACATGGCGGCGAACAGCTACATGGACCATGTCGGCCTGGATGGCCGCACGATGTCCGACCGCGCGACCGCGGCCGGCTACCGTTACCGCATGTTGGGTGAGAACGTCGCCGCGGGCCAGCAGAGCCCGGCCGAGGTGGTGGCCGGCTGGATGAACAGCCCCGGACATCGAAAGAACATCCTCAACGGCGAGTTCACCCAGATCGGGGTCGGCTGTGCCCGCGGCGGCAGCTACGGCACCTACTGGACGCAGCTCTTCGGCACTCCCGCATGAAATCGGTCAGCCTGGTATCCGGAGAAATCCGGTCAGGACCAGCCCTGTCGGGTGCAATCGTTCGAGCGCCTTCCGGCGGCTGTTCCGGTTGTCGACCTAGTGCTGCTGGTAGACGTGCACGTAGTCGACGTCCACGGTGCTCGGGAAGGCGGTGGTGTTGTCGGCTGCGCCGCCCCAGCTGGAAGGTCCACCGACGTCCAGGTTCACCATGAGATACATCTTCTCCGAAGGAACCAGGTTCGTCAGCCGACCCGTCTCGACGCCGTCGATGTAGAAGGTCAACGATCCGGGCTGCCAATTGACGGCATAGTTGTGATAGTCGGCACTCCAGTCCGTGTTCTTGCCCTTGAACTGGTTTTCGCCGCCGTTCCTGTCGTGCAGCGTCTGGTAGACGGTCGCCTGGTCCTCGCCGATGAATTCCATGAGGTCGATCTCATCGACGGTGTAGGCGGGGTTGTACAGCCAGATGGCGGGCCAGAGCCCCTTACCCTTCGGCAGCTTGGCGCGAACATCCACGTAGCCGTAGGTGAAGGAGTACTTCTGGTCACTGTTGATGATGCCGCTGGTGTACGGAAATATGGAACCGTTGAAGTTGAAGGAGTTTCTGGTGGCGGTGAGATGCGCCTTTCCGTTGCTTTGCGTCACCGCGGAGGGTGAGTAGCAGTCCTGCGCGCCGTGAGTGCCGATGTTGGCACCACAGCGGTTACCCTGCCAGATGTTGGTAACCCACTTGCCCGTGTCGAGGGAACTTCCGTCGAAGTCGTCGTCGAATGCCAGGCTCCAGGTGCTGTCCAGTCCTGGGGGCTTGGTGGATGCGGCGGTGAGTGACAGGGCGGAAGACGAGGCGGTAGCCGCCGGACTCGAAGGCTTCGACGGCGACTTCGGCGTCGCCGCGGGCGGGGTCGCGGGTGCGGGTGACGTGGCTGCGACCGCGGGTGTCGAAGTCGCCGGCTGTATCGCGGCGATTCGCTGCGCCATTGAGGTCGGGGGTGTCGAATCCACTGCTGACGCGGATGTCTTCGGGGCCTGGCAGGCCGCGAGACCGACACCGATGGGTAGCGACAGCGTCATGGCTACGAGCCGCCACCGGGCTCGGAACTTCAGGCTGGTCGATACGGGGGAAAGGTTCGTTGACAAAACAAATCCTTATATGTCCGGTCCCCTCCGGCACCAGGAACGCTAGCACGTTCTGCCATGAGCTCCCAGTATCGGTGAACAACGGTTGACCACTGAAGCAACAACATATTAGCTATCTATGCTGATTCGGTGTGCTCTTTTTTGTCCGTTCCGCTGAGCACCGTGACGTTGACAGCGTGATCGTCCGGATCGTGCAGCAGATGCCGGCCGGGGGCCGGCCGCATTCGGTGGTTGTGGCTGCCGGCTAGGGTGGCCGCGACGTGTTCGGGGCCGTCTCGGTGGCGCTCGACGGTGGATACCAGGCCGAGACCTTCGTGGAAGGCCTGGCAGTCGGCGATGGTGGAGGAGTAGAGGGTCAGCAGGTTCAGGCGGAGGCTGTGCATCGGCTATGGCCTGTGTGAGCGGGTGGCCCGGCGCTGCTGCCGGCCCGCCGTAGGGTGTTCGGGCGAGCAGGACCCGCGCGGTGGCCGCAGCCTCGGACAGCGATGGGAAGACCTGGTCGTGCCGATCATGGCTGCAGGCTCCCTCGACGTCGGCTGAGGTACCCCACGTTCCGTATTGATGTTCATGGGTTCTACTAGGTGCCCCCGGCAGGATTCGAACCTGCGCACCCGCCTCCGGAGGGCGGTGCTCTATCCCCTGAGCTACGGGGGCATCAGGGCAAGCAGTGACACCGTACCAGGGCCACGGGGGTTGTCATGCGGCCGGGAGCCGTAAGCTCCGGATGTGTACTGCGAACCCCCGCGCGTCCTCGTCGTCGACGACGACGCGGTGATCCGTCAGCTCGTGGTGGTCAACCTTGAGCTCGAAGGTTTCGAGGTGCATACCGCGATCGACGGCCTGGACTGCCTCGAGCGGGTACGGGACGTCGCACCGCACGTGATCACACTGGACGTCATGATGCCCCACCTGGACGGATGGGACGTGATCACGCGTCTGCGCAACGACCCCGACACGGCGGACGTCAGGGTGATCATGCTGTCCGCGCGCGCCCAGGCAGCGGACCTCAAGCGGGGGGAGCGGCTCGGCGTCGACTACTACCTCACCAAGCCCTTCGACCCGGACGAGCTGATCGGGGTCGTGCGCAGGCTTGCCGGCCACGGCCAGACCGTCTAGTACGGCAGGTCACTTCGGCGTTCCGGTGCCCTGCCGGGCGGACCGGGCGATCAAGTATGTGGTTCATGACGCCACGGCGACCGGTTCGGGCGTCCCGCGCCGATAGCATCACGCCATGACCCCCGCCGACCTCGCTGAAACCCTGAAGGCCGTCGTCCGGGAACTTGTAGCGGACGGCGAGCTCGACATGGTGGTTCCCGCGATGGTGCCGGTCGAGCGTCCCAAGATGGCCGACCATGGCGACTACGCCACGCCGCTCGCGCTGCAGCTTGCCCGTTCCGCGCGACGCCCGCCCCGTGAGGTGGCCGAGACGGTGGCCGTCCGGCTCCGTCGGGACGGGGCGGTGGCCGGTGTCGACGTGGCCGGGCCGGGTTTCCTCAACATCCGACTGGCCGGCGCGGCCCTCGGGGAGATCGCCCGGACGGTCCTGCGGGCGGGAGATGATCCGACGACCACCGATGTGATCATTGGGCAGGTGGTGTCGCTGACCCGTGCGGGTCAGCCGGTGAGGATGTCGAAGCCAGCGGGGGCGTTGCGCACCATCCAGGACCTCGCGGACGAGGTCGGCGTGGACGCCGCGCGTTACTCGTTCGTCCGCGCGTCGTCGGACTGCGCGCCTACCCTCGACCTGGATGTGATCGCCCGGCAGACCGGTGACAACCCGGTCTTCCGCGTCCAGTACGCCCACGCCCGGATCTGTTCGTTGCTGCGTAACGCCGGTGAGCTGGGACTCTCCGTGGACGTCGAAGGCGCGGACATGTCGCTGCTGATCCATCCGCGTGAGGGCGACCTGCTGCGGGCACTGGGCGAACTGCCCAGGGTCGTCGAGTCCGCCGCCGAGCTGCGGGCACCGCACCGGGTGGCGCGGTACCTGGAGGAACTCGCCGGCACCTACCACCGGTTCCACGACGCCTGCCGGGTACTGCCTCAGGGGGACGAGGAGACGGGCGCGTTGACCGGAGCGCGACTGGTACTGGCCGATGCGACCAGAGCGGTGCTCGCGGGTGGCCTGCGGCTGCTGGGCGTGTCGGCTCCGACGAGGATGTGACTGCCGTGCCCGACCAGGTCCACGTACCTGACGCCGCTTCACCTGAGGTGGCCTCGTGCGAAGCTCAGCGGCAGCCTGATACCCAGCAGCTCGAGGACGGGCTGTGGCCGGCGTCGGCGGCCCTCGACGCCGACGGTGTGCTGCGCGTCGGCGGGCTGCGTGTGGACGCGCTGGCAGCCGAGTTCGCCACCCCCGCCTACCTCCTGGACGAGGACGACTTCCGGGCCCGCTGCCGGGCCTGGCGCTCCGCTTTCGCCGACGGTGACGTCTACTACGCAGGCAAGGCGTTGCTGTGCCGGTCGATCGCCCGCTGGGTGGCCGATGAGGGGCTCTGCCTGGACGTCTGCACCGGCGGGGAGCTGGGGGTCGCCGAGGCGGTGGCCTTCCCGCCCGAGCGGCTGCTCTTCCACGGCAACAACAAGTCCGGAGCCGAGCTGCGGCGCGCGGTCGCCTACGGGGTCGGGCGGATCGTCGTCGACTCGTTCATGGAGATCTCCCGGTTGGCCGCGGTGGCGGCCGACGCCGGTGTGCGCCAGCGGGTGTTCGTGCGGGTCACGCCCGGGGTGGAAGCCCACACCCACCACTACGTGGCCACCGGGCAGGAGGACCAGAAGTTCGGCTTCTCGCTGGCCAGCGGTGCTGCGGCCGAGGCCATCAGGCGGGTGCTGGCCGCGTCTGAACACCTGGAACTCGCCGGGATGCACGCCCACATCGGTTCGCAGATCTTCGACACCGCCGGATTCGGGCTGGCCGCCCACCGGATGGTCGGGCTGCTCGCAGCCGTTCGTGACACCCATGGCGTCGAACTACCCGAACTCGACCTGGGCGGTGGTCTCGGTATCGCCTACACCAGCGAGGACGCGCCGCTCGACGTCGCCGACGTCGCCTACCGGCTGCGCACGATCGTCGGGAAGGAGTGCGCGGCGGCCGGACTCGCCGTCCCGCGACTGGCGGTCGAGCCCGGCCGGGCGATCAGCGGCCCCACGGCGATCACGCTGTACGAGGTCGGGACGGTCAAGGAACTGCCCGGACTGCGCACCTACGTCAGCGTCGACGGCGGGATGAGCGACAACATCCGCACCGCGCTGTACGACGCGCGTTACACCGCCCGGCTGGTGTCCCGGCGCAGTTCGTCCGCCCCGCACCTGGTGACGCTTGTCGGCAAGCACTGCGAGTCCGGCGACGTGGTCGCGCACGATGTCGCGCTACCGGTCGACGTCCAGCCCGGAGACCTTGTCGCGGTGCCGGCGAGCGGGGCTTATCACCGGTCGATGGCGAGCAACTACAACCATGTTCCCCGACCGCCGGTGATCGCGGTCCGGGCCGGGCGGGCACGGGTGATCGTCCGCCGGGAGACCGAGGCGGACCTGCTGCGCCTCGACGTCGACGAAGCCGAGGCTGACATCGACGAGGGCGGGGTCGACCGGAGCGGGGTCGACCGGAGCGGGGTCGACCGGAGCGGGGTCGACCGGAGCGGGGTCGACCGGAGCGGGGTCGACGGGGTTGGTGCGGACACACGATGAGGAACCCACGATGAGGATTGCGCTGCTCGGGTGCGGTGTGGTCGGCGGCGACGTCGTCCGGTTGCTGCACACCCACGCCGAGGACCTCACCGCCCGGGTGGGCACGCCCCTAGAGCTCACCGGTATCGCAGTCCGCCGGCTGTCCCTGGCCCGGGACCTGCCGGTCGGTTCGGCGGTCTTCACGACGGACGCGTACGGCCTGGCAACCCGTGACGACGTCGACATCGTCGTGGAGGTGGTGGGCGGCATCGAACCGGCCCGTAGCTGGCTGCTGGCGGCGCTGCACGCGGGAAAGTCGGTGGTGACCGCCAACAAGGCGCTGCTGGCCACCCACGGCGCGGAGTTGCACGACGCGGCTGCCGCGAACGGCGTGGACCTGTACTACGAGGCCGCGGTCGCCGGTGCGATCCCGCTGCTGCGTCCGCTGCGGGAAAGCCTCGCGGGGGATCGGGTCCGGCGTGTCCTCGGCATTGTCAACGGCACCACCAACTTCATCCTCACCCGGATGGATGAGACCGGCGCCGGATTCGCGGAGGCGCTGGAGGAGGCGACCACGCTCGGGTACGCGGAGGCCGACCCGAGCGCGGACATCGACGGCTACGACGCCGCGGCAAAGGCGGCGATCACCGCGCAGCTTGCCTTCCACACCAGGGTGACCCTGGACGACGTCTACCGGGAGGGTATCGGCAACGTCACCGCCGCGGACATCGCCAGCGCCCGGGCGATGGGCTGCACGGTGAAGGCCCTCGCCATTGCCGAACGTTCACCGGACACGCCGGGGGTGAGCGTGCGGGTGCATCCCGCGATGATTCCCCGGTCGCATCCGCTGGCCGGGGTCCGGGAGGTGTTCAACGCTGTTTTCGTCGAAGCGGAGGCGGCTGGGCAGCTGATGTTCTACGGTCGTGGGGCGGGTGGTTCGCCCACGGCGTCCGCGGTGTTGGGCGACCTTGTCGCGGTGGCGCGCAACCGCCTCAGCGGCCGTCGGGGTCCGGGCGAGTCCGCTTACGCTGACCTGCCGGTTCTGCCGATGGGTAGAACGGTGACGCGTTACCACATCAACCTGGATGTCACGGACAAGACCGGGGTGCTCGCCTCGGTTGCCGCTGCCTTTGCCCGTCAGGACGTGTCCATACAGAGTGTCCGTCAGGACGGCCACGGTGACGACGCCAGTCTCGTTCTGATCACACACACCGCCACCGATGCGGCCTTGTCCGCGACTGTGGAGGAGCTGCGGGAACTGGACGTCGTGCGTGCGGTCGCGAGCGTCATGCGGGTCGAGGGAGGCGAGCTGTGACGATGGCATCGCAAACAGCCATGACATCACCGGTGGCCAGGACAACCGAAACGGGAGCTCGTGGTGAGACCCCGGTCCGGCGGGTGTGGCGGGGTGTGATCGAGGAGTACCGGGACCGGCTTCCGGTCTCCCCGGAGACGCCGGTCGTGACCCTCCGAGAGGGCGGTACCCCCCTGCTGCCCGCGCCCCATCTGTCCGAGCTGACCCGGTGTGATGTGCATCTCAAGGTCGAGGGTGCCAATCCGACCGGATCGTTCAAGGACCGTGGGATGACCATGGCGATCAGTCGCGCGGTGGAAGCCGGCTCGCAGGCGGTGATCTGCGCGTCCACGGGTAACACCAGCGCGAGTGCTGCCGCGTACGCGGCTCGGGCCGGGCTGACCTGCGCTGTTCTCGTCCCCAGCGGCAAGATCGCTTTGGGGAAGCTGGCGCAGGCGCTGGTCCACGGGGCCCGTCTCCTCCAGCTCGACGGTTCCTTCGACGACTGCCTGCGGGTCGCCCGTGAGCTCGCCGACACCTTCCCGGTGACCCTCGTCAACTCGGTGAACCCGTTCCGTCTGGAGGGGCAGAAGACCGCGGCCTTCGAAATCGTCGAGGATCTGGGGTCGGCGCCCGACGTCCACTGCCTGCCGGTCGGAAACGCCGGGAACATCACCGCGTACTGGCGTGGCTACGTCGAGGAGGACACCCGCCACGGTTCGGGCCGGCCCCGTATGCATGGCTTCCAGGCGGCCGGTGCCGCGCCCATCGTGCGGGGCAGCGTGGTCACCGCACCGCAGACGATCGCCACGGCGATCCGGATCGGCAACCCCGCGTCGTGGGAGTTCGCCCTGGATGCCAGGGACGCATCCGGCGGTTCGATCGACGCGGTGAACGACCGTCAGATCCTGGCGGCCTACCGCCTGCTCGCGCGGCGGGAGGGCGTGTTCGTGGAACCGTCCAGCGCCGCGAGCATCGCGGGACTGCTCCAGGCGTGTGCCGCGGGTCTCATCGAGGCCGGCGAGCGGGTTGTCTGCACGGTGACGGGCAACGGTCTCAAGGATCCCGACTGGGCGATCAGCGGCGCGGCCAAACCGGTGACCATCCCGGCGACAGTGGTGGCCGCGGCTGCCGCCCTCGACCTGCAGCGGTCGTGAGCCGTCCGGTGCGGGTCGCCGCCCCGATGGCGGTGCGGGTGCGGGTGCCGGCGACCAGCGCCAACCTCGGTCCGGGGTTCGACGCCTGCGGTCTTGCGCTCGGCCTGTACGACGAGCTGACGGTCGCGGTCACCGGCACCGACCTGTCGATCGACGTGACCGGGGAGGACGACGGCCTACGGGACGAGACCCACCTGGTCGTGCGTGCCCTGCGGGCCGGTTTCGCCGCGCTCGGCCTCGCACCGGCGGGGCTGCGCCTCACCTGCGTCAACCGCATCCCGCACGGTCGTGGCCTGGGCTCGTCGGCCGCCGCGATCGTGGCGGGCCTGATCGCCGCCGCCGCCCTCGGTGAAGCCCGACTGAGCACCCGGGACGTCTTCGCCCTTGCCTGCGCGATCGAAGGGCATCCGGACAATGTCGCCGCCGCCCTGTACGGCGGCTTCACCGTTGCCTGGTATGACGGTACCGGCGCTGCGCGGGTGGCACGCACCGCACCCCCGGCTGACCTGCGGCCGGTGGCGTTCGTTCCCGGCCGTCGTCAACTCACGTCCGAGTCGCGGGTGGCGCTGCCGGTGGATGTGCCTCATGTCGACGCGGCGGCGAACGCGGGTCGAGCCGCCCTGCTGGCAATGGCGATGTCCGGGACACTGCTGTCCGAGCCCGGCGATAGTGAGCCCGGCGATAGTGAGCCGGGTAATAGTCCGAATAGAAATGGTCTGCCCCGTGGCGGTCGGCTGGACACGGCGTCCTGGCAGGAGGCGTTGGTGGCGGCCACCGACGACCGGCTGCACCAGCCCTACCGGCTGCCGGCCATGCCCGAAACCCGTGACCTGATCGGGCGGTTGCGTGCGGCAGGGCTGGCCGCCGTGCTGTCGGGTTCGGGACCGACGGTGCTGGCCTTGGCCGTCGGTGAGGATCAGGCTGCGCTTGCGCGTGAATGCGGTGGGAGCGGCTTCACCGTGCTCGACCTGGCTGTCGACCGCGACGGGGCGCGGGTCGAGGTCGTCGCGGGCTGACGCCACCAGCTCCTGCCCGCCCGACCGTCTATCGCCCGACCGTCTATCGCCCGACCGTCTACTGCCCGAAATGCCCTGCCGGCCCATGCGCGTCTTCCCGAGCACGGCATGTCAGGCGCGACATCCCGACCGAAATGGTCGCGGCCCAGGTGGGAAACGGAGGACCTGGAAGCAAAGCCGCTCGAAGGTTGTTGCCCAGGTGACTCCGTCTGGATAGTCTGATGACTGCACTCGCTGCCGCCGCGGCGCGTGCTCGCCCGTCGGCGCCACCGGCTCGTCGTAGCCGGATCTGGTACCGGAACTTGGTGCCTCAGCCTCGTCATCGAAGCCTCGGCCAGCACCGACAAGTCCTCAGCGGGATTGACGAGTTCGCACGCGGTGCTCAGCCGTTGGCGCCGTCCACGGGCGCTCTGCTTGCCCACCTGGCGCTGAACATCATTTCCATGTGGGATGCCCAGGTGAAGAAGGTCAACAAGCGTCACCCAGCTCCCGTGAGCTGGTCCCTTCAGGGAAGGAACATCTTGAGCGACACCACCGACGTGCTGCCTGACAGCGCACGCGAGTCCGCGGAGTCCCAGACATCGACGTCATCCGTGGACGCTGGCTCCCCGCGACGCCGGCGGTCAGGCACCGGCCTTTCAGCCATGCTCCTGCCGGAGCTGCAGGCCATGGCAAGTTCGTTGGGTATCCAGGGCGTGGGACGCCTGCGAAAGGGGCAGCTCATCGCGGCCATCCAGAACGTGCAGGCACCGATCTCCACGACCGAGGGTGAGAACGTGGCAGCCACCCGTCTAGAGGCGGCCCCCAGCGTGAAGCCGGCCCGGACCACACAGGCCGTGGATGCCACCGACCCGACGGTCGCGAGCCAGGTTGGGACGACAGCGGGCGTCGCCACCCGTAGTCGCAGCCGGCGGGGCGCCTCCCGGGCATCGGGAAGTCCGTCCACCGCCTCCAACGAACAGGGAACCCTGACCGACGTCCTGCCCGATCCGCGGGACACCCGGAGCGCGGTGGTCACCTCCGCTCCCGCTTCCGTGAGCGGTTCGCAGAGCGTGCGGACCGCCGTCCCGGACGAAGTGGCCTCAGCCGTGCCGGTAGCCGCGTCCGTCGCGGCGAAGGACAGTGCCCCTGGCACAACCGCATCCTCCGAACCGGTTTCCGTCGCCTCGGCGGAGACGTCCGTTGTCGAGCCGGCCAGTACTCCCCGGGTTTCGGAGAACGGCAGCACCCGGGGCCGGGAGGACCGACGTGAGCGCCAGCAGCCCGAGGGCGACCGCGCGTCGGGCGAGCGTCCTGTAGCCGGTGAGCGCCAGGGCCGCCAGCAGGGCGACCGCCAGGGCCGTGGGCAGTCTGATCGTGGGCAGTCTGATCG
>NZ_CADDZT010000089.1:35191-43255 GCF_902812655.1 Candidatus Frankia meridionalis | reverse complement strand
GATCGCGACGACGACTTCGGCGGTGGAAACCGGCGGAACCGCGGCCGGTTCCGTGAGCGGGGTCGCGGCCGTGCTCGCCAGGGCGGTGGTTTCAGCGAGTCGGAGCCGGTTGTCCGCGAGGACGACGTGCTCGTCCCCGTCGCGGGCATCCTCGACGTTCTCGACAACTACGCGTTCGTGCGCACCAGTGGCTACCTGACTGGCCCGACCGATGTCTACGTGAGCCTGGCCCAGGTCCGCCGGCATGGTCTGCGTCGCGGTGACGCGATCACGGGGGTCGTCCGGGCACCGCAGGAAGGCGAGCAGCGGCGGGACAAGTACAACGCACTGGTCCGGCTCGACACGGTCAACGGGCTGGAACCGGACGAGGCGCGCAACCGCCCCGAATTCACCAAACTCACCCCGCTCTACCCGCAGGAGCGCCTGCGGTTGGAGACCGAGCCGCAGCTGCTGACGACCCGGGTCATCGACCTGGTGATGCCGCTTGGAAAGGGCCAGCGGGCGCTGATCGTCAGCCCTCCGAAGGCGGGCAAGACGATGGTGCTGCAGGCCATCGCGAACGCGATCACGACGAACAACCCGGAATGCCACCTCATGGTCGTTCTCGTCGACGAACGTCCGGAAGAGGTGACCGACATGCAGCGGTCGGTTAAGGGTGAGGTCATCGCCTCAACCTTCGACCGGCCGCCGTCGGACCACACCAGTGTCGCCGAGCTGTCCATCGAGCGGGCCAAACGGCTGGTGGAACTGGGCGAGGACGTCGTCGTACTACTCGACTCGATCACCCGTCTCGGGCGGGCCTACAACCTGGCCGCACCTGCGTCCGGCCGGATTCTGTCGGGTGGTGTGGATTCCACCGCGCTCTACCCGCCGAAACGGTTCCTCGGTGCCGCGAGGAACATCGAGAACGGCGGGTCGTTGACGATCATCGCTACGGCTCTGGTGGAGACGGGCTCCACGATGGACACTGTGATCTTCGAGGAGTTCAAGGGCACCGGCAATGCCGAGCTCAAGCTGGATCGGAAGATCGCAGACAAGCGAATCTTCCCCGCGATCGACGTCGACCCCTCCGGAACCCGTAAGGAGGACATCCTGCTTGCGCCGGACGAGCTTGTGATCATGCATAAGCTGCGCCGGGTCCTGCACACGCTGGAGTCGCAGCAGGCGCTTGACCTTCTTCTGGACAGGTTGAAGAAGACGCGGACGAACTACGAGTTCCTGATGCAGATCGCGACTGCCACTCCGGGTCAGGACTGAGCGCAGTCCCGGGCCGGTACCCGCAAGGTGCCGGCCCGGGGCGGGCATGCGGTTCTGGCACGGCATGCGGTTCTGGCACACTGGGCTGTTGACACCCGGCACCGGTTCACGTCCTCGCAGATGTGGCAGGGCGACCCGGCGGCCACTTCGGGAAGAAGGATCATGAAGGCTGACATTCATCCGACGTACCGTGAGACCACGGTCGTCTGCACGTGCGGTTCCACGTTCACGACCCGCAGCACCAAGCCGGACGGTGTGATCAACGCCGAGGTGTGCTCGCAGTGCCACCCGTTCTACACCGGCAAGCAGAAGATCCTCGATGTCGGCGGACGGGTTGAGAAGTTCGAGCGGCGCTTCGGTCGTCGCCGTCCCGGCGACAAGCCCGGACCCGCAGCCAAGTAGCGAGTTGACAGCGCCCGTGCCGTGCGATCCGCAACGGCGCGGGTGCTGTCCGACCTAGGTCGACCGTGCCACCCTGGTAATCCGTGGGGTCTCCGGCGATACCTGAAGATCGTAGTCCCCCGCCTTGGCCACCCAGACCAGGAGACATCCGAAATGACGACTCCACTCGACGGTCTGCTCGCCGAGCACGCCGAGCTGGAGAGCCGTCTTGCGGATCCGGCGGTGCATGCCGACCCGGCCCTGGCGCGTAGTCTCGGCCGCAGATACGCGGAACTGACCCCGGTTGTGGAGACCGCGCGTGAGCTCGACCGGGTCGACGCGGATCTCACGACCGCCCGTGAGTTCGCCGCCGAGGACACCTCGTTCCGCGCTGAGGTCACGGAGCTGGAATCCGCGCATGCGGCGTTGCAGGACCGCCTGCGTACCCACCTGGTGCCCACCGATCCGGATGACGCCCGGGATGCGATCCTGGAGATCAAGGCCGGAGCGGGTGGTGAGGAGTCGGCTCTGTTCGCCGGGGACCTCCTGCGGATGTACCTGCGTTATGCCGAGCGGCGTGGCTGGCGTGCCGAGATCCTTGACGCGAATCCGAGTGACCTTGGCGGGTACCGGGACGTGAGTGTGGCGGTGAAGGCGGGTCGTGCCACCAGCGGTGGTGTCTTCGGCCGGCTTCGGTTCGAAGGCGGCGTCCACCGGGTGCAACGGGTTCCGGTCACCGAGTCCGCCGGTCGGATCCACACCTCGGCGGCGGGAGTCCTCGTGCTTCCCGAGGCCGAGGAGGTCGAGGTCGACATCGACCCGAACGACCTGCGCATCGACGTGTACCGGTCCTCCGGTCCCGGCGGGCAGAGCGTCAACACGACGGACTCGGCGGTGCGCATCACCCATCTTCCGAGCGGGTTGGTGGTGTCCTGCCAGAACGAGAAGAGCCAGCTCCAGAACAAGGAGTCCGCACTACGCATCCTGCGGGCCCGGCTGCTCGTCGTGGCCCGCGATCGAGCGCAGGCGGAGGCGTCGGCGGCACGGGCAAGCCAGGTCCGCACGGTGGACCGCTCCGAACGCGTCCGTACCTACAACTTCGCCGAGAACCGGATCAGCGACCACCGGGTCGGCTTCAAGGCGCACAACCTCGACCAGGTGCTGGACGGCGAACTCGACGAGGTGCTGGACGCCCTGGTCGCGGCGGACCTGGCGGCGCGGCTCACCGCCGGGGTGGGGACGTGACCTGCGTGTCCGTCCGGACCCCCGGCAGCCTGCCGGCCGAACTCGACGACGCGGTCGCCGCCCTCACCGCGGCCGGGGTCGCGAGTCCTCGGTCGGACGCGGAACAGCTCGCCGCATACGTGACCGGTCATCCTCGGTGGCGCCTCGCCCTGACCGCGACGATCAGTCCGCCGGACCGGGAGCGGTTTCGTGATCTGGTGGTGCGTCGTGTCGCGCGGGTACCGCTTCAGCATCTGGTGGGCACCGCCGGATTCCGGTATCTGACCCTGGACGTGGGGCCGGGGGTGTTCGTCCCCCGGCCGGAAACCGAGACCGTGGTCGGGTGGGCGCTGGACGCGATGCGCGCGGCCGGGCGGGCGGAACCGGTCTGCGTGGACCTGTGCACCGGTTCCGGCGCGATCGCCCTGTCGCTGGCGGATGAGCTGCCGGGCGCCCGGGTGCATGCTGTCGAGTTCGAGCCGGCCGCGCTGGCATGGGCGAGACGCAATGTTATGTCTATAGGACGTGGAGTGACGGTACATCATGCTGATGTGGGGATCGACGTCACTGGACGCAACCTCGACCACACCTCTCGCAGCCGTTCCACGGCCGGCTCCACCGGGCACGTCCCGGCGGTTGTCGACGAGCTGGCGGACCTCGTCGGCCGGGTCGATCTCGTGGTGAGCAACCCGCCGTACCTCTGCGACGACGAGCGGGACCAGGTCGAACCGGAGGTCGGCAGGCATGATCCGCCCGCCGCTCTGTGGGCCGGGCCGGACGGTCTGGCCGGGGTGCGTGCCGTCGCCGAGGCGGCTGCCGTTCTGCTGGGTGACGGCGGTCAGTTGGTGATCGAGCATTCCGATCGGCACGGTTCGGCGGCCCCCGCGCTCCTGCGGGCGTACGGATGCTGGGATGATGTTCTGGACCATCCAGACCTGGCGGGACGGGACCGGTTCGTCACCGCGTCGCGTCGAGCCCGGGGGTAACGAACCTCGGGGGTCGAACCCCGAGGGTAGTGGAGGAGCTGGTGAGCGAACGGTACGACTGTGCGGACGCCGAACGGCGTCCGGCGGGTCTTGACGCCGCGACCCGTACGGTGCGGCACGGCGGACTGGTCGTGCTGCCCACAGACACGCTGTACGGCATCGGAGCGGATGCGTTCGACCAGGTCGCGGTCCGCTCGCTGCTGGCGGCCAAGGGCCGGGGACGGGACATGCCGGTCCCGGTGCTGGTCGGTTCGTGGCGCACCCTCGACGGGCTGGTGGAACGGGTCACCGGTGACGTCCGCGACCTGGTACGGGCCTTCTGGCCCGGCGGGCTCACCCTGGTCGTGCGACATGCGCCGTCGTTGAGCTGGGATCTCGGTGACGCGCGCGGGACCGTGGCGGTGCGGATGCCGCTGCATCCGGTGGCGATCGAGCTGCTGGGCCGCACCGGCCCGATGGCGGTGTCCAGCGCGAACATCAGCGGTCAGCCGCCCGCGACCAGCGTGGATGACGCCATCGCCCAGCTCGGCGGATCCGTCGATGTGTACCTGGACGGCGGACCGTGTTCGGCTGGCGTAGCCTCGACGATTATCGACTGTACGGGTGACGTGCCGCGGGTGTTGCGGGCCGGCGCTGTCGACGTGGCGGCGTTGCGCGAGGTCCTCCCGTCGGTGCAGGTACCCGTGACGACCCGATGATGCTCCCGGCCCGCCACCACCTGGCGCCGTAAGCTGTCGGCGTCGTACCCGGCCGCCCTGGATGTTCTTTGGTCACTGGTGCGTAGGCCCTGGCGGGCAGGGAAGTTCCGCAGGAGGAGAGGCAGCTTATGAGCACCCCGTTCTGGGGCCCGGACTTCGATCAGCTCCGCGCCGAGGATGCCGAGATCGCCGACGTCGTTCTCGACGAGCTGGACCGTCTCCGCGGCGGTCTCCAGCTCATCGCGAGTGAGAACTTCACCTCGCCGGCGGTGCTGGCAGCCCTCGGTTCGACCTTGTCGAACAAGTATGCCGAGGGTTATCCGGGCCGTCGTTACTACGGTGGGTGTCAGGTTGTGGACCGCGCGGAGGAGATTGGCATCACCCGGGCCAAGGAGCTCTTCGGCGCCGAGCACGCCAACCTCCAGCCGCATTCCGGGGCGCAGGCCAACTTCGCGGTGTATGCGGCGCTACTCGTACCGGGTGACACGGTGCTGGCGATGTCGCTGCCGCACGGAGGCCATCTCACGCACGGCAGCCGGGTGAACTTCAGCGGGAAGTGGTTCAACGTGGTCGCCTATGGCGTCCGCGAGGATACTGAACTGATCGACTACGACGAGGTGCGTGATCTCGCGCGCCAGCACCGCCCAAAAATGATTATTTGTGGTGCCACCGCCTACCCCAGGCTGATCGACTTCGCGGCCTTCCGCTCGATCGCCGACGAGGTCGGAGCCTGGCTGATGGTGGATGCCGCCCATTTCATCGGCCTGGTCGCGGGCAAGGCCATTCCGAGCCCGGTTCCCTATGCCGACGTTGTCAGTTTCACCACCCACAAGGTCCTGCGTGGGCCCCGCGGCGGGATGATCGTATGCCGGGAGGAACTGGCCCAGCGGATCGACAAGGCGGTCTTCCCCTTCAGCCAGGGCGGGCCGCTCATGCATGCGGTCGCGGCCAAGGCGGTCGCGCTCCGAGAAGCCGCGACCCCGGCCTACCAGGACTATGCGCGGCAGGTCATCGTGAACGCGCAGGCCCTCGCGGACGGGCTCGCTGCCGAAGGTGTTCGACCGGTCGCCGGTGGTACCGATACACACCTTGCCCTGCTCGACCTTCGCGATCTCGGGGTTTCCGGTAAGGACGCCGAAACCCGGTGTGACGCCGCGCGCATCACGTTGAACAAGAACGCCATCCCGTACGATCCGCAGCCGCCCGCGGTTTCCTCCGGTATCCGGGTGGGAACGCCGGCGGTGACCACCCAGGGCATGCGGGAAGGTGAAATGAAGGAGATCGCGGCGCTCATCGCCCGGGCCGTCCGGGATCCGGGCGCGGCCACAGACGTCGCCACGACCGTCTCCGCCCTGGTGAGCCGGCATCCTGCCTACCCTCGGTAGATCGACGAATGCGTTAGGTCATTGCGGGAGTATCTGCTCGTCTTTGCAGCATCAGCGGCGGTCACGTTTCTGTGTACGCCGGTCGCACGTGGTTTCGCCATCTGGATCGGCGCGGTCGCGGCCGTCCGCGACCGCGACGTGCATGCGGTGCCGACGCCACGGCTCGGCGGCCTGGCCATGCTCGCGGGACTGGCCGCCGGGTTACTCGTTGCCGACCAGCTTCCGTTCCTGTCCGCGGTCTCCCAGGACTGGGCGGAACCGCATGCGGTTCTTGTCGCCGGCGTTCTGATCTGCCTGCTCGGAGTGGTGGATGACCGGTGGCCACTCGATCCGATAACCAAACTCGCGGGTCAGGTGGCCGCAGCCGGGGTGATGGTGCTCCTCGGAGTCCAGTGGTCATTCGCGGTCAATCCGGACAGCGACACCACCTTCAGCCTCGGGCCGGAGACGGCGGTGCCCCTGTCGATCCTTGCCACGGTCGTTCTTGTCAACGCGATGAACTTCATCGACGGCCTGGACGGCCTTGCCGCCGGGGTCGCGGCCATCGCCGCGGGCGCCACGTTCTACTTTGCCTACGAGGTTGCCGTGATCAATCACTTTTCCCGGGCGGCGCCGGCGGCGCTGCTCGCCGCCGTCACCGCCGGAGTCTGCGTCGGATTCCTGCCGCACAACTTCAACCCGGCCAGGCTCTTCATGGGCGACTCCGGCTCGATGCTGGTCGGCCTGCTCTCCGCCGCGTCCATGATCTCGGTAACCGGGCAGGTCGCCTACGGCGGGTACGCCGGGCCGTCCCGCTCCCTGCCGTCGCTGATTCCGCTGGCCATCCCGCTCGCCGTACTGGCCGTGCCGTTCATCGACCTCGGGCTGGCGGTCATCCGCCGGACGCGCGCGGGGCGGTCGCCGTTCGCTCCGGACAAAATGCATCTACATCACCGGATGCTGGAAATCGGACATTCCCACGTCCGCGCGGTACTCGTCATGTACTTCTGGGCAGCCCTGCTCGGTTTCGGTGGGGTGGCCGCGTCCTTCTCCCAGCAGCCGGTGCCCATCCTTGTCGGCGTTGTCGGCCTCGGGATCGTCGGACTTCTCGTCCTGTTGCTGGCCGGTCAGCGTTCTGTGCGGCGCGCATGATTGTTGCTGCCACCCGGACGATCCGGACCGGTCTGCTGGTGATGGCCGTGATCGCTGTTCCGGCCCTTGTCGTCGCAGGGTTCCTGCGGGGCGCGGCAGGGCTCGCCGGCGTTACCCTTGGTCTTTGTCTGGTTGCACTCTTCTTCACGGTCAGCAAGGTGGCGGTGAGTGTCGTCGCCAGTCGCTGGAAGGAACTGGTGCTGCCCACGGCACTCGGCACCTACGGTTTGAAGATCTTTATCCTTGGAGCTCTTCTCGTGAACCTGGATGGCTCCACCACAATCGATCTTCTTGCCTTTGCCTGGGCCATCTTCGGGGGAGTCCTCGGGTGGCTCGGCGCCGAACTGTGGGTTGCCACCCACACCCGCGTCCCCTTCTACGACCCGAAGGTTTTCCGAGCGCGGGAAAACTCCCGCCGTGACACGCTGAACCCGTGAGCAACGGGGAACGCAACTCTGGCGACGGCGAAGGGCAGCCCGAGCGGGACCGGCCGCCGCCGCGCCCCTACCGGCCGGGAGTGATCTCCGGAGAGGCGTGGAGCGTCGTCGGCACTCTGCTGGCGGGGACCGGTTTCTGGGGGCTGGTCGGCTACGGGATCGACCGCCTCGCCGGCCTTCACACCGTCTTCCTGCCGGCCGGGGTCCTCGTGGGCATGGCCGCCGCGGTCTATCTCGTGATCTACCGGACCACGCGGCATTAGTGTGTCGCGATGTTTCCGTTGCGCCACTGGGATGACATCCCGCAGTCGGTTGATGTCGAAGCGTTGATGCCGGGGCGGCGAAAGTGAACGTTAAGGTAACGTTCAGGTGAACAGAAGAGTGAGTAAGGTCCAGCTGTCTCGGAGTTGATGCCCGTACCGCCGGGGTGTGGATAGTATCGCCAGTGCTGGATGTCGGCTTGCTGACATCCACTGTGAGTCGTGTCTCCTGTCGGTCCTGCCGGGTCATGATCATGCCATGTCGTTGGATCGTCGTGTCTGGCGGGATGGTCGTCTCGGCGCGG
>NZ_CADDZT010000089.1:33388-34809 GCF_902812655.1 Candidatus Frankia meridionalis | reverse complement strand
CCGCGCCGGGCGGGGCTGTCCCGCCTGAACCAGATAGGGTGAGTCCACACCGCCGCCGGTACGGCTGCGTCTCTTCCTCGCTGGTAAGAGTGTATTTTGATCATGGAGGTGTACGTCGTGCCGGTCGTCACGGGTTCCGTGGTCCTCGCTGACGAGGGCTTCCACGGCCCGACCAAGGAGGTGTTCCAGCCCCCGCACTGGTTCGACATCCAGATCGGATCGGTTGATTTCTACCTGAACAAGGCGACAGGGCTGGGGATCTTCGCCGCGCTGTTCGTCGGCGTGGTTTTCTGGCTGGGTTTCCGGCGCGCCACGATCGTGCCCCGTGGGTTGCAGAACGTGTGCGAGTCGATCTACGAATTCATAGACACGCAGATCTCCCGGGACGTCATCGGGGAGAACGGGCGCAAGTACACACCGTATTTTGTTGTGCTTTTCAGCTTCGTGCTGATCTGTAACCTGCTCGCGATCGTCCCCATCGCACAGTTCCCGGCGACCTCGCGGATAGCGATTCCGATCGTCCTGTCCGCCATCAGCTATGTGCTGTTCAACTACGCGGGCATCAAGGCGAACGGCGCCAGGGCCTACTTCGGGCACATGCTCAACCCGGCTCCGACGGCTCCCATCTTCGTGAAGATTCTGCTCGGGCCGATCGAGATTCTGTCCACCCTGATCGTCCGGCCGTTCACGCTGGCCGTCCGGTTGTTCGCGAACATGTTCGCCGGCCATATCCTGCTGCTGGTCTTCTCGCTCGGAGCGGACTACCTGCTACCCAAGCCACCCTTTGTCTTCGGTGCTGCCTCGCTGCTGGTGACGGTCGTGCTGACCGGGTTCGAACTCATCATCGACGGCTTGCAGGCGTACATCATCACGATCCTCACGGCTGCCTTCATCGCCGGTGCGGTCGAAGAGCACGGGGGCGAGCACGAGAGTTCTCTCTCGGCCGACCATGCTCCTGCCGTGAGTGGGGCGCCCGCTATGAGCGGCGCGCCCGCCGGGGCGCACGCATAAAAGGTTCGGACACCCCGATCAGCACCGCGGCAGGTCCCGGTGCCCGACTGGAAAAGGAATATGACATGGCAGACCCCACCTTGGTGCTTGCCGCCGCCGACAAGGTGACCGGCTCCCTCGGAGCAGTCGCCTATGGCCTGGCGGCCATCGGGCCGGGTATCGGTATCGGTCTTATCTTCGGCCTGGGTGTGCAGGCCATCGCCCGCCAGCCAGAGGCCGAGCAGGTCGCCTTCCGTTACATGATCATCGGCTTCGCCCTCGCCGAAGCGCTGGCCCTGATCGGTTTCGTCGTCCCCTTCGTCTTCAGCTGAGTCGGAGGAAGACACTGTGCCGACCACGGCCCTCCTGGTAATAGCCGAGGGGAGTTCACGCTCGGACGAGAACGTCCTCGTCCCACCGATCAGCGAGTT
>NZ_CADDZT010000089.1:11319-33092 GCF_902812655.1 Candidatus Frankia meridionalis | reverse complement strand
GCTGATCGGTGCCTTGTCGTTCGGCCTGCTCGTGGCCTTTTTCTTCTGGAAGATCTACCCGCAGGTCAAGCGGACATACGCCGAGCGGACGGATCGCATAGAAGGCAGTCTTGCACGTGCCGAGCGCGCTCAGCGGGAGGCTCAGGACCTGCTCACGTCCTACCGCGCGCAGCTCGCCGAAGCACAGGCCGAGGCGGGACGCATCCGTGACGACGCCAGGGAGCAGGGACGCCAGATCCTCGAGGCGCTGCGCGCGCAGGCCGATGGCGAGGTCGCTGAGATCAAGGCGCGTGGTGAGGCCCAGCTCGCCGCCGAACGGTCGCAGATCGTTGCTCAGATCCGGCGCGAGGTCGGTGACATCGCGCTCGAACTCGCCACGAAGATCGTGGGTCACGAACTGGAACGGGACGACCGTCAGCGTCAGCTCGTCGACGACTTCATCGTGGGCCTGGAGCGGCCGGACGACTCGGCGGTTCCGACGCCGGCCGGGCCGGGGGGCTGAGGCGTGGAGGGATCCAGCCGACGTTCACTGGCGGCGGCACGGGCACGGTTGGACGAACTGACCGCCGCCCCACCGCCAGGTTCCACGACGCGGTCCCGCTACCCGATCGACTTCGGCCGCCTCGCGGACGACCTGGACGCGGTCGTGGACCTGCTCGATCGGGAGCCGCCGGTCCGGCGAGCGCTGGCTGATCCGGGAGTGCCCGGACCGGCCAGGTCCGGGCTGGCGGCCAGGTTGTTCGGTCAGCAGATCTCGGATGCGGCCCTGGACGTTCTTCAGACCGCGGTTACCGGGCGCTGGGCCCGGCCGTTGGACCTCCAGCACGCGCTGTCGGAGCTGGGGGTCGAGGCCCTGCTTGCCCGGGCACAACGAGAAGGAGCCCTCGACGATGTCGAGGACGAGCTGTTCCGGTTCGGACGCATCCTCAACCGGACGCCGGAGCTTTCCCTGGCCCTAAGCGACCCGGCCGTCCCGGTGCCCGCCAAGCAGGCGCTGGTGGGCAGGTTGCTGGACGGAAAGGGCAGGCCGGTCACGGTCCGTCTCATCCAACGTGCGGTCGCCGAGCGCTACCACGGTGACCTTGAACGCCGGCTTGAGCAGCTGACCGTGATTGCCGCGGCCCGTCGTAACCGGCTTGTCGCCGTGGTGCGCACCGCGGTTCCTCTCACGGGCGATCAGATTTTCCGGTTGCGGACAGCGATCAGCCGGTATTTTGGCCGTGATGTCCAACTTCAGGTCGACGTCGATCCCGCTGTTCTGGGCGGCGTTGTCGTGCGGGTGGGTGACGAGGTGGTCGACGGCAGCGTCGCTCGCCGCCTCACCGACGCCCGCCGGCGGCTGCTCCGATAGAGCGCTCTCGTGGACACCCAGACCTCGCATGACCTGCGGGACGTGCCCTCACCATTTATTGAAGGACCGAAGCGATGACTGAGCTCTCCATCCGACCGGAGGAAATCCGCGCCGCCCTCCGGGACTACGTCGACTCCTACCAGGCATCCGTCGGAGAGCGCGAGGAGGTCGGCCGGGTCGTCGTCGCAGGCGACGGCATCGCGCGGGTCGAGGGCCTGCCGCACGCCATGACCAACGAGCTGCTGGAGTTCCACGGCGGCGTACTGGGCCTGGCGCTCAACCTTGACGTGGCCGAGATCGGCTGCGTCATCCTGGGCGAGTCCGAGCACATCGAGGAAGGCCAGGAGGTCCGCCGGACCGGCGAGATCCTCTCCGTCCCGGTCGGGGACGGCTTCCTCGGCCGTGTGGTGGACCCGCTGGGCCGCCCGATCGACGGCCTCGGGGAGATCGTTTCCACCGAGTCCCGGGCTCTGGAACTACAGGCACCCACGGTGGTGCAGCGCCAGCCGGTCAAGGAGCCGCTCCAGACCGGTATCAAGGCGGTGGACGCCATGACGGCCATCGGCCGTGGCCAGCGTCAGCTGATCATTGGTGACCGGCAGACGGGCAAGAGTGCCGTCGCTCTGGACGCGATCATCAACCAGCGTGAGAACTGGGCGACGGGTGACCCCAAGCGCCAGGTCAAGTGCGTGTATGTGGCGATCGGGCAGAAGAAGTCGACGATCCGGGCCGTCCTCAACACCCTGGAGGAGACCGGCGCGCTGGCCTACACGACCATCGTGGCGGCGCCCGCCGACCAGCCGGCCGGTTTCAAGTACCTCGCGCCCTACACCGGTTCCGCCATCGGCCAGCACTGGATGTACAACGGCCAGCACGCCCTGATCGTCTTTGACGACCTCTCGAAGCAGGCCGAGGCGTACCGCGCGATCTCGCTGCTGCTACGCCGCCCGCCGGGCCGCGAGGCGTACCCGGGTGACGTGTTCTACCTGCACTCCCGGCTGTTGGAGCGGTGCGCGAAGCTCTCGGACGAGCTCGGTGGCGGGTCCATGACCGGTCTGCCGATCATCGAGACCAAGGGTAACGACATCTCGGCGTACATCCCGACCAACGTCATCTCGATCACCGATGGACAGATCTTCCTCGAGACCGACCTGTTCAACCAGGGTGTCCGTCCGGCCATCAACGTCGGTACCTCGGTCTCGCGGGTGGGCGGCAGCGCTCAGATCAAGGCCATGAAGGCGGTCGCGGGGCGGCTCCGGCTGGACCTCGCGCAGTACCGCGAGCTGGAGGCCTTCTCGGCCTTCGGCTCCGACCTGGACAAGGCGTCGCGTGCCCAGCTCGACCGGGGCGCACGCATGGTCGAACTGCTCAAGCAGCCGCAGTACGAGCCCTACCCGGTCGAACGGCAGGTCGTGTCGATCTGGGCGGGCACGTCCGGGCAGCTCGACGATGTGCCGGTCGCGGACATCCGCCGCTTCGAGCGTGAGTTCCTTGAGTTCGTCGAGCGGGCCCAGGGCGGGATCTACACCACGATCCTGCAGACCGGCAAGCTGGACGACGACACCCTGGCGTCGCTGGAGAACCTGATCGCGAAGTTCAAGAGCGAGTTCACGTTGACGGGCGGTCAGCCGTTGGTCAACGAGCCGCTGCCCGAGAGCCTCGATCCGTCCGAGGTGGAACACGAGGCGATCAAGGTGCACACTCCGAAGCCGAAGGCCGAGGACTGAGACCGTGGCCGGCCAGCTCCGCGAGTACCGGCGCCGCATCCGTTCGGTACAGTCGACCAAGAAGATCACTCGGGCGATGGAACTCATCGCCGCATCCAGGATCGTGAAGGCCAAGGCGAGGGTTGCCGCTTCCCGGCCGTACGCAGATGAGATCACCCGGGTGATCTCGGCGGTTGCCTCGCAGACGTCGATCCGCCATCCGCTGACGACCGAGCACACCGATGCGCGGCGGGTGGCGGTCCTCGTGGTCACCAGCGACCGCGGGCTTGCCGGTGGTTACAACGCCAACGTGCTTCGTCGGACCGGTGAGCTGCTGGAACTGCTGCGGTCCGAGGGCAAGGAGCCGGTGCTGTACGCGGTCGGCCGCAAGGCCGTGACCTACTACCGCTTCCGTGGCCGGGAGCTGGGCGGGGACTTCACCGGATTCTCCGAGCAGCCGAGCTACGACAACGCCAAAGAAGTAGCGGACGCGCTGATCGCCCGGTTCGTGGAGTCGACGGACGCGGGCGGCGTGGACGAGATCCACGTCGTCTACACCGAATACGTCAACACCCTGACGCAACGGCCGGTCGCGCACCGCATCCTCCCGCTGGTACTTGAGGCGACCTCCGAACCCCCGCCAGGAGGCCCGCTCCCGCAGTACGAGTTCGAGCCGTCTCCCGAGGGCGTGCTCGACGCGCTGCTTCCCCGCTATGTGGAGAGCCGTCTGTACGCGGCGCTGCTCGAGTCCGCGGCGTCGGAGTCGGCGGCACGCCAGCGGGCGATGAAGTCCGCGACCGACAATGCCGGAGAACTGATCAAGACTTACACCCGGCGCGCGAACGCCGCCCGCCAGGACGCGATCACCCAGGAGATTTCCGAGATCGTCGGCGGCGCCGACGCACTCGCCCAGGCATCGTAGACATCGACGACCGTCCACCGAAGAACACCCGAAGTCGCTGGCATCCAGGCATCCTGGCGGAGTCGCCGGCGGCGGAGGGCACGAAGATGGAACTGAAGATGAAATTGAGGACACCATGACCGTCACCACCACCTCGCCCGCCGCGGCGGAGGGCAAGGCCCCTGGGACCGGCCGGGTCTCCCGTGTCATCGGCCCGGTCGTCGATGTGGAGTTCGCGCCCGAGGAGATCCCCGAGATCTACCATGCACTGCGCGTCGACCGCACCATCAACGGGCAGACCGCGACGCTGACGCTCGAGGTCGCACAGCACATCGGTGACAACACCGTCCGAACGATCTCCATGCAGCAGACCGACGGTCTGGTGCGTGGAGCACCCGTCCACGATACCGGTTCACCGATCACGGTTCCCGTCGGCAACGCCACCAAGGGGCACGTGTTCAACGTGCTCGGCGAGCCGCTCGACGTCGACAGCGTCGATACCGACGTGCGCATGCCGATCCACGCACTGGCGCCCGCGTTCGACCAGCTTGAGTCGAAGACCGAGATGTTCCCGACCGGCATCAAGGTCATCGACCTGCTGGCACCGTACGTGCGTGGCGGGAAGATCGGCCTGTTCGGTGGTGCCGGTGTCGGCAAGACGGTCGTCATCCAAGAAATGATCAACCGTGTTGCCAAGCAGTTCAGTGGTGTGTCGGTGTTCGCCGGAGTCGGCGAACGGACCCGTGAGGGCAACGACCTGTTCCTGGAGATGACCGAGGCCGGCGTCATCAACGACACCGCGCTGGTCTTCGGCCAGATGGACGAGCCACCCGGCACCCGGCTGCGGATCGCGCTCGCCGCGCTGACCATGGCCGAGTACTTCCGGGACGTCCAGAAGCAGGACGTGCTGTTGTTCATCGACAACATCTTCCGGTTCACCCAGGCCGGCTCGGAGGTCTCGACCCTGCTCGGACGGATGCCGAGCGCCGTGGGCTACCAGCCCACCCTCGCCGACGAGATGGGTGTCCTGCAGGAGCGCATCACCTCGACGCGTGGCCACTCCATCACCTCGTTGCAGGCGATCTACGTCCCGGCGGACGACATCACCGACCCGGCCCCGCACACGACGTTCACCCATCTCGATGCGACCACGGTGCTTTCCCGTGCCATCTCCGACCTGGGAATCTACCCGGCCGTGGACCCGCTCGACTCCACCTCCCGCATCCTCGACGCCCGCTATCTCGGCCAGGAGCACTACGACGTGGCGCGCGAGGTGCAGCGCATCCTGCAGCGCTACAAGGACCTGCAGGACATCATCGCGATTCTCGGTATCGACGAACTCTCCGAAGAGGACAAGATCCTCGTCAATCGGGCGCGGCGTATCCAGCGCTTCCTGTCGCAGCCGTTCTTCGTCGCGGAGCAGTTCACCGGTATCCCGGGTACCTTCGTCCCGCTTGAGGACACGATCAAGTCGTTCAAGAAGCTGACCGAGGGGGAGTACGACCACCTTCCGGAACAGGCGTTCTTCATGTGCGGTGGGATCGAGGACGCGGAGAAGAAGGCGAAGGACCTCTAGAACCACTTCCGGAGGCTGGAGCCTCCACAGCCGGAGGCGGCGCGATCATTGCTTGCCTCGCGCCGCCGGCCGGTCCGGGTCCGTGGCCTGCGGGTCATCGAGCTGGATCGGCTCCGCGACCGGTCGTTGCCGAGGCGGGACCGACCGGCGACAGCTTCCATGAACGACAAGCCGTTGCACGACAAGCCGTTGAACGACGGCACCGAGGACCGACGACAGCGGGAAGGACGGCAGCGGGATGCCGATGCGCGTGGCGATCGTCTCGCCGGAGAAGGAAGTCTGGTCGGGAGAGGCCGACATGGTCGTGGCCCGGACCACGGAAGGCGAGATCGGTGTGCAGCCGGGGCACGTTCCGCTGCTCGGTGTTCTCGTCACGAACGGTGAAGTACGGGTGAAAACCGGCGGGAGCACCGTGACCGTCGCGGTGGATGGTGGATTCCTGTCGGTGACCAAGCAGGGCGTCAGCATCCTCGCGGAACACGCGGTCCTGTCGGCCGGATCCGCCCAATCCTGACCATTGGCCGTCGCCGGGGCCTGCGGTGAGGACTCTCAGCGGTTGGCACCCGGCTTCCACAGGACATCCCCACCGGGGTTGGCTGCCCGGGAGAGGATGAACAGGAGATCGGAAAGTCTGTTCAGGTAACGGGCGGGCAGGGCACCGGTGCGGTCGGGATCGTGCTCCATCAGTGCCCAGGTGGAACGCTCGGCGCGACGGGTTACCGTCCGTGCCACATGCAGCAGCGCGGCGCCCGGCGAGCCGCCGGGCAGGATGAACGAGTCCAGTTTGGGCAGGTCCTTGTTGTGGTGGTCACAGGCCTCCTCGAGGCGCTCGACGTAGGCCTCGGTCACCCGCAGTGGTGGGAACCCGGGATTTTCCACGACAGGCGTACACAGGTCCGCCCCGAGGTCGAAGAGGTCGTTCTGTACCTGGGCGAGCAGCGCCCGGACGTCCTCGGCGAGTGCTCCGAGCGCCAGCGCCACGCCGATCGCCGCGTTGGCCTCGTCCACGTCCGCGTAGGCGGCGAGTCGTGGGTCGGTCTTGCGGACCCGGGACATGTCGCCGAGAGCGGTCGTCCCGTCGTCCCCGGTCCGGGTGTAGATCCGGGTCAGGTGGATGGCCATGGCAGTCACACTATGCCGAACCGGTTCGGCTGCGGGCGCCGAGCTGGCTGCGCTGAGCTGGCAAGGACTGGGTGTGCCGACCTGGCCTCACCGTGCCGGCCGGCCGGCACTGAAGACCGGGCGGCAAGGCCATAGCATCGAGTCCCGTGGAACGCTTCCTCGTCACGGGCGGGTCTCGGCTTGCCGGCGAGGTAGGCGTCCCGGGAGCGAAGAACTCCGTACTCAAACTGATGGCCGCGAGCCTGCTTGCTCACGGCCGGACGACTCTTCGCGCCGTGCCTGACATTCTCGACGTCGAGGTCATGGCCGATGTGCTGCGAGCGCTCGGGGCTGCTGTCGACCGGGACCTGACCCGGGAATCACTGTCGATCGACGTGCCGGCAAGGCCCGGCGCGGCGGCCGACAGCGACATCGTCCGGCGGATCCGGGCGTCGGTCGTCGTGCTCGGGCCGCTGGTCGCCCGCTGCGGTGAGGCGCGGGTGGCGCTGCCGGGAGGGGACGCGATCGGTGCGCGCGCGCTCGACATGCACGTCAACGGGCTGACGAAGCTCGGAGCCGTGGTGGACGTCGAGGCCGGGACCCTGGTGGCCCGGTCGTCCGGCCGCCTGCAGGGGGCCTCGATCTGGCTGGACTTCCCCAGTGTCGGCGCCACCGAGAACCTCATGATGGCCGGGGCGCTGGCCAAGGGCACCACGGTGATCGATAATGCCGCTCGTGAACCAGAGATCGCCGATCTCTGCGCGATGCTCACGGCGATGGGCGCGAAGCTCGACGGAGCGGGCACGTCCACGCTGGTCATCGACGGCGTCGACGAACTGCGGCCGACCGTGCACGACACCGTTGCGGACCGCATCGTCGCCGGGACCTTTGCCATCGGCGCGTTGATGACAGGCGGTGATGTGCTGATTCGGGGCGGTCGTGCCGACCACCTCGACATCGTGCTTGACAAGCTGACGACGGCGGGTGCCACCGTGGACGTCCGCGGTGACGGCTTCCGGGTGGTGGCGGACCGGCCGCCGCGCTCGATCGACGTGGTGACCCTGCCCTACCCGGGCTTTCCGACGGATCTCCTGCCGCAGACCATCGCCCTGGAAGCGGTCAGCGAAGGGGTCTCCCTCATCACCGAGAACGTCTTTGACAGCCGTTTCGTGTTCTGCCGTGAGCTGTTGAAGCTCGGCGCGGATCTGCGTACAGACGGTCACCACGTGGTCGTTCGCCGCACCGACCGGCTGGTCGGCGCGCCCGTGGTGGCCTCGGACGTCCGGGCGGGAGCCGGGCTTGTGCTCGCCGGTCTGGTAGCCGACGGGACCACGGATGTGAGTGAGGTTCACCATATCGACCGCGGTTACGCGGGTTTCGTCGAGCAGCTGCGAGACCTTGGCGCGAACGTCCGGCGGGAACCGCCCGCCGCGCGCTGAGCGGTCAGGCCCAGTCCCGCTCGGTGCCCGCCAGGACGGCACGCGCCCTCGGCGAGTCCTCGGGGAACACCATCACGTGCCACCCCGAGATGTGGTGGCGGCGGATGTGCCCGTCGGTGTCCACCTGGACGGGACCGGGCGACGTGGCCCCTGACGTCGATCGGATCCCGTGCTGACGGAGAACCTGGCGCAGCCGGTCCGCTTCGGACGGTGTGCGTAGTGTTGCCACGGGCACCAGCATGCCGAAGTCGGCCTGGTAGGGGGAGACGCCCGGATAACCACGCGTTCGGGTTGGAGAGAACACCCATCGGCACACCGCCACAAGCACGGCCGTGGCGGCGACGGCGATGGCCGGGCCGATCGTGTAGTGCAGGCTGTTCAGTGGCATGGTCACCTCCCGGCTGTCCGGGCCGGCGGGCCGGACGGTCTTCATCGTCTCAGCGCCGCGGCTTCCGCGCAGGCGTTCAAACGTGGATCGCGTCGCAGTTGCCCAGGCGCGTCCTGACGGTGCGGTACCGGCTGTCCGCGACGCGGACCGATCCGAGAGCAGGGGCCAGCTGCGCCGCCGCGTGTGCGCGGCCACTCTGCGACTATGGACACTGACGCTGTAAGTGACGCGTGGTACGCCGGGTGGCCGGCGCGGCACCGACCGGCAGGAAGGTTATGTGAATCGGCGACCGGGGTGCGCTCCGGTCGCGGCCGACAACGCCTGATCGCCGGACATGCCGTCGGCGTCCGACCGATCGGGGCGTGGATCGGGGGGACAGGAGGTCGAATGACCGAGAATGTGATGTTCCGCAACGAAGGCCGCAGGGAGATCCAGACCATGCGGCTGGGCGGCAGGGTCGACGTGCGGACGGTCGGTGATCTGCGACTGCGGCTGCATACCGCGATCGACGGAGGCGTCGGGCAACTACGGGTGAACGTGTCGGGCCTGGAGCTTGTCGACCATGCGGGGCTCGGTGTCCTGTTGGGCGGGGCACTGCGGGCGCGGCGTGCCGGGCGGTCCATGGTCCTGGTGGAGGTTCCCGCGGCCCTGGGGAAGCTGCTGGCTGCCAACCGTCTCGGGCGCATCCTGCGGGTCGAGGATGCGGACCTGCTGCACATGGGTCACGCCTGACTGGGATGCGGTGCCCGACCGGGTCCGCCTCGGCCTGGGGCGGGCCCCGGTCGCCATGCCCCCGGGCGACACAGGACCCCCCTGGCGCCATGACGTTGACGTCCGGCATGGAATGATGGGTCCGGACGGGGAGGGACATGCTCGACGTCGATGCGGAGCGGCTGAGTCCAGCGGGCGGTCGGGCGTACCGAGGCCGGGCGTACCGAAGAAGTGGCGGCCAACCGGTGGACCAGCGGCGCCCACTTGTCATTGCGGTGGCTTTCGCCGGGGCGATCGTCCTGGGAGTGATTATCGGTCTGGTGACCGCACCGGGTGGCAGGACCACGCCACAGGTCGTGCCGACCACCGCCGCGCCTCCCGCCGAGGTGCAACCAGCCATGGACCCGGCCTCCTGGGAGGGCAGCCGGCAGCCCGGGACGCCGCATCAGATGATGGTTCGGGAGCAGGACCGGCTCGCTTTCAGCGCGAGCCTCGCGGCCGCCCTGCGAAAAACCGCCGGTGCCGAGCGGTTGACCGCCGCGGATGTGGTCATCCCGCAGGGGAAGCTCTTCTACGGTGCTGTCGAAGGCCGGGACAGCGCCTCCGACGAGTACTGGGCTGTCGGTCTCGCGCAGGTCACGGGCGTGCCGGCGGCCAACCCGCATGTGTGGAAGCGGACGAGGGACAGCCCCTGGAAGCCGGTCGTGGACGGGCCGGGTGCCTGTGACAGTCTGCCGCCCGCACTGTTCACCGCCTGGAAGGGACGTCCGGCTCTCTGCTCGGGCGCGTGACCTTACCCCCCGGTACGCTCCTGCCATCCGACAACCCTTCGGGAGGGTGTGGCGATGGCGGACGCGGCGCGGCAGGACCGGTCGGAGCAGGTTCGTCCGCAGCGGGACCGACCCTGGATCATCCGTACCTACGCGGGTCATTCCAGTCCGGTGGAGACCAACGCGCTCTATCGCCGTAACCTCGCCAAGGGGCAGACGGGCCTGTCGGTCGCGTTCGACCTGCCGACCCAGACCGGTTATGACCCCGACCACGAACTCGCCCGTGGCGAGGTCGGCAAGGTAGGCGTGCCGATCGCGCATGTCGGTGATATGCGGGCGCTTTTCCGTGACATTCCGCTCGGCCGGATGAACACCTCGATGACGATCAACGCGACGGCGATGTGGCTGCTCGCGCTCTACCAGGTTGTCGCCGAGGAACAGGGGGCCGACCCGTCGAGGCTCGTCGGTACGACCCAGAACGACATCATCAAGGAGTACCTCTCCCGCGGGACGTACGTGTTCCCGCCGGCCCCGTCCCTGCGGCTGATCACGGATATGGTCGCCTACACGGTGACCGAGATCCCGAAGTGGAATCCGATCAACATCTGCAGTTACCACCTGCAGGAGGCCGGTGCCACCCCCATCCAGGAGATCGCCTACTCGATGTGCACGGCGATCGCCGTGCTCGACGCGGTGGTCGCCTCGGGGCAGGTGCCACCGGAGCGCACCGGCGAGGTGTGCGCCCGCATGTCGTTCTTCGTCAACGCGGGCGTCCGCTTCGTCGAGGAGATGTGCAAGATGCGGGCGTTCGTTCGGCTGTGGGACACCCTGCTGCGCACCCGGTACGGGGTCGAGGACCCTCGACACCGGCGCTTCCGCTACGGCGTCCAGGTCAATTCCCTCGGGCTGACCGAGGCGCAGCCGGAGAACAACGTCATCCGGATCGTGCTGGAGGCGCTCGGCGTGACGCTGTCGAAGGACGCCCGTTGCCGGGCGCTTCAGCTGCCCGCGTGGAACGAGGCCCTCGGCCTGCCGAGGCCATGGGACCAGCAGTGGTCCCTGCGCATCCAGCAGATCCTCGCCCTTGAGACCGACCTGCTGGAATACGAGGACCTCTTCGAGGGATCCCTCGTCGTCGAACGGCGGGTGGGCGAGCTGGTCGACGCAGCCCAGGCCGAGATGGACCGGGTGCAGGCCATGGGCGGCGCGGTCGCCGCGGTCGAGAGCGGTTACATGAAGTCCGAGCTCGTCGCCTCGCAGGCAGCCCGGCGGATACGCATCGAGTCCGGCGAGGACGTCGTGGTCGGTGTGAACACGTTCACCTCCACCGAACCGAACCCGCTGCTCGCCGACCTGACCACGGCGATCCAGACGGTGGATCCGGCGGTCGAGGATGCCGCCCGCGTCGATATCGCGGCCTGGCGGGCGGGGCGTGACCCACGTGCCGCGGACGAGGCTCTGCGGGGGCTGCGCGACGCGGCCAAGACCGACACGAACCTGATGGCCGCGACGCTGGCCTGCGTCCGAGCGGGCGTCACCACCGGGGAGTGGGCCGGCACGCTGCGAGACACCTTCGGTGAGTACCGGGCGCCGACCGGTGTGTCCGGCGCCCCCGTCCATGCGGGCGGCCAGCAGCTCGCCGACGTCCGGGAGCAGGTTGCCGCGACCGGGCGGGAGCTCGGGCGCCGACTGAAGTTCCTTGTCGGCAAGCCGGGCCTGGACGGGCATTCCAACGGCGCGGAGCAGATCGCCGTGCGGGCCCGTGACGCCGGGTTCGAAGTGGTGTACCAGGGCATCCGGTTGACCCCGGCGCAGATCGTCGCCGCGGCGGTCGAGGAGGACGTCCACGTCGTGGGCTTGTCGATATTGTCCGGTTCGCACATGGAACTGGTGCCCCAGGTTCTCGACGGGCTGCGCGCGGCCGGCGTCGGCGATGTGCCGGTCGTGGTCGGTGGCATCATCCCGGCGGCGGACGCCGAGTGGTTGGAGGCACTGGGCGTTGCCGCGGTCTACACGCCGAAGGACTTCGGTATCACCGAGATCATGCGGGGGGTCGTGGACGTGATTCGCACCGCGAACGGCCTGACTCCTCTCGGCTGAGCGTCATCCCGATCGCCGCGAACGCCCGTCGTGTGCTGCAGCCAGGAGTGGGTACCGTCACCAGACATGGGCGTGGACAGAGGTCCCGGCGAACCGTCATCCGAACCGTCACTGGAGGACGCGGTGGAGCTGGCGACCCGCGCCCATGCCGGCCAGCTCGACAAGGTCGGCGAGCAGTACATCGGTCACCCGCTGCGGGTGATGCGCGCAGTTGCCGACAGTGTGGCCGAGACCGGGGTGGACAGGGTCCAGGCCCAGTTGGTCGCGGTCCTCCATGACGTCGTCGAGGACACGGACCTCGCCTTGGAGGACCTGGCGTCCCTCGGCTACCCGCCCGAGGTCGTCGCCGCTGTCGACGCGCTGAGCCACCGTCCTGCCGAGTCGGTGGAGGACTACCTTGCCCGCGTTGCAGCCAACGACCTGGCTATCGTCGTGAAGCGGGCTGACATGGCCGACAACAGTGACCCGGCGAGGCTGGCCAGGTTGCCCGAGGATCTCGCGAACCACTACGTGTTGCGTTACGCGGGCCGCAGCCGCCTACTCGACGATCTTGTTGACGAGCGCGAGCGGAACGCTCGCGCCGCATCCGACATGTGTCCACGACATGTGTCCACGACATGTGTCCACGACATGTGACCACGACGTGGACACGGACCGGCCGGCTGACTGCGACCATCGTGGCCGCTCGCGGTAACGTGCCTAACCGTGCGTCTTGTCATAGCCAGGTGCAGCGTCGACTACGTGGGGCGGCTGACCGCGCATCTGCCCAGTGCGGTCCGCCTGCTGCTGGTGAAGGCGGACGGGTCGGTGTCCATCCATGCGGACGGGCGGGCCTACAAGCCGCTGAACTGGATGAGCCCGCCGTGCGTCATCGCGGAGGCGGACGGTGTGTGGCGGGTGACGAACCGCGCGGACGAACAGCTCGTCATCACCCTCGAAGAAATCATGCACGACTCGTCGCACGAGCTCGGCGTGGACCCGGGTCTGCGTAAGGACGGCGTCGAGGCGCATCTGCAGGTGCTGCTCGCGCAACGCCCGGATGCGATCCGCGAGGGTCTCACCCTGGTGCGCCGCGAGTACGAGACGGGCATCGGCCCGGTCGACCTGCTCTGTCGTGACACCGACGGCGCGAGCATCGCGGTCGAGGTGAAGCGTAAAGGCGAGATCGACGGCGTCGAGCAGCTGACCCGCTATCTCGTCCGATTGGAGGCCGACCCGTTCCTGCCGCACCCGGTGCGGGGGATCCTGGTCGCCCAGTCGATCACCCCGCAGGCCCGGCTGCTCGCCGCGGACCGCGGTCTTGGCTGTGTCACGGTCGACTACGATGCCCTACGCGGTTTGGCGCCCGCGAATCCGACCCTCTTCTGACCCCTCCCGCGGGCGCATGACGCTGCCCGCGGGCCGATGTGTCTTTTTCACGTCGCCGGTCTTTCTACCGCGCGTTTTCCGCGCAGGTCGTCCCGTATCCGTTCGATGTGGTCCGAAGTGAGATGGGGCGAGATAAGGAGCTTCGTCCCGGTTCGGCCGGTGGCTCGGAGATTCACGCCGCATGATCGGGCCGGTGACGATGGCGATGAGCCGCCCCGGTTGCGGTGGGGGAACGGTGTTCGGTCTGCGTCGGACAGCACGGGCGGTGGGGTGTCCTAAAATGAGGTGGCTTTTTGGGCGTGGCGTAGACGTGGGATCGGACCGATGCAGGCAGGCGGTGCGGCCTACACTGCATCTTGTGGACGCCGCGCGTGACTACGAGGACATGCACCACCTGGTAGACCAGCTCAACCTTGCCCAGGTGCGGAGGCTTCGTCTGCTCGTGACGCAGGACGAGGAGCTGTCCCAGGTCGTCGAGCCACTCTCAAACACTCCGCAACTCGACGAGGAGCCGGTTCCCGAAGGTCTGTTCGCGCTGATCGGTTGTTTCGATTCCGGGCGTGGTGATGTCGCTGAACGGCACGACGACTACATTCGTGAACGCCTGCGCCGCCGTTACCCCCGATCCGCTTGACCACCACCGTCCTGGATACCGGCCCCTTGGTCGCCGCGCTGGATCGAGGGGACAAACGGCATGTCGAATGTGCCTCGTTTTTGGCCTCTCTCACTGGTCGTCGCCTGCTACCCAGCCCGGTTCTCACCGAAATCTGCTGGCTTCTGGAGGACTGGCCAGAGGTTGAAGCGTCGTTCCTTGACGAGGCGGCACGCGGAACCTTCGAACTTGTCCCGCTTGTTGATGTCGATCCGGTGCGTATGGCGGATCTGGTCCGTAGGTATGCGGATTTTCCGCTCGGCGCGGTGGATGCGTCGGTCATCGCGGTGGCCGAACGCTTTGGAACGGAACGGGTGGCCACCATCGATCATCGTCACTTCACCGTGGTCAAACCTCGCCATGTTCCGGCGTTGACGCTGCTACCGTGATTCAGTAGGGCCTGCAATGGCATGCGCGACGGCCGTCCGTGCCGGTCTCGTGCTCATACCGGGGCCGCGGGACCCTGTGCGGATCCGAGTCGGGGTGGCGGTGACCGCAGCGAGGCCATGACAGCCCCGTCGGCATGCGACAGCGCGCCGGCGACCGCGGCGAGCTCCCCGGATCCGACGCCAGGTATGCCGCAGAGCGGTCCGGGGAGGTCGGGGTGGGTGAAATTTCCCGGCACAGAAGGTGACTTTCTCTTTGTCAACAGGCGTCGCTTCGGTTGATGATCGCGCGCTTGTGCGTCGAAGATCTGGGAGTATTCGCGCACCGGCGGCGGGCATAAAGACCAGTGACGAGAGGGGCGGTCACTATGGCGCAGAACTTCACGAAGGTTGGCGTGGTGGGACTCGGCACCATGGGCGCGGGGATCGCCGAGGTCCTGGCACGCGCCGGCATCGAGGTGGTGGGCGTCGAACTCGACGACGAGACCCTGGAACGGGGACTCGGCCACATCCGGCACTCCACGGACCGGGCGGTCGGCGGCGGCAAGCTGACCGAGGCGGACCGGGACGCCCTGCTCGGCCGGATCCACGCCGGCACCGACCTCGCGGCCGTCGCGGACTGCCCACTGGTCATCGAGGCCGTGCCCGAACGGATCGAGGACAAGCAGGCCCTGCTCGCCGAGCTGGACACGCTGTGCCCGTCCGGGACCATCCTGGCCACCAACACCAGCTCACTGTCGATCACCGAGCTTGCCACCGGCACCTCCCGCCCGTCCCGGGTCGTCGGCACCCACTGGTTCAACCCGGCGCCGGTCATGGGACTCGTCGAGATCATCCGTACGGTGGTCACCGACCCGGTCGTGCTGGCGGACGTCGAAGCGCTCGTCACGAAGGTCGGCAAGACCGCGGTGGTCGCGGGGGACCGGGCCGGCTTCATCGCCAACGCCCTGCTGTTCGGGTACCTCAACAACGCGGTGCGGATGCTGGAGGCGCACTACGCCACCCGCGAGGACATCGACGCGGCCATGCGTTTCGGCTGCGCGCACCCGATGGGTCCGCTGGCGCTGCTCGACCTGATCGGCCTCGACTCCGCCTACGAGATCCTCGACTCGATCTACCACACCTCCCGCGACCACCTGCACGCCCCGGCGCCGCTGCTCAAGCAGCTCGTCACCGCCGGGATGCTCGGCCGCAAGACCGGGCGTGGCTTCTACACCTACGCGGCCCCCGACTCGCCCGAGATCGTCGATGCCGTCACCTCGGTCGGACGCTCGGGTGAGCAGACCCGGGCGGTCCAGACCATCGGTGTCGTCGGCACCGGCACCATGGCCGGCGGGATCATCGAGGTCTGCGCCCGCAACGGCTACAATGTGATCTTCCGTGGGCGGGGCGAGGAGAAGATCGCCGCTGTCCGCAAGCGGCTCGAACGGTCGCTGGACAAGGGCGTCGAGAAGGGCAGGATCTCATCGGACGACCGGGCCGCGACCCTGTCGCGGGTGCAGGCAAGCACCGAGCTGGCCGCGCTCGCAGACTGCGACCTCGTCATCGAAGCGGTCGTCGAGGACCTCGCGGTCAAGCGGGCGCTGTTCGCGGAGCTCGACGCGGTCGTCCGTCCCGGGGCGATCCTCGCGACGACCACGTCGTCCCTGCCGGTCATCGAATGCGCGACCGCGACCTCCCGCCCGGGGGACGTGGTGGGGATGCACTGGTTCAATCCGGCACAGGTCATGCGGCTGGTAGAGATCGTCCCGACCGTCCTGACCGCGGACGACGTCACCGCCACGGTCTTCGAGGTGTCACGCCGGACGGGCAAGCATCCGGTGTTCTGCGCCGACCGGGCCGGCTTCATCGTCAACGCCCTGCTGTTCCCCTACCTCAACGACGCCGTGAGGATGCTGGAGGCCCATTACGCGGACGTCGAGGACATCGACACCGCGATGAAGGTCGGCTGCGGCCACCCGATGGGGCCGTTCGAGCTGGCCGACGTGGTCGGTCTGGACGTGACACTCGCCATTCAGCGGACGCTGTACCTGGAGTTCCGGGAGCCCGGTTACGCGCCGGCGCCGCTGCTGGAACACCTCGTCAAAGCCGGGTATCTCGGCCGCAAGACCCGGCGTGGCTTCCGGGTCTACTGATTGTCGGATCATCACCGGTACGGACCGGGAGTCCGTTTCGTCGCCTACGATGGCGCCGGACGGCGTGATTCATCCGAACACGCCGTGTCTCCCATCGTCCTATCGGAGGATGCCACGATGGTCTCGCTGGGCAGGGATTCCGCACGGGAGGTCGGCCGCGAGATCGTGACATTCGTGCCTGATCTCGTGGTGATGCTGCGGCGGGTCCTCACCGACCCGCGGGTGTCGCAGTCGGCCAAGGTGGAGGCGGCCGCGGCCCTCGCCTATCTGGTGTCGCCGCGCAATCGCCTGACGAATCTGATTCCGGTGGTGGGTCAGCTCGACGATGTCGCGATCGTGGCTTTTGCGTTCCGCCGCCTACAGGTGGGCGCGGGCGAGGCCGTGCTTCGGGAGCACTGGCGCGGCAGCGACCGGTCCTTCCAGATCATGTTGGGTACCTCGTCCGCTCTGGCGACGCCACGCGGGATGATCCGCAAGGTGAAACTGGTGAAGACGCTCGCGGACTCGGCAGTGGACCGGTTGGGGGGGTACCGCCACCAGCCGCGCGGGGGTGACGGCTCCGACCGCATTGTCGTTATCGAAGGTGAAGTCATCGATCGGACGCCCGAGGCCGACCGGTCGCGGTCCCGCAGCCCGGAGGGTCCGCTGGCATCACGCCCACGATGACCCGCAGGCGGCCCCGCCGTGCGCGGGCGGAGGTATCAAGGTTGCCTGCCGTCGTCGGATCCGAAACAACCGAACGGCGGTCGGACGGGGATTGGATCGTACGTCGGATCAGCGGCGCGGCCGCGCGCAAGCAGTACCGCTGCCCAGGCTGCGAACAGGAGATACGGCCGGCGACCCCGCATGTGGTGTGCTGGCCGGACGATCGGATCGCCGACCGCAGGCACTGGCACACGGTCTGCTGGACCCGCCGCGACCGCCGGATCCAACCGGGCCGGTGATGAACAAGGACGAGTCCACGGTCAGGAACGGACAGCGGTCAGGAACGGACAGCGGTCAGGAACGGACAGTGGCCGGCTGCTCGTTACCGGGCAGCACCGGCGTCGGGTCGGATCCGAGGTCCAGCGGGGCCATGGCCGCGGCAAGCCGGTCGCGCAGCTGGCCGAGCTGAGCGGTCACCTGGTCGCGTTGCCGGCCGAGATCGGCCAACCGGCGCTGTGACTCGTCCTCGGCTACCTCGGCGGTGGTATGGGCATCCGAGACGATGTGTTCCGCCTCCGCCTGTGCTGCCGAAATGATCTCCTTGGCCTTTTTCTCGGCATCCCGAACCGTCCGTTCGCGGGTGCGCGCCGCATCGGCATGCACCTGCCGAGCCTCCTCCAGCGCGACCTCGGCCTCCCGCGTCCGCTCGGCGCGCACCACAGCCGCTTCCTCTTCGGCGAGCTGGAGGATCTGCGTGATCCGGCCGCCGAACTCCTCCCACGCCGGGCGGTTGGCTGCGAGATCGTCCCGCACCGAGGCGGCCTCGGTGGCGGCCTCGGATGCCGCGGCCTCAGCGGCCGCCCGGTGCGACTCGGCCTCTCGCAGCTGCTCCACGAGCCAGTTGACATGTGCCTTGACCTGGTGTGGGTCGTAGCCGCGACGGACCAGATCGAAGTCCGGAGCGGCGTCAGTGCCGTCGGACATCGGGATGAGATCGGTTTGCTCGGTCATGGGACATCAGCGTGCCAGACCACCATCATGTGGACCTCCTCGGGACCGCGGGCGAACCCATCGACACCGAGTCTCCCGGACAGTGCGTCCGATCGGTGCGTTTTCGTCCAGGAAACACGCCCTAGATGCCACGGAACCGGTTGATCCCGGTGAGATGGCGCTCGCGCATCGCGGGGTTGCGGACGCCGAGACCCTCTTGCGGCGCGAGGCAGAGCACGCCCACCTTGCCCTGGTGGAGGTTACGGTGGACGTCGTAGGCGGCCTGGCCGGTCTCGGCCAGCGGGTATACCCGGGAGACCGTCGGGTGGACGAGCCCCTTGGCGACCAGCCGGTTGGCCTCCCAGGCCTCGCGGTAGTTCGCGAAGTGCGACCCCACCACCTTCTTCAGGTTCATCCACAGGTAGCGGTTGTCGTAGGAGTGCATGAACCCGCTGGTGGAGGCACAGGTCACGATCGTCCCACCTCGCCGGGTGACGTAGACGGAGGCGCCGAAGGTCTCCCGTCCGGGGTGCTCGAAGACGATGTCGGGATCTTCGCCGCCGGTGAGTTGCCGGATCTTCTTGCCGAGACGCTGCCACTCCTTGGGATCCTGGGTGTGCTCGTCCTTCCAGAACCGGTAGTCCTCGGCAGCCCGGTCGATGATCAGGTCGGCGCCCATCCGGTGGACGATCTCGGCCTTCTGGGGGGACGACACGACGCAGACCGGGATCGCGCCGCCGTTTAGGGCCATCTGCGTGGCGTAGGAGCCGAGGCCGCCGCTGGCGCCCCAGATGAGCACCACGTCACCCTGCTTCATGTTCGCGCCGTTGTGCGAGACCAGCTGGCGGTAGGCGGTGGAGTTCACCAGGCCCGGGGCGGCGGCCTCCTCCCAACTCAGATGCGCGGGTTTCGGCATCAGCTGGTTCGCCTTGACCAGGGCCAGCTCGGCGAGGCCACCGAAGTTCGTCTCGAAGCCCCAGATGCGCTGCTCGGGGTCGAGCATGGTGTCGTCGTGGCCCTCGGGACGCTCCAGCTCGACCGACAGGCAGTGGGCGACCACCTCGTCGCCGGGCGACCATACGTGTACTGCTGGGCCGGTGCGCAGCACAACGCCGGCGAGGTCGGAGCCGACCACGTGATACGGCAGGTCGTGGCGTTTGCCGAGCGGGGAGAGCCGGCCATAGCGCTCCAGGAAGCCGAAGGTCGGCACCGGTTCGAAGATCGACGTCCAGACGGTGTTGTAGTTGATCGACGAGGCCATCACCGCGACCAGTGCCTCGCCCGGGCCAAGCTCCGGTGTGGCGACGTCGTCCAGGTGCAGGGAGCGCCGGGGGTCCTTGTCCCGTGACGCGAGCCCGGCGAAGATGTCGACGTCCTCCTTGCGGACGACGGCACCACGGTACGTCTCGGGTATCGGAAGGGCCGCGAACTCCTCTTGCGGGGTGTCACCGGCGAGAATCGCGTCGACGATTTCCTTCACGATCGACCTCCCGTGCGTCAGCTGTGGGCGTCGGGCAGATGCTACCGACGGGTATGCCTATGAGTCGCGGGGTTGGGGGTGTGCGTCCGCCCTGAAAGCGATACAACCTGAGAGCAACCATTGGGGGTAGGAGCGCGTCTGATCTGGTGTGACCGCGCCCATGACAGTAGTGGAGGGGTGGCGGCCCGTGCCTGCGCGGAGCGAGGCCGCCCGCAGCGAGGTCGCGCGGGACGCCGATGCTGCCCTCACCGCGCTGTATTCGGAGCACTACCGGTCGCTTGTGCGCCTTGCCGCGCTCCTTCTCGACGATCTCGGTCTGTGCGAGGAGGTCGTCCAGGATGCTTATATCCGGGTGCACGCGGCCTGGGGACGTCTGCAGGACAGGGACAAGGCGCTCGCCTACCTGCGGCAGACGGTTGTGAACCTCGCTCGCTCGACGCTTCGACGACGGCTGGTGGCTCTCAAGCACGCGCCCAAGCCCATGCCGGACGCGGCAAGCGCCGAGGAGGGTGCCTACACGCTGGTCGAGCGTGCAGCGGTCGTGCAGGCCCTGCGGGAACTGCCGCGCCGGCAGCGTGAGGCGGTGGTTCTGCGCTACTACGCCGACCTGTCCGAGGCGGATGCGGCCGCGGTCATGCGGTGCAGTGTCGGGTCGGTCAAGGCATACACGTCGCGGGGGCTGGCCGCGCTGGGCACGAAGCTGGAGGGCCTGCGGTGAGCGGGCTCGAACCCGACGAGCTACGGCCCGACGGAATACGGCCGGACGAGCTGCGTCGCCTGCTGTTCGAGGCGGTCGAGCCGATTCGGTCATCCCCGGAGGCCTACAACCGGATCCGCGGCGGGGTCATCCGCAGACGGCGGATGCGTGTTCCGGCGATGACCTTCGGTGGGCTGGCGCTGGCCGGCCTGATCGGTTTTGCCTATGTGGCAATCGATCCGCGGCCCTCGTCCAACCTGGTCGAACCAGCCCGGCCGCCGCTCACCCAGTCGGTGACGGACACGACCGCGGTCCGTGCGTCCTCGCAGCCGGCGGGTCATGGCGGGTCCACGGGGAGTGGCGGGGTCCGGCCTTCGGCCACACCGGGCCGGTCGGAACCCGCGGTGACGGCGACGGATGCGAGTCCCGGGCCGGCATCGACAGCAACGGCCACCCGACCGAGTACCACTCCGAGTAACGTCAATTCTCCAACCCTCCCTCCTCCGGTGTCCTTTCCGGCGAAGCCGGGCGACATCGACGGCGACGGCGTGATCGACTCGCCGAGTCTGTCCGGTAGCACGATCGTGGTCGCGCTCAGCCGGCTCGGAACGGTCTCGGTGACGTTGCCGGCGGTGGTGTCACCGCTGACTGCCTCCGTTGTGGACATCGACGCCAACGGCTACGGTGAGCTGATCGTCCAGACCGACAGCAGTGGTGACACCAGGAACTTCGGCGTGATCAGGCTCGCCCCGAACGGACAGTTGCAGGTCGTGAGCGGCAGTCCGTTGCATGCCGGTCTCAACGGCACCCATGGTGATGGCTTCCGCTGTGAGTCCGGGACTTTCGCCGCCGTCGCGGGCGACAACACTGTCGACAGGATCTACTCTGTGACCTCCACCACGTGGCAGCTGACGAAGGTGGGGTTCACGAAGGTCGGCTCGCCGACGTCCTCCACGGTGGACCTGGCCTCGGCCCCGTCACCCTTCACCGCCGGCTGCGGGATCGCATAGCCGAGACCAGTACCGGTTCAGTGTTTGACAGCCTGCACCAGCTCGGTGAGCACGCCACCGGTGTCCTTCGGATGCATGAACGCGATCCGGGAGTTCATCGCCCCATGGCGCGGTTTCCGGTCGAGGACCCGAATTCCTGACGTTGCCATGGTCGCGATCGCCGCTTCGACGTCGTCCACGCCGTAGGCGATATGGTGCATACCCTCGCCATGGCGGGCCAGGTACTTCCCGACCGGCGAGTCTTGCCTGGTCGGTTCCAGCAGCTGAACGTGTGACCCACCCTGGGGTCCGTCATCGACGAGGAGCATGGCCTCGTGGACGCTCTGCTCCTCGTTGATCTCCTGGGCGACCACGGTGAGTCCGAACA
>NZ_CADDZT010000089.1:7097-11021 GCF_902812655.1 Candidatus Frankia meridionalis | reverse complement strand
TGGACTTCTCCAGGTCGCGTACGGCGATGCCGACGTGGTCGATTCTCGTGAACATCGTGGACCTGTGCCTTCTTCCTCTCGCGGTCGTGGCCGCGATGCTGCCACAGTCAGGCCCTGGACCGCGGGAATGTGCCTGGCCTCTCTGCTCGGCAGGGCATCCTGGACAAGATCACGTTATGGTTGCAGGACCTGTTGTCGTACTCCGAGGAGGCCAGCCATGCCTGGTTCCGTCATTGTGGCCGGGGCGCGGACACCGATCGGCAAATTGTCCGGCGTGCTGCAGAGCTTCTCTGCCGTGGAGCTCGGCGGATTCGCGATCAAGGCCGCGTTGGCACGGGCCGGTATCAGCGGCGAGCAGGTCGATTATGTGATCATGGGGCATGTGATCCAGGCGGGCCAGGGTCAGATGACCGCCCGGCAGGCCGCGGTGAAGGGCGGTATCCCGATGGATGTGCCCGCGATCACCGTCAACAAGGTCTGCCTTTCCGGCCTGGACGCGATCGCGTTGGCCGACACCTATATCGCCAGCGGTGAGTTCGACGTCGTCGTGGCCGGCGGTATGGAGTCGATGACGCAGGCTCCGCACCTGCTGGCGTCCCTGCGTGCCGGCGTCCGCTACGGCAGCGCCGAGTTGCTCGACGCCACCGCCCACGACGCCCTCTTCTGCGCGTTCGACCAGGTCGCCATGGGTTTGGGAACCGAACGGCACAACGCCGGGCTCGACATCGGCCGCGAGGAGCAGGACGAGTTCAGCGCTCGGTCTCACCAACGGGCCGCCGCGGCGATCAAGAACGGGCTGTTCGACGAGGAGATCGTCCCGGTCGAGGTGCCCCAGCGGCGTGGCGACCCTGTGCTCGTCGGCCAGGACGAGGGTGTGCGGGGTGAGACAACTTCCGAATCCCTCGCGAAACTGCGTCCCGCCTTCGCCAAGGACGGCACGATCACGGCCGGGTCGTCCTCGCAGATCTCCGACGGTGCCGCCGCCGTCGTCGTGACGAGCCGGGCGAAAGCGGTCGAACTCGGCCTGCCGATCCTCGCCGAGGTCGGCCACCACGGCTTTGTCGCCGGTCCGGACTCGTCGTTGCAGTCCCAGCCGTCAAACGCGATCCTGGCGGCGCTACGCAAGGAGGGCCTGACACCCGCGGACGTTGATCTCTTTGAGATCAACGAGGCGTTCGCGGTGGTCGGCATCCAGTCCATGCGTGGCCTCGGTATCGGTCCGGACGTTACCAACGTCAACGGAGGCGCGATCGCCCTCGGGCATCCGGTCGGTATGTCCGGCACGCGGATCGCACTCACTCTCGCCATGGAGCTGCGGCGCCGCGGCGGCGGTATCGGCGCGGCCGGACTCTGCGGCGGTGGCGGTCAGGGCGATGCCCTCGTGCTGCGCGTCCCGGCGTGAGCCCGGCTCCGGTTTCGGCGCCGGCTCCGCCGGCCCGGTTGCGTGCCGCGTCCGCCGCCGATCTGGTGGACGCGGCCGTCACCGGAAACCCGCGGGCGCTCGCGAGGCTGATCTCCCTGGTGGAGGATGCCTCCCCGCAGCTACGAGAGATCATGGCTCTGCTGGCACCGCGGATCGGCCGCGCACAGGTGATCGGCCTGACCGGTTCTCCCGGAGTGGGTAAGTCGACGTCCACGTCCGCCCTGGTCGGCGCGTTCCGAGCCCGCGGCCTGCGGGTCGGCGTGCTCGCCATCGACCCGTCGTCCCCGTTCACCGGTGGTGCGCTGCTCGGGGACCGGGTGCGGATGCAGGAACACACCACCGACCCGGGGGTCTACATCCGGTCGTTGGCCTCCCGCGGGCACCTTGGTGGCCTGTCGTGGGCGACCCCGCAGGCACTACGGGTGCTCGACGCCGCCGGATTCGATGTGGTGCTGGTCGAGACGGTGGGCGTGGGCCAGGCCGAGGTGGACATCGCCTCGCTGGCCGACTGCACGCTTGTGCTCCTGGCACCGGGTATGGGCGATGGCATCCAGGCTGCGAAGGCCGGCATCCTGGAGATCGCGGATGTGTTCGTGGTCAACAAGGCTGACCGCGACGGCGCGGAACACACCTACCGCGAGCTCAGACACATGATCCAGTTGAGCGGAACGCGGACCACCGAGGAGGAGTGGCGCCCACCGGTGGTGAAGGCTGTGGCGTCCCGGGGCGACGGCATCGACGAGATAGTGGACGCGATCGCCGAGCACCGTGCGTGGATGGTCGGGCACGGCGTCCTGGCGGCCCGCCGGCGCCGACGGGCCGCCGACGAGATCGAACAGATCGCGCTTGCCGCGCTGCGGGCGCGCATGGGTGAGCTGTTCGACGGATCTCTGCTCGACGGTCTGGCCGGCGAGGTCGTCGCGGGTACGACCGATCCGTACACGGCCGCTGACCGAATGATCGCCGGCCTGGCCGAAGGAGGCACGATCGTGGCTTCTTCCGCGTCTCACGACTGAGATGGCGCTACCGGGTCAGGGTGCGGCGAGGTGGCCTGCCGCGGCGACCACCGCGTCGACGTCCAGGGGTGCTCCGACAACGTCCACGGCGCCCGCCTGCCGCAGCCGCAGGAGGTCTCGTGGGTCGTCGTCCATGGTGAGGACGACGGCGGGCACCAGCCCCGCCTGAGCGTCCGCCGCAAGCGTTCGCAGCAGTTCTTCGGCCGTGGAGTCGGGTAGGTCCCGGTCCAGGAGCACCAGCGCCGGTCGGGATCGCCGCACCGCGTCCAGCGCAAGGGCGGCGCGTGGAACCGTGACCGTGTCCGCGCCGAGTGAGTCGCGCAGCACGTGGGTGACCATCGTCCGGGTGGCGGGATCGCCGCTGACATGTACCACCCGGGGGTGGCCGCCGCGGCCCGCCGGCGGTCCTGACTCCGGCGCTGTTCCTGACACCGGAGCCGTCCGCGGGACGGTGCGCGCCGGGCCGAACCCGTCGTCGTCGTCGTCGTAGTCGTCGTCGAAACGGACATCGACGGTGTCCAGGACGATCGCGAAGACACTGCCCACACCGTAGCGACTTGCCGCGGTGAGAACGCCGCCCATGGCTGTGACCAGGGCATGGGACAGCGCCAGGCCCAGGCCGCTGCCCTCGATACCGCTGCGCTCGGCTCCGAGCCGCTCGAACGGTCGGAACAGCCTGTCCATGGCCTCGGGGGGCAGTCCGTTGCCGTCGTCCTCGACCTCGATGCGTACCCGTGATCCCGTGATGGGCACGATCCCCACCCGGACGCTGCCGCCTTCACGCCCGTACTTCAGGGCGTTGCCGACAAGATTGAGTAGTACCTGCCAGAGCCGCCGCCGGTCGGCGTCGGCGACCAGCGGTTCGGCCGGGGAGATGACCCGCCGGATGCTGCGCTGTTCGGCAAGCGGTTCGACCAGCTCGACGACACCCTGGACGATCTCCAGGAGGTTGACCGGTCCCTTGTTGATGTCACCTCGACCGGCTCGAAGCCTGGCGAGATCGAGTACGTCGTCGATGAGCGCCTGCATGTGCCGGCCACCGGTGATGATGCGTTCGACGTCCTCGTGCAGTTCCGGTGGCAGTGGCTCGAGTTCCAGAAGCTGGGCGAAGCCGAGAACGGCGTTCAGGGGTGTGCGGAGCTCGTGACCGAGTCTCGCGATCAGCTCGTCCTTGGCGCGTGACTCACGCTCGGCAGCTTCGCGGGCGCGGATGTCCTCGGTGTCGTGCGCGACGATCACCAGGCCACCCGACGGGTCGACCCGTACCGAGATCAGGTACGGAGCCACGTTGCCGGCTGCGTCGACAAGATCGACCATGCCGCGCCACTGGCTGTTTCGGGCCAGGGCCCGCGGCACGTCGTCACGTAGCCGGATTCGTGATGACGCTTCGACCAGGTCGGACAGGTCTCGGAGCTGTACTGTCCCGGCCAGCCGTTCGCCGAGGAACGTCCTCGCGGCGACACTGGCGTCGAGTACACGGCCGTC
>NZ_CADDZT010000089.1:0-6483 GCF_902812655.1 Candidatus Frankia meridionalis | reverse complement strand
GCCGTGCGTGTCGTGCGGGCCAGCGGCCTGCCCAACGAGACGAACGCGATGTTCACGACGGTCGAGGGGGAGTGGGACGAGGTCATGGCCGTCGTACGAGGGGCGGTCGATGCCGTGTCTGCCAGGTGCGGGCGGGTGAGCCTGGTCCTCAAGGCCGACATCCGAGCCGGGACCACCGACGCGCTGCACGCGAAGGTCGCCTCGATCGAACGACGTCTGGCGGAGCCCGGTCGGATTCGCGAGGTTGACGCACCGTAGACCTCAGGTGTGCCGAGGCAGTGTCCGGTATCGCTGTTCAGATGCAACGATGGGGGCATGCCACGGAGGTCAACCATGTCACCTGGGTCCCCCCCGCCGGGATCGGTGCCACCTGGGTCGAGGAACGCCGTGTCCGGCGATCCACGGCTTCCCAGTCAACTTGCGAGTCTGCGTTTTGCCGGAGCGGTCCCACTCGACCCGAAACCGGCGCCGACGAGACCGCCAGCGGGTGTCGGCGGGTCCCGGCCGACACCGCCGCGGGACGGTTCCCCGACGGGACCGGTCATCATCGACGTCAGCGAGGAGACGTTCGCCACCGAGGTCCTGCAACGCTCCATGCAGACCCCGGTGGTCATCGACTTCTGGGCTGCGTGGTGTGGTCCGTGTAAGCAGCTCAGCCCCATTCTGGAGCGGTTGGCGGAGGCCGACGGCGGGCGCTGGGTGCTGGCGAAGATCGATGTCGATGCCAACCCGCAGCTCGCCCAGGCCGCGGGCGTCCAGGGCATCCCCGCAGTCAAGGCCGTCGTCGGCGGTCGGATCATCGGTGAGTTCACCGGAGCGGTGCCCGAGCGCGAGGTCCGAGGCTGGCTCGACCAGCTACTCACCCTTGTCGATGAGGCGTCCGCCGGCCTGGCTGCGGGTGCGGACCCGGACCTGGCGGACCCGCACCACAACGCGGCGGAGGAGGCTCTGACCCAGGGCGACCTCGATGCCGCCGCCGAGGCCTACCGTTCCAGGCTCGCCGAGGCTCCGGACGACGCGGACGCGGTCCTGGGACTTGCCCGGGTCGAACTCTTCCAGCGGGTGGCCACGATCGATGTCGCCAGCCTGCGCAGCCGGTTGTCGGCCGACCCCGACGATGTCGAGGCAGCCGTCATGCTGGCTGATGTCCTGGTCGCGAAGGGCGAGGTCGAGACGGGCCTGAACCGGCTCGTCAGCGTTGTCTGGCGGACGGCCGGCGACGAGCGGGAACGGGTGCGGGCCCACCTCGTCAGCCTGTTCCAGGCGCTCGGGGATGAGGAGCCGGCGGTTGCGCCTGCCCGGCGCGCGTTGTCGGCCGCGCTTTTCTAGGGCGTCAGCTCAGGGAACCGGGGTTCCTGGCGGCTCGGCTCCGCCGATCCGCCAGCTCCGGACCTGGGCGGTGGTCAGCCGGCGTCATCGGCATCGGTATGGCACCGTACGGCGATGAGCGCGGCCGCGCTCATCGCCGCACCCAACAGGACGCACACGATCCCACCGGCCGGTGTCGGGCTCCGGCGGCTCAGCGCCGACACCGACGTCCACAGGCCGGCGCCGAGCAGTAGTCCCCAGCCCACCGCGATGACCGGAGCGGTCCTGTGCCGCCGGCCCTCCTGCAGCGCACGTCGCTCCCCTTCCAGATACGCGGCGGCGATCAGTACGGCGAGGATGCCACCGAAACCCATGGCGCTGGCAATCGGCGGTTGAGTCGGCCTGACGGTCAACTCGCGCAGAGCGAGTCCGGTTCCTGTCCTGATCCCAGCGTCGCTCCGGTCCGTGACGACGATGGTCTCGATCCGGCCCTGGACCGCGCCACCCGCCAACCAGCGGCCCAGCGAGGTGGGCGGGACGGTGGTGCGCCAGGCCTGGCCCGCGGCGGCGGTGACCGGCTCGCTGGTCGAGGTCCCCAGGGGAATCCCGGACGCGGATAACGACAGCCGTACCCGGAACGTGGCTGCCCGTGCGGCTCGACCGGAAACCTCGACCGCTTCGGACAGATCAAAACGCACCGTCGATCCGCCGGTTCCCACCTGCAGGTCCGGGCCCTCGTAGCGCGGCGCTGTCCTCGCCGGCCAGGTGAACGCGAGGACAACCAGCAGCACCGCGGCAATCAACGCGACAAGGGCTGGTAGCCGGGGGGACGGCGGGCCAGGCGGAAGATCCTCCACTGGGACGAGGGAGGCGCTGTCTCGAATCGGGGCCGGGGTGACGTCCACGATGACGGTCGGTCGTACCGACACCGGATCCTCTCCGGGTACCGGGAGGACGGGTCCGGACCGCGCCGCAGGGGTCAGTGCCTTCCGCACGGCCGGCGACATGTCCCGCAGTCGCAGGCCGGAGGCATCCAACCAGCCTGCCCCGAATGCCACGGTGGCCCTCGCGGCAATCTCCTCGGCGAAACTCCCGGCGCTGGGTGGACGCTGCTCCCGGTGGTAGGCGAGACCTCGCATGGTGATGTCGGCAAGCGCCGCCGGTACTGTCGCGCCGGGATGCGGTGGGGGACCCGCTGTCTGTCGGGCATGGTAGGCACCCACGCCGCCCTGGGGCGAGTAGGGCAGCCGACCGGTCAACAGCAGGTAGAGGACGGCCGCGGCGGAATAGATATCGGTGCGCTCGTCAAGAGCGCGCTCGCCGCGAGCCTGTTCCGGCGACATGTAGCCAAGCGTGCCGCTGACCGTGGGTCGTCCATCGCGGGTGGCCAGGGTGGCTTCGCCGCCGACGATTCGGGCCAGACCGAAGTCGGTGACCTTCAGCGAGCCGGAATCATCGAACATCGCGTTCCCGGCCTTGATGTCCCGGTGCAGCATCCCGGCGTCGTGAGCGGCCTGTAGGCCGGTGAGAACGGAAAGCGTCGCGGCGCAGGACTGCTGCATCGTCAGCCCGTACTCGGTGAAACGCTCTCGGAGCGTGCCGCCGGACAGATGCTCCAGCACCAGGGCGCAGACCCGCCCTGCCTGCGCCGGACCGTCAGCGGGGACCTCGGCGTCGGTGTAGTCATAGACCCGGACCACGTGCGGGTGGTCCAGCCTGGCCAGGGCTTTTCCCTCCTCACGGAAACGAACCCGGATCTCGGGGACGGCGGCGAGCCTCGCGGGCAGGAGCTTGACGGCCACCCGACGGGCAAGATCCGAGTCCCAGCCGGCGTAGACGACACCGCCGGAACCACGGCCGAGCTCGTCGGTCAGCCGATACTTGGGCAGTGCGGCGACCAGCTCCGGCGGAGCTGGCGTCACCTGTCCACTCCAGGGGATGCCACCGGCCGCGGCGAGGAGGACGTTGCGCCAGTCGGTGACGCGGGGCGACCAGCGGACGCCGCCCGACCCGGCGGCCGGCGCGATCCTGCGGCGTCGTCCCACGGCGGACGGCGGGGACCCGGGTCTGGAGTGAGATAGCCGAGAGCGAACGAGAACAGGCCCATCCCGAGGATCAAAAATGGCTCGGACGTAGCCGAAGGAGCTGTCACCCGCAGGACGGAGAGACTGACGACAGCGACAATGCCCAACCCACATCCGCCAGGAACGAAGCGCAGCGCGCGCCGAGCACGGTTCACCGGAAGCCGCCGGCGGGCCATCGTGATCAGTACGGCCACCCACAGGACCGCGCTGACCCCAAGCATGGCGAGCCCGAACGTGCCGTACGTGGATGCCAGCGAGCCACGGACATCGGCATTCCCGTCGGTGGATGCGACGACATGACGGCTGGTGTCCCGTAGGGAAATATTGATCGGTAGCAGGCCGGTGGCCTGGCTGTTGAGGTCGTTCGTGTCAACATCGAGCCGCCAGACGGCAGAACCGTGCGCGGGAACGGCCAGCTTGACCGACACGTCGAAGACGTAGAAAACCAGGCCGAACACCCGGCCGCTGGTCCGGATCGACCTGATATCAACAGATTCCGGACGGTTGTTGAATACCGTGATAACGAGGTGGGTCGTTTCGTCTGCGGCCAGGGTGATGCGTTCGCCCCCGACGGTTCGGCCGTTGATCGTGGCTGAAAGTCGTATGTCGTCGCCGGCCGCGGCTTCCGCGGGCGTTGCCACAGCGAACAGTGCGACACATACGAGCAGGAGAACGACAGCCGCGAGACATTTCCGCCCACGACGTGACATGCTCGCCCCATTAGGCCGTCCGATTATGCTCACCGAGATGCTACTGGAGTGACCGTCTGACGTCTCTGGTGTCGAGAAGTCCCGTACCGGACAGCTCGATCCCCTGGTAAAACCGTCAGTCGCGGTCGACCATGACGTCACATGTTCACGGGGGGTGTCGTGACTGTTCGTCATCGAAATGCGCGGGCGGTGACCGCCTTCGCGGTGACCGCCATCGTTCCCTGCCTGCTTCTGCTCGGCCTCGCCTTCGTGCCCTCGACGACCCTGACGACCATCACACCGCCGACGGCTACGCCGGTAACGACCACATCCGCCGCCATGCAGACAGCGGCTCAGGAAACGCCCACGGCATGTCCTGCCGACTCGACATTCGTGGGCGGCACATGCGTGTCGCAGCCGCGCCTCACGTGTCCGGATGACGCGACGCTCACCGGATCCACCTGTGTCAGCCAGCCTGGACTGATCTGTCAAAATGGTGCGACTCTCGCCGGGACGAACTGCACCACCCCACCGAAGCTCACCTGTAAGAGCGGAAGCCTCACCGGCTCCGACTGCGTGACCCCCGCCAGGCTCACCTGCCCCACCGCAACGACCCAGACCGGCTCGTCCTGCACCAGCCAACCCACCCTGAAATGCCCGGAAGGCGCAACGCCAAGCGGTTCCACCTGCCTGACCCAGCCGGTACTGAAATGCCCGGTGGGTGCCACCCTGAAAGGGTCCGACTGCGTGACCCCGGCGACGGTCACCTGCCCCACCGCAACGACCCGGACCGGTTCGTCCTGCACCAGCCAGCCCACCCTGACATGCCCGGCGGGCGCAACCCGGTCCGGGTCGAACTGCACGACCGTGGTGGACAAGGAATGCCCGAGCGGCACCACGACAACCGAGGTGGGTAGTTGCACGGCAGCCGTCGGACGCGACGGTTCGTGCCCGCCGGGCACCATCAAATACACGTACAACACCGCGACAAGCACCACCAAACCCACGAACAGCGTGGTTGCGGCACCTTCTTCCTATTGTAGTGGGGATCCGGTATGCCCGACCGGCACACAGAACAGCTCCGGCCGGTGTGTGAAGGTAACGCAGGCCGAACCCGTGTGCGCGGTAGGCACCCTTGACAGCTCCGGAAAGTGCGTGACCTCGGGCGGTTTCGTGTGTGCAACCGGCAGATCCGACGGGTCCGGCGGGTGTATCACACCGGCCAACCCGACCTGCGCAACCGGCACGCCCAACGATGCCGGGAAATGCGTTGCACCAGCTGAACCGGTCTGTGCGACCGGGAAACTCGACGGCTCCGGAAAATGCGTCACCCCGGCTGACCCTGTCTGCACGACCGGGAAACTCGACGGCTCCAACTGTGTGAGACCGGCTGATCAGGTCTGCGCGACCGGGAAACTCGACAGCTCCGGAAAATGCGTCACCCCGGCTGATCAGGTCTGCGCGACCGGGAAACTCGACAGCTCCGGTAAGTGCGTTAAGCCAGCCGAATCAGTCTGCGCAACCGGTAAAACCGACGGAACCGGCAGGTGCGTATCCGCACCCCAGTGCGCGGCGGGGACGAAACCAGGTCCCGACGGGCTCTGCCACAAACTGCAGGACTGCCCGGCGGGACAGACTCCCGGGCCGAACGGCACATGCGAGAAGGCGTGCCCGAACGGAACGACGAGAGCCGCCGACCGGACCTGCACCACAAGGACTGTGTGCCAGGACGGTTCTGCCGTGCCCGCGGGAGCGGCATGCCCGCTGGTACTGGTCACATGTGCCGACGGTTCGCGTGCCCCGCACGCACAGGATTGCCCGCCACCCGTCCAGCACTGTGCCGGCGGGGCCACGGTTCCCGCGGGGCAGAAATGCCCGCGGGTTGGTCCCGGTGACACGTGCCTGGACGGCAGCCGGCCGGACGCCACCGGGAAGTGTGCGGTGGCGCCATCTCCGGTGCTCTGCCCAGGTGGGGTGCGGGTGCCGGTCACGCAGGCCTGCCCCACACCACCTGCGCCATCCACGAACACCTGGCCGAAGGCGATCCCGGTTCCGCGCCTCGGTGAACTCATGCTCGACCAGTCTGTCGTGGCGGCAGGGAACACGCTGTTCGCCCGGGGAGCGGGCTGCGATCCGTTGGCGAAGGTCGTCCTGACCGCGGACAGCCAGATTGTCGGGACGACGATCTCCGACACCGCCGGCCGGTTCGAGGCACCGGTGCAGTTCGCCGATTTCCGAACCGGTCGCCGGATCGTGGTGGCAACCTGCGGACCCACCCTGACCGCGCCGGTGGACATGGTCCTTTCCGGCTCCACCGGCGGAAACTCGACCACCTATGTCCTGTTGCTGTTCTTCCTGCTCGCCGGCTTCCTCATCGTCCGCTTCCAGTTCGCGGACGGGTT
>NZ_CADDZT010000088.1:80919-92157 GCF_902812655.1 Candidatus Frankia meridionalis | reverse complement strand
TGGCGGGCTCGGTCAGCTCTGCTCGGAGCCCTCGTATGCCAGCCAGAGAGTCGCCAGAGCAGGCAGGGTCAGGGTCACCGACGCCGGCCGGCCGTGGTGGGTGGAGTCCACTGCGACCACCGCGCCGAGATTCCCCAGCCCGCCGCCGGAGTATTCGGTGGCGTCGGTGTTGACGACTTCACGCCAACGGCCGGGGAACGGCAGGCCGAGCCGGTATCCGGTGTGGGGAACCCCCGCGAAATTGGTCACGCAGGCGAGTACCGAGCCGGACGCGTCATCGCCGGGCGCCGTGGGGCCGGACATGCCGTTGCCGGGCGCCGCGGGGCCGGATACCGGATCGCTGTCGGCCCACCGCAGGAAGGAGAACACGTTGTCCCCGGAGTCGTTGGCGTCGATCCACGAAAAGCCGTCCGCGGAGGTGTCCTGTGCCCACAGCGCGGGCATGGCCCGGTAGACCCGGTTGAGATCCTTCAGCAGCGTGGACACGCCGCGGTGGCGCGGGTCGTCGAGATGCCACCAGTCCAGCGACCGTGCCTCGGACCACTCGGCGTCCTGCGCGAATTCCCCGCCCATGAACACCAGCTGCTTGCCGGGATGCGCCCACATGAAGCCGTACAGCGCACGCAGATTGGCCAGCTGCGCCCAGCGGTCACCGGGCATCCTGCGTAGCAGTGATCCCTTCCCGTGTACCACCTCGTCGTGGCTCAGCGGAAGGATGAAGTTCTCCGAGTAGGCGTACATCATGGAGAACGTCAGCTGCTGGTGGTGGTAGGAACGAAACACCGGTTCCCGGGCCAGGTAGTCGAGGGTGTCGTGCATCCAGCCCATGTTCCACTTGAAACCGAAACCCAGGCCCCCGAGATGGGTCGGGCGGGTGACGCCGGGCCAGGCCGTCGACTCCTCGGCGATCACAACTGCGCCGGGGACCCGTCGGTAGACCGTGGCTGTGGTCTCCTGCAGGAACGACACCGCCTCCAGGTTCTCCCTGCCTCCGTGGATGTTCGGCACCCAGCCACCGTCGGGCCTGGAATAGTCGAGGTAGAGCATGGACGCGACAGCGTCGACCCGCAGCCCGTCGATGTGGAACTCCTCGAACCAGTACAGTGCGTTCGCAACCAGGAAGTTGCGTACCTCGGGCCGTCCGAAGTCGAAGACGTAGGTCCCCCAGTCGGGCTGCTCACCGCGGCGTGGATCGGGATGTTCATACAGGGGTGTGCCGTCGAACCGGCCGAGTGCCCAGATGTCGCGGGGAAAGTGCGCCGGCACCCAGTCGACGATGACGCCGATCCCGGCCTGGTGCAGCTGGTCGACCAGCTGACGGAAATCGTCGGGATCACCGAACCGCGAGGTCGGGGCGTAGTAGGCCGAGACCTGATAGCCCCAGGATCCGCCGAACGGATGCTCGGCCACGGGTAGCAACTCGACGTGGGTGAAGCCCATGTCCCGCACGTAGGCGACGAGTTCGTCCGCGAGCTCCCGGTACGACAGCCCCTTGCGCCAGGACCCCAGGTGCACCTCGTAGATCGACATTGGCGCGGCATGCCAGGAGGTGCGCCGGCGCCGGGCCAGCCACGCCTCGTCGCCCCAGGTGTAGTCGGATTCGAAGACAACGCTTGCCGTGGCCGGCGGGTTCTCGGTGTGCAGCGCGAGCGGGTCCGCCTTCTGCCGCCATACGCCGTCGAAACCGAGGATCTCGTACTTGTAGCGGCAGCCGCCGCCGATGTCGGGCACGAACAGCTCCCACACGCCCGCTGCCCCCAACGAACGCATCGGGTAGGCCCGGCCGTCCCAGAAGTCGAAGTCACCCACGACACGGACGCCGCGGGCGTTCGGCGCCCACACGGCGAACCCGACTCCGCTGATCTCGCCAGTGGTGCCCGGGTAGCGTCGTACGTGCGCGCCGAGCGCCTTCCAGAGCTGTTCGTGACGGCCCTCCCCGATGAGATGGCGGTCCATCTCCCCAAGGGTCGGTAGGTAACGGTAGGGATCGTCGACGACGTGCGTCGCGTCGGAGTAGCCGACCTCGAGACGATAGTCGGGAACCGTGCCGGTCGGCAGTGCTGCGGCGAAGACCCCACCGCTGTGCAGTCGGTCGCATTCGAATCGTTCGCCGCCGGTGAGGACGACGACCGTCATCGCGTCCGGTCGCAGCGCCCGCACGATCGTCCAGCCCCCGTTTGGATGGGCGCCGAGGACGCTGTGCGGGTCGTGGTGCGATCCGCTCACGAGCCGCTCGAGTTCGCCTGCCTCGACCAGCAGGGACGGGGGAGGCGAACCCTGCTGGTCGGCCAGGGCGATCCGATACGACGAGCCGCCGTCGTTGCTGCCGTTGCTGCCGGCATCACCGTCGGAAAGACCGTGAATGTGGTCCTGGTCGGGACCACCCGTCGCGTCGTCGGTATTGATCATGGACAACACGCCATCCTTAGCCCCGCTCGGGGCCTCCAGCCGCACGAAAAGAACTATGATCGCACGGCCTTCGGCCTACTAGGAAAATGGTCATCAGGCCGCGGCCGTCAGCCGTTCGACCGAGCCGAGCGGGATCCGCAGCCAGGATGGTCGGTGCCGCGCCTCGTAGACGACTTCGTAGACGGCCTTGTCGAGCTCGAAGGCCCGCACGAGATCGGCGTCCTCGCGTGGATCCTGCCCGCAGGTACTGGTATACCCGTCGCAGAACGCATCACGGTTACGGGTCGCCCATTCCTGCGCGCGGTAGATCAGTGCGGACTCGTTCTCCCGTTCCAACAGCAGCGACTGGGCCGCGTAGTCGAACGACCGGAGCATGCCCGCGATATCGCGGTGAACCGGCTGTAGTGCTGTACGGTCCGTGACAGGGCGGGCCGGTTCGCCTTCGAAGTCGAACAACACCCAACCCGAGTCGACCCGCAGGACCTGGCCAAGATGGTAATCCCCGTGAATGCGCTGCAGGTTGAGCGGCCGGGTCCGGTGGGCCAGCACGTCGTAGGTGTCCCGCAGCATCGGCTCGAAGGCCCGAAGGTCCGACACGACCTCGATCGCGGAATCCAGCCGGTCGTGCATCTGCGCTGATTCCACCCGGAACGTCTCAGCGTCGCTCGTCGCAGTCGGAAGTGTCTGCGCGAGGAGGCGGTGTACGTCCGCGGTGGCGGCGCCCAACCGCTCGGACTCGGCCGCGAAGTCGCCACCGACCTCGTCCGCGTGCAGGTCCACCTCGGCGTAGAGGTCGCGGACGCTGGCGAGCGCGAGCCGCCATCCTTCGGTGCCGCTGCGCATGAACTCCTGCATGAAGGCGAAGGTGGTGGGGACGCCGTCGAGGGTGCCGTCCAGCCAGGACAACGGCCGGGCCACAGCGGAACTGCCGGCACTCGCGAGCGCCCGGGTGATCTCCAGATCCGGGTTCGTCCCCGCCCACAGCCTCCGGAAGACCTTCAGGATGTAGGCGTCGCCGTACACGATCGAGGTGTTGGACTGCTCGGCCCCGACCGCGTGGGCTGGCAGCGTCTCCAGGTCCTCGAGCGTGTACGGCATGAGCCCGTCCTGGGCCTGACGCCCCTGGATGAAGGCCAGCAGGGCGGCGCTGCCGTCCGGGTCGTGCAGGCCGTCGTACACGAGACCGTCCTCGGACTTGCCGAGGAAGAAGCTCTCATGCCCGTAGGGCGCATCCGGTCTCGTGACGAGCGGTATCTGGTAGCGGTCGGCTGGTCCCCGATCGGCGTACCGAACCTCGACGACGAGGTGTCGCAGCAGCTCGCAGACCTGGACGTCCTGGAGGATGTGCAGATTCCCCCAGGTGCGTCCCTTGCCCGCGAACCATCGCTGTCGCGGCAGCCAGGAGGTCAGCAGGGCGATCAGATCGGAGTCGTCGCTTACCACCATTGGCCTCCCCGCGCGTCATCATCGAGGTTCATCTCGTCGACCTTACGTGTCGGTCCATCAGGGGGTAAATTTCCCCGGACTGGTGAGCGCGAACCAGTAATGCCCGTGTCCGGGCAAGGTCAACAGATATGGCAGTTCCCCGATCGGTGGAAAGCCCACCCCACCGAGCAGTTCGACCGGTACCATTCCGACGAATCTGCGCAGATCAAGTTCGACCGGTTGCGCAAAGCGCGAGAGGTTGGCCACGCACAGCACGCGGTCGTCGCCGAACTCCCGCACGAAGGCGAAGACGGACGGATTGGAAGCGGGCAGTTCCTCGTAGGTGCCGAGACCGAAGACCGGATGCCTCTTCCGTACCTCGATCATTCGTCGGGTCCAGGACAGGAAGGACGTCGGCATCCTCTGTTCGGCCTCGACATTGAGCGCCTGGTAACCATAGACGGGGTCCATGATGGGCGGTAGGTAGAGCCGGGCCGGATCGCTCGTCGAGAAACCGGCGTTGCGATCCGGTGACCACTGCATCGGAGTCCGGACGCCATCCCGGTCACCCAGATAGATGTTGTCACCCATGCCGATCTCGTCGCCGTAGTAGATGACCGGCGAGCCGGGCAGTGAAAGCAGCAGCGCGGTGAACAGCTCCATCTGGTCGCGGCTGTTGTCGAGCAGCGGGGCGAGTCGCCGGCGTATCCCGATGTTCGCCTTCATCCGCGGGTCCTTCGCGTACTCGGCGTACATGTAGTCGCGTTCCTCGTCGGTGACCATTTCCAGGGTCAGCTCGTCGTGGTTACGCAGGAAAATTCCCCACTGGCAGTTCGGCGGGATCTCCGGCATCTGCGCGAGAATTTCCGAGATGGGATAGCGGGACTCCCGCCGAACCGCCATGAAGATGCGCGGCATCAACGGGAAATGGAACGCCATGTGGCATTCGTCGTCGTTGCCGAAGTACTCGACCACGTCCGACGGCCACTGATTCGCTTCGGCCAGCAGGACCCGGTCGGCGTACTTCGCATCCACTTCCTTGCGAATCCGACGCAGGTACTCGTGGGTTTCCGGCAGGTTCTCGCCGTTCGTCCCCTCCCGCACGTACAGGTAGGGGACGGCGTCCAGCCGGAACCCATCGATGCCGAGGTCCAGCCAGAACCGGAGTGCCTCGAGCATGGCTTCCTGAACTTCTGGATTGTCATAGTTCAGGTCGGGTTGGTGTGAGAAGAAGCGGTGCCAGTAGTACTGCCCGCGCACCGGGTCCCAGGTCCAGTTCGACTTCTCCGTGTCGACGAAGATGATCCGCGCTTCGGGGAACTTCTCGTCCGTGTCCGACCACACGTAGAAGTCGCCGTACGGGCCGTCCGGGTCGGTCCGGGACGCCTGGAACCATGGATGTTGGTCGGACGTGTGGTTCATGACCAGGTCCGCGATGATCCGGATGCCCCGCCGGTGGGCCTCGTCCACCAAGGTGACGAAGTCACCGAGGTCCCCGAACTCCGGCAGGACACGGAAATAGTCGGAGATATCGTATCCACCGTCCCGCAGCGGGGATTCGTAGATGGGTAGCAGCCACAGGCAGTCGACGCCGAGCCAGCTCAGGTAGTCGAGCTTGTCGGTGAGCCCGCGAAGGTCGCCGGTGCCGTCTCCATTAGAATCGGCGAAGCCCCGGATGAGGACCTCGTAGAAAACCGCCCGCTTGAACCACATCGGGTCACGCGACGGCTCCTCGGCCGTGGTCTCCGATACCGTGGTTTCCGGAGTCGTGGTTTCCGGAGTCGTGTCGCCGGAACGGGTGTCGCCGGCGCTCACGTCCGGTGCCGGAAGGTGAATATGTGGGCCGGCTCCGTGGCCGGGTCCAGCCGGACGTAGTTCTCTTGCCCCCACGTGTAGTTCGCCCCGCTGATCTCGTCGTGAATGTCGAATGTGTCCCACCACTCAAGGCCGAGAGTGGGCATGTCGAGGCGTACGGTCGTCTCCCGCGCCTGGTGCGGGTCCAGATTGACGACGACCAGGACACGGTCGTCGTCCCGATCCTCCCCGACTCGCTTGGAGAAGATGATGATCTCTTCGCTGTCCGCATGGTGGAAGCGGAGATTGCGTAGCCAACGCATTGCCGGATGTTCGCGCCGTATCCGGTTGAGTGTGGCGAAATATGGTGCCAGCGAACGTCCTGCCGCTTCGGCGCCAGCCCAGTCCCGCGGCCGGTACTGGTACTTCTCGGAGTCCAGGTACTCTTCGCTACCGGTCCGGACCGGTGCGTTCTCGAACAGTTCGTAACCCGCGTAGACCCCCCACGTCGGGGACATCATCGATGCCAGCACCGCCCGAATCTTGAATGCCGCGGCACCACCGTCCTGAAGATATCCCGGAAGTATGTCGGGGGTGTTGACAAAGAAGTTCGGGCGCATGTAATGGGCGGTGGTGAGCAGTTCTCGCCCGTAGGTCTCAAGCTCCGGCCTCGTGTTACGCCAGGTGAAGTAGGTGTAGGACTGGGTGAATCCGACCTTGGCGAGTGCCTGCATCATGGACGGACGGGTGAACGCCTCGGACAGGAACAGCACGTCCGGTTCGGTCGACTTCACCTCGGCGATGAGCCACTCCCAGAACTGGACCGGCTTGGTATGGGGATTGTCCACCCTGAAGATCCGTACACCGTGCGAGGTCCAGTACCGGACGACGCGCAGTACCTCGTGGTAGAGCCCGACCGGGTCGTTGTCGAAGTTGAGCGGGTAGATGTCCTGGTACTTCTTCGGCGGGTTCTCCGCGTAGGCGATGGAGCCGTCGCTCTTCACGGTGAACCACTCGGGGTGTGCCTTGGCCCACGGGTGGTCGGGGGCGCACTGCAGGGCGAGGTCGAGGGCAACCTCCATGCCGAGCCCCCGAGTCCGGGAGACGAAGTCGTCGAAGTCCTCGATCGTGCCGAGGTCCGGGTGGACGGCGTCGTGGCCGCCGGCTTCGCTTCCGATCGCCCACGGTGAGCCCGGGTCGTCCGGCCCGGGGACCAGGGTGTTGTTCGGACCTTTGCGGTTGACCTCGCCGATGGGATGGATCGGCGGCAGGTAGACCACGTCGAAGCCCATTGCGGCGATGGCGGGTAGCCGCTGCGCCGCGGTCGCGAAGGTTCCCGAGCGCGGCGGGTCCAGGCTCGCACCCTCGGATCGGGGGAAGAGCTCGTACCAGCTTCCGAAGAGCGCGCGGGGCCGGTCCACCCAGACCCGGTAAAAGGGCGAACGGGTGATCAACTCGCGCAGCGGGCACCGGTCAAGGAGCGCAACGAGTGCCGGATCGCGTGCCGCGGCTATTCGCTCATGCGGCTCTGTCAGAGTGTCGTCACGTAAGGTGTTGATGGCTCGCTGGACGTCCGCTCGGCGGCTTTCGGGGACCCCGGGCAGAGCCCGCAGCAGGATCCGTGCGCCGTCCTCGAAGTCGACCGAGAGTTCGTCCGCGGTCTGGCCCGCCGCGACCTTGATCTCGATGCTGTGGCGCCAGGTTGCCACAGGATCGGCCCATGCCTCGATACGGAAGCCCCACAGGCCTTCGGTATCGACGCGGACGTCGGCCTCGTAGCGGTCGGTGCCCGCTCCCACCATCCGCATCCGCGTGAACGGTACCCCGCGGCCATCAGGACCCGACAGCGCCACATTGGCACCGATCAGATCGTGCCCGTCGCGAAATACCGTCGCGGCGACGGTAAGGATCTCACCCTCCACCGCCCGCGACGGCCAGTGTCCACATGACACGGCGGGGCTGATGTCAGAGATGACAACCCGGCCTATCGAACGTCCGATCATCGCCGCGACCTTATCCAGGTGAACCACCTCTTGATAGTCGGCCTCTCCTGTACCAGTTGGGGGCACCTCAACGTGAACAGCGTGGGACCACCGGGTGGGGGTGTGTTGGTGGTGTGGAGGCGGTCCGCCGGGTGAAGGGGATGTCGGCATCGGATCGAAGTCTCCATGTTGATGCGTGTGCCGGGTGGGCCCACTGCCCTGCGTGAACCGAACCCACTGTCGGGTTCCGTTCGGGGATACCCGTGCCGGGCGGACTCACTCGGGGGGAACCCTCGTGGGGTCCCGTTCGTCCCGCAGAACACAGGTCCCTGTGACCCCACGTCGCCGTGGGTGTGCGTGATCGAGTCCAGTAGGCTGCGTCGCGCTCGGTGCGGAGGGCGGCCAGTGCCCCGGCGTATAAGGACAGCCCCGATTGCAACGACAGCAGGAGGAACAGTGGGAGTCAGCCTCAGTAAGGGTGGCAACGTTTCGCTGACCAAGGAGGCCCCCGGCCTCACGAACATCGTCGTCGGCCTCGGGTGGGACGCGCGCAGCACGACCGGTGCCGATTTCGATCTTGATGCGAGCGCGATTGCCTGCCGGTCCGACGGCAAGGTCCTGTCGGACGGCCACTTCATCTTCTTCAACAACCTCAAGAGTCCGGACGGCGCCATCGAGCACCAGGGCGACAACCTGACCGGCGAAGGGGAGGGGGACGATGAGGCGATCAACGTGAGTCTCGCCGGTCTTCCAACAGAGATCGACAAGGTCGTGTTCCCGGTTTCGATCTACGATGCGGATTCACGCCAACAGAACTTCGGTCAGGTACGCAACGCGTTCATCAGGATCGTGAACGGTGCGGGGGGCGCCGAGATCGCGCGTTACGATCTCACCGAGGACGCCTCCACCGAGACTGCGATGGTGTTCGGTGAAGTCTACCGGCATGGTTCCGAGTGGAAGTTCCGGGCAGTGGGCCAGGGCTACGCCACCGGGCTTGCGGGCATCGCCCGGGACTACGGGGTCAACGTCTGATCCGGCTCGGACAGCTTCGGACCGTCTCCGTGCCCCGCGCCTGTTGCCGGTGTCCCAACGCCGACAACAGGCGCGGGGGGCCGTGACGCGGGTTTGGGCGGTTACGATGCCCGGGACCAGGCCGTGGGGCGGCGTCGGCAAGGCGATCGCCGCGCTAGTCCTGCGCCAGGCTGCGGCGCAGTTCACCACCAGGATGCGGCTGACGTACCACGGTGCATTCGACATACTGACGCGCAGTTGACGTGATGCCTCGACACTCCGGACCGGGGTCGAGGCGCGGTGGTGCTCCCGGTGCCGCGCCAGACCCGGTCCGGAGGAGGTTCTGAGTCCTCGTGCATGCCTTGCGCATCTTCAGGTGGTCGCTCGCGGTAACCGTGATCGGTATCGCCCTGGCTGGCGTGATCGGCGGTCCGCAGGCCGCCGCCATCGTTACCATCCTGGCGGTCCTTGAGATAAGTCTGTCGTTCGACAACGCCGTGATCAACGCGACGATCCTGCGTCGCATGAACGAGTTCTGGCAGAAGATCTTCCTGACGGTGGGCGTTGTGATCGCGGTGTTCGGGATGCGCCTGCTGTTCCCGATCGTCATCGTCGCGCTCACCGCGCACCTGGGGCCGTTCGATGTCCTCGACCTCGCGCTGAACAGCCCGGACGAATACGCGACGCGGTTGAACGCCGCGCATCCATCGATCGCCGCCTTCGGCGGGATCTTCCTTTTCATGATCTTTCTGGACTTCATGTTCGATCCCGAACGGGACATCCAGTGGCTCCGCTGGATCGAGGAGCCGCTGCGCAAGGCCGGGCACCTCGACGTCCTGTCGGTCGTGGTCGGGCTTGTCGCGCTGCTGATCGTGGGCGAGGGGTTCTCCGGTCACGCCACCCAACAGGTGCTGACCGCCGGCGTCGCGGGCCTTGCCACCTACCTGGGCGTACGTGGTCTCGGGGAGTTCTTCGAGGCGCGTGGCGTCGGGGCGGAGGAGGACGCGCAGGAGGACGGGGCCGCCACCGATACCGCCGAGGTGGCGGTGGTACCCGCGGCCGGGTCCACGGGCGGGCCGAATCCGCTGGTCCTCGCATCCGGGAAAGCCGCCTTCTTCCTCTTCCTGTATCTCGAGGTCCTGGACGCGTCGTTCTCCTTCGATGGCGTAGTGGGTGCATTCGCCATTACCCAGAAGATTTTTGTGATAGCCGCCGGGCTCGGCATCGGTGCGATGTACATCCGGTCGCTCACGGTTTATCTCGTCCGAAAGGGAACCCTGCAGGAATACGTTTACCTGGAGCACGGTGCCCACTACGCCATAGGCGCGCTTGCGGTGATCCTCGCCATCAGCATCGAGACCGAAGTCCCGGAAATCATCACGGGTCTTGTCGGTGTCGCATTCATCGGGGTTGCGCTGCTGTCGTCCATCCTGCGTCGCGACAGGGATCGGGCGGCCCGCGCCGTCGAGGGGGAGAACGGAGATCCCGACGAGCAGGCTCGTGAGGTCGCGACGGTGCGCTCGTAGTACCGAAGCGGGCCGGGGTAGTACCGAAGATGCCCGGGCGGTATCGGCGTGGGCCGGGTGCCGTCACACCATGAGGCCTAAACTCGCGGAGGGAGAACCACCGCAAGGGAGCGGACATGCCTATTGACTACAGCAAGCGGTCCACGGGCCAGGAATCCAGCTCGACCCCGCCGGTATCACTGAGTAAGGTTACCCTGACCAAAAGTGCACCGTCAGTCTCTCTGAGTAAGCAAGGTGGCGGCGGGCGTCTACACGTGAACCTCAACTGGAATGCCCAGGGTGCCACGCCGTCTGCCGGTGGTGCGGGCGGCTTCCTGAAGCGGATACTGGCCGGTGCGCAGGGCGGTATCGACCTCGATCTCGCCTGCATGTACGAGCTTGCCGACGGCCGCAAAGGTGTGGTGCAGGCGCTGGGGAACACGTTCGGGTCCTTTGACGGGCCTCCGTACGTCCAGCTCGACGCCGATGACAGGACGGGGGCCGCCGTCGGTGGCGAGAACCTGTTCGTCAACCTCGCCCATGCCGGAGAGATCCGCCGGCTGTTGGTCTTCTCTTTCATCTACTCGGGTGTCGCCAACTTCGACCAGGCGGGTGCGGTGGTGACGCTCACCCCCGCCCGGGGCGCGCCGATCGAGGTGCGGCTGGACGAGCGGGCCGGCGGAGCCCGCATGTGCGCGATCGCCCTGCTGACCAACCAGGGCGGCCACGACTTCGTGGTGAGCAGGGAGGTGCGCTATGTCGGCGGTCACCAGGAGCTTGACCGAACCTATGGATGGGGTCTGAACTGGACACCGGGACGCAAGTAGACAGCGCGGCGGATGCGGGCACCGGGACGGTCGAATCGTGATTCGACCTGTACCCCCACCGTCCGGAGACTCCGGCCGCTACTCGATGTTTCGACCGCGCCAGGAGCCGCAGGCCGAAGCCCCACGTTGGTTCCCGCCGCCTCTGGTTCCGCTTGACCACACCGCCTACCTCGTGGACGACAGCGCGGATGACGGCGAGGACGGCGTGGACGGCGTGGACGGCGACGAGAACGGCCACCCGCAGGACCTGTCCGGGGCCGGGGCCGGTCTGCGGCATGCAGAGGT
>NZ_CADDZT010000088.1:75857-80894 GCF_902812655.1 Candidatus Frankia meridionalis | reverse complement strand
GATGAGGCGGGTGCGGCTGACGAGCCGGGTGCGGCGGTCGCGGAGCGGTTCGCGGACGACCTCGCACCGGCCGACGTGCTGGGAGAGGCGCCTGGCGGAACGGACGATGACCGAGACTCGTCCGAGTACCCCTCTGCGGAAGCTCGCCATACCGACCCCGACCCCGACCCCGAGCCGGAGCCGGAGCCGGAACTCGAGCTGGAGCTGGAGTCGGAGCCGGAGCCGGAGCCGGAGCCGGAACTCGAGCTGGAGCCCGAGCCGGAGCCCGAGCCGGAGCCGACCGCGGACTTTCAGGGGGAGCACGAGCCGGTTGGTGACGTCGACCAGCCACTGTCCGCCGCCGTGGCTGTCGCCGCTGTCGCTGCCGACATCGCCGCTGCGGGCGCCGCAGCGACCATCCGGTTGGATGACCTGAGCCAGCGGGTCGAGGAGCTCGCCAGACTGCGTCGTCACGACGCCGACCTGGTGGACCGGTTGCACGCGGAGAACGCCCGGCTGCGGGCGGGTGAACTGACCGAGGCGATGGCGCCGTTGCTGCGTGGGTTGATGCGGCTGCATGACCAGATGACAAGCCTCGGCGCGGACGACGGCCAGAGCGTTGCCGGGATCCTGCGCAAGCAGTTGCTGCAGGCCATGGACGTCGCCGCGGATGTTCGCCCGTACACGGCTGTTCCGGGGATGCCCTTCGACCCGGCCCGGCACGTCGGTGTGCGCCGCGTCGGCACGGACGATCCCGGCCGGGACCGGACGATCGCCCGCACCGTCAAGCCAGGGTTCGTCCGTGGTGAGTCGACCGTGGTGCGCCCGGCTGAGGTGGAGGTCTTTCGGGCACACTGATCCAGGTGGCCCGGACTGTTGGGTGGCGAGCGGTTCGTTGGAGGGACATTCATGGCGCGAACAAAGGTGTTCGGAATCGACCTGGGGACGACGTATTCGTGCATCGCCCAGGTCGACGAGTACGGACGCCCCGACGTCATCCGCAATATCGAGTCGCAGCCGACGACGCCGTCGGTGGTGCTGTTCGACGAGGCGGCCGGTGGTGGCGTCACCTTCGTCGTCGGCACGCAGGCCAAGCGGCAGTCGCGGATACGCCCGGACGATGTGGCGAGCCTGGTCAAACGGCATATGGGCGAAGCGGACTGGCGGTTCGTCGTGCACGGTGAGGAGTACAGTGCGCCCGCCGTCTCGAGTCTCGTCCTCAAGGCACTGGCCGCGGATGCGCAGCGGGCGACCGGCAGCCCGGTAACCGACGTGGTCATCACCGTCCCGGCCTATTTCGGTGACGAGGAACGCAAGGCGACGAAGCTCGCCGGAGTGCTTGCCGGCCTGAACGTCGTCGACATCATCAACGAGCCGACGGCCGCCGCCTTTGCCTACGGGTTCGCCCAGGACGGCGCGGTGGACGCCACCGTGCTGGTCTATGACCTCGGCGGTGGCACCTTCGACACCACGGTCATCCGGCTGTCGGAGAACGCGATCACTGTTGTCGCCACCGATGGTGACCATGAGCTGGGTGGCGCCGACTGGGACGCCGAGCTCGTGCGCTTCCTCGCGCAGCGGTTCACCGATGCGCAGCCGGACGCCGGTGACCCCCTCGACGACGTCTACGACGAGCAGGAGCTGCTGACGTCGGCGGAGGACGCGAAGCTCGCGCTGTCAGGGCGGGACAGCGTCGATGTGCTGGTGGTCCACGGCGGTCGGCGTACCAGCGTGACCGTGACCCGGGCGGACTTCGAGGAGATCACCGCGTCCCTGTTGCAGCGCACGCTCGACCTGACCGGCTCGGTGCTCGCTCGGGCCAGGGAGCGTGGGGCCGACCACGTGGATGTCTGCCTGCTGGTCGGCGGGATGAGCAAGAGCCCGGCGGTTGCCAGGAAGCTGGCTGAGAACTTCGGTCTGAGTCCGCGCCTCACCGATCCTGATCTTGCCGTGGCCAAGGGGGCCGCGGTGTTCGGACAGAAGAAGGAACTGGAGCGTTACGTCCTCGACGACCTGGTCGCGCAGGGCAAGCTCGCGGTCGGTGAGAGTCTGGACGCGGCGGCACCGGCCGACGTCGCGCGGTCGGTGTCCGGCGCGGCAGGCAACTTCGGGCTGGCCACCACCGCGGTCGTGGACCTGGTGAAGACGAAGATCACCAATGTGACGTCGCGTGGGTTCGGTATCTTCGCCGAGGACAAGGGCAAGGCGGTCGCGGCATTCCTGGCACACCGCAACGATCCGGTGCCGATCGAGGCGACCCAGACCTTCTACACGATCTCCGACGACCAGACGGAGGTCGACATCCGGGTGTTCGAACAGGGAACGAGCGCGGAGTCGTCCGTCCCGGAGGACAACAAGGTGATCGTCGAAGGGGCGATCACCGGCATCCCTGGTGGCCATCCCCGCGGTACGCCCGTCGAGGTGACGTTCCTCATGCGCCCGGACCAGACGATTCAGGTCACCGCCACCCATCCCGGCGCGACGCGGCCGCTCGTCCTCCAGGTCACCGCGGGTGTGGGCAGCGAGGCGATGCGGGACGAGGAGACGAAGAAGGTCACCCTGCTCAAGCAGCGGTAGTTCCCGGCAGATCTGGAACCTGTCCGGTACATATGGTGAACGTCGAGGTTGGTGTCATGTCAGGGCACCGGCTTCATACGCTCTGCGGTGGGAACGAAGGTGGGGCGGTGAGCGCGGCGTTCGACGGCAGCGGCTACCGCCAGCGTGTGCTGGCGGAGCTGCAACGTCGTTCCCCGCTCGACCTTGACGATCCGTTCTTCGTCGCGGCGCTGGATCCGGACGCCGCGTACACCGACGCGGAGGTGCGCGGGCACCTGGCCCGCGTTACCGCGTTCCTGCAGCGGCAGCGGAACTCGGCCAGGTACGCGACGTTGGCCGCGACCCTGGTGCGTCGGCGGGCCGAGTGGGAGGCGCCGTTGCTGGACGCGGCGACCCGCGAGGAGGCCCGGACCCGGGTGCTGGCGGCGCGCCGCAGCGGGAACGACGAGCGGTTGGCGAAGGTGGCCCGGAATCTGGCCACTGTCCGTGAGCGTTTCGGTGGGGTGCCCAGGTCCCGGGTGGCGGGGCTGCGCCGGCTGGCCTCGGCCGACGGGGTCACCGCCGAGCAGTTCGACGCGGTCCTCGTCCGCGAGCAGGTGATCGAGGATGGCTCAGGCGAACAGGCCGAGCCGCTCGCACCCGGGGTTCGGCGCCAGATCCGGGACCGTCTGATCGAGCTGCGGCAGCTCCGGGACGGGGACAGGGCCGGTACGGCGTCCCTGTGGGCGTTGCTGGGGGTGCCGGCCGACTCCCTGCCCGGACGGATCCAGGCGGCATGCGAGGTACTGCTGGAACGCAACCAGCGGCGCCCACTCGACCGGGAGAAGACCGTGACCGCCGACCTGCTCGCGCAGGTGCGTACCAGGTTGCTGGACGGAGACCCGGCCGCCTACACCGCCGGGCTGGTCGCTGACGCCCGTGAGGAGATCCGGCCTCGGGTCGAGGAGCATGCCGTCCTCGACGGAGAGCTGGGCCCGGCCGCGTTCGAGGGGCTGGTGCGGGAGGTCCTCGCCGCCGGGCGAGGACTGTCCGCGGCGCAGGCCAAGGCCATGCTGCTCGACGTCGCCCGGGACCTGGGCGCGGCCGTGACGACCGGAGCCGTCGTCGACTACGTGGTATGCCCGGATTGTGGCCGTCCGGAACCGGTGGACGGTTCACGTGTCTGCCGCTACTGCGACACCGAGCTGTACACGCCCTGCCCGTCGTGCGGGCGGGCCACCGAGGCGGCCGCGGTGGCGTGCCGGTTCTGCGGGCACAGCATGCGTCAGGCACGGCAGGCGGCTGATGCCCTGTCCGCGATCCGCCGGGCGCTGGACAACGGCCATCCCCGGCAGGCGTCCGAGCTGCTGGCGGGTGCGCGTCCGGTGTTGGCCGCGGTCGGCGGGTCAGCGGCCGCGCAGGCCGACGAGCTCGGCGCCCGGGTGCAGGCGGCGTTGGCCGCCGCGGACGCCGGGTGGCGGGCGCTGGTCGAGGACCGTGAAGCCCGGCGGGAGGACGCGGCCACCGACGGGGCCCGTTGGCTCGCGGCCCAGGCGTCCGACGTGCCCGGTCCTGACGGGCGAACCCCCGATGAGGTGCTCGCCGAGCTCACCGCCTACCAGGACGTCATCCGCCGTCGGGTCGCGGCGGCCCGGGCGCTGCCACCCGAGGAGCAGGAAAGCGCCCTGGCGGCGGTGCTCGCCACCGTGGCCGACAGCCAGGAGGCGTTGGCGGCGTTGGCGGCGCTGCCCCTCGCGCCGCCGCAGGAACTGACCGCGATCGAGCAGGACGGTGCCGTGGTGCTGCGGTGGAGGGCTTCTCCCTCGGCCGTCGGGCCGCTGTCCTACCGGGTGGTCCGGCTGGTCGGGGACCGGGAACGCAGCCTCGGTACGACCTGGTCCACCGAGCTTTCCGACGCGGGGGTGCCGGCCGGGGTGATGGTCCGTCACGAGGTGACAGCGGTCGTGGGCAGCAGGCGTTCGGTTCCGGTGCGCACACCCGGGCTCGTGGTGGTGCGGGATGTCGCGGGCCTACGCGCGGAGCAGATCGGTGACGGGGTGAAGCTGTCATGGCGGCTCGACGGCCCGGTGGACGCGGTCACGATCGAACGGACCGTGGACGATTCGTCACCGGTGCAGGTTCCGATGCGTCGGATCAGGGCGAACGCGGGCCAGTACGTCGACACGGCCGTCCAACCGGGCGTCACCTACCGCTACCGGGCTTATGTCGAGTTCCAGGACGTGGACGGCCATCCCGCGCGCACCGGGGGCTCCCGGATCGCGGTGACGGTCACCCCACGCCCGCGGGCGGTCCGGGACCTGGAGGTCAGCACCGACAAGGGGACCACGACGCTGCGCTGGGGCGCGGCGCCCGGAACGCAGGTGCGGATCTACGCCGCGTCCGTGGCGGATCCCGGGTCGGGGAACCCGGTCGGAGCGCAGGACACCGAGATCGATCCGGCGAAGATCGCCGATTCGGTGCGGCTGGTCGGGTCGAGCGTGAGCGGCAACCTGGTCGACCCAC
>NZ_CADDZT010000088.1:72660-75536 GCF_902812655.1 Candidatus Frankia meridionalis | reverse complement strand
CCAGTACGGCACCTGGTCGCCGAAGGCATCCGGAACCTGCGGGCGGACGACCGCGGCGAGGAGATAGTGCTGTTCTTCCAGATGCCGCCGGGGATCACCGAGGCTCGGGTGCTGTGGCGTCGTGACCAGCTCCCGACCGGGCCTGACGACCCGAACGCCTTCCAGGCAAAGGTCACCAACACCAGTCTGGAGATCAAGGGCGGTTGGCGCCTGGCCGCGCCCTCCGACGGCTTGGCCTACTTCGTCTCCTGCTACCCGCTGGTCCGGACCGGCGGAACCCTGACGGCACTACCACTGGGAACGGGCATCCTGGCCCGTCCGGTGACCCAGCCGCATCCGGTGACCCAGCCGCATCCGGGAAGGACGGTCACCTACACGGTGACCCGGTCCGGTTGGCGCCGTCGCACCTTGCGCGTGCAGGTGGTTGCGGACGGACCGCTGCCCGCGCTGGTGCTGATCGCGCGACCGGGGGTGCTCCCGCCCCGTACGGCAGGGGAGGGGCACGTGCTGGCTCGGGTGCCCGCTGCACCGCTCACCCAGGTGCCGCCGACCCGTGAGCGGACGCTGGAGGTCTCGCTCGAGGGCGCGCAGCTTCCCTGGGGTGTCCGGTTGTTCCTGGCCGCGCAAGAGGCCTCCGGCGGGGTGGCGATCCGGCATCCGGCGGATGACTCCCTGGTCGTTCGCTGAATCCACCGCGGAAGTCCTGGTGGCGGAAAGTGAAAACCTGTTGTCGCCTGCATGACAGCCGTGTACAAGTTTTCGGGCTGGGCTCCAAAGCCGCGGGTCGTCGATGTAGGTTCTGGCCAGCCTGACGTCTCGCAAATGACGGAGTGGACGGCCGATGGAAGCCTCTACCCTGATCACCGAACGGTCCGACGATAGGGAGTTCGACGGGTGCGTCACTTCGGTTTCCTGGATGCGGACCGGACCGACGCGCTGTTTCACCTCCTGCCGGAGGAGATCGGGCAGGACGGTGACCGTCGGCTGGTGGCGACAGCGCTCGGCGCCACCCTGTACGCCCCGGGGACCCGGCCGGCGCTCGCCGCGGACGTCCGTCGGCAGGTGGCCGCCGGGGTGACGTCGATGGTGCTCTGCCTTGAGGACGCCATCGCAGACCATGAGGTCTCCGCGGCCGAGGCGAACGTGATCACCGCTCTGCGTGACCTCGGTGAGAATCCGCCGGCAACGGGTGGCGGACCCCCGTTGCTGTTCGTCCGTGTTCGCAATACCGAGCAGATACCACGCCTGGCCGCTCATCTCGATTGCGAATCGGCGGCGACATTCGCCGGTTTCGTGCTGCCGAAGTTCGGACCCGAGAGCGGGGAGGCGGCGCTGGTCGCGGTCCGGCGTGCCTCTGAACGGGTGGGCCGGATGCTCTGGGCGATGCCCGTTTTGGAAAGTCCTCAGGTCATCTTCCGGGAAGCCCGGACCGAGGCATTACTCGGAGTACGTGAACTCGTCGACAAACATGCCGACATCGTGTTGGCGGTGCGTCTCGGCGCAACCGACCTCTGCGGTCTGTTCGGGTTGCGTCGGGACCGCGACCTGACCATCTATGACATCGCCGTGGTACGCGACTGCATAGCCGACATCGTCAACGTGTGTGCTCGCGGCGGCGACCACGTGGTGAGTGGACCGGTGTGGGAGTACTTCGCCCAGCCGGAACGCCTGTTCGTCAGTTCGCTGCGGGTCACCCCGTTCGAGGAGGCTGACCTTGTCGACGACAGTGCCGACGGTGCCCGGATGCGGTTGCGGCTGGTCTCCGCCGACCTCGACCGGCTCATCCGCGAAGTGGTCCTGGACAAGGCGAACGGGTTGCTCGGCAAGACCGTGATCCATCCCAGCCACGTCCCCGCCGTGCACGCTCTGCATGTTGCCACCCACGAGGAGTACATGGATGCGATGGCAATCCTCGCGGACGATGCCGGAGGGGTCCGCCGGAGCCAGTACGCGAACAAGATGAACGAGCTGCGGCCCCATCGGACCTGGGCGGAAGGGGTGCTGCGGCGGGCTCGGGCCTTCGGCGTCCTGCGTGAGGGACACACGTTCGTCGACGTCCTCGCCGCGACTGGAGCCTCGTGACGGACGCGGCAACAAAACGATCGGAGGTCGTGTGAGTCCGGCAGGTCACTGGCTGTGGGACGAACTGGGGCTTGACATCCGTATCCGGTCCGATCTGGTCGGTGATGGTCTGCACGGCCTGGTGGGACTGGCGTTGCGGCGCAACCCGCTGCGGGCACATCTGCTGGTCAGCCGCATCCTTGGCAAGCATCTTCCGGTGCGGCCGGCCGAGTCGTTGGCGGCCGGCCGGCTGCTCGCCGCGCAGGTTTCGTCAGGCCCGCGGGTTTCGTCAGACCCGCGGACATCCGAGGGCGGGCCCGCGATGACGGCGCCGCTGGTGCTCGGCTACTGCGAGACCGCCACGTCGCTCGGGCATGCTGTAGCGGATGGCATTGCGGGCTGCGACTATCTGCACACGACCCGTCGGGTGGTCCCTGGTGCCGCCACGCTGCTGGACTTCGACGAAGCGCATTCGCATGCCACCTTCCACTGGCTGATGCCGACCGATCCAGATCTGGTGCGGGCATCCCGACCGCTGGTCCTGGTGGACGACGAACTGTCGACCGGTCGGACCGCGCTGGGTACGATCCGTGCGCTGCATGCTTTCGCGGCACGGCCCTCGTACACGGTGGCCACCCTGTTCGACGCCCGGCCGCCGCAGGCCCGGCGTGCTTTCGATGAGCTGGCGGACCATCTCGGCGTGCCCGTCCGGGTGGTGTCGCTGCTGTCCGGGGAGCTGGTGATCCCGGACGATGTGGCCCTGCGCGCCGAAGCGGTTCGGGCCCGCCACGGCGATGATGTGGCCGACGGCTGGG
>NZ_CADDZT010000088.1:58608-72306 GCF_902812655.1 Candidatus Frankia meridionalis | reverse complement strand
GCCGGCGGTGGCCGAGGAGGTTGCCGCGGTGTTGAGCGACCCGACCGGGCGCGTCCTGGTGTTGGGCACCGAGGAGCTGATGTACACGCCGTTGCGGATCGGGAGCGCACTCGACGAGATCCTCCCCGGAGAGGTGGTCTACCACTCGACGACCCGCTCGCCGGTCTACCCGATCGACGCCGAGGGCTATGCGATCCGGTGTGCGCTGACGTTCCCGGCGCCGGATGATCCCGAGCGGGTGAGCCGGGTCTACAACGTCCGGCCCGGTCTGTATGACGACATCGTCGTGGTGGTCGACTCGGCCGCGAACGGCCGGGTCGACGGGGGTGCCGCGGGCATGGACGTGTCCGGAATGGTGGGGATGCTGCGCCGATGCGCACCGGTGACGGTGGTGACGATTCCGACGAGGGGTCCGGCCGGGCGTCCACTGGCCTGGCCGACCGGGCTCGCGAGGGGGACACGTTGAGTGACAGCGCAGTTGTAAGTAATGGCGCCGTAGTAAGTAATGGCGCAGTGGTGGGTGGCGGCGCAGTGCCGGGGACCATCCCGGGCACGGTGGGTTCCGGTTCGTACGACCCTGCGGACGTCACTTTCCTGCTGAAGGATCTCAGCGACGTCCCGCTGGAACGCCCCACCGAGGACCGCGAGGAGGATTTCTCCAAGGGCCGCCACTACTCCGAGGACCTGCCGGTCGAATACGAACCGTCGGACGCCTATCTCGCACTCTTCGAGAGTGCCCTCGCGCGTTCGGCGGTACGGGTTGCCACCGCGGTCGGCGTTGCCACCGAGCTCGTGCTGGCAACGCGGGAGAAGCCTGTCATCGTGTCGCTCGCACGGGCCGGTACACCGGCCGGCATCCTCATGCGGCGCTGGGCGCTGTGGAGGCACGGGCTCGACCTGGCTCACTATTCGATTTCCGTCATCAAGGATCGGGGACTCGACGAGAACGCGGTGCGGTGGATTCTGGATCGCCACGACCGGACAGCGCTCCAGTTCGTCGACGGCTGGACGGGCAAGGGCGCAATTCTCAAGGTTCTCCAGGCCGCGGCCCGCGACCTCGGAGTGGACGGCTCCATGGCTGTGATCTCGGACCCGGGTCACTGCACGTCGATTTACGGTACCCGGGATGACTTCCTGATCCCGCACAGTTGCCTGAACTCCACGGTCTCCGGCCTGGTGAGCAGAACCGTGCTCAATCCGGCGCTGATCGGCCCCGATGACTTCCACGGGGCGAAGTACTATCGGCACCTGGCGGACCGGGATTACTCCCGCCGGTATGTCGAAGCCGTGGTGGACGCCTTTCCCGCCGCGTCCGAAGCTGTCACGAAGGCGGCGCTGCGCGTGGAGGACCGTACCTCGACCTGGGCGGGGTGGCGGGCGGTCGAGGCCTTGGCGCGGGATTACGGGATCGCCAATATCGGTCTGGTCAAGCCCGGCGTCGGCGAGACCACCAGGGTTCTGCTGCGACGCGTGCCGTGGAAGGTCGTTGTCGCGCCCGACCGGTTGGCGGAGCTGGCTCATATCCTGTCGCTCTGTGAGGCCAAAGGGGTGGATGTCGAGGAAAGGGCCGATCTGCCGTATTCCTGCGTGGGGATCATCAAACCGCTCGATGGCAGGCCCGATCGGGCACTGTTCAATGTGCCGTCCTGACGTGTCGGTTCGTTGCCGGTTTCCCGGTCGAGGCTGTCCAGTACCTTGCTGATCAGGCTTCTCCGAATGATCGGCCCACGGTTCCGCATCGTACTGTGCAGTTCATCGACCGTGACCAGACGTTGCTGGACAGCGGCGGTAAGAACAATGTGGGTGTCTTCCGGGCGTACCGCCCAGTTGGCCATGTCGATAATCGACCGGGCCAGCCTGGTCCGTCGCGGGCGATGGTGTGGATACACCTGGGTGGGGTTGACATGGGCGCTGTGGTGAATGACGACACCTGGTCGTGGGCCTGGTCGTCGCCTCGTCGGCACCAACACAGTGATGTACTCGTCGTCGAATCCGCGCAGGCCATCCAACGCGGCCGCGGAGGCGCCGCCGAGAACCGCGTCCGGCCCGACGGACTCGATTGCGCACCACAGCAACTGGACGCGGGTCAGTGGTTCCGGCCGTGTTACGACGACCCCGGGCATCGGTTGCTGCCATCGGCCCGATTTCAACTGCCATCGAATCGCTGACCGGCTCATGCCGGCAGCGACCACGGCGCGGATGGCGATTACACCGCACTGACTGTCGGCTGTCTTCTGCCAGGAGTACTGGCCGGGGTCCGGGGCCATGCCCGTCAGCCTTGCAGGCGCGCCGGTTATCCGAAACGGTACGTGGCGATCTGTGGACAACCGGTGCCTGCCTGCTTTCGCTGTGGACAGCCGGTGACTGTAATACTCGCAGCGATGGCGACACCGGCGGCGAAGGCGACACCGACGAGGATGGTCCACATGCCCGCTCATAGAAACCCGTGCCGTAGCCGGCGCGGGCCGGCTACGTGGCTCACGCCCGTCACCGTCGCGATCGCCCTCGTGCTCGCGGCCGTCCTCGTCGGGTGCAGCGTCGGTACCACCAGAGGCGGTACCGACGCAGCCGACCACGACGGCCGGGGTGCGCTCGCAGGGGCGGCCTCGCCGGGTGCGTCGACCGACCCGGCGAGCGCCGAGCTCGACGTCCGGGCGGAGAACGCGAAGCCCGGCGGCGACTGCGGTCTCGCCCGGCTCGGCTACAACCACGCGGTGGAGGGCTGGCTTGACCGCACCAGCGTCCGGTCCGGGGACAACGTTCGCCTGTTCGCGTCCACGACCGCGGCCACCCTCAAGGCGTCGGTCTTCCGGATCGGCTGGTATGGCGGACGGACGTGCCGTCTGGTCACCGCAGTCGGCCCACTACCCGGCCGGGTGCAGGCCCCCGCGGCCCACGACCCGAAGGCGAACACGATCAGCACGTCCTGGACGCCGACCACGACATTCGACACGAGAAGCTGGCCACCCGGCGCGTATCTGATACGTCTGGACGACGCCGACGGGTTCCAGACGTATATTCCGTTGACGGTCCGTAGCCTGACGACGTCCGGGCGGGTGGTGATGCTGGCCGCGGTGACGACCTGGCAGGCATACAACGCCTGGGGTGGCTACAGCCTTTACCACGGGCCGAAGGGGTTCGACGACCGGGCGCGGGTCGTGTCATTCGACCGGCCGTACGACTATGGCGACGGTGCCGCGGACTTCACCGGTAACGAAGCCCCCGTCATCATCCTCGCGGAGAAGCTCGGTCTGCCCGTCGCCTATGCCACCGACATCGACCTGCATGCCGATCCGCAGCTGTTGGACGGGGCCCGTGCGGTCGTTTCCATGGGACATGACGAGTACTATTCGCCCGCGATGCGGGAAGCGTTGACGCGGGCCCGTGACCAGGGGGTAAATCTGGCCTTTCTCGGCGCGAACGCGGTGTTCCGACGAATTCGGCTCGGTCCGACGGCGTTCGGGCCGGACCGGCTGGAGACCGGTTACAAGGTCGCCGCCGAGGACCCGCTGAACGCCGTCGGGGACGTGTCCGTGACCGCGAACTGGCCGGCCCCGCCGAAGGCGAGCCCGGAGAGCTCGCTCACCGGCGGCATGTACCAGTGCAACCCGGTGCACGCCGACCTCGTGGTCCGCGACCCCGGGCACTGGCTGTTCGCCGGAACCGGGGTGACCACCGGCAGCCGGATTCCGGGAATGATCGGATCCGAGTACGACCGGGTCGACCTTGCCTATCCGACACCGCCGCGGATCGAGGTTCTCTCCCATTCACCGGTCGTCTGCCGTGGCCGTCCCGACCATTCCGACGTCAGTTACTACACCGCCGACTCGGACGCGGGAGTTTTCGATTCGGGGACCAGCGCGTGGGTGTGTGCGGTGACCGACGTGTGCGGACCCGGCGCGACCGGACCCGTGGTCCAGAACTTCGTGACCACCGTCACCACCACGTTGTTGACCACGTTCGCGCAGGGCCCGGCAGGCAGGCGGCATCCGGGCGTGCGGTCCGTGCCGGACGACGACGCCAGGGGCGGGGGGAACCCCGGTGCTGAACGGTAGGCCGACAGACAACCGGAGAACAGATCGAGCAGCCGGTGGGCTGTCGCGGAAGAACACATGGTCGATCGAGCCATGGTGACGGTTGGTCCACGCATGCGTGTGGTAACTTTCTGCGATTACCTGGCTTGTCCGCGCATCCGCGGCTTACAGTCTGGGCATTGATACGCGGACAACCCTGCCATCGTCGGTCGGAGCCCCTTCGGGTCCGCGCTGGCTGCTTGCATGTGACCTGGACCAGACGCTGATCTACAGTCGGCGGTCGTTCCGCCTGGCCCCGGGGGCCGGTGAGCCCGATCTGGTGACGGTTGAGCACATCGACGGCCAACCGGCCGCGTTCTGCACCGTCCGGGCCGCTGAACTGATCGCGGAACTGGACGCGGCGGCAACCCTCGTCCCGGTTACGACCCGCACCCGGACGCAGTACGCGCGGGTGGATCTCGGGGTGCGTCCCCGGTATGCCATCGCGGCGAACGGTGGGCATCTGCTGGTCGACGGCCGGCCGGATGCGGACTGGGCGGCCCGGGTCCGTGGCCGGATCGCCGCGCAGGCCTGCCCGCTCGCCGACGTCCAGGTCGCGGCGGACCGCCTCGCCGCTGACGGCTGGGTTCGGACGAGCCGCGTCGCCGACGACCTGTTCGTCTACCTGGTTGCCTACGAACGCGCCGGCGTCCCCGATCTTTCCGGTTTGGCCGCGGGGCTTGCCGCCGACGGGTGGACCCTGTCCGTGCAGGGACGCAAGGTCTACCTGGTGCCGGCTGTCCTGACGAAGGAGGCGGCGCTCGCCGAGGTGGTGCGCCGGGTCGGGGATGCCCGGGTGGCTGCCGCGGGGGACTCCCTGTTGGACCGGGGGATGCTCGCAGGTGCCGACGTGGCTGTTCGCCCTGCCCACGGTGAGCTGCACGAAGGCGGTTGGACGCAGCCGAACCTGCGGGTCACGGTCGGGTCGGGCCTGCTCGGCGGGCAGGAGATCCTGGAGATTCTCGGGGCCGAACTCGTATCGGGCTAGTCTCTGTATGGCCTCCGGAGGCGCGCGAAAGGCATGGTCGCGCCTCCTTTGGCCGGGTTGGTCTCTGTATGGCCTCCGGAGGCGCGCGAAAGGCATGGTCGCGCCTCCTTTGGCCGGGTGTTGGCCTTCCTGTTATTCGGGCTTCTTCGGGTTGGGGCCGAAGGCGAGGGTGACCCCCCCGGGCGTGACACCGGGGGGGACTACGCCGCCGGGTCGCATGAACACCATGACCCGTTCACCGGGAGTGTTCTCGGAACCGACGTAGCGCAGGTTCGCCGGTAGCGCGGCGAGCCCCGCGCGCATCTCGTTGATGCTGGCGTCGGGGGCGACTGCGATGACCTTCCACACCTGGTTCGCCGGGTCGCTGTCATCGTGGATCACCCATACCCGATCGTCGGCCATCAGGATGGTCAACGGTGATCTGACCTCGTTCGAATCGCCCTCGGCGGTCATCGCGTCACAGGCTCCTGAGGTTCGGTGGACGTTTCCGGCAATCATCGCGGACTGGCGATCGCATGTCACCGACATCGACGGACAAACCTGGCGGGACGCTGTTGCCTTCTGTCGCCTACGGAAAGCTGTTTGTGAGCATCGCCACTGTCGAGACGCTCTAAATTTTAGGTACAGTACCGTACTGTTTTGAAAGAGTCCACGCCTGGAGGGGGTGCTGGTTGTGATGACTTCCCTGCGACCGTGTGGCGCCGGACGAGGGCGCCCCCGGGACGAGGCCCGCGAGCAGGCCATCCTCGACGCGGCCCTTGAGCTGCTCGTCGAGGTCGGCTATGAGCGGATGAGTATGGTCGCGATCGCGGCCCGGGCACGGGCGAGCAAGGCGACGATCTATCGGCGCTGGACCGGCAAGGACGAGCTCGTCGTCGAGGCGATCCGCCGGCGGGGCGTCGACGACATCGGACCCACGGACACCGGCAGCCTTCGTGGCGACATGCTGGACACCGCCCACCAGATGATCGATCATGTTTCCCGGGACGACGCCGCGCTGATGGCCGGCGTGTTGCTCGCCATGCGAAAGTCGCCCGATCTCGCGGCAACGCTGCGGTCCCAGATGATCGAGGCGAAACGCTGCGTCGGCGAGCTCATCGTGCAGCGTGCTGTCGCTCGGGGTGAATTGTGCTCGCCCGCAGCCGCCGACGTCTTCAACGAGCTGGCCCCCGCGATGGTCTTCTCCCGATTATTGATCACCGGTGAAGCCCTCGATGATGCGTTCATCGAACATATGGTCGATGACGTGCTCCTGCCGCTGATGACCGCGGTGGGCGCTGATAGTCACTGGCGCCGCGTCTCCTGAAGTCGCGTTCCCTGAAGTCGCGTCTCCTGAAGTCGCGTCTCCTGAAGTCGCGTCTCCTGAAGTCGCGTCTCCTGAAGTCGCGTCTCCTGAAGTCGCGTCTCCTGAAGTCGGGTCCCCCTGACTCTGGGTCCCTTGACACCAGGTCCCCTTGACTCCGGGTCCTCGACACCCGAAGTCGTCCGTCGCTGGCCAGCCTGGCCGTTCAAGGAGCATCTGTGACAACGATCACCGAACGTGTATATGACGGCACCGGAGTGGAGCCGCCGGATGGGCGCGATCCCCAACGGTGGCTCGCGCTCAGTATCATCGCCGTAGCTCAGCTGATGATCGTACTTGATGCGTCCATCGTGAACATCGCCCTACCCAAGGCTCAGGCCGATCTGGACATCTCGGTTGCCGATCGGCAGTGGGTCGTCACCGCGTACACCCTGGCATTCGGTGGCCTGCTGCTTCTCGGCGGCCGGATTGCCGACTTCGTCGGGCGTAAGCGTGCCTTCGTCGGCGGCCTGCTTGGCTTCGCCTTGGCCTCCGCGCTCGGCGGTCTCGCCCCGAACGCCTCGCTTCTGTTCGCCGCCCGTGCGTTGCAGGGGGCGTTCGCGGCGGTTCTCGCGCCGGCCTCACTTTCCCTGATCACGGTCACGTTCACCGAAAGCAAGGAACGCGCCCGGGCCTTCGGCGTCTACGGCGCGATCGCCGGCGGTGGTGCCGCGATCGGGCTTATCCTCGGCGGCGTCCTCACGGAGTTCGCCTCCTGGCGCTGGTGCCTGCTGGTCAACATCCCGATCGCAGTGCTCACCGCCGCCGCGGCGCTGCCGATAGTGCGGGAGAGCAGGGCCGAGGGCAAGGCACGCTACGACATCCCAGGAACGATCACGGTCACCGCCGGACTTGTCAGCCTGGTCTACGGTTTTACCAAGGCGGCTGAGGACGGCTGGAGTTCACCGGTCACACTCGGGTTCCTCTCGGCGGCTGTGGCGTTGCTCGTCGCGTTCGTCGTCATCGAGGCCCGCAGTGCCGCACCGCTGCTCCCACTGCGGGTGGCGTGGGAACGCAACCGCGGCGCGTCCTTCATCTCCTCGCTGCTCATCGGCGGCGGTCTGTTCGCCATGTTCCTGTTCCTCACCTACTACTTCCAGGCGAGTCTCGGCTACAGCGCGCTGCGCACGGGATTCGCCTTCCTTCCCTTCAGCGGTGGGATCATCGTGTCGGCCGGTATCGCCAGTCAGCTTCTGCCACGTACCGGTCCCAAGATCCCGATGGTCGGTGGAACCGTCCTCAGCGCGGTCGGGCTGCTCTACCTGACGCGGATCGGCCTCGACACCGGTTACGTCAGCCACGTTCTGCCCGGCGAACTGCTCATAAGCATCGGGCTTGGGCTTGTCTTCGTCCCGATGTCGAGCCTTGCGCTCATCGGTGTCGAACCCCATGACGCGGGTGTGGCCAGCGCACTGGTCAACGCCACCCAGCAGGTCGGCGGATCTCTGGGTACCGCGCTGCTCAACACCGTGTTCGCCACCGCCGTGACGAACTACCTCGTCAAGCACGGGCCCGGCCCGGACAGCCAGGCCCAGGCACAGATCTCCGGCTACACCACGGCGTTCGTCTGGGGCGCGGTGATGATCCTGATCGCGTTGGTGACAATCGTTGTTCTCGTCCGGGCAGGTAAGGAGGACGTACCGGCCGAGGGAATGCCCGTGCACGCCGGTTGACGGGTAGATCTGCCATCCCGACCGGCGTCACCGCGGCGGACGCTGTGCCCCGGGAGCGCTTCGTGGTACACCCGGATGCGGACGAGACGGCACCCGGACGCAGGAGGACACGTTGACCAGCACCGCGGACGGCACCGGTCTGGATCCGGCCGGTCTGGACGAGACCAGCCTCGAGAAGGAACTCGAGCGGCTGCTGTCGGTCGACCGTTTCGATCCGCCGGCCGGTTTCGTCTCCCGTGGGTCCCACGAAGCCGACCACGAAGCCGACCACGAAGCCGACCACGAAGCCGACCACGAAGCCGACGTTGTCGAGGCGGCCGCCGACCCGGTGGCCTTCTGGGCGCAGAAGGCCCGTACCTTGCTGGACTGGGACACGCCTTTCGCAACCGTCCTGGATGACCGCAATCCGCCGTTCTACCGGTGGTTCACCGACGGTCGCCTCAACGTCTCGCGGAACTGCCTGGACCGGCATGTGACCGCCGGCCGGGGGGACAAGGTCGCATTCCACTGGGTCGGGGAGGAAGGGGAGCGGCGCGCGCTGACCTATTCCGACCTGCTGGCGCAGACGCAGCGCCTGGCGAACGGGCTGAAAGGCCTCGGGGTCGGCAAGGGCGACGTGGTCGGGATCTTCCTGCCGATGATTCCCGAGGTCGTGGTGGCGATGCTGGCCTGCGCCCGGATCGGCGCCGTGCACAACGTTGTCTTCGGGGGGTTCTCCCCGTCCGCGGTGATCGAGCGAATGGAAGTGTCCGACGCCAAGGTGCTGATCACCGTGGACGGGGCGCGCCGCAAGGGCCGGACGGTGGCGGTCAAGGAGGCGGTGGATGCCGAACTCGGTGGTTGCAAAGCCCTCGAGCACATCATCGTGGTCCGTTCGACCGGTACGCCCGCTCCGATGCTCGCGGGCCGTGACGTCTGGTATCACGAGCTGTGCGAGCAGGCTGATCCGGTGTGCCCGGCCGAGCCGATGGACGCCGAGCAGCCGCTGTTCATCCTCTACAGTTCCGGTTCCACGGCCAAGCCCAAGGGCATCCTGCACACCACGGGTGGTTATCTCACCGGGGCGACCTACACCCACCGCCTCGTGTTCGATCTCGACCCGTCCTCGGATGTCTACTGGTGCTCGGCGGACGTCGGCTGGATCACCGGGCACTCCTACATCGTCTACGGGCCGTTGTCCAACGGCGCGACCAGCGTGATGTTCGAAGGGGCTCCCGACTATCCCGACCGGGACATCTGGTGGAGGATCATCGAGGAGTTCAAGGTCACGATCTTCTATACGGCTCCGACCGCCATCCGTACCTGCATCAAATGGGGGCCGCGGTACCCGGCTCGTCACGACCTGTCCTCGCTGCGGTTGCTCGGCACGGTGGGCGAGCCGATCAATCCCAAGGCGTGGCTGTGGTATCACACGGTGATCGGCGGTAGTCGTTGCCCCATTGTCGACACCTGGTGGCAGACCGAGACCGGCGCGATCATGATCTCGCCGGTGCCGGGGGTGACGTCGACCAAGCCGGGTTCGGCGACGACTCCGCTGCCCGGCATCGCGCCGGCGTTGCTGTCCGAGGACGGCGAGCCGGTCACCGAGGGCACCGGCATCCTGGTCATCACCAGACCGTGGCCGTCCATGCTGCGGACCCTTTACCGGGACGACGACCGGTTCGTGCAGACCTACTTCTCCCGGTTCGGTCCGACGGTGTACGTCGTCGGGGACGCCGCCCGGCTGGATTCCGACGGCTATTTCTGGATCATCGGTCGGATTGACGATGTGATCAACGTGTCGGGGCATCGCCTGTCGACCGCCGAGGTCGAGTCGGCGATCGTCGCGCACGAGGCGGTAGCCGAAGCGGCGGTCGTCGCGCAGACGGACGAGCAGACCGGCCAGGCCATCGTCGCGTTCGTGACGCTGGCCGGGGACCGTGTCGGCGACGACGCCATGGTCGCAGACATCCGCGAGCATGTGGCCACGCGGATCGGCAAGCTTGCTCGTCCCAGGAGGGTGATCTGGGCCGAGGATCTCCCGAAGACGCGATCCGGGAAGATCATGAGGCGGCTGCTGCGGGACATTGCCGAGGGACGCGAGCTCGGGGACGTCACGACATTGCGGGACCCTGCCGTGATGGCGGTCCTGTCGGCCAAGGTCGCCACCGCTGCCTCGGACGACTAGAGCCGTTGGGGTAGCCGGAGGCTCCGAAGATCCGCGAAAGGACCGCCAGATGATCAAGAACTCCTGGTACCCCGGTGTTTTCCGTCCACCGGTGGTGTCTAGGCTCACAACTTCGTGAGAGCCCTTCGACGCTTCACCGTCCGTGCGCAGCTCCCCGAGCAGCTTTCCCCACTCGGTGAGCTTGTGCTGAACCTCCGCTGGTCGTGGCACCCGGAGACACTGGATCTTTTCGAGTCCGTCGATCCCGAGCTGTGGCGTGCCTGCAAGGGGGACCCGGTTCGGCTTCTCGGCGAGGTCGACCACGAGCGCCTTGAAAGCCTCGCCGGCGACCGACGCTTCGTGCGCCGCATCGGAGACGCCGCCGACGACCTGCAGGAATACCTGACCGCACCACGCTGGTACCAGTCGCTGGCCGATGCCCCGGAAGCGATCGCCTATTTCTCACCGGAGTTCGGCATCACCGAGGTGCTGCCGCAGTATTCCGGTGGCCTGGGCATTCTCGCGGGCGACCATCTCAAGACCGCCAGCGACCTGGGAGTGCCCATCGTCGGGGTGGGCCTGCTGTACCGGGCCGGCTACTTCGTCCAGTCGCTGTCCCGCGACGGCTGGCAGCAGGAGCGCTATCCCGGAATCGACCCACACGGGCTGCCGCTGACCCAGCTCACCGACGCCTCCGGCGCGCCCGTGAAGATCGCGGTCGGGCTCCCCGAAGGCCGTACCCTGCATGCGCAGATCTGGAAAGCGCAGGTCGGACGGGTCCCGCTGCTCCTGCTGGACTCCGACGTCGAGGACAACCAGCCGGCCGAGCGAGGCGTCACCGACCGCCTCTACGGCGGCGGTACCGACCACCGCCTGTTGCAGGAGATGTTGCTGGGCATCGGTGGGGTCCGGGCCTTGCGTGCTTACTCGGCGGTTTCCGGCGCCCCGGCGCCCGAGGTGTTCCACACGAACGAGGGCCACGCCGGATTCCTCGGCCTGGAGCGTATCCGGGAGCTGACCGAGACCGGTCTGAGCTTCGACGAGGCGTTGGAGGCGGCGCGGGCCGGGACCCTGTTCACCACACACACCCCTGTGCCTGCCGGGATCGACCGCTTTCCCCGGGACCTGGTGGCCCGCCACTTCGGCGAGGACAACGCCTGGCCCGGAGTGCCCGTCGACCGGGTGCTCCAGCTCGGGGCCGAGTCCGACCCGAACGTGTTCAACATGGCTCACATGGGCCTGCGCCTTGCCCAGCGGTCCAACGGGGTCAGCAAGCTGCACGGGATCGTCAGCCGCGCGATGTTCGCGGGCCTGTGGCCAGGGTTCGACCCGGCCGAGGTCGCGATTGGCTCGGTCACGAACGGTGTGCATGCGCCCACCTGGGTTTCCCGGGACGTGATCGAGCTGGCCGACCGGGAGCTCGGTCCCTCTCCGCTGAACGACGACGGCGAGGGGTTCGCGAAGATCGCCCGAGTGTCGGACGAGGCGGTCTGGGCGCTGCGCCGGGACCTGCGAGAACGCCTCGTGGCCGAGGTCCGTCGCCGGCTGCGGGTGTCCTGGTTGCAGCGTGGCGCCGCACCTGGCGAGTTGGACTGGGTCGACGGAGTGTTCGACCCGGGCATCCTGACGATCGGATTCGCCCGCCGGGTCCCCTCCTACAAGCGGCTCACCCTGATGCTGCGTGACCGGGAACGGCTCACCCGGCTGCTGCTGCACCCACAGCGGCCCGTCCAGATGGTCATCGCCGGCAAGGCGCACCCGGCCGACGACGGCGGAAAGCAGCTCGTCCAGCAGATCGTGCAGTTCTCCGACACTCCCGAGGTCCGGCATCGGATCGTTTTCCTTCCCGACTACGACATCGGGATGGCGCGTTTCCTGTACTCCGGGTCGGACGTGTGGCTGAACAATCCGCTGCGCCCGCTGGAGGCGTGCGGGACGTCGGGCATGAAGGCCGCGCTCAACGGCTGCCTCAACCTGTCCATCCGCGACGGATGGTGGGACGAGATGTTCGACGGGCAGAACGGCTGGGCGATCCCCACCGCGGACGGCGTGGAGGACCCGGACCGTCGCGACGACATCGAGTCGGCCTCGCTGTACGACCTGCTGGAGAACACGGTCGCCGCGCGTTTCTACGACGTCGCCGGCGCGGGCGCACCTCCGCGGCACTGGACGTCGATGGTCAAGCACACCCTGTCCACGCTCGGGCCTCAGGTGCTCGCCACCCGCATGGTGCGCGAGTACGTGGAGCGGTACTACATCCCCGCCGGTGCCTCGGCGCGGGTGGCCGCGGCCGACGGGCTGGTCGGCGCGCGGGACCTGGCGGCGTGGAAGACGCGGGTACGGGCGGCCTGGCCGGGCGTCCAGGTGATCAACGTCGACTCGGCCGGGCTCGGTGACACCCCGCAGGTCGGCCAGTCACTGGTGGTGCGGGCCACGGTCGAGCTCGGCGGGCTCGGCCTCGACGACGTGGACGTCCAGGCGTCCTACGGCCGCATCGACGAGGCCGACCGGCTGCTCGACCCCGCCAGCCTGTCGCTGGCCCATGTCGGCGACAGCGAAGGTGGTGGCCTGCGGTTCGAGGGCACCATCCCCATGCGGCGGACCGGGTCCTTCGGCTACACCGTCCGGGTGCTGCCCCGCCACCGGCTGCTTGCCTCACCGGCGGAGCTGGGGCTCGTGGCGAACCCGGGCTGAACACCGCGGGCTCATCTCTGAGGTGGGGGTCGGCACGGCTGTGCGCCGGCTCCCACCAGACAGAGCCCCCGGCCGAAGGCGGCGCGATCATGGGTTTTCGCGTCGCCGGAGGCTTCCGGCAGACCTAGGATTGGCTGTCGGGTGGGGGAGCGGAGGCGGGCGATGGGTTTCGAGGCATACCAGCTCCCGGAGGAGCACGAGGTTCTCCGCAAGACGGTCCGTTCACTGGCCGAGTCCGAGATCGCGCCACGTGCGGCTGAGATCGACGAGACAGGGGAGTTCCCCTGGGACGTCTATGCGACGATGAAGGCCGCGGAGTTGCACGCGGTGCACATCCCGGAGGCCTATGACGGGGTCGGTGCCGACGCCCTGGCCGGCGCGATCGTGGTCGAGGAGATCGCTCGGGTGTGCATGTCGTCCTCGCTGATTCCCGCCGCGAACAAGCTCGGGACGACCGGATTGCTGCTGTCGGGCTCGGAGGACCTCAAGCGCTGCTACCTTCCGCTCGTGGCGAGCGGGGAGGCGCTGTTCTCCTACGCCCTTTCCGAGCGGGAGGCCGGCAGCGACGCGGCCTCGATGCGGACCAGGGCGGTCCGCGACGGTGACGACTACGTGCTGAACGGCACCAAGTGCTGGATCACCGGTGCCGGGGTCTCCACCCACTACACGGTGATGGTGGTTACCAGCCCGGAGAAGTGCCCGAAGGGAATCTCGGCGTTCGTCGTCCATGCGGACGATCCCGGTTTCTCGGTCGGGACGAAGGAACGCAAACTCGGCATCAA
>NZ_CADDZT010000088.1:57317-58317 GCF_902812655.1 Candidatus Frankia meridionalis | reverse complement strand
GACACGGGGTTCTCGACCGCATTGCGCACCCTCGACCACACCCGGCTCACCATCGGCGCGCAGGCGGTCGGTCTTGCCCAGGGTGCGCTGGACGCCTCGATCGGCTACGTGAAGGAACGCCGGCAGTTCGGCAGGCCGGTCTCGGAGTTCCAGGGCGTCCAGTTCATGCTGGCCGACATGGCCATGGCGGTGGAGGCCGCCCGCCAGATGGTGTACGTGGCGGCGGGCAAGGCCGAGCGTGGCGAGCGCGATCTGACCTTCTTCTCGTCATCGGCCAAGTGTCTCGCCAGTGACACGGCGATGAAGGTCACCACCGACGCCGTCCAGCTGTTCGGCGGCTACGGCTACACCAGGGACTTCCCGGTGGAGCGCATGATGCGGGACGCCAAGATCACCCAGATCTACGAGGGCACCAACCAGATCCAGCGGATGGTCATCGCCCGCCAGCTCCTGCGGTAGCGGTGCGCCTCGCGTCCGGTGTGTCCCGCGGAACCTGCCAAGTATCCAACAAACATGCTAATTTCAAGATCGATTAGTATGTTTGTTGGGTTCGGGTGATCGAATAATAACGTTAAGCGATGGACCTGTGTCGTCGGGGCATGAAGTATGCCAGTCTTGGACCATGTCGACGGACTTCCCGCCCGGTCTGACGTTGCGCCACCCGCAGGCTGCGGATCATCCTCGGGTGCTCGCGGTCATGGACGACTGGTGGGCCGGATTCCAGGGGAGGGCCGGGTCACTGCGGCGCGCGTCGCTGCTGCCCCGGCTGTTCTTCCAGCACTTCACCACGAGTGGTTATATCGTCGAAAATGACAATGGCCGGTTGATGGCCTTCCTCGTCGGATTCCTGTCCCAGACCGCTCCCGACGAGGCTTACATCCACTTCGTCGGGGTCGACCCGGCCCTGCGTCGCCATGGTGTCGCCGCTGCGCTGTACCAGCGGTTCTTCGAACTCGCCGAAGAGAACGGTCGGCATACGGTCCGCTGCATCACCAGCCCC
>NZ_CADDZT010000088.1:53523-56874 GCF_902812655.1 Candidatus Frankia meridionalis | reverse complement strand
CAGCATCGGCACGCCCGCGGACAGCAGCAGCGTCGCGAGCAGGGCGCGGCGGGTACGGCGCCGGCAGGCCAGCACGTCCGGGTCGCCGCTCGGGCCTTCCACCCCGCAGTTCGTCGAGTTGTTGTGGGCCTCGCCGTCGCGGTTCCCCTCGCCGTTGGCCTCGTTGTGCTTGTCGGAGTAGGAGACGAGATCGGCGAGGGTGAAGCCGTCATGTGCGGTGACGAAGTTCACCGACGCCCATGGCCGTCGGCCCGAGTGCTGGTAGAGATCACTCGAGCCGGTGATCCGGTAACCGAGGTCGGCCACGCCGGACGCACCCCGCGTCCAGGTCGCGCGGATGGTGTCGCGATAGCGGCCGTTCCACTCCGCCCACGGCGCGGGGAAGGCTCCGACCTGGTAGCCGCCCCAGCCGACGTCCCACGGTTCGGCGATGAGTTTGACGGTCGACAGCAGCGGGTCGGCGTGGATGGCGGTCAGCAGCGGCGCGGCCGGGTCGAAACCGTCGGGGTTGCGCGCGAGCGCGGTCGCCAGGTCGAACCGGTACCCGTCCACGCCCATCTCGCTCACCCAGTAGCGCAACGAGTCCAGAATCAGCCTCACCACGTGTGGGGAGGAGGTGTTCAGCGTGTTGCCGCACCCGGTCATGTCCCGGTACCGGCGTGGGTCGCCGGGCTCCAGACGGTAGTAGGTGGCGTTGTCCAGCCCGCGCAGCGACAGCGTCGGGCCGCGTTCGCTGCCTTCGGCGGTGTGGTTGAACACCACATCGAGAATGATCTCGATGCCGGCCGTGTGCAGGGCGTGGGTCATCGCGCGGAACTCGGCGACCGGGTCGTCCGTGGCCGCATAGCCGGGATGCGGGGCGAAGAAACCCAGGGTGTTGTAACCCCAGTAGTTGACCAGGCCCCGCTGGGCCAGCATCGGTTCGGAGACGTGCGCGTGCACCGGCAGCAGTTCGACCGCGGTGACGCCGAGGGTGCGCAGATGGTCGATGACCGCCGGGTGCGCCAGGCCCGCGTAGGTGCCGCGCTGCGCGGGTGGGACGCTCGGGTGCGCCTTGGTGAAGCCCTTCACGTGCAGCTCGTAGACGACCGTCTCGGGCCAGGGGATGCCTGGCCGGTCACCGGTCGGGACCTGCCGGTTGTCGATCACGATGCCCTGCGGGACGAAAGGCGCGGAGTTGCGCCCGTCCGAGCCGGCCGAGTACGGGTCGGTCTCGTGGAAACCGGAGATCGCGGGATGGGGGACAAGGCCGCCGGTCAGCATCCGGGCATAGGGCTCGATGAGCAGCTTGGCCGGGTTGTAGCGCAGGCCGCGTTCGGGGGCGTACGGGCCGTGCGCCCGCAGCCCGTAGCGCTGGCCCGGTCCGACGCCCGGCAGGTAGCCGTGCCACACCCCGCCGTCGCGTTCGGGTAACCGGTAGCGGCTTTCGTTCCCCCGGGCGTCGAACAGGCAGATCTCGACCGCGTCCGCGTTCGGTGCGGCCACCGCGACGTTCACACCCGATCCGTCCCAGTGGACCCCGAGCGGTTCGGGCGACCCGGGCAGGGTGCGGTCGGACCGGTTGACGGTGTCACGAACCGAGATCGATGTCGTCACGTCCGTCACGGTAGCTGCCGAATGATGCCGCCGCTCGCGGATGGACATCCCACCGGCCGGCGAGCGGATGCCGGGAGCGTGGCGTGAGGTGGACGCCGGGAGGTGGACGCCGGGAGGCGGACGCCGGGAGGTCACAGGAAGTTACGGAAGGTAATGGCCACGTATCCGATGAAGATCGAGCGGTTAGGGCCTAAGGTGCGTCCAGGGTCCCGGCATGTGGCAACCCGCATGTGTGGGAACACGTGAGAGCTGACAGGGAGGTCGGTCGGTGGCGGTCGTGCACTTCGAGGTCGACAACGGTATTGGCACGATCAGGTTGGACCGGCCTCCGATGAACGCCATCAACAGCGAGCTGACCGGCGAGCTGCGCGCGGCGGCGGGTGAGGCGACCACCCGCGCGGACGTCCGGGCGGTCGTCATCTACGGTGGCCCGAAGGTGTTCGCGGCCGGAGCCGACATCAAGGAGATGGCTCCGATGGGCTACGCCGAGATCCTGGCGTGGGTCAGCGACCTCACCGCGACGTTCGAGCAGGTGGCCCGCATCCCCAAGCCCGTGGTGGCAGCGGTGACCGGGTACGCCCTCGGCGGTGGGCTGGAGCTTGCCCTGTGCGCGGACTTCCGCGTCTTCGGTGACAACGCCAAGGTGGGACTGCCCGAGATCCTGCTCGGGGTCATCCCGGGTGCGGGCGGGACGCAGCGGCTGCCGCGGTTGATCGGTGCGCCCAGGGCCAAGGATCTGATCTACACCGGCCGTCAGGTCCGGGCCCCCGAGGCGAAGGAGATCGGTCTCGCCGACCGGGTGGTAGCCCCCGACGACGTGTACACCGAGGCCGTCCGGCTGGCCGGCCGGTTCGTCGACGGGCCGGCGCTGGCACTGCGGGCCGCCAAGAGGGCGATCGACGACGGTCTCGACCTCGGGCTGTCCGAAGGGCAGCGGCTGGAGACCGCGTTGTTCGCCGGCCTGTTCGGGACGGAGGACAAGCGCATCGGCATGGATTCCTTTGTCGAACGCGGTCCGGGCAAGGCGGATTTCATCGGCCGTTGAAAGCCGTGGATGCAACCGTGGGTGCAGGTGAACCGGTCCCGCCGTCGGCGTCCGCCATCGCGGCGGCGTGGAACGACCCCAAACAGGCCAACATCCTGTACCACGACGCGGAAGCCGACTCCTACGACGACAAGTGGTCGATCTCGTTCGACGAACGCTGCATCGACTACGCCAGGGACAGGTTCGTCGCCATCGCGGGTACGGCCGGCTGGCCGTACCCGAGCGCCCTGGAAATCGGCGCCGGGACCGGGTTCTTCCTGCTCAACCTGGTACAGGCCGGGGTTGTCGCACGCGACGGCGCGCATGTCAGCGACATCAGCCCCGGGATGGTCGCCACGGCCACCCGTAACGCGGCGAACCTGGGCCTCACCGTGGACGGCCGGGTCGCGGACGCCGAGTCCGTCCCGTATCCGGATGCGAGCTTCGACCTGGTGGTGGGGCACGCCGTCCTGCATCACATCCCGGACGTGGAACGTGCGTTGCGGGAGGTGCTGCGGGTACTGCGACCGGGTGGACGGTTCGTGTTCGCCGGCGAGCCGACCAGGTACGGCGATGTGATCGCCCGCCGGCTGTCGCGGGCGACCTGGTGGGCGACGACCCGGGCGACCGGGTTGCCGATGCTGCGGGACTGGGCCCGGCCGGCGGACGACCTGGCGGCAAGCTCGGCCGCGCATGCCCTGGAGTCCGTCGTGGACCTGCACACCTTCGCG
>NZ_CADDZT010000088.1:48018-53037 GCF_902812655.1 Candidatus Frankia meridionalis | reverse complement strand
CGCGGCCGGCGTCGAGGTGCGCACCGAGGAGCTGACCGCGGCCTGGTTCGGCTGGCCGGTGCGTACGTTCGAATGCGCCGTGGCGGAGGCGAAGCTCGGTTTCCGCTACCGGATGGCGGTGTACCGGACGTGGCAGCGCCTGGCCGCCTTCGACGCCCGGTATGCCGCACGGGTGGTGCCCGCCGGGCTTTTCTACAATGCGCTCGTCACCGGCGTCCGACCGGCCGGTGTCGAACCAGTCGAAGTCCGGCCGGTCGGGAGCCGGCCGTGAGGCTTTTCCGCGGCCGGCGGAACCGGGATCCACGACAGGCTCGATTTCTCACGCTCTCGTCCGTACGGTGGATTTTCCGCCATCGCGCCTGGACGCCTTTCCATCTGCGCCGGTACTGGCGTTTCATGGTGTTCCGGCTGCGCAACCCTCAGGTGGTCACCCAGGGTTTCGTGTTTCTGGGAAAAGACGTGGTCATCGAGGCCCGGCCGGGTTACGGGCGGATCATCCTCGGCCGGTGGGTTCATTTCGGGGACGGCAACCAGATCCGTTGCCACGAGGGGAACCTGCGGATCGGTGACAAATGCGTCTTCGGTCGCAACAACACCGTCAACTGCTATCTCGACATCGAGATCGGTGCAAAGGCGCTGATCGCGGATGACGTGTATGTGATCGATTTCGACCACATATTCAGTGACATCCACGTCCCCATCAAGGACCAGGGCATCGTCAAGTCCCCGGTGCGGATCGGTCCGGACGTCTGGCTCGGGACCAAGGTCACGGTGCTGCGTGGTACCCACGTCGGCCCGGGGTCGGTGATCGCCGCGGGTGCCGTGGTGAACGCGGACATCGCGCCGATGTCGGTCGCGGTCGGCGTGCCCGCGCGGGTGGTGCGCGACCGCGTCGAGGACTACCGCGCCGCCGAGGCCAGGCGGGCCGCACTAGCCGACATCGCCCGCAAGACGACCGCGGCCGCGGCCCCGGTCATCGCGGCCCGCGGTAGTGCCGGGCGTCCCCGTTGACGGCGGTCCCTCTCGTGGGGCCGGTCGTCCGGAACGGGGTGGTTCGCCCGGTGTCGGGCAGCCGACCCAGGGACGTCCGACGGTTGGGCTTCCAGGCGCCGAGGCCGCGCTCTACCATGTCGCCTGACATCCCGCTTCGGTCGAGAATACGACCTTGGTGGATGCTTCGAGAGGTGGGGGATGACCCAAGCCGACGATGTGGTGAGCATCCGAAAGCTGTCGGTGGATTCCGTCGATAAAAGCCGACGAATTCGCCTGCCCGGACTCGATCCGGACGCCTTCCGGCACCCTCTTGACCGGCGGGCCACCCGTACGCTGCAGCGGGTTCCCGGTTTTGATCGCGCCGTGGCGAAATACATCGAATGGGGAGTGGAGCGCACCCAGTACGTGGAGAACACGGCGTCCGGCGTGAAGGTGGGGCCGCGTCAGCTCCCGGGGATCTATGCCGTCCTGCGCGAAGCGTGCGCGGTTCTTGACATTCCGGAACCTGAACTCTTCGTCCGGCACGGGCCGGTCGACGCCTATACGGCGGGACACAACCATCCGTATCTGGTGCTGTTCACCGGGCTCATCGACATCATGGACGACGACGAGCTGCTGGCCGTCGTCGGGCATGAACTCGGGCATATCAAGTGCGGGCATGTCCTCTACGGGACGATGGCCCGGATCGTCGGCGGCGCCATGGGGGTGGGCCTTGCCCGCAAGGCGAACGCCATCGTCGGCAACCTCGCGGCGTTCGGCCTCGGGGCCGGGCTTGCGGCCTGGTCGCGCAAGGCGGAGCTCACCGCCGACCGCGCGGCGATGCTCACCGTCCAGGACCCCGACCCGTGCGTCCGCATGATGATGAAGCTGGCGGGCGGGGCGACCCGCTGGCTGGACCAGATGAACCCGGACGCCTTCCTGGAACAGGCCCGGCTCCTCGACGACATGGCCGACGAGAGCATGCTGGCCCGGTTCCACCGCCTGCGGATCCGCGCCACCGGCTCCCACCCGCTCGCTGTCGAACGGGCCCGCTACTTCGACGAATGGCTGCATGAGGACGAACCGAGGAAGATCCTCGGGGGTACCTATGCGGTGCGGGCGGGCAGCCGCCGCTGCCTGGCGTGCGAGAAGTCGGCACGTCCGACCGAGCGGTTCTGCGGAGTCTGCGGCACCGGCCTCGCCGTCTGGACCACCACCGCCTGACCGGTCACCACCGCTCGCGCCGGCATGTTTCAGCGCAGGGCGAGGTCGACGATGACGGGCTTGTGGTCGCTGCCGAACTCGGCGCCCGCCTGGTAGCCGGTGACGGCGAACTGCGTCGAGGCCAGCACGTGGTCGATGCGCAGCAGCGGCGGGGTGAACAGGCTCTTCGCGTTCCAGGTGGGCGTCCAGCCGGCACCGACGACATCATGGGCGTCGCGCAGATGCGCGTCCTGCAGGCGCCGGAACGGCCGGTGGTCGCGGGTGGCGTTGAAGTCACCGGCGAGCACCACCGGCATGGGTGTGAGGGTGGCGTCCGCCCGCAGGTTGTCCAGCTGCCTGCGCCACGTCGCGGTGTAGCCGGCGTTGGTCGGGGAGACCGTGTGGACGGCGAAGAGGCGGAACCGGCGTTGTGCGTCCACCTGGACGGTCATCCGCAGGGACGGCAGGTCCGCGACCGACAGCGGCTGCGGATCGACGAGCGGGAAGCGGGAGAACACCGCGACACCCCACGGGTCCGACTGGGCGTGCACCTCCTGATAGGCGTAGCCGGCCAGGGCACCGGACCGTTCCAGCGCGCCGAGGGTGAGCGGGGTGACCTCCTCCAAGACGACGATGTCGGGTTTCTGACCGAGGATCTGGCTGCCGAGCCCCCCGGCCTGCGCATTGGTGTACAGCAGGTTGGACGTCAGGATCCGCAGCCGTGCCGCGCCGGCGGGGGCGGGGGCGGGCTTCCCCGGCCAGACCTCGGGCACGGTCCAGGCCAGATGGGCGATGACGACCAGGAGCGCGACCACCAGCAGCCGGTTGCGCCGCAGGGCGAAGGCGATGGCCAGCGCCACATACGCGGGCAGGTACTCGACCGGGGTGAACGCGTTGATCCCCGAGTACGGCCAGCTCAGAGCGTCGTCGAGATGGACGAGGCGGCCCAGGGTGAGGACCCCGAGCGTGCCCACGACCACCCAGGCAACAAAGATCATCAATGTCCGCGGCGGCAGGACGGCAGCGCTGCGGGGACGGCCCTTCATCCCCGACCCGCCAGGTTCGTCCTCGGGGAACACGGGCACGTCGGAACCGGCGCCCGATTGTGGGGTCATGTCAATAGATTGCCGGTCGGGATCGCGCGCGGCGGCGGCGGGGTCGGCGGTGTGCTGCTCATCGCGGCCCGGTACACCCCGCCCACCCGCTCGGCGATGACCGGCCACGCGTGGCGGGCAAGCCGGGATGCGGCGGACCGGGCCATCACCTGCGCCTGCCGCGGGTCGGCGAGCAGCATGCGCACGGCCGTGGCCAGGGCGTCCGGGTCCGCGGGCGGCACCCGCAGCCCGCTCACCCCGTCCTGGACAAGGTCGCGTAGTCCGCCGGTGTCGGAGACCACCAGCGGCGCCCCGCAGGCGATCGCTTCCAGCGCGACCATCCCGAACGGCTCGTAGATGGACGGGACGGCGACGACGTCCGCGGACCGCAGCAGCGCGGCGAGTTCCGGCGCGTCGAGCCGGCCGGTGAACGTCACCGAGCCGGCCGGGCCCGCCGATTCCGCCAGGGCACGCAGATCCCGCTCGTAACCGCCGGCACCGGCGATGGCGACGCGCGCGCCCGGATACCCGCGGTGGATCGCAGGCAGGGCGGCGAGCAGGGTCTGCGCGCCCTTCTCGTACTCCAGCCGGCCGGCGAAGACGATCAGTGGATCCCGGGGCGGACCGTGGGATGCGGCGCCGTGGGATGCGGCGTCTGGGGATGCGGCGCTCCAGGCTGCGGGGTCGACACCGCCCGGGATGACGACGAGCCGTGACCGGTGCACCCCGAACAGCCGGCGCACGTCATCGGCGGACGCCTGTGAGCATGCGATGACCCGGTGCGCCCGCCCGGCAAGCTCCGCTTCGGCACGGTGGATCGCACGGCTTGCCGCCGACGGTAACCAGCCCTGATGACGGCCTGCCTCGGTGGCGTGGATCGTCACGACCAGTGGGAGCCCGGTGGCATCCGCGACGGCGCCGGCCGCCTGCCCGACCACCCAGTCATGGGCGTGCACCACGTCGAACCGGGCACTGTCGGCGGTCGTCGCGGCACCGGTCGTTACGGCAGGCCCCTTCGGGTCGGCGGTCCGCACAGCGGCGGCGGCCAGCCGGACGTTGAAGGCCGACACCTCCGCCAGCAGGGTCTCGACCGACCCGGTCACCGCCGGCTGGCCGACGCGGACAACCCGCACCCGGTCCGCGACCTCCCCGGCCCCGGCCCCGTCCCCGGCCCCGGCCCCGGCCCGGGTATCGGTCCCGGTACCGACCCCGATACCGGCCGGGCCCGCCGTCACCACCGTGACCTCGCATCCGGCGCCGGCCAGCGCCGTCGACAGCGCGGCGACATGACGGCCGAGCCCGCCGTGGACCAGCGGCGGGTACTCCCACGACAGGGTGAGGACCCGCAGGCCCCGCAACACCGTCACCTGAGCGCGCCGAGCCGGCGCGCGTCCAGGTGCGGGAACGGGTAGTCCAATGTGGCGTAGTGGCGGGCGAGTCTGGCCGCGCCGGGCAGGTCGCCCGCGCAGACCGTGTCGGCCAGCGTGTCGAAGCGTCCCGCATGGGTGTAGGCCCGGGACCGGGCGTAGTCCGCCGCACTGTCATGGGTGACGCAGAACGCCCAGTCGCTGGAGCCGGTGAGGAACGCCTCCCGCGTCAGTTGGTCGAGGACGCCGTCGCGCTCACCGGGACGGGCCGAGGCGGCCACGATCTGGAGCAGTCGTTCGTTCACCTCGGTCGCAATCTTGGTCAGGTCGGTCACGTCCGTCCAGACGTGGAAGTCCTTACCGAGCCCCCAGGAGCCGGCCGG
>NZ_CADDZT010000088.1:46983-47760 GCF_902812655.1 Candidatus Frankia meridionalis | reverse complement strand
CCCGGCCGCGGCGGCGTCCGACAACGTCGACACACGCACCCCGGCCTCGGGAAGCATCGCGAGGACCGCCTCCAGGAACACCGGCCCCTCGTGCCAGTGGTGGCCGAACAGTTCGGTGTCGAAGGCGCACACGACCAGCCCCGGACGGCCGTCCCTGGCGTCGGCGAGTTCGGTCAGCCGGCGCCGGACGACCCCGACGAAGTGGGCGGCGTCCGTGCGGGCGGCCTCGCGGGCGGCAGCAGGTTCGTACGGTGCCTTGAGCTCCGGCGGGGTGCGCACGGAGGTGACCCTGGCCAGGCGCAGACCGCTGCCGTGGTCGAAGGTATGGAAGTCGCGGTACCACCCGCCGCCCGGATAGCCGGCCGTCGGCGACCACACCTCGTAGGAGACGCCGAGATCGCGGGGGAACGCGAGCACGCCGCTGCCGGCCACGTCGTAGGCACCGGCGGTCTCGCCGCCGACGGTCGGGCCGTCGATCACGAAGTGGGTGACGCCCGCGTCCGCGTAGTGCCGTTCGAGGCCCGGCCGGTAGGCGCATTCGGGGGCCCAGATCCCGCGGGGGCGGGTGCCCAGGCGTACCGCGGCGTCATCGAGCCCGGTGTCGAGCTGTGCCCGGACGCACCGGTCGTCCAGCAGGGACAGCACCGGATGCGAGGCCGGTCCGCCGAGCAGTTCGATGACGCCGTCGTCGGCGAGGCGGCGCAGCAACGGCGACGTCCCGTGCCGCCACCGTCCTTCGACCGCGCGCAGCGTCCGGGTGGCGAGCCGGCCCTCGTA
>NZ_CADDZT010000088.1:45620-46845 GCF_902812655.1 Candidatus Frankia meridionalis | reverse complement strand
CCGGCCAGGCTCCGGCGTGGGCCACCCACGGCAGATGGGTGTGCAGTACCAGGCAGAACGTCCCGATCGGCTCGGCGGGGCCGGTCGGAGTCCGCGGTCGACGGTTCATGGCCGCCGGTAGGCCACCACGGCCAGGTCGAGGCTGGACGCGACAGGGGTGTCGGACGTGTCGGGATGCAGTGCGAAGTCGCTGACCTCGATGCTTCGTACCCGTTGGGCCAGGGCGTCCGACCACTGCGGGAAGGGGCGGGCCAGCTGCGCGTCCACGATGGAGCCGTGGGCGTGTTCCCACGCCGCAAGCCGTGGCCCGTGCCGGACCCCCCACAGACGGGTCACCACGAAGTGCTTGTCGAGGAGCGAGACGAGTTCGTCCGGGGCCAGTTCCCGGGTGTGGTACGGATTCGCGGGCGTGTCCCGTCCGGGGGAGAAGGTCAGGCGGTTCGGGGTCGTCAGGACGGGTGCCGGCCGGGCGCAGCACCCGGGCGCATTCGGCAACGAACGCGGGCTGGTCGTCGAGGTGTTCGATGACCTGTAGGTTCGCGATCACCTCGGCGGCGCCGTCGGTGAACGGCAGATGCTGAAGATCTGCGCGGACGGGGCTGAGACCATGGTAGGCGCGGGCGACATGGCGGGTGGCGTCCGCGGCGGTGTCGACAGCGATGACGCGGGACGCGGACCGTGCCAGCATCGCCGCGCCGTAACCTTCGCCGCAACCGGCCTCAACGACCACGGCACCGGTGGTGAACGGGGCGAACGCGGCATAGGCGGCCTCGTGCCGTTTGAACCAGTACCGCTCGAACCACACCCCGGGGACGGTGCGTTCCCCGAAGACCGCCCATGCGAGCAGGGTTTCGTGATCTTCGGGTGTGGTAGGGGCTTGGTCCGTGTCGCGGTGCGGTGTCGCCGGTTCGTGCCTGACCATGAAACCCGACCTTACGCACTGATAACCAGGATCTGTCGGCAGCCCGCCCGCGTCTCGCCCGCGTCCCGCCCGGGACGCGGCCGCGACGCGGTCCGGTGAACGACGCCGAGTGACAATCCGGGGGCGCCGTCCACCGGACCGCTGGGATCAGGCCACCGTGGGGGTGGCCCGCAGGCCCCGTTTCGCGATCAGCGGATCGGTGTATGCCCGCCACTGGCGGACGGCGACGACATCGTCATGCACGGTCAGTCTCTTGTCGAGCTCGCGCAGTTTCTCGGTGATCCGGGCGGAATCCAGCTGGCT
>NZ_CADDZT010000088.1:39081-45197 GCF_902812655.1 Candidatus Frankia meridionalis | reverse complement strand
GCCAGCCGCCGAACTGGCTCAGCTCCGCTAGGGCGCTGAACAGGTCGGGGGTGTGGCGGGACTCCAGGGCAGCCTTGGCGCGGTCGTGCAGGAAGGCGACGACCTGTCCGCGGATCTCGCCGCTTCCGTAGCGGGCGTCGAGTTTGCGGAAGGTCTCGGTCATATCTCGGATCATGGACGCGGTCGGCATCGGGGCGACGGCGTCCTCACCGATCGTGTTGACGACGCCGGTCAGGCTGGCCAGCGCCGGGTCCGCGAAGGCGGTGGCGATGAAGGCGGCTCCGTCGTGAAGGAGATCGCGTCTGCGCATGTCCCTCCCTGAGAGTCCCGCGACGGTCCGAAGGGTTCCTGTGGGTTGCTCGGCCACGGCAAGGCCGAAGTCGTCGCTGGGGTAGGTCTCGCCTCGCCAACCAAGATCTGTCGGCGCGATCGGATAGCCGACCAGCGTGGACATCTCGGCGGCGGCAAGCTCGGCCACCATGGGGTCGCGGGGGCGCATACCGCGACGCCAGTGGCCTACGGTGGTCCGGGCGAGGCCGAGCTCGACGCGACGCAGACGCCGTGCGCGCTCGTTGACCTGCCGGGCGAAACGGGTGTCGGAGACGGACGCCTCGGCGAGCAGACGTCCGAAGAGGGTTTGGCTGGATAGGTTGACCGGTAGTTCTTCTTCCCTGCTCATCGAGCCCCCGTAGCTCTGTGAGTGATCTTGCATGGTGAATCGGCGGTCTCATAGTGACCGGACAGAACGTAGTGAAGCTGTCACAACAATGGAAGGGGTCGTGCAGAATCGCGTGCGAATGCACGCGATGCCTACCTTCGCCTCCTGCGTCGGTCGAGCGGGCTCCGGGGCGCGCCGACGATCATCGAGCGTCTCGACGATGCAGGTGCGACCATGTCAAGAGCAATGAACACCAATGAATGTGGCTACGGAGGCCCCGAGGCGTGAACATCGTCGTTACCGTCAAGCAGGTTCCGGATACCTGGGCGGAGAAGAAGCTCGATCCCGCAACCGGGACGACGGATCGCAAGAGCGTTGACAACGTCATGAACGAGATGGACGAGTACGGGGTCGAGGAGGCCCTGAAGATCAAAGAGGCCCATGGTGGTGAGGTGACCGTGGTCACCATGGGTCCCGAGAAGGCTCTGGAAACTGTGCGCAAGGCTCTGTCGATGGGTGCGGACAAGGCCGTGCACATCACCGACGAGGCGCTGGCAGGTTCCGACGCCCTGCAGACCTCCGCCGCGCTTGCCAAGGTCATTTCCACCCTTTCGCCGGATATCGTCATCACCGCTACCGAAGCGTCCGACGCCCGCGGTGGTGTGATGGGGGCACTCCTCGCCGAACGGCTCGGATTCCCGCAGCTCACCCAGGCCCGTAAGGTGACCGTCGATCCCGGCGCGGGCACCGTACGGATCGAGCGCCAGGCTGACAATGGCTACGCTCTGGTGGAAGCGTCCACACCCGTGGTCGTGGGGGTCGTAGAAAAGATCAACCAGCCGCGTTACCCGTCGTTCAAGGGCATCATGGCGGCGAAGAAGAAGCCGCTGACCACCCTGTCGGTCGCCGACGCCGGGTTGGCCGCAGACACGGTGGGGCTCGCCAACGCCGGGTCGACGGTGGCGGACGCCAAGCCCGCTCCGCCCCGTCAGAGTGGAACGATTGTCAAGGACGAGGGTGACGGTGGCACGAAGGCCGCCGAGTTCCTCGCCGCACAGAAGCTGATCTGAGGGGTCTGGTTCGATGGCTGAGGTTCTTGTTCTCGTCGAGCATGCGGACGGCGAGCCGAAGAAAGTCACCGCCGAGCTGCTGACGCTCGCCCGGTCGCTGGGTGAGGCGTCCGCGGTCTTCCTGGGCGCGCCCGGAACGTACGCGAAAGCCAAGGACTACCTGGCCCAGTACGGCGCCTCCACGGTGTATGTCGTCGAGTCCGAGGACGTCTCCGACTATGTGGTGGCCCCGGTGGCCGAGGTGCTTGCCAAGCTGGTGACCGACAAGGCGCCGGCGGCGGTTCTGACGGCCGCCACGCCGGACGCCAGGGAGGCCGCCGCGCGTACGGCCGCGAAGACCGGGTCGGGCCTGATCTGGGACGCTGTCGGCCTCACCCCGGAACTGGCCGCGACCCAGGGCATCTTCGGTGGTTCCACAATCGTCACCTCGAAGGTCACCAAGGGAACGCCGATCTTCGCGGTGCGGCCGAACACCACCACTCCCGAGGCTGCACCGACCACGCCGGTCGAGGAGAAGGTCGACATCACGATCTCGGACTCGGCCAGGTCGGCGAAGATCCTCGACCGGGTGGTAGAAGCCAAGTCCGGGCGTCCGGACCTCACCGAGGCGCAGATCGTCGTCTCCGGCGGTCGGGGTCTCGGGGCGGCCGAGCACTTCGCGCTGGTGGAGAAGCTGGCTGACACTCTCGGTGCCGCGGTGGGCGCGTCCCGCGCGGCGACCGACGCCGGCTGGTACCCGCACCAGAACCAGGTCGGGCAGACCGGCAAGACGGTGTCGCCGCAGCTCTACATCGCGGTCGGCATCTCCGGCGCGATCCAGCACCGGGCCGGGATGCAGACGTCCAAGACCATCGTCGCGATCAACAAGGACCCGGAGGCTCCGATCTTCGAGTTCGCCGACTACGGCATCGTGGGTGACCTGTTCAACGTCGTCCCGCAGCTCACCGACGCGGTCGAGAAGCACAAGGCATAGTCCCGGCTTCTTTTCACGGACGTTCCGGCGGCCGGGTGTTCCTCATCGGGAACACCCGGCCGCTGTCATTTCTGTAGGTGGAAACCGTTGCTATGACGACAGTTTCCACCTACAGCCGGTGGGGGTTTACCGACATCTGTAGGTGGAAACCGTCGCTATCACGACCGAAACCACCTACGTCCGGGCTACGTGAAGGTCAGGACGCCCCGGATGGTGTCCCCGCGGTACATGTCCTCGTAGCCGAGGTTGATGTCGTCGAGCTTGTAACTGCGGGTCACCAGCTCCTCCAGCCTGAGCTGACCCGACCTCCACAGTGACAGCAGCTTCGGCACGTCGTAACGCGGGTTCGCCGACCCGAACAGGCTGCCCCGGATGCTCTTCTCCAAGGTGGTCAGCTCCGCCATGGGCAGCGTCAGGTCGGTCTGGGTGAACGGGGCCATCGAGGTGAGCACGACCGTCCCGGCCTTGCCGGTCAGCGCCATGGCCTGCCGGATGGTGTCCCTGCCGGGCACACCCACCGTGATGATCGTCGAGTTGGCGTACCGGCCGTGGGTGAGGTCGCGGACCAGCTCGAACGCCTCGCTGTGGGACGCCGCCACATGGGTCGCCCCGAACGTGGGGGCCTGCCGGCGCCTGAATCCGGCCGGGTCGAGGGCGATCACATGCTGGGCGCCGGCGTGGCGCGCGCCCTGCACGGCGTTGGTGCCGACCCCGCCGACGCCCATCACCACGACCGTGTCACCGGGCTTCACCTCCGCCGCGTACACGGCCGATCCCCATCCGGTGGTCACCGCGCAGCCGACCAGCGCGGCGAGCTCCAGCGGGATGTCCTTGTCGATCCGGATGACGGACGCCTCGCCGCATACGGTGTGCCCGGCGAACGCGCCTACCAGGCACATCAGGCGGGCGTCGCCGCCGCGGACGTGGTGACGGGAGGTCCGGTCGAGTTGGAGGCCGACAAGCAGATGCGCGCCCAGGTCGCAGAGGTTCTGATGCCCCCGCGAGCACGACGGGCACCGGCCGCACGCGGGGACGAAGCTCAGTACCACATGGTCGCCCTCACGCACCGATGTCACACCCGGACCGACCTTTTCCACGACACCGGCCCCTTCATGGCCGCCGATCATCGGGAAGCCGTAGGCGGGCATGTCGCCCAGCCGCAGGTGCTCATCGGAATGGCACAATCCGGTCGCGGCAAGGGCGACCATGACCTCACCCTTGCGCGGGTCGTCCAGATCGATCTCGTCGACCGTCCAGTCCTCGCCGTGCCCCCAGATCATTGCCGCCCGAGTCCGCACCGGATCCTCCCTGAGCCCTTCCTGTGGTCCACCCGCTGATCGGCCGGACCTGTCCCTTCTGGTGATGTCGCCTATCCGGTGAAGCCGGCGTCCACGGGCACGACCGCTCCGGTCAGCGCGCCCGCGGCCGGTGAGCACAGCCACCCGACCGCCTCCGCCACCTCGGCGGGGTCGAGGATGCGTCGTTGGAAGGCATGCTGAGCGAACTCATCGACCCCGTCCAGGTCGTAAACCCGCGCGGTCTCGGCGAGCATCATCGTGTCCATCGACCCCGGGCATACGACGTTCGCGGTCACCGTTGTGCCGGCGAGGTCCGCGGCGAGGCTGCGGACCAGCCCGACAACGCCGTGTTTGGCCGCCGAGTACGCGGCGAGGCGTGCCAGCGGACGGGTGCCCGCCGCCGAGGAAACCGCCACGAACCGGCCGGCGGGCGCGGACAGCAGCGCCGGTACGGCCGCCCGGACGAGGTGGAACACGCCATCGAGATCGACGGCCTGCAGCATCCGCCAGGTGCGGTCGTCGGTCTCCCACAGCGGCGGCCCGCCCGCGATCACCCCGGCGACCGCGACCGCGGCGTCGAGGCGACCGAACCTGCCGCGGGCGATCCCGACCGCGGCGTCGAGATCGGACTGGACCCGGACGTCGGCCCGCACGGCCACCGCCTCGGCGCAGCCCGCCGCGACCTTCGCCAGATCATCCCAGGTGGCGTACGGGTAGCCGTCGGTAGCGGGCTTCTGCGGGGCGGCGGGATCGGCCGCGATGTCGGTGAGTACGAGCCGGTACCCGCGCTCGTCTAGGGCTGCCGCGACCGCGGCCCCCAGACCGCGGGCCGCGCCGGTCACCACCGCGACCGGGCTTCCTGTCACCGGGTCTCCTCCCGTCGGTTTTCATCCCGTCGGGTTTCGTCCCATCGGAGGACGGCTGCGACCAGGTCGTCCACGTATGCGTGAAATATCAGGGCACCCTCGGCCGGGGACGCTCCGCTCGGGTCGCCCAGCACACCCGAGGGGCTCAGCGGCCGGACCCCACGGCGGACCAGCTCGGCGAGCGTCGGTGACGGGCCGGCGACCGCCCGATCGAGACGCACCAGGTCGGATGCCAGGTGCAGCATAAGGGATGTTTCGACCCGTCCGGCGTGCAGGTCCGTGTCGCCGGACGGTACCCCGACCCTGGCGGCAAGAGCCGACCGCGGCGCCCAGGCGAGGACCCGTCGTCCCTCGGAACGCAGCAGTGTGACCGCCTCCCGCAGCGCCGAGGCGTTGCCGCCGTGCCCGTTCACGAACACCACGCCTGATGCCGTGGCGTCCGCGGAACGGGTCAACTCGACCAGGGCCAGCGCGAGAACGCGGCTACCCAGCGACAGCGTCCCGGGGAAACCGGCGTGTTCCCCGCTCGCGCCGTAGGCCAGCGCCGGGGCGGCGAGGACGCCCGCCACCCGTGCGGCCAACCCGTCCGTGAGCGCCCGCGCGATCCGGGTGTCGGTGTCGAGCGGCAGGTGCGGCCCGTGTTGCTCGGTGCTCCCCAGCGGTACGGCCAGCAACGGTGACTCCTCGGACAGCTGTGGCCAGCAGCGCTCACCGAGGTTGTTCGTCAGCGGTTTCGCCAGGGGTTTCGCCGGGGGTTTCGCCGGGGGTTTCGCCGGCGGTGAGATAGCCCCAGTGCCGCAGGGCGACGAGGATGCGGTCGGCTGCCTCCGGTGGATCCAGGCGGATGATCGTCCGTTCGAGGTGGCCACGGGACTCCCCGGCACCGGTCAGTTTCCGGACGCGTTCGCGGGCTGGCAGAGTCTGATCCGGAGGGAGCAGCACCTTCGGTCGGGGACGCAGTGGTGCGCCGGTCGCCGGCAGTGACGCCGGGAGAGCGACCCGCACCACCTCGATCGGCGCGCTGCGGGCCGCGACCACCGCGCGCAGCCCGGCGCGGCGCAGCGCCGCCGTCCCGGGATCCACCGACAGCACGGCCGGTGCCCGTACCCGCAGCCGTTCCCGTCGGCCTCCGTCGAGACGGCGTTCGGCTTCGACGACACCCGGCGTGGTCGGGGTGAGGGAGAGCAGACCGAGCGCCTGTGCCGCACCGACCATCCCATGATCTCCGTCTGTCCCGCGGCCTCCACCGAG
>NZ_CADDZT010000088.1:36495-38596 GCF_902812655.1 Candidatus Frankia meridionalis | reverse complement strand
ACCAGGTGCCGGCCACCACGATGTCCCGACCGGCGGCGTCCCGACCGGCGGCGTCCCGACGCAGGGCCGCGACCACTCCCGCGGCGACCACCCGTGGGTCGGCGTCGGCGCCGGCATCCACCCGGATCGCCGTTGCGGCGCCGGCAGCGAGTGCTTCCCGCAGCGTGGCGTCGGCGGCGGGTGGTCCGACGGTGAGCGCGCGCACCGGCGCGGACCAGGCGTCACCGAGGCGCAGCGCCCATTCGCAGGCTGCCTGGTCGGCGGCGGACAGGCCGGACAGCCGCTCGTCGACCGTCACCTCTGCGGTCAGCGGGTCCACCTCGACCGCCAGCGGCGAATGGGCCACCAGCACGGTGATCCGGGGCCGAGGCATGCCGGTGGTTTCAGCCGTGGCGGTGGTTTCAGCCGTGGCGGAAGACGACACCGCGACCCCCTTCCGGGTAGCTCCAGGCGATCGCGCCCTGTTCGCCGCAGACCATGTAGCAGGTGCCGCATTCGAAGCACTGCTCGTGGTTGAACAGGATGCCGCCATCGGATTTCGGTACGAACAGGTTCGCCGGGCAGGCGGTCACACATGCCTTGGTGGTGCACTTCTCGCACACGGTCGAGTCGACGGTGATGTGCGCCTTCTCCGTCACATCGAAGCGCACCGTGTCCATCCGGTCGGCGAACGACAACGTGTCCGCGGACGACGGCCGGGCGGGCCAGCGCAGGAAGGTCCGGGTACTCATGGCGCGGTCCCCTTGAGTGGTCGTCATCTGGTTGATCAGCCGAAGGTGCGCAGGGCGGCGGCCCCGTCCCGGACGAGGTCACGTAGTTTCACGCCGGTGGCGCGCATCCGGTACCGCGCGATCGCCATAAGACCCCGTTTCGGATGCGGGTTCGTCACGGTGAACATGTCCTCGACGATCCCGCAGATCAGCTCCGGGTACTGCTTTTGCATCCGGTCGCCGAGGACGAGCGCTGGAGCGCGGCGCAGCTTCTTGTGGTCGGCGAGCACGAACGACGACTCCAGGCGTCGCCGGTAACCGGCGAGTCCGCGCACGGAGGTGTTGTGCGCGTCTAGGGCCTCCACCGCGGTCCGGCCGGCGGCGGCGCCGGAACCGATCGCGAAGTTGACCCCTTCCAGCCAGATCCCGGCGGCCAGGCACATCGCGGCGGCGTCGCCGGTGACCAGCATCCCGTCGGCGACCAGCGACGGCATGGCGTCGTAGCCCCCCTCGGGGATCAGGTGCGCGCCGTACTCGACGAGTTCGCCGCCCTCGACCAGTGGGCGGATCGCCGGGTGGGCCTTCAGCCCGGCGATGAGGTCCTCGGGACGCCGCCCGGATGCGGCGAGGTCCGCCACGGACAGGACCACGCCTACCGAGATCGTGTCCAGGTTGGTGTAGACGAACCCGCCGCCGCCGACCCCGCCGGTCCCGCCGAGGATCTCGATGTCGACGCCGTCGCGGTCGCGTACCCCGAAGCGGGCCTCGATCTCGCCGCGGGGCAGGGACAGGACCTCCTTGGCGCCGAGGGTGAAGTGGCGGGCGCCGGCGTTCGGGTACAGGCCCGCCTCCTTCGCCAGGAACGAGTTCACCCCGTCCGCGGCGATCACCAACGGTGCCCGCAGGTCACCGTCGGGACGGTCGGTGCGCACGCCGATGATCCGCCCGGAGGTCGGGTCCCGCAGCAGCCCGGTCGCCACCGTGGACGTGACGAGGGTGGCGCCTTCCTTCTCGGCCAACCCCGCGAGCCATGCGTCGAACTCGGGCCGCAGCGCGGTCGCGCCGTTGTACGGCGGGCGGCCCCAGTTCTGGTTGCGGAAGTCGATGGCGAGGGCCCGCTCACCCGTCAGGATCATGGTCTGCCGGCGGGTGACCCACCGCTGGATGGGCGCCTGCTCGGCCCAGTCCGGTACCAGCTCGTCGAGCACGCGCCCGTAGACGACCCCGCCGTAGAGGTTCTTCGACCCGGGGAACGGCCCGCGTTCCAGCAGCATCACGGACCTGCCCGCCCGTGCCACGACCAGTGCGGCCGCCGCGCCGGCCGGCCCCGCACCGACGACGATCACATCCGTGTCGTACCCGGAGCCGTACCCGGCGTCCGATGGTTGCGG
>NZ_CADDZT010000088.1:34881-36265 GCF_902812655.1 Candidatus Frankia meridionalis | reverse complement strand
CCGGGGGCATGGCCAGATGCCCGTCCGGATAGCGGTCGTTCCAGGACGGTGAGCCGCTCACGGCGTGGTCCCCTCCTCGTCCCCCATGGCGACGTTTCCGGTGGTGCTGTGCGCGACGGCGACGGCGACGGCGACGGCGACGGCGACGGCGATACCGGCCGGGCCGGACAGCCGTCGTCGCAGCTCGGTCACGACCGCGGGGGCGTCCGCGATGATCGCGAGATCGGCCATGGCCATCATCGGCGCGCTCCCGTCGGTGTTGACCGCGATCACGTGGTCCGGGCTGCCCAGCCCGCTGGTGTGCTGGACGGCTCCGCTCACGCCGAAGGCCAGGTAGAGCCGGGGTGTCACGATCGCCCCGGTGGTGCCGATCTGGCGTTCGAAGGGAATCCAGTCAAGATCGGCTACCATCCGGGTGCCGCCGAGCGACGCGCCGATGGCGGCAGCCACGTCGGCGAGCAGCGCGAACGCGTCCGGGCCGCCCATTCCGTGCCCGCCGCCGACGATGCGCGACGCCTCGGTCAGCGCGATCGTCGCCGGATCCGCGGCCAGCACCTCCAGGACCTCGGCGTCGGATGCCGCATCCGGGTGCGCAGGCCTCGGCGAGATCGTGCGGATGCGAGGGACGCCCGGGCACGGCGCGACTCCGCGGACTCCCGGTATGAGGGTCGCCACCACCGGTCCCCGCACCGGTGAGTGCTCGGCGAGCCGTCCGTCGTAACGATCGGCCACGATCTCGCCGGTGCGCACGGCGATGGCGTTCGCGACCAGTGGCCGTCGGAGAACCGCGGCGAGGCGTGGGGCGAAATCCCGCCCGTCCGGGGACGCGGGCATGATGATCACATCCGCGCCGTCGAGTTCGCCGTCGAGTTCGCCGTCGAGTTCGCCGTCGAGTTCGGTCGCCAGAGCCGCGGACCAGGCGGCCGGTGCGAACTCGCCGGCCTCCCACAGCAGCACGTCGGCCGCGGCGGTGAGGCCCGCCACCGCACCGGCGACGCCGTCACCGACGAGCAGTACGCGTCCACCGGCTTCCGCGGTCACTTCATCCGCGCCCGCAGGCAGCACCCCGCGGCGCACCACGATTACACCAAGTAATGAACCGGTTGAGGTGGTGGACATCTACAGGTTCCTCCCGATCCGGTCGCCTTCGATCACGGCGGCATGCGCACGGCGCGGTGCCACGCAGTCGCCGATCCGGTGGACGGGGATTCCGCCAGTATCACGCAGAGCGATGTACAGGTCGTCGTCCGGTTCCTCGGGCACGGCTAGGACGACGTGGTCGAAAGCTCGCGCCGTGGTCGTCCCCGTCGGGTGGAACAGCACTTGCAACCCAGTCTCGTCGAGGCCCAGCACCACACTGTCCGGTGTCTGGTCGATGCCCTTC
>NZ_CADDZT010000088.1:33964-34805 GCF_902812655.1 Candidatus Frankia meridionalis | reverse complement strand
CAGCCGCGGTCGGCGAGCAGTTCCGCCACCGACGTCGCATGGTGGAAGCCGATCTCGTCGACGATAGCCACCCGGCCCGACGGAGACGCCGACCCGTCGAGGACCGCCCGCAGCGAACAGACCCGCGCATCGTCGGGGGCCGCCCACCACGGCCGGGCCGGGCGGCTGCCGGTGGCCACGACAACCACGTCCGGACGGTGGTCGCGGACGTGGTCGACGTCCATCCGGATCCCGGTCTTGACCGTCACACCGAGCGTGCGCAGTTCCGTGAGCTGGTTGCGGACGAGGTCACCGAACTCGGCGCGGCTCGCAACGCCGGCGGCGAGGCGCACCTGCCCACCCGGTTCGTCGGACGCCTCCACCAGGGTGACGCGGTGGCCGGCACGATGGGCGCTGATCGCCGCCTGCATGCCGGCCGGGCCGGCGCCGACCACGAGCACGTCCCTGGGCTTCACCGGGGTCGGCAGGATCAGCATGCCGGCCGGGCTGCGGCCATCCGGACCGGATTCGATGCTGCTTTCGGCGGCCCGAACCGCCTCCCGGCCGGTCAGCGGGTTCTCGATGCAACCGAGCCAGCGGTTCAGACCCATCCGTCCGACGCATTCCTGGTTGCATGACAGGCACAGGCGGATGCTCTCGGTTGCCCCGGCGCGGGCGAGGCGGGCGAAGTTCGCGTCCGCGATCTGCCCCCGGACGACGCCGACAAGGTCGCAGTGGCCATCGGCGAGCGCCCGGTCGGCCTGCAACGGGTCCTTGAACCGGCCGACGCCGACCACTGGAAGGTCCACGGCCCCCCGGATCGCGGACGGGATGAATAGTGCATACCCGGGCGGGACCGCCA
>NZ_CADDZT010000088.1:29193-33423 GCF_902812655.1 Candidatus Frankia meridionalis | reverse complement strand
GCGACCGCGACGCACTCGTCGAGGGTGATGCCGCCTTCGATCAGCTCGTCGCCGCACAACCGGACACCGAGAGCGAGCCCGGGGCCGATCGCGTCCCGCACCGCGCGGACGATCTCCAACAGCAGCCGGGCCCGGCCCGTGAGGTCACCCCCGTAGCCGTCGGTACGCCGGTTCGTCGCCGGGGACAGGAACCCCCGCACGATCGAGGAGTGCGAGCACTGCAGCTCGATCCCGTCGAAGCCGCCCTCGGCGCAGTTCCCGGCGGTCGTCGCGTAGCCGGCGACGACCTCGGCGATCTCAGCCTTGCTGATCGCTTTGGGAACCTCCCGAAACAGCGGGTCGGGCACGGCCGACGGTGCCCACACCGGCAGCCGGGAGAACATCCCGGACGCCTGCCCGCCGTTGTGGTTGATCTGCGCGAAGATCGGAACGCCGTGTCGGTGGACCGCATCGGTGATGCGCCGGTAGCCCGGGATCGCCGCCCGGGAAAAGCCGTGGATCAGTTTCTCGTACGGCCAGTCCGTCGGATGCACCGAGTGTTCCTCGGTGATGATCAGTCCGGTGCCGCCGGCCGCCCGGGTGGCGTAGTAGGCGGCGTGCTGCTCGGTGGGTAACCCGTCGGCGGCGTAGTTGGTCAGGTGCGCGGAGAACACGATGCGGTTCGCGACCGTGACCGGCCCGAGCCGAAGCGGGCTGAACAGATGCCGGTACTGACTCATCGACCGATCCTCCGGCTCCCCGGGCTCAGGTTCGTCCGGTCCGGGTTCGTCCGGTCCGGGTTCGTCCGGTCGGGGTTCGTCCGGTCGGGGTTCGTCGACCGGGACACCCCGTCCCCGAGCGCGAGCGCGGCCCGACGCCCCTCCAACACGGCTTCGTGGATGGTGCGGGGTGCGACCGCGTCCCCGACGACCGTCCCGGGTGCCGCCTCGATCTCCTCGGGTCCGAGCGCAGGCAGGTCGGCCGTGTTGGTGACCAGCGTCGCGCACGCGATCTCGACCGCCGCGTCGGAGAACACGTCCTCTCCGTACAGGACCGTGCCTTTCAACTGGGTGAGGCGGGTCCGTTTCACCAGCTTCACCCCGGCCTGGTGCAGCCGGACGTTCGCCGGGGCGAGATCACCGGTCCGTGACAGCTGCGTGCCGACCACCGGATCCGGCGAGACCAGGGTGACGTCACGGCCGGCCCCGGCGAGCCGCTCGGCGACCGCGATCCCCGTCGAGTTACCGAGGGGGTCCCACACCACCACCGGACCGTCCACTGTTGCGGTGTCCGAACCCAGGGACGCCGTGGTCAGCAGCGCCCGAGCGGTCAGCACGACCGCCGCGGCTGCCGGGACCTCGGCGGTGGATTCCCCGTCCCATCCGACGGGTTCCGGGCCGCCGATCGAGATGGGCTGCTCGCCGTCGCGGCCACCGATCGCCACGATCACCGCGGCACCCCCGGCCGTCCCGTCGGCGGCAGTCCAGTCGACGTCCGCCTCGACGCCGGTGCGAACCTCCACGCCGAGCCGGCGGCACTCCGACTCCAACCAGTCGGTGAGACGGGTCAGGCGGGACCGTCCCGCGCCGGCGGCCGCCGCGACGACCGCTCCACCGAGCCGAGGCGCGCGTTCCAGCAGTGTCACCGGATGCCCGCGCAGGGCCGCGACCCGGGCAGCCTCCAGACCGGCCGGCCCCCCGCCGATCACCGTGACCGCGACAGGCACCCGCGCCGGGCCGACCACCACCGGATCGGTGGTCTCGTGGCCGGACGACGGTTCACCCACGCACGACACCAGCGGGTTGCGGTTGTCCCGCACCTGGCAGATCTGGTTACACAGGATGCACGGACGCGGGGCGCCCCCGGCCCGCACGGTCACCACCAGGCCGGGGTCGGCGATCTGCGCCCGGGTCATCTCCACCGCGTCGGCGACACCGGCGACGAGTGCCTCCTCGGCCATGTCGACGTCCACCACACTGCCCTGCAGCACGACCGGGACCCCGGGGCCGTCCGGGCCGCGCAACGCCCCGCGGACCGTGGCCGTGAGCTCCCGGTTGAAACCGGGCTCGACGTGCATGTCCGGCCGGGTCGCCGACACCGTGAAGATCGATCCGCGGACGACCGCCAGGTAGTCGTACATCCCGGCGAGGGCGCGGGCGATCCCGACGGCCGTTTCGGGGGTCACGCCCGCCCACGGCGCCAGCTCGTCGCAGGACAGCCGCAGCCCGACGATCGCGTCCCCGGCAGCCTCCCGCGTGGCGGCCAGGACCTCCCGCGCGAAGCGCAGCCGGTCCGCGCCGTAGCCGTCGTCCCGGGTGTTCGTCAGGCCCGACAGGAACTGGCGGACGAGGCTGTGCTGGCCCGCGTTGACCTCCACGCCGTCACAGCCGGCGGCGAGCGCGGTGCGGGTCGCTCCGGTGAAGCCGTCCACGACCGCGTCGATGTCACCAGGCTCCATCGACTTGGGGATCTCGCGGGTGTTCACCTCGGGTATCCGTGACGGTGCCCACAGCTCCCGCTGGGAGTACGCCGAACTGCCCTGACCACCGGAGTGTCCCAGCGCGGCGATCAGTAGGGTGCCGTGCGGGTGGACCGCCTCCGCGATCGCCCGCCAGCCCGGACCGCAGTCCGCGGCCAGCGGTGCCCGTTCGTACGGCCAGTCCGACGGGTGGACGGACGCCTCCTCCGTCACGATCACACCCGCGCCACCGGCCGCCCGCCGGGCGTAGTAGGCCACCGACCGTGACGAGAACGCCCGGCCTCGGCACAGGTTGGTCTCGTGCGGCCCGAACAGCACCCGGCTCGGCGCGTTCCGGCCGCCCAGGGTGAGCGGATCTGTGAGCAGCATGGTCGACCCCGTCATCGGTGAAACCGTCCGACTTGCCGTGTCCTCAGGTATCAGCTAATTCAGTAACGATATTTATATTAATGACACATATAACTCTTTGGCGAGCGATGGGCGACGAGCGGCGTCCCCGGCTCCTGTCGAGGTGTGCCCAGGCCGGCGGGCCGCAGAGCGTGTGATCCCTTCCCTGGTCGGAGGCCGGGCGGGTTGGAGATCAGGAGGAAGACGGAGCGGAAAAGTTCGGGGGGCGCTTCTCCTGACGCGCGAGGATGGCCTCGGCAAGGTCGGGCCAGCCGAACGACTCACCCATCAACCGGACGCTGGCCGCAAGCGCCTCGCCGCGGGAACGCTCGGCGTCGGCGTACACCTGGCTCTTGATCGCGGCGAGGGACCGGGGCGAACAGTTGTGCGCCAGGTCGCGGGCGTAGTCGAGGGCGGCGCTGAGAACCGTGCCCGCCGGCACCACCCGCTGCACCAGGCCGAGGCGGTGCGCCTCGTCGGCGTCGATCGTCCGACCCGACAGCAGCAGCTCCATCGCGTTCGGCAGGCCCAACAGCCGTTGCAGCATCCAGGAGGTGTTGTACTCGGCGACCAGGCCCAGCCGGGCGAACATGGTGGCGAAGGTCGCGTCCTGGCTGGCGATGCGGACGTCCGCTCCGACGAGCAGGCCGAATGCGATCCCGGCGACAGCACCGTTGACCGCCGCGACCACCGGTTTGCGGGTGCGGATGGCGGCGTCCACGGTGGCGGGGGTGCCCGGTAGGAACTTCCGCAGGGTTTCCTCGCCCTCCGCGAGCAGTCCGAGGTCCGCACCCGAGCAGAAGCCCTTGCCCGCGCCGGTGAGCACGATGGCGCGCACCGCCGGGTCGTCGTCCGCCTCGTGCATCAGCTCGACGTAGCGGTCCACCATCGCCGGCGTGAGCGCATTGCGCTTCTCCGGCCGGTTCAGCGTGATGGTGGCGACGCCGTCGGCCACCTCGTACCGCACCGCGTCGACTCGGTTGTCTCCGAGTAGATCGGTCATGCCGGACTCCTTCGTGATCGGCCGGATCACACCTGCATCCGTGCGGCATTCAGCAGACCAGATGCGGAGCCCATGTGCACACGACGGGCCGCTCAGGTACCCCCGGAGACTTCACGGCGCGCGGGAACGGACCGCGACGGACGGGGACGGGACAGCCCCGGGCGGTCGTAAACCGGGGCTGTTGTTGACGGCGCCGTCAAAAGCGCATCTCGCCGTTCTCGACGCCGTCGATGAACGCGGCCCATTCGGCGCGGGAGAAGGCGAGGACGGGTCCGGTCGGGCGGGTGGAGTCGCGGACGACGACCCCGCCGTCGAACTGGCCCGCCTCGACGCACATGCCGCCTGCGCCGTTGGAGAACGTCGAGATCCGCCAGTCGACGGC
>NZ_CADDZT010000088.1:25374-29148 GCF_902812655.1 Candidatus Frankia meridionalis | reverse complement strand
TCCGGGCGCGGAGTACGGCCACACCCGAAGGGGCCTGGTCTCAGGACCCCTGGCGGGGACGGAACGGAAACGTGATCGGGACGACGCGGACGTCAAGGTTGCCGCTACGGGCGTGATGGTCAGCGGCGGAGACGGTCGGGAACGGCAGGACGACCTCGACGGGCTGTCCGTTCTCGCCGTAGACGATGAGCGCGTAGAGCGTCGCGTCCGCCGGAACATCCCCATGCGTCGGAACCTCGGGTAAGACGTGCCGGACGATCCGCGCCGACACCGGTGGCCGGCGACTGAAGGCTTTCGGCTGGGCCATGACATCCCCCGTTCGTGTCCTGCCTGCGTGGCCCGACCGGTTATGGTGCTGACGCGACACATTCCATGACGGTGCGCGACAGACGGCCAGCTGTGACCCCGTGAGTACGCCGTGACGTGCCTGTCACGTGAGCGTCACGACATGCACATCACGTCACAGCAGACGGAAGGGGAAACGGTGGAGGATCAGGCTGCGGTCGCATACCTCGCCGGCCGCATCCGCGCACTACGTCTCGCTGCGGGCATCAGTAGCCTCTCCGAACTGGCCCGGCGTACCCACCTGGACCGGGCCGCGATCAGCCGGGCCGAAAACGGCCGGTACCTCCCGTCGGAAACGGTCGTCCGGGCCATCGACACCGCGGTGGGCGCGGGCGGAGAGTTGCTCGAGCTCCGTGCGCGGATCCAGCGGGTACGGCTCGGTATCGGCGAACCGCGGGAAGAGGTGGGTTCCACGGACCGGCGGCAGATGTTGGGCACGAGTGTGTTCACCATGCTGTCCACGCTCGCCGCGGACACGTCCCGGGACATCGCCCGTGCCGACCCCGATCCGCTCGTGCTCGTCGACATCGACGATGACATCGACCGGTTCGTCGCGGTCTACGCCACCACCCCCCACGCGGTACTCATCCCCCAGGTCGAGCGACGCTGGGTGCAGGTTGACGTGGCATTGAAGGGCCGGAGCAGCCTCGCCGTGCACCACCGGCTGAGTCTTGCCGCCGGGCGGCTGTCCTACCTCGTCTCCCGGCTGGCCTTCAACCTCGGTGACTTCACCACGGCCCGGCATCTCGCCGTGCTCGCCGGGCAGTACGCCGGGCATATACAGGACGCGGTGTTGCTCGCCTCGGTCGCCGGGATGCATTCGGGGATCGCCTACTACCGGAAGCGGTACGACGTGGCCGTGTCGGTCTTCGACGGCTACCCGCCGGACCCGCCCTATCTACAGGCTCGGAACGCCGCCTACCGGGCCCGCGCCCATGGCCGCCTCGGCAACACGACGGCGGCACGGGCCGAACTGGCGTTGATGCACCGCTGTCTGACCGACGACCCGCCCCAACCGGGAGACCTCCCCCTCGGGGAGGCGGCTGCGGGCATGTTCACGGCGGGCACCCTCGGGTCGATCGGCGAAGGGGCGGAAGCCGAACCGTGGGCCCGCCGGTCGGTGGCGGCCTATGAAACCGCCGGGCCGCGGGCGAACCGGGAGGAGTGGGGGCACGCCCTGCTCACCCTCGCAACCTCACTGATCCGCCGGGACCGGCCGGAACCGGAAGAGGCGGCCCGGATCGGCGTCCAGGTCTTGGACGTCGTGGACAGTCATCCCACCCATACCGTGACCCAGCGGGCCGGGGAGATGCTGGGCATGCTGGCCGACCATCGCAGCCTGCCCGCGGTGGTCGACTTCCGCGAGCGGCTGGCAGCCGCACCCCGCCCGGCGCTGACGGCATGAGCAGCGAGTTCGGCGAACCGACCGTCATCGTCGTGCCTACCGTGGTCACAGCCCGGCTGATCCTGCGCTGCTGGCGACCGGCGGATATCGATCCGTACGCGGTGATGAACGCCGACGACGAGACCATGCGCTACCTCAACGGCACCTTCGACCGGGACGGCACGCAACGGCTGATCACCCATCTGATCGGGATGTGGGCGCTGCTCGGGCATGGCATGTGGGCGGTCGAGGACCGGGTGTCCGGTGAGTTCCTCGGCCGGGCCGGGTTGTACTACGGCCCGGGATGGCCCGGGGTCGAGGTCGCCGTGTCGATCCGCCGGGACCGCTGGCGGCAGGGACTCGGCACCGAGGCGTGCCGTGCCGCGATCACCTGGGGATTCACCACACTCTCCCTGGACGAGATCGTTACCTTCACCAACCGGGACAACGCCGGGATGAACGGGATCGCCCGCACGCTCGGGATGACCTTCCAGGGTGAAGCGTCGGCCATCGGCCCGTGGAAGGACAACAACGTGTATGCGATCAGCCGGGCCGAGTGGGGGACTGTCCCGCACGCCGCCCTGACTGCTCCTGGGGGAGGTAGGACGACGGTCGGTTGTGATGGGTGGGTCGAAGGAGCGTAGGCCATTCTCACGGCCCGCTGATTGCCTGTGTTCGACGGCCGGCCGGTTGCTGGCAGGCTGCGGTTCGCAGTCCGTCCGGTGTGCTCGGTGTCCGGTGAAACGGTTCGGGTTTGGTGGGTGCCAGGGGATTGCATCCGGGCAACCCACCGGCGCCGCCCCGGGGCCGTTCACGACGGCGCGCAGGCCCGCAGGCCGGCGGCCTCTGCTGCAGCGATCATCCGTTTGTCGTAGGTGATGAGGTGGTGGAGGCTGTCACCGGCGAGGAGTGCGGTGGCCAGATGGATGGCGTCCAGCGGGCGGAGAACCGCTGGGGGCAAAGTGCGCGCGAGGTCGAGGACTGTCGCCGTCACCGACACGGCAGGGATGGTGCTGTCGCCGATCTCGATACGGTCCGACCGGCGGACGGCACGGGTCGCGACGTCCACCGCGCCGATCGCGGTCAGGGCCCGCGCGGCCTCGACGGTGGTCAGCGCAGACGTGAGAAGCTCTTGGTCGGGGTGTGCGTCGAGATGCTTGACCAACGCGTCCGTTTCCGTCTCACGGCGGAGGAGCTTGACGACCGCACTGGTATCCAGATAGATCACTAACGCTCGTCCTCGCGCATTTCGTGCAGAACTTCTGTGGCGGTCCTGCCCGCCGGGACCGAGGGTAGGCCTCGTGCGGCGCTCGCCACGGCCGCGGCCTTGGCGTAGCCCGCCGGGGGAGGTTCAGGGATGAGGCCGTCCCGTACCCAGCGGGCAAGTAGGCGTTGGGTACGGGCGATAGGAATGATCTCTGCGATCGGTTCCCCGTCACGCGTCACCACCAGCCGCTCGCCGTGCTCGACGCGGTCGAGCACGCTCGCCGCGCGGCGACTGAGATCGCGAGCGTTGATCGACGCCTGCCCAGCTGTCATGTCTGACAGGATTTACTTCCGTCAGGCGCAGTGTCAAGCGCCCACGGGTAGTCCCCGATCACGATCGGGCGTTGCTCGATACCGCCGATGATCCCTGGCTTCGGCGACGGCACCGTCTTTTTGTGGTTCAGTTGGATCATTTTCCATAGTTGATGATGTTCGCTGGGTCGATGACGTCTATTGGTAGCTGCGTCAGGTTCTCTGACGGTGACAGGGGAGTGGATGGTGGGCTTACGGACCCGTCCCGGGGGACGTCGGCGCGTTACGGAGGAGGAACCAAACGGAGTGGTCGCCCCGACGGCGACGGCGACGGCGACGGCGACGGCGACGGCGACGGCACGGCTGTCGGCTGTACGGAGCTGGGTGCTCATCGCCGCGATGGGTGTGGCCGCTCATTCCGGTGCCATCGTCGTCGGCATGGTGTTCATTGGGGTGGCACTGTTTCTCCCCGATATCGCCGATGTTTCTGATGTCCCCGCTCGGCAACTCCTGATGATGCCGATCGC
>NZ_CADDZT010000088.1:20415-24839 GCF_902812655.1 Candidatus Frankia meridionalis | reverse complement strand
GCCGTAACCGGCCCCCGGGCCGGGCCATGCGGCCGGCTGACGAACCCGAGCTCGCCGCGCTGGTACGCGGTGTAGCCGCGCAGCTTGACTTCCACGCGCCGCTGCTCGTCCGGGTCCTCCCCGTACCGGACGCGAGCCTGGTGCCGGTGAAGGTCTCCAACCAGCGCGGGTACGCGCTTCTGCTCGGCTGGCCGCTCCTGCGCCGCCTCACCGCGGCGCAGCTCACCGCTGTGGTCGCGCACGAGATCGCCTACCAGCAGAATCTGCTCTCCCGGTCTGACCGTATGTTGGCCGTTACGCGTGACATGGTCGAGGCGAGCCTGGACAACCGGATCCGCGTGCCGAGGGCCCTGTCCGCACGGCTCCTGCGTGCCACCCGGGAATCCTTCTGGCATGCCGAGATCGTCGCCGATGCCCGGTCCGTGGAGGTTGCCGGGACCGCCGCCGCGCTCGGCGCGCTGCGGCAGGTTCCCATCATCACTACGGTGTTCGAGCACTTCGTAGAGGACTGGGTCTGCGTGCTCGCTGAGGACGGCTGCTATCCGGAGGATCTCTACGACGCTCTTGACGCGGCGTTGGACGACCCGCACGTCGTGCGGCGAACGGTTGCCGCGGTGGCCGACGACGAAGCTGTAGACCCCTACTCGGCCGCCAGCCACCCGCCGCTGCCGATCCGCCGTGCCGCGTTACCCGAGGGGGTGGGTGCCGGCCGGGACGACAGTCGGCCGGTGCCGCTGCGTCAGGCCGACGATGTGCAGCGGTGGTGCCTGCGGGAACTCTGCCCCACCGGGGGAGAAGACCCCGAGATGGGCAAAGGGGACAGCGAGGACGGCTTGGAGGAAATCGGGGCCGGGCGTGAGAGGCTGCGGCCCGCCCACGTGCTCGACACCTCCCCGGAGCGCTTCGACAGCATCGTGGATGCCGGTGCGGAGCTGATGCGTGCGACCGGGCGGGACTCGATCCCCGGCGCTGTCATCGCCGCGGTCGACGCCCTCGCGGAAGGCGGCTGGCCACGGCTGGCGCGGGCGATTGAACCCGGTGTCGGCTCCGCGCCGCCGCCGCTGCGCGCCACCGCCGTCCGGGAAGTCATGGTCGGCTGTCTCGCTCACACGATCAGCGGTCTTCTGCGTGATGCGGGGTGGGAGCGGGCCAGCCGGTGGCTGACCACTATGCTGCTCGATCCGGACGGTGCGGTCGTCGACGTCCGCGAGTTGATCGGGCAGGCCTTCGACAGCGGTGACCCGACACCCGTGCGGGTGCTGCTTGACGCTGCCACACCCCGGGCCGCGGCATGAGCCGGCAACGTCCGGTCCTGCGGGTGGCCGTCCTCGGTATCGTGACCGCGATCGCCGGCTTCGCGGTCATCGCCGTCCACCTCGGCTGGCAGGTCCGCGGCTATCAGGTGGCGCGGCATCGTGCTGTCGCGGTCGTCGACGGCACGGTTGTCGAGGACGGGATCGGTGACAGCGGTGACATCCGGGTCCGGTGGATCGAGCACGCCGGTGGGGAGCACGTGCAGCGTTTCCGGATCGACAACACCGACCGGTACCGGCAGGGACGCGTGTTCGCCGTCGCCTACGACCCGACCGATCCGACACCGGCCGGTTTCCCGGCCGATCCGCAGGAGAGCGCAGCCGAGGAGGACCTGATCGTACCGATCTGGCTCACCGGTGCCGCAACAGTCGTGATCATTGGGTGGTGGGTGTTGCGGGGCCTGCGGTTCCGGCGTTCCGCGGGGCTGCCCGGCCGCCCGGTGGCGGCCACAGTACTGGCCGGGGAGAGGGCCAATGGCGCGTGGGCGTTCCTGGGCGTCAGTACCTGGATCGCCCTGGCGGCCTCGGATGGGGTGATCAACCTCCGCAGACCCGATCGCTGGCAGCGGGTGATGTGGCACCCGGTCGTGGACACGCTGCCCGGCCGGGTGGACACGCTGGTCCACGGCGACCTCTCCTCGGGGAGGCGCGTTGTCGTGGAGATGTCGGACGGCACCCGCCTGGTACCGGTTGGTCGCCTGCGACACCGTCCACCCAAACGGATGATTCTCAACGAGCATGCCGATGTGCGCGTCAGCGTTGCGGACTCCTTCATCCTTCCGCAGGACGCGCCCGCGTCGCCGGCCCACAGGTGGTGGCGGTGGGGGATGGTGCTCGCCCTCGTCGGCGCGGCCGTCGGTGCGGCGATGAATCTCCTTTTCGGTGGGGGTGCTGACGGAGGCGTTGCCATTGTCCCGTTCGCTGTCGGGATCTCCGCGCTGCTGGTCAACGGCTGGGCGCTCGCCGGCACCGAGCCCTGATCGTTTATAGGATCCGGTCGCGTGTGAGAGGCGGAACATGGACTCCGGCCCGGTCTATAAGAATGATCGACTTGCCGTTTATTCATGGAATGGCCTACCCCGCAGGACGCGCCGTGAAGTAAGAAGACATGCGCGGGAAGGGCGCCTTCATCCGGAACCTCGGGTTGCGGAGATGTCCGTCGAATGGGCGGGAGCAGTCCTTCGCAAGGTGCCACGGAAAGAGCGTGTGATCGAGTTCAACGTGAACTTCATGTACATGGTTACATGCATAGTTTTTTCGGTGATCGTCGATTTTTTGACGGGGGCGGACGGTGCTTTTCTTGGTGGCTTCCCAGGGGGTTGGGGGCAGCACAGTCTTCTTGAGAAGAGAACTGCTCGGCGAATTATGAACCTGCATGAAGAAAAAACGGATGTTGGTCTTTGACGGCTTTTCACGGCAGCCCGGATGCGGATACGTCCCGGTGGACGGGGCCGCTCACGTCAGGGCGGACCGGCCGGGTGCCGCGGTGACCAGGCCGAGTTCTCCGGCGGTGACGGCCAGGCGTTTGTCGTAGGTTACAAAGGCGCTGATCGTCTTTCCTGACGCGACGAGCTGGTCCGCGGTGGCCAGGTGGATGGCGTCCAGTGACCGCAGGTGGGGGAACGGGTAGGTGCCCGCAGTGGCCCGGACCGCGTCGTCGATGTCCAGCCGGTCGGGACTGAAGGCGTCGCCCGGTCGGCGGGCAGCGTCGCCTGATTCGGCCGGTCGGTCCGGTCAGCGATTGTCGGCGATCACGTGCCCGGCGGCGATGGTAAGGGCGACCAGCTCGGCGCTCAACATCCGCAGTGCGGTCCGGCCGGGCTCCGCGAGCAGGCAGAGGTCCGCCGGAGCGCCCGGGACGACCCGCCGGGGAGGCCCGCCGGGTCGGACTGCGTCGCCGAGGTACAGGGCGAGGGCGGTGGCGGCGTCCACCACCTCGGCCGGTCCGATCAGGTTTCCCGCCGCCGTGCGCCGAGTCACCGCGGCCCGCATCGACCGCCACGGATCCGGATCACCGAACGGGGCGTCCGTACCGGCCGCCACCGCGACCCCGGCACGGCGTAACCCCGCGCAGCGGTACAGCCACGGGAGGTCCTCGCTGTCGACCTCATGCAGGTACTGCTCGCCGCGTTCGGTGATGAAGTGCGGTTGGGTGACGACGGTCAACTCACGCTCGACGAGCTGATCCACCAGATCTGGTGGGATCACGGCGCCGTGCTCGACGCGGTCACCCGGGTGACCGGCCCCCGGTTCGTCGTCGGCGGCGTCGAGGACGGCGAGGGTGAGGACGAGGGCCGCGCGGGTCACGCAGTGCACGGCCACCGGACGTCCGGCCATCCACGCGGCACACACCTGGGCGACCAGCGCGTCGAACTCGACCGGCGCACCCTCGTCGATCACGATCTTCACCGGTCCCGGGCGGATGCGCGGGTGCTCCGGTGCCACCAGCGCGGGGCCTCCGGTCAGGGTCAACCGCTGGGGGAGCTCGCCGCGGGTCACGGCGGCGGCGAGCAGCTCGACCTCCTCCGGTCCGGTGCCGGCGGTGGCGTCGGTCACGCCGGTGACACCGAACGTGGCGAGTCGGCGTCCAACGGCGGCCAGATCGGGCGCCGGTGCGGGGGGCAGCCGCTCGCGCAGCCAGCCGTCCAGCCGGAACAACCGGCCGTCGATACGTCCATCCGACCCACGCCCGACCCCGGGCAGCCCGCCGGCCGGGATGTCGGCCGGGAGGCCAGCGGGAAGGTCTGCATCGTCGAGGCCGACCGCGGCGGCGGCGGCCGAGTTGAGCATCCACAGCGCCCCCGAGCGGTGCTGCACCCGCACGGGGACGTCCGTGACCATCGTGTCGAGATCCGTCCTGGTCAGCGCGCCGGCCACGCTGTCGTGGTAGGCCACGCCACGGATCCAGCCGCCGGACGGGGTGGTCGCCGCAGCCCTGCGCAGGGCTGCAGCCAGTTCCTCACGGCCGTGCACGACCGGTGGGCCGCAGACCACCGAGCCGTGCGCGGCGGCCAGGGCGAGCAGGTGGATATGGTGATCATGCAGGCCGGGGAGGAGCATCCCGCCCCGGGCGTCCACGACCCGTTCGCCGGGCTCGCGCGAAAGATCCGG
>NZ_CADDZT010000088.1:19538-20092 GCF_902812655.1 Candidatus Frankia meridionalis | reverse complement strand
CCGGATCAGCATCGGGTCAGCTCCGGATCAGCATCGGGTCAGCTCCGCGAGGACGCGTGAGGTGTCCGCGCCCAGCTCCGGTGCGGTACCGGCCGGGGTCCGGTGTCGTGGGGGAAGCACCGGCTGCCGGCAGCCGGCGGCCTCCACGAACCATCCGCGGTCCCGGCCGGTGTCCTCACCGGCGTCGTCCGACCACCGGGCGACCGGGTCGCGGTCCGGAAGTCTCCGGCGGGTTCCGAGCAGTGACCCCGCCGCCTCCCGCATGGCGATGTCGACATGATGGCCGCCTCCGCCGACCACGCACGCAAGCGCGGCCACCGCCGCGTACAGCCCGGTCACGGGGTCCGCGACCGCGTCGCCGAGGAAGACCGGCGTCCCGTCCGGACCGACCGCGACCAGACCGGCAGCGGCCGCGGCGTCGTCGCCGAACGCCACCCGCTGCCGCCACGGGCCGGTCCGCCCGTAGCCGGTGATGCTCACCCAGGTCAGCGTCGGATGCCGGGCGAGCAGGTCGGCCGGGTCGATACCCAGCTGGGCCAGCGCCCGCGGCCGGG
>NZ_CADDZT010000088.1:18497-19256 GCF_902812655.1 Candidatus Frankia meridionalis | reverse complement strand
CCGGCGTCGACATCCATGGCCACCTGTGCACCCCGCGTCGCGGCCAGTAGCCGGAACACCGCCATCGCGCCGTCGAGACGCGCCATGATCGGCAGAGCGGGCGCGAGCGGAGCGCTGTCCGCAGGGCCGGTCAGCTCCATTGCGCCCGAACGTGCCCAGGCCTGCGCCGCCGGAAGATCTACTATCTTGGTCGGGTCGAGTACACCCGCCACCGGATCCTCGGCCGCATGCTGCCGGACGACCTTTGCGCCGAGGGCGTGCAGCAGCTCCCGAGCGGCGGACAACGTCACCGAGCCGACCTGCGCTTCCCGTTGTGCCTCGGAAGGGGCGGTGAGGAAGGTCAGCCCGGACAGGGGAAGACCCACTCGTCCCACCTCCCGTCCTGACGCCGCTCCGCACGCTATCGGGGTCCTGATAGTCCCGGCTACGGCTACGGCTACGGCTACGGCTACGGCTACGGCTACGGCTACGGCTACGGCTACGGCTACGGGCAACCGGCAACCGGCAACGGCTACCGTTTGCCCGTGCCGCTACCGCCCGTTGCCCAGGCAGCATCACTCACCCCGGCCCCACCGGTCGACCTGCTGCCGGCCGACGCGGCAGCGGATCTCGTGGACGCGGTGTCCCCGACGGATCTCGTCGACGTCCTCGGCGGGCTGCCGCTGCTGGCCGTCGACCTGACCGCCCCCGGTTCCGACTCCGGTTCCGCCACCGTGACCCCGGCGCTGGAGCGGTTGGCCCGAGCTCGCCCGCCGGTGG
>NZ_CADDZT010000088.1:14080-18472 GCF_902812655.1 Candidatus Frankia meridionalis | reverse complement strand
TGATCGTCGGGGTGGTCACCGGCGGGCGTCCGCCGGCCGGCCTTCCGGTGGGTGCTCCAGACATCCTGCTCACCGTGGGCGCGGGGGAGGACGCCAAGAGCGTTGGAAATGCGGCGGTCGTGGTGCCCGACGTCGGTGAGGCGCTGGCGAGGCTCGCCGGCCAGGTACGTGAACATCCGCTGGCCGCGGTCACGCTGACCGGTCTGTTGCGGTTCATCCCCATACTGTCCCCGCTCGACGGCCTGGTCGCGGAGTCGCTCGCGTACTCGACGCTGCTCGCCGGCCCGGAGTTCGCGGTCTGGCTCGCGCGCCGCGGCCCGATGCGTCACCGTGACAGCGCCGAGCCGGTGCGGGTACGCCGGGACGGTGGTCGGCTGCATCTCACCCTGAACCGGCCCGAGGTCCGCAACGCCTACGACACCGCGACCCGGGACGCGCTGGTCGCCGCGCTGCGGGCGGCGCGGGTCGCGGGAGATGTCACCGAGATCGTCCTCGACGCGGCCGGGCCGGCGTTCGGCAGTGGCGGTGACCTCAGCCAGTTCGGTACGGCGCCCGATCCCGCGACCGCGCACGGCGTCCGGGTCGGCGCCAGCGCGGCGGCTGAGATCGTTCGGTTTCCCGGCCGGGTCACGGCCCACGTCCATGGGGCGTGCGTCGGCGCGGGTATCGAACTGCCGGCCTTTGCCGACCATGTGGTGGCCTCACCCGACGCGGTCTTCCAGCTGCCCGAAGTCGGCATGGGGCTGGTGCCGGGTGCGGGCGGCACGGTCAGCGTCACCCGGCGGGTCGGGCCTGCCCGGACGGGGTGGCTCGCGCTTTCCGGCGAGCGCCTGGACGCGTCGACCGCGGCCCGGTGGGGCCTTGTCGATGAACTTGTCGTCGGCAGGACCGCCGGCGAGACGGCGGGCTGACGAGACCGCGGGCTGAACGGCCCGTTCGTGAAGGCTGCGCGCGGGTCGCCTCGGGCCTACTATGTGGACATCCTATTATCTGCTATCCAACTACATGCGGCGGAGCGTGCCTGCCGCTGGCTCGGAGGTCAGAAGGATGAGCGCAGCCGACGGGTCCGCTCTGCACGTGCCGCACAACCCGGTGCGGATCGTCACCGCGGCCTCCCTGTTCGACGGGCATGACGCGGCCATCAACATCATGCGCAGGATCCTGCAGGCCCAGGGCGTCGAGGTGATCCACCTCGGCCACGACCGCGGGGTCGACGAACTCGTCACGGCCGCGGTCCAGGAGGACGCGCAGGGGGTCGCGCTGTCGTCCTACCAGGGCGGGCACGTCGAGTACTTCAGTTACCTGGTGGAGCGGCTGCGGGAGCGCGGTGCCGGCCATGTGCGGGTGTACGGCGGGGGAGGGGGCGTCATCGTCCCCGACGAGATCGCCCTGCTGCACTCGCGTGGCGTTGCCCGGATCTTCTCCCCCGAGGACGGGCAGCGTCTCGGGCTCCCAGGGATGATCAATCTGATTGTTGCCTCCTGTGACACCGATCTGACGGCCGAACCGCCCTCGGTACCGGCGGTTCTGACCGGCGATCAGGGAGCGCTCGCCCGGGCGATCACCGTGTTGCAGGCCGGCGGTTCGCCCGAACTCGCGGCGCAGCTGCGGGCGGCGGCGCGCTGCGAGGCGCCCGTTCTCGGTATCACCGGGACGGGCGGGTCCGGGAAGTCCTCGCTCACCGACGAGCTGCTGCGCCGCTTCCGTGTCGACCAGCAGGACAAGCTGCGCATCGCCGTCATCGCGGTCGACCCGACCCGCCGCCGGGGAGGTGGGGCGTTGCTCGGCGACCGTATCCGGATGAACGTGCTCGGGGACGCCGGTGGTTCGTCCACGGTCTTCTTCCGCTCCCTGGCCACCCGTGGCGCAGGTGGTGAGCTGCCCGAACGCATCGGCGACGTGATCGCCGCCTGCCGTGCCGCCGGCTACGACCTGATCGTGGTCGAGACGCCGGGGATCGGGCAGGGCGACACCGGGATTGTCGATCTGGTGGACGTCTCGCTGTACGTGATGACACCCGAGTACGGTGCCGCGTCCCAGCTTGAGAAGATCGACATGCTTGACTTCGCCGACGTTGTCGCGATCAACAAATACGAGCGGGCCGGAGCTGCGGATGCCCGCCGTGACGTCGGACGCCAGCTGGTGCGCAACCGGGAGGCCTTCGGCGCGTCCTGGGCGGATATGCCCGTCTTCGGGACCAGCGCGGCCCGGTTCAACGATGACGGGGTCACCGCGCTCTACCAGCACCTGACCGGCCTGCTTGCAGCCAAGGGGCTGCCGCTCGTCTCCGGGGTGCTACCGAAGGTGACGGTCAAGGCGTCCTCGGGGCTGGCCACGGTGGTCCCGCCGGCCCGCGTCCGCTACCTGGCGGAGGTCGCCGAGACCGTCCGCGCCTATCATCGGCGCAGCGCCGAGCAGGTCGAGGCGGCACGCCGATGCCAGCACCTCGCCACTGCCCGCCGCGAGCTCGCCGCGGCCGGTCATGATCATACCGGGCTCGACGGTCTCCTCGACGATGCCGAGAAGGCCCTGGACGCCGGGGTCCGCGCGCAGCTGGAGAACTGGCCGGCGACGGTGACGGAGTACTCCGGCGACGAGCTGGTCTACACGGTCCGGGGGAAGGACATCCACACGCCGCTGCGCCGGGTGACGCTGTCGGGTACCTCGATACCGCGGGTGGCACTGCCCCGCTTCGACGACCAGGGCGAGCTCGTCCGCTTCCTGCGCGCGGAGAATCTGCCCGGCCGGTTCCCGTTCACCGCCGGTGTGTTCCCGTTCAAGCGGGCCGGTGAGGCGCCGGCCCGGATGTTCGCGGGTGAGGGCGACCCGTTCCGTACCAACCGGCGGTTCCACTACCTGTCCCGGGGCGCGCAGGCCACCCGGCTGTCCACGGCGTTCGACTCGGTCACGCTGTACGGCCGTGACCCGCACGAACGCCCCGACATCTATGGCAAGGTCGGTACCTCCGGGGTGTCGATCGCGACCCTGGACGACATGTCGGAGCTCTATGCCGGTTTCGACCTGTGCTCGCCGACGACGAGCGTCTCCATGACGATCAACGGGCCGGCGCCGGCGATCCTCGCGATGTTCCTCAACGTCGCCGTCGACCAACAGCTCGACGCGTTCCGCGCGGAACAGGGCCGGGAGCCCACCGCGGAGGAGACCGTCGGCATCCGGGTCCGCGCGCTGGCGACCGTCCGGGGCACGGTGCAGGCCGACATCCTCAAGGAGGACCAGGGGCAGAACACCTGCATCTTCTCGACCGAGTTCGCGCTGCGGTGCATGGCCGACGTGCAGGAATGGTTCATCTCCCACGGTGTCCGCAACTTCTATTCGGTGTCGATCTCCGGATACCACATCGCCGAGGCCGGGGCGAACCCCATCAGCCAGCTCGCCTTCACCCTCGCCAACGGATTCACCTACGTCGAGGCGTACCTCGCACGCGGCATGGACATCGACGCTTTCGCGCCGAACCTGTCGTTCTTCTTCTCCAACGGCCTGGACGCGGAGTACACCGTCATCGGCCGGGTCGCCCGGCGGATCTGGGCGGTGGCCATGCGTGAGCGTTACGGCGCCTCCGAACGGTCCCAGATGCTCAAATACCACGTCCAGACGTCCGGCCGGTCCCTGCACGCGCAGGAGATGGACTTCAACGACATCCGCACCACACTGCAGGCCCTGTGCGCCATCTACGACAACTGCAACAGCCTGCACACCAACGCCTACGACGAGGCGGTGACCACCCCGACCGAGCATTCGGTGCGCCGTGCCCTGGCCATTCAGATGATTATCGACAACGAGTGGGGCCTGGCGGGTAACGAGAATCCGTTGCAGGGCTCCTACATCGTCGAGGAACTCACCGACCTCGTGGAGGAGGCGGTGCTCGCCGAGTTCGAGCGGATCTCCGAGCGTGGCGGCGTGCTCGGCGCGATGGAAACCGGCTACCAGCGCGGTCGCATCCAGGATGAGTCCATGCTGTACGAGCAGCGCAAGCACGACGGCACGCTGCCGATCATCGGGGTGAACACGTTCCTCGACCCGGACGCCGACGGCCACCCGCGCGGCCCGGTGGAACTCGCCCGTGCCACCGAGGACGAGAAGCGTTCCCAGCTCACCCGGCTCGCGGACTTCCATGCCCGGCACGTGGAGGAGGCGCCGGCGGCGCTGCGCAGGCTGGGGGATGCCGCGTCAGCCGGTGAGAACACCTTCGATGTGCTCATGGACGCGGTCCGCGTCTGTTCGCTCGGGCAGATCAGTGACGCGTTCTTCGAGGTCGGCGGCCAGTACCGTCGTAACGTCTGATCTGTCCGGTGGGCCAAAGGCCGCGCGATCATGTTTCTCCGCGCGGCCGGAGGCCTTGGCCTGATCGATCTGGTGACCAAAGGCCGCGCG
>NZ_CADDZT010000088.1:1406-13782 GCF_902812655.1 Candidatus Frankia meridionalis | reverse complement strand
GGAGGCCTTGGAGCGACCGAGTTTCCTGAGGTGCCCGTGTCCTATCCGAAGCCGCTGCCGTTCGACCCCATCGAGGAGGCGCGCCGGCAGTGGACGGCGCACGGATGGGCCCAGGCCGCCGACGGCATGGCTGCGGTCACGTCCGTGATGCGGGCGCAGCAGATCATCCTGGCTCGGGTGGATGACGAACTGCGCTCCTTCGAGCTGACCTTCGCCCGGTACGAACTGCTCATGCTGCTGCTGTTCAGTCAGGCCGGATCGTTGCCGATGAGCAAGGTCGGTAACCGCCTGCAGGTGCATCCGACGAGCGTGACGAGCGCGGTTGACCGGCTCTCCGCCCAGGGGTTCGTCCGGCGCATCCCGCATCCGACGGACCGGCGGGGGACCCTCGCCGAGATCACACCCGCCGGACGGGAGGTCGCGACCGCGGCGACCGCCCGGCTCAACGAGAGCGTCTTCGCCAACCCGGATCTTTCGCCTGAGCAGATCGCATCGCTCGTCGACATCCTCAAGGAGTTTCGCGGTCGCGCAGGCGACTTCTGACAGCTGGCGGTTTTCAGGACCATCACGGTTCATAAGCTGACGGCCCGCATCCTGGCACTGTTGATACCCGGTCACGTGGTTCATCCATCACAGGTGTCGGTAGGGCTGGTGTGTCACTCCCGTTGGTGGCACAAACGCAGACTCCATCGATCGGCTCAACCCGTGGATGCTCGTCACGCCGGCGATTCCCAGCACTGCGAAGCGAGTGGGTGCGCCGGTGCGGCACAACAGGCCGTCACCGCATCGATGCCCAAGCCGCGGTGGCTGCCGATCCGGCTGAACGCACCCCTGCAGGAGGTTGTCGATGGTCGTCCCAGCACAGGGGGCCGGCCGGCCCTCGACGGCCGCAAGTGGGCCGGGCCGGAGTACACCTCCCTGGCACGCCACCTCGACACCGCGGTCGGTGGGCAGACACAGGCTGCTGGCTTATTTCGACGACCTCGTCCTGAGGGTGGCCAGGACCGGACGCGGGAGTGGATACCTGCTCAGCGGCGAACGCGGTATTGGCAAGAGCCATCTGGCCAGGATTTTCACCCACCGAGCCGAGCAGAAGGGGATGGTCACCTTCCGCGGGCGCTGTGTACCCGGCGGATCGCCGCTGCGATCCCTGCGGGAGTCCCTGCTGCGGGCGGGCGACGGACTACCGGACCCCGTCGAATTCGATCAGCGTACTCCTGCGGAGGTGGTGGCAGAGCAGCTTATTGTGCGGTGGACGAGCAGGCAGGGGGGGCCAGCCGCGCTCGTGGTCGTGGAGGACCTGCACCACGCCGACCCCCGTACCCAGGAGGTGCTGCTCTACATCTCCGACCACCTCGATGAGGTTCCGTTGATACTGGTGGGCACTGCGCAATCACCAGCACGGCTCGGATGGCCGATGGTCGAGGAGGTTTGCGGCAACCTGAACTACCTCGACGGGATCATCCCCCCGCTGGCTCCAGCCGAGGTCGAGGAACTGGTTCGCCATCGCATCCCCACCCCGGACCCACAGGTCATCGACTTCCTGCACCGCTGGAGCGACGGCGTTCCGCTCCACCTGCTTGACCTGCTCGACTGCGTCCACGACCTTGCCACCGCCACCGCCACCGCCACCGCCACCGCCAGCGACCTGTTCACCGCGCCGGTACCCCGTTCGCTCGCCAGCCGGGTCCTGCTGGGGATGGCCGGATTGGACGATCACGATCGCCATGCATTGCAGGTGATGAGCTTGTTGGGCCCCACGTTCGGAGCCGAAGCCGTGCAGAGGACCGCCCGGCTTCCCTCCGGGATGACCGAACGCTCCATCAACCGGCTTGTCGAGCTGGATATCGTCCAGGCCTGTCCGCTCGGAGACCGGGACGGTTTCGGGTTTCGGCACGCGCTTGTCGGCGAGGTGATCCGGCACACGATGTCCCCCGACCAGGTGCGCTCGCTGGGCCCCGCGGTGGCCGAGGTTCTCCGCGACCAGGCGCGGCACGAGGTGGAGACCGATCTGTCGCTGGCACGGCGGAAACTCCAACGCGCCGCGGCAATCCTGGCTCCGGGTTCGCCGGAGCACACCGAGGTCCTGACGGAGCAGCTCGACATCGTGTCCCGTATCGGCGACGCCGGGGCCGAACGGGCGCTGCTGTCTTTCCTACGCCCCAGCGTGCAGGCGCACGGTACCAGCGCCGGTCCGGGACCTTTCGGGCTCTACGGGTTGGTGGACAGCGTGGACCAGGTGCAGGTCCTGCTCCGGGCGGCAGCCACCGCGCTGACGCTGGCCGATGACCTGACGGCGCGTCGGCTGGCCCTGCGCGCGCTGCGTGCAGCTCTGGACCTCGCGCTGCCCGCTCTGGTCTGCGAGGCACTTGACCTGCTGGGCTGCGCCTCTGAACGGCACGACATCGCCGCGGCAAGACGGGCGTACACCAGGATGGCCAGGGTTGCGGTCCTACACCGGATGACCTACTGGGACATCCATGCCAGGGCGGGAAGTGCCGTCGTGCGGATGCTCACCACCGCCGACATCCGCGAGTTGCGAACCGTGCGGGATCTGGCGGACCGGACGGGCCTGCGGGCGTTGACGACAAGGCTGGAGATCCGGCTCGCGCAGGCCCTCGTGCTCTGCGGGAACGGCGACGAGGCGAAGGTATGGGCTGACTCGGCCGGACTCGAAGCACGGCGGCTGTCCCTGCCCCACTTACGCGGCCAGGCGCAGGGACTGTTGCGCCTGGTGAGAATGGTCGAATCAGAGCGCGCTGGCGCGGACCGCGGCATTGACGGCGACCACACGCTCGTGGATGCGATGGAGGCGCTGGTAGCGAACGACATGGTGTCCCTGGCCCGGGCGCTCGACACGCAGGCCGATGCGGGCGTGTTCCCCGAGGCCGTCGTTCCCTTCTGCTGGTCGGGGCTGCGGCGGCTCGCCCATGCTCTCGAGGGGACCACTGCGCCTGCCGGCCCTCTGCTGTCGACGGCCGACCGTGGCCTCGGCGCGTTCGGTCTGGCCGTCGTAACGGGGCGCACGGGGGACCGCGCGCAAGCCGAGCGCTGGGCCTGCGAGGCAGTGCGGCTGCTGCGAGGTTTCGACTGGTGCAGGCATCAGGGCCAGCTCGCAGTGGCGGAGGCGGCCGCCGACGCCGGTTGGGGGGCTCCGAAAGAGTGGCTGCAGGAGGCGATCGCCTACTTCGGCTCCTGTGGACACCTTCGGCTGGTCCAGCAGGCGCGTCAGTCGTTGCGCCGCCTCGGTGCCCCGGTTCCGCGAAGGGGCAGAGGCACGACCACCGTGCCCTACGCCCTGGCAAGCGTCGGCGTGACCACCCGGGAGATGGATGTGCTGGACTTGGTTGCGCGCGGATTGTCCAATCAGTCGGTTGCGGACCGGTTGGTGTTATCCACGCGCACCGTCGAGTCCCATCTGCGGAATCTGCTGACCAAGACCGGTTGCCAGAACCGTGCCGATCTGGCCCGCTTCCGTAACGCCAGCATGAACCTGCCCGCGACGGAGATATCAGGCTAGAAGAACATGAACGGCCGGCTGAACGGGACGGCGGTCCGGTAGTGACGTGACCTGACCTGACGCGACGGCCTCACGCCGTCCCGGACGGCTCCGGCTTCCTCCCGACGGCGACCAGGGCGAAGCGGGGCAGGACGCACCGCCATTTCGACGGGCCCAACCGCTCGACGACGCATTCACCGACATGGTCTCCCATGCCGTTTCCCATGCTGTTGAACCGGAATATCCGGCGTGCGAGTTCGAACGCCACCATCGAGGCGCCCTCGTGCCCATGGGCCGCCACCAGCTTGTCCAGCCCGTACATCTGCACCAGGTAGCGGCCCAGCGCGGCCCGCGCCGCCCGTTCCGAGGTCCCGGTCACCACGATCGGGTCGAACATCCAGTTCGTCGTCACCGTGCAGAAACCGGAGCGCACGAGACACTCTCGCATCTGGTCAACGGTGAAGTGCGCGTAGCGGTGGCCGGTCGCTGACTGTTTGTCCACGACATCCAGGAACCAGGTCGCCACGGGCGACCCTTCGGCAAAATCGTGCAGCACGAACCTGCCCCCAGGCCGCAGCACCCGCCACGCCTCGTCGGCCACGTCCTGTCGCTCCGGCTCCGGCACGTGGTGGCTTCCGTATGCGAGGAGCACACCGTCGACGCTTCCCGAACGGAACACCTGCCGCTGGGCACGCTGCCGGACTGCCGGAGCACCCGCCGCCCACGCACGAGAGACCATGAACGAGGCCGCGTCACAGGTCACGACCGTCGCGTCGGGCATATCGGGGCGCAGACAGACCCGGTGGAGCAGCCCATCGCCGCCCAGCAGGTCCACAACGACCGGCCGATCGCCGCCTGCGGGGCCGACCACCAGGGCCATGAGGTGCCGGATACCGATGATCCGCGCCTCCGGGTGCGCCTGCTGGGCGTCGACGTAACTTTCGCCTCGGCCGCCCTGCTCCGCGGAACCAAAGTCGTCACGCTCCCCGTCAGTCGCCAAGCCGACGGCGCGTTCCTCGTCGATCAGCGCGTACACGTGCGGCCAGGTCTCCCGTAATGCCCGGAGCTGGGATCGCTGGTCCCCCGTGTCAACCCGTGGCAGGGCATGCCCCGTCATGTCCTGCCTCGGGACCGCGCATGCGGGTCGGTGTACTCCGCGGGCCGATTCCCCCGTGACGGCCCCATGCCCCGTCATGCCCGGCCTCCCTGCGCGGGGGCGCCGAGGCGGTGGTAGCCGTTGGCGGCTCGGGCCTCGGACAGCGGCAGGCCCGCCCGCAGCGCGGCGAGTACCCGGCCCTCCAGATCATCGATCCGGCGGATCTCGGTGGCGAGGGTATCGACCATCTCGGCCGGGACAACGACGATTCCCGATTCGTCCGCACACACCCAGTCTCCTGGAGCGATGGAGGTGCCCCGTACGGTGACCGGCTCCTGCATGGCGGCCAGCCTGACCCGGCCGCGCCCGGATTTGACGCACGTGGCCGCCGCCCAGATCGAGTAGCCGATCTCGGCGCTGCCCGCGACGTCACGGCAGGCTCCATCGATCACCGTGCCTGCGACGCCGCGCGCATGGGCAACTGTGGTGACCAGGTCGCCCCACACCGAGCACCAGTCGCGGCCCGCATTGTCGATCACGACGACGGCCCCGGCGGGCACGTCGTCGACGAAGTCGCCGATGCTGCCCGGCGAATCCGCGGACACGACCTCGTAGCGCAGGGTGAAAGCGGGCCCCACGACCAGTCCGCTTCCGGTCAGCCGACGCAGACCGGTCACCGCACCGTCACGATGGAGGACGTCCATCGCGTCGGCGATCGTCGAACAGGTAACGGTGTCGTTCAGGCTCCGCAGCAGGGAGCCGCTGACGTCTCCGGGTGAATTCGGGTATGGCACCTCGTTTACATCCACGGTTCGGACAGTGCTTCGGCGCGGCCGTCCGGGACAAGATTCCGGCGCCAAACTCAGGGCACTGGGCAGGATCGCGGCGACCGGGGGCCGGCGGCGGCATCGCGTGTCGTGGATACCCATCCGTTAATTCATTGTCATCTGACCTTAACTCCGGCGTCGACACGGATGTCCGCCCGGGACGGTTCCCGTAGCGTCTGCGTCGTTGCCACGGTGATCATCACCGTCGGCCGTCCGACTCCGACAGCGGAGGGCATCCGGGTGACTCGACGACGCCGAATCGCGTACCTCTGTCTCACGGTTCCACACGACGACCTTCCCGATGTGGAGGCCGCGTTCGCCCGGCACGACACGGATGTGGAGATCGTCAAGCTCGCCGATGCAGATCAGACCGACTGGAGCGGCATCGACCTGCTGAGCCTACGCATGCTGCGCTATTTCCACCTGGAGCCGGACCTGATCCCGCGTATCGACGCGCTCTGCGCGCGGGTGAGGGCGAACGCTCCCGGCGGCCTTCCGGTGGTCAACCCGCCCGGACTCGTGGCCAGGGGGCTGGACAAGTTCGACTATCTTCCCAGACTCGCCGACGCCGGGGTCCCTGTTGTGCCGACCGAGTGGGTGCCCCGGGGAACGCCGGCCACCCTCCACGCCATCCTGGACCGGACCGGGTGGCGGCGCGCCGTGGTCAAGCCGACGCTGTCGGCTCGCGGCTGGAACGCTTTCCGGGTAACCCGGGTCGAAATCCCGATTGATGACCCCGACCCCACCGCCGACCATCCACACCTCACGCTGCCCGATCATCCCGACGCGGTGGCCGGGAGTAGCGCCGAGCGTCGGTTCGCCGAGCTGACAGCGATGACGACAGTGAGCGTGCAGCCCTTCGTCGATGAGATCACCACTCGCGGCGAGACGTCCTTCGTCTTCATCGGCGGGAGGTACAGCCATGCGATCGCTAAGTCGGTTGCCGAGAACGGCTGGATCGCGCACGAGTCCTTCGGCGGCGTCAACAAACGTGTCGAGGCCATACCCGCACACATCGCCTGGGCCGAGGAGCTGCATAGCCTGCTGTGCTCATGGTTCGAGCAGCTGCGGTACGCACGGATCGATACTCTGCCCGCCCCGGATGGCGGCCTGCAGTTGCTGGAATGCGAATTGGTGGCCCCCCGTCTGTTCCTGCGTGAGGGCGGTGCGTTGGATCGCTATGCCCGCAGCATGCTCACTGTCGCCGCAACAGCCTGAGCCGCAACAGGCATGACCTGAGGAGAGCAACACATGGACAGCCTTTCGCGCCCGGCGACGATGGAAGAGACGCGCACCGAGGTGGTGGTGGTGGGCGCGGGCATGGTCGGACTGCTCGCCGCACTGGGACTGGCGAAACGCGGGATGGACGTGACGGTCATCGACGACGTGGTCAACCAAAAACCCAGCTACAAGGTGGGCGAGTCGTTCCTGGTCTCCACCGGAGTTCCCCGTATAATCGGCGAGCTCGACGACTTCCTCAACGACGAGTGTTTCGTCAAGCTGGGCGTCTGGTTTACCTATGGCGTCCAAGGTCAGCGGGAGTTCCGACCCAAGTCGGAGTGGGTCGTCGCCGCCATGTCGGAGTTCACGCTGCGGGAGATGCCCGACGACTTCCGTGACCATTACTTATATAAGATCGCGAAAAACAAGCTCGCGTTTCGCGCTCTGGTGGTCGACCAGCAGATCTGCCGGCCCGACACGGAAGACCTTCTGCGCAAGTCCGTGTACAGCAGACACAACATCCGCTTCCTCGACGCCGCCCGGGTGACCGGCGTCGAGATCGCGCAGACCGACACCGACGCACATCTGGTGACCTGGACCGACCACTCCGCGAAGACACAGGGCAGTGTCCACGCCCGCTGGGTCATCGACTGCTCCGGACGAACCAGGATGTTGGCGAGCAAGCTGGGCCACCGCGCCGAATCACGGGTGCTCAACGACGGCTTCCAGACCACGGCTCTGTGGGGGCAGTTCTCCGGCATCACCGACGAGATGTTCGAACCGGTGTGGCGGTACACCACCGAGGACGGCACCTCTACCCGCAGAGACCTGTACACCCTGCACCTGTGGGGCGACGGCCACTGGATCTGGGTGATCCGGCTCTCGGGAGGCCGGGTGAGCGTCGGCATCACCTACGACCAGAAAAAGCTGCCGAAGAACGGCGACCCCAAGGACCGGTTCTTCGCGGCACTGGCCGAATACCCCGTCTTCAACGGAGTGCTCAGCCGGGAGAACCTGCTCGAGTTCCGTATGTACCGCAACGTGCAGCACGTGACGGACACCTTCGTCCACCCCAGGCGGTACGCGATGCTCGGCGACGCGTCTTCGATTATCGATGCCTACTACAGCCAGGGACTGGGCCAGTCCTTCCAGACCATGTGGCACGTCTCGAACATCATCGAGAAGGACCTCCGGCACGCCTGCCTCGACACCGGCTACATCGACCGGGTCAACAAGGCCACCTTTGAGGATTGGCTGACCATCAGGAGCTTCGTCCAGGAGAAGTACAGCGGCGCCATCGCCGACCCACGCTTCTTCCTGCTGTCGCACATGCTCGACTGGGCGGTCATCTGGTCGACCGGGACCGCCCGGTACCGCTGGACGAACTGGCTGGCGGCGACCGGCGGTGACACGTCCAAGGAGGACGAGACCAGCAGGAAGGACCGGGAGTTCTGCGAGGCCCACCTGTTCTATTCGAGGGGACAGCTGGGGCACTGGACGACGGAACAGGCGTTCCGTCGTCGAGTGGAACGTTTCCAGGCCAAGCTCGGCGAGCGGGCCCGGTGGCGGCTCGAGCACGGCATCACGGGCCCCAGTGTGTTCTGCCAGCTGTCGCTGACCCGTTGCCTGCCGCGTGGTACATGGCGGCTGCTCGGCAAGCCGAGCTCGGCGCAGGTGGAGATCTCTGGGCCGGACTTTGTCGCCCCGAGGAAGCTCCGCAAGCCGTGGGCGCGCTCGTGGGTCAACGCGCTGCCGCTGACCGCGTCACAGCGGTTCTCGCTCGTACTGAACCTACGCGCTCCCCTGCTCGCGACGTTGTTTCTCACCTGCTACGCGCTGGACGCGGCCGACACTGCGCGGCTGAAGGCGCTGCACCGGCTCCGCGGCGGGCGTCGGCCGGCACGAACGGAGTCATGACGTCGAAAACCGGGGCTGATCGAGGTCGGAAACTTCGTCACCGCTCCATTCGCGGTCTGTCCGTTTAGATTTCCGCCTGACCTCCTGGCAGGAGTAGTGATGGCCTACGCGTCCGGTCCGGTGGCCACGCTGTCGTCGCAGGTGCTTCTCGTCTTCCTGCTCCAGATCGCTGTCCTGCTCGGGCTTGCTCATCTCCTGGGCCGGGCGGCAATGCGGCTCGGAATGCCCGCCGTGGTAGGTGAGCTGGTCACCGGCGTGCTGCTCGGGCCGTCCCTGCTCGGCACGCTAGCGCCCGGTTTCGCCGGCTGGCTGCTGCCTGCGCGCGCCGATCAGTTCCATCTCCTCGACGCCGTCGGTCAGCTCGGCGTGATTCTGCTGGTCGGTTTCACCGGGATGGAGATGGACATCCGGCTGGTGTGCCGCCGCAGGCTGACCGTCGCCCGAGTCGGCCTCGCCGGGCTGCTGATTCCAGTGGGCCTCGGTGTCGCAGGGGGACTGCTGCTGCCGGACTCGTTCGTCGCAGATGGCGCCAATCGGCCGGTGTTCGCGATGTTTCTTGGTGTCGCGCTGGGTGTCAGCGCGATTCCGGTCGCCGCGAAGATCCTTATCGACATGCACCTGTTGGACCATAACGTCGGCCAGCTCACCCTGGCCGCGGCCGCGGTCGACGACGCGGTCGGATGGTCGATGCTTTCGGTGGTGTCGGCGATGGCGACCACAGGCGTGCATGGCGGTGACATCGCCGTGCCGGTCGTGAGCGTGCTGGGCACCGTGCTGGTCGCCCTGGTGGCCGGCCGGCCGGTGGTCCGGGCCGCGCTTCGGTTCGCCGGGGCGGCGCGGGACGGCAGCGGCTGCATCCCGGTTGTCACGCTGCTGATCCTTGCCGCGGCTGCGGCGACGGATGCGTTGAAACTTGAGGCGATCTTCGGCGCCTTCATCGCCGGCATCGTCGTCGGGTCCAGTCGGGACTTCATCCCCGACCGGGTCGCGCCGCTGCGGACGGTGGTGCTCACCGTACTGGCCCCGATCTTCTTCGCCACTGCCGGGCTACGGGTCGACCTCGGCATGCTCACCGATCTGTCGGTCCTCGCCGCCGGACTGGTGGTGCTGCTGCTCGCCGTCGCGGGCAAGTTCGGCGGCGTCTACCTCGGCGCGCGGGCCAGCCGGCTCGGCCACTGGGAGGCGCTGGCGCTCGGCGCAGGGCTCAACGCCCGCGGGGTGATCGGCCTGGTGGTCGCCGCGGTGGGGCTCCGCCTCGGCGTGTTGGACACGGCGGTCTACACGGTGGTGGTCCTGGTGGCGCTTGTCACCACCGTAATGACTCCGCCGATCCTGCGGATCACGATGCGACGGGTCGAGCAGACCGCCGACGAGACCCTGTGTCGGCAGCTGGGCCCCGCTGCCGACACAGGGGTGCACATTCCGGGGCCGGACGTTGGACGCCGTCGCCAGGAAGCGTGAACGGGTCTCAGCGCAGGACGGACAGGGGGAGCATCCGCCGCCTGCTGTGGTCGTTTCTGCTGTGATCATTGTCGACCGTGGGAAGGCTCGCGGCGTTCACCGCGGCCAGCGCCGCCTCACCATGACCGAGTACGCACTCGGGGTCAGGGCCGTCCACCGGGAGACCGGTGAAGAACTTCGCCGCCATGCATCCGCCCTGGCAGGCGTCGTAGTGCCCGCAGGATGTACACGCTCCGGCACTGCCCGGTTCGCGTAGTTCGGTGAACAGCTCCGAGCCCCGCCACACCGCGGCAAACCCGCCGGAGTCCAGGACGCTTCCGGCGCGGAAATGATCGTGCAGGGCGAACGGGCAGGCGTAGACGTCCCCGACCGGGTCGATCAGGCAGACCACCCGCCCGGCGCCGCACAGGTTCAGCCCCGGCAGGGCCTGGCCGTAGGCCGCCAGGTGGAAGAACGAGTCACCGGTCAGCACGTTCGGACGGGCCAACAGCCAGGAATGCAGGTCGCGCTGCTGGGCTGCGGTCGGATGCAGCTGCGACCAGGAGTCGCGGCCCCGGCCGGAGGGACGCAGCCGGGTGACCCGAAGCTCGGCGCCGTAGTCCCGCGCCAGCATCTCGAACGAGTCGAGCTGGCTCACGTTGTGCCTGGTCACGACGACGGAAAGCTTGAACGCGCCGAACCCGGCGGCGGCGAGGTGGTCCATCGCGGTCCGCGCCCGGTCGTAGGAGCCGGAGCCGCGGACCGGATCGTTGGTCATCGCGTCCGCGCCGTCCAGGGAGATCTGGACGTCGACGTAGTCCAGGGACGCGAGCCGCCGTGCCTTCTCAGGTGTGATCATCCCGCCGTTGGTGGAGAACTTGACCCCGACCCCGTGGTCGACCGAGTACTCCAGCACCTCGAAGAAATCGGACCGGGTCATGGGCTCGCCGCCGCCGACGTTGACGTAGAAGACCTGCATGTCGGCGAGCTGGTCGACGACCGAACGCATCTGGGCGGTGGTCAGCTCGCGGGGGTCGCGCCGTCCCGACGAGGACAGGCAGTGGACGCATGCCAGGTTGCAGGCGTACGTCCACTCCCAGGTCAGGCAGATCGGGGCGTCCAGACCGCGCAGCAGCTCGTCCTGCAACGACCGGCTCGCCGAGACCCGCCCGGCCATGGCGGTGCCGGTGACGCCTGCGGTGTCAGTGACGCTCACGGACGAACCCCGTTTCCACCAGGCGGGCCAGTGCCCGCTCCACCGCCGGCCGTTTCGCGGCAGGCACGATGTTCAAAGCGGCGTCAGCCGACGGATGGTCCGCCAGCGACCGCACCACCGAGACCAGATCGAGATCCTTCAGCAGGGACAGCCGTCGGGTCTCGTACGAGTAGGCGAGCGCCCCGAACCGCTCCGGGCGCAACGCGACCTTCGGATGCAGCCGGTAGGCGCGGTCGCGGTCGAAGATGCTGGTCGTGGCAGGCCCGAGGGCATGTGGCGGTGAGGGCAAGATCGATCCGATCGCCGTGCTGATCAGCCAAGGGTTCAGACAGCCAAGGGTTCAGACACTCCCAGATTCAGTAGACCCCGCACATGCCGTCGATGGACACGTCCTCCACCAGGAGGTCCTCGAGCACCGGCTCGGTGTCCGGAACCTCGCAGGAGGCAACATCGCTATCGGCGGAGTCCATACGGTTCCTCCTGTGACTCGGATGGGCAGCGGCACCGGTATCGGGGGCGGCCGGGTGTCTGTTCCCACCCCCGTTCCGCTCCCCGCGGGGTTTTCAATCCAGTGTGAACCGGACCTACGGGTCCTGTCGCGTGGTCGCGTGCTGCTGGGCGGTTCGCCGCTGCGGCTGCTTACTCTGAGTGAAGCTGGCGCGGCCGTGTTCGACGCGCTGCGCGCGGGCGTGACGGTGGCGGATGCCGGAGTGGGCGCGGGTACGCTCGCTCGCCGGCTTGTGAGCGCCGGGCACGCCGACCCGATGCCCCCGGATGCAGGTACGCCGGGTACGCCGGGTACGCCGGATACGGACGACGTCACCCTCGTCATCCCGGTGCGTGACCGGGCGTGGGCCTTACCCCGGCTCCTTGCCGCCGTCGCAGGGACCTGCCGGGAGATCATCGTGGTGGACGACTGCTCCACCGATGCCACCGCCGAGGTCGCACGGCTGGCCGGCGTCCAGGTCATCCGGCACAGCACGTCGCTCGGACCCGGAGCTGCCCGCTCGACCGGGGCGCGGGCAGCGGGCACCCCGCTCGTCGCCTTCCTCGACTCGGACGTGGTGCCCGGTGCGGGTTGGCTGTCACGACTGCTGCCGCATCTCGCCGACCCGATGGTCGCGCTGGCGGCGCCACGGGTGGCGTCGGCTCCGGGCCGG
>NZ_CADDZT010000088.1:0-1061 GCF_902812655.1 Candidatus Frankia meridionalis | reverse complement strand
TGCTGCCGACGGCGTGGGACTGGTGGCGGGACCGTCCGGACGTCGGGCTCGTCCCCTACGTCGTGCTGCGAGTGGCCGACGACGCCGCCTACTGCGCCGGGGTCTGGTGGGGCTGTCTGCGTGCCCGCACCACTCTCCCGCTGCGTCCGCCCGTCACGGAGCTGGCTCCATCGAGAACCCGTCGGGTGGGTCTGGTGCGCCTGGGCAGCAGGGCCGGCATGCTTGGCCGATATGACCACCGAGGTAACAGTTGACGTCCAGCCGCCAGCAGCGATCATCACGCTGAACCGTCCGAAGGTCCGTAACGCGATCACTCCCGAGATGATCGACGAGTTGCGTGGTGTCATAACCGAGCTGAACCACCGGGACGACGTGCGCGCGATCGTGCTCACGGGCGCCGACCCCGCTTTCTGCGCTGGTCTGGACCTGGTCGCGGTGGGCGAGGGCAGGTTCAGCCGGGCCGCGGACTGGGACAAGCGGCCGTTCGACGGGGTGCTGGAGACCACCAAGCCGTTGATCGGCGCGATCAACGGGGCGACCGTGACCGGTGGCCTCGAATGGGCGCTGTGCTGCGACTTCCGCATCGCGTCGGAACGCGCGCGCTTCGCCGACACCCACGCGCGGGTCGGCGTGATGCCCGGCGGTGGACTGACCTGGCGGTTACCCCGGGCGGTCGGGTTCGCATGGGCACGTCAGATGTCGTTCACGGGCAACTACGTGGATGCGGCCCAGGCACTGCGGATCGGTCTGGTCAACGAGGTCGTTCCGCACGAGAGTCTGCTGCCGCGGGCTCTGGAGATCGCCGCGAACATCGCCACCATCCCCGCGGGGGATCTTGCGGATATCCGGGCGATGTACCACCAGTCCGAGCTCGGCACCGCCGTCGACGCAGCCACGAACGAACGCGAGGTCGCACGTCGACGCCGGTTGAACGCCGACGAGGTCGCCAGTCGGCGCAGCAGTGTGATCGAGCGTGGCCGGGGTCAGATCGGGTAGCGATTTCGATCCGGCGGGCAAGCGCGACGTCCACGGCAGCTGTGATCATCACGGCGGGGCGGGGC
>NZ_CADDZT010000087.1:195516-204143 GCF_902812655.1 Candidatus Frankia meridionalis | reverse complement strand
GGCGGGGCACGGCGGGGCATGGCGCGGCGTCGGCTTTCGGACTCCGCGCCTTCGTCGTCGGGGGGGTGCCGGGGCGACGCGCGGATATCCTCGGTGATGTGACCTACCTCGACCACGCGGCGACCACGCCGATGCGTCCCGAGGCCGTGGCTGCCTACACCGCGGCGCTCGCGGAGGCCGGGAACGCGTCATCGCTGCACGCCAGTGGTCGTCGTGCACGTAGAGTAGTCGAAGAGTCGCGCGAGGTGCTCGCTGCGGCGCTGCGCGCGCGTCCGTCCGAGGTCGTCTTCACCGCGGGGGGGACCGAAAGCGACAACCTGGCCATCAAGGGGCTGTACTGGGCGCGGCGGGCGGCCGAGCCCCGCCGGCACCGGGTGCTGGTCAGCGCCGTCGAGCACCGCGCCATCCTGGACGCGGTGGTCTGGCTTGCCGAGGCACAGGACGCCCAGGTCGAACTGCTGCCCGTGGACGCCACCGGGATGGTGCGTCCCGAGGTTCTCGCCGCCGCGATCACGCGCGATCCCGACAGCGTCGCCCTGGTCAGCATCATGTGGGCGAACAACGAGGTCGGAACGGTCTCACCGGTCGCGGAGCTCGCGGCGGTTGCGCACAGTTACGGCATCCCGTTTCACACCGACGCGGTCCAGGCCGTCGGGTCCATTCCGGTGTCGTTCGAGGACAGCGGCGCGGACGCGCTGACGGTCAGCGCCCACAAGCTGGGCGGCCCGATCGGTATGGGCGCGCTGCTGGTACGCCGGGGTCTGGCGATGGCGCCGCTCACCCACGGCGGTGGGCAGGAACGCGACGTCCGGTCAGGCACGCTCGACACACCGGGGGTGGCCGCGTTCGCCGCCGCGGCAACCACGGCCGTCGCCGAACAGCCCACCGAGGCGGTGCGGCTTGCCGCCCTGCGGGACGACCTGATCGCACGGGTCCTCGCCGAGGTACCGGACGCGGTGGTGAACGGGGCGCCGTCCGGTCCGGGACGGCTGCCCGGCACCGCCCACCTGACCTTCCCGGGCTGCGAGGGTGACTCGCTGCTCCTGCTGCTCGATGCCCACGGGATCGAGTGCTCGACGGGTTCGGCCTGTTCCGCGGGGGTGGCCCGGCCGTCGCACGTTCTGCTGGCCATGGGCGTGGCGGAGTCCCGCGCCCGCGGCTCGCTGCGTTTCTCGCTGGGCCGGACCTCCGAACGTGGTGATGTCGACGCCCTCGTCAGGGTGATCGCGCCAGTGGTGGAGCGGGCGCGCCGCGCCGGGGCGCTCGCCGGGCTGTCCGGGGGGTGAGCGGGATGCGGGTGCTTGCGGCGATGTCTGGAGGGGTCGACTCGGCGGTGGCTGCCGCCCGAGCGGTGGACGCCGGCCATGACGTGACCGGTGTGCACCTGGCCCTGTCGAAGTCCCCGGACTCGCACCGCAGCGGCGCCCGTGGCTGCTGCACCATCGAGGACGCCCGTGACGCCCGCCGCGCCGCCGACGTCCTCGCCATCCCGTTCTACGTGTGGGATCTCGCGGACCGCTTCGAACAGGACGTCATCGACGAGTTCGTCGCCGCCTACGAGGCCGGCCGGACGCCGAACCCCTGCGTGCGCTGCAACGAGCGGATCAAATTCGCGGCGGTGCTGGAGCGTGCGCTGGCGCTGGGCTTCGACGCGGTGGTCACCGGCCATCACGCGCAGCTGTCCGGTGCGGTGCTGCGCCGCTCGGTCGACCCGGACAAGGACCAGTCCTACGTACTGGGGACGCTGCGCCCCGAGCAGCTTGCCCACGCGATCTTCCCGCTGGGGGACACCACGAAGACGGGGGTCCGGGCGGAGGCGGCACGCCGCGGTCTCGCGGTCGCGGACAAGCCGGACAGTCACGACATCTGCTTCATCTCCGACGGTGACACTGGCCGGTGGCTGCGGGAGCGGCTCGGTCCGCGTCCAGGCCCCGTGGTGGACGCCGTCACCGGCGAGACTGTGGGGGAGCACGACGGGGCGTTCGCGTTCACGATCGGCCAACGCCGCGGCCTGCGGCTCGGCCGGCCCGCACCTGACGGGAAGCCGCGCTACGTCCTCGACATCTCACCGGTCACCTCCACGGTGATGGTCGGCCCGGCCGAGGCACTCGACGTCCGAGGTCTGGTCGCCGACCGGGTGGTCTGGCCGTACGAGGGTCCGGTCGTCTGCGCGGCCCAGATCCGGGCGCACGGGCGGGCGGTCCCGGCCACGGTCGAGGGCGTCGGCGACGAGCTGCACGTGCTGTTGGACGAGCCGGTCCGCGGCACCGCGCCCGGTCAGGCGGTCGTCCTCTATGACGGTGACCGGGTCCTCGGGGGCGGTCATGTCACCCGACTCGGCAGCTGATTCGGGATTCGGGCCGCCCGGCGTTCCGGAGATCCACATTCTTAGATCGCCCGAGGGTACAGGAAAGTTGCGATCATGATGTTGAGGGCCAGATGACACGCCCGGCGCCGCTGTGGGAGCCCGGGACGGCGACCGGGGTCGGGTCGTTGCCGGGAACCGATCCGGTCGAGGCGTGCCGGCTCGTCTTCGACGAGCTGCCCGACCTCCCTTACCTGCCCGAGTTGCCGGGCCGTGGGGCTGGCGCCGACCTGATCGGCCGCTCCGCGGGCCTGCTCGCGGACATGCCGGTCGATCTGCAACCGTCCGGGTGGCGGCTGGTCCCGCGTCCCGGTTTCGACCTGCGCCGCACCCATGATCTGCTGGCCCGCGACCTGGATGCGCTGGGCGAGGTCGCGGCCGGCTACAGCGGGTCGTTCAAGGTCGCCGTCGCCGGTCCGTGGACGCTTGCCGCCACCGTCGAACTGCAGCGCGGGCACAAGGCGCTCAAGGATGCGGGCGCGACCCGCGACATCGCCGAGGCCCTTGCGGAGGGCCTCGCCCGCCATCTCGCGGAGATCGGCCGTGTGCTGCCCGGCGTCCGCCTGGTGGTGCAGGTCGACGAGCCGTACCTGCCGGCGGTGACCGCCGGTCGGGTCCGCACACCCAGCGGGTTCGGGGTGTTGCCCGCGGTGGAGGAGAGCGTTGCCGTCGACCGCCTGCGCACGCTGTTCGGGCTGCTCGCCGATGCCGGGATACCGACCGGGGTGCACTGTTGCGCGTCGGCGCCGCCGGTCGGGCTGCTGCGACAGGCGAAGGCAGCCTTTGTCGGTGTGGACGCGACCCTGCTCACGCCGGCCGACGACGAAGCGGTCGGTGAGGCGGTCGAGGCAGGTGTCGCGTTGATGCTCGGGGTGGTGCCGTCGCGGGACACGGAACTGTCGGACGTCCGTCGTACCGTCGAGCCGGTCCGGTCCATGTGGCGACGGCTGGGATTCCGGCCGGAGCAGCTTCGGGAGGTGGTCGCGGTGACTCCCACCTGCGGTCTTGCGGGCGCGACGCCCGCCTATGCCAGGGCGGCACTGCGCCGCTGCCGGGAGGCGGGTCGAGCGCTGGCGGACGACTCGGCATGAGCCCGCTGGACACCCCGGGCACGGCAAACGTGGGCGACCCGGCAGGTACGCCGGATGCGACGCTGGTGGCTGACGCCGATGCCGCCGATGCCGCCGATGCCGCCGAGGTTGCCGAGGTTGCGGCCGAGGTGCGGGCCCGCGCGGCGGAGCTGGCCCGTGATCTGGACGAGCACGCCTACCGCTACTACGTCCTGGATTCCCCGACCGTCTCCGACGCCGAGTACGACCGGCTCATGCACGAGCTGGCGGAGATCGAGACCTGCTACCCGCAGCTTCGCACCCCGGATTCGCCGACCCAGAAGGTCGCCGGGTCCTTCTCGACCCTGTTCACCCCGGTGGAGCACCTGGAACGGATGCTCTCGCTCGACAATGTCTTCACCGGCTCCGAACTCGAGGCCTGGGCGGCCCGAGCCACCCGTGACACCGAGGTGGACGCCTGGCTGTGCGAACTGAAGATTGACGGTTTGGCGGTCGACCTCGTCTACGAGGACGGCTTTCTGGTGCGCGCGGCCACCCGCGGCGACGGGCGGACCGGGGAGGACGTGACCCGAAACATCCGCACGTTGTCGGTGGTGCCGACCCGGCTGCACGGCGCGTGCGTCCCTGAGCTGCTGGAGATCCGGGGCGAGGTCTTCTTCCCGACCGTGGCGTTCACCGAGCTCAACACCACGCTGGTCGCGGCGGGCGCGAAGCCGTTCGCCAACCCGCGCAACGCCGCCGCGGGCTCACTGCGGCAGAAGGACCCGCGGGTGACCGCGACCCGGCCGCTGTCCATGATCGTGCACGGGCTCGGTGTCCATCGAGGTCTTGACGTCGCCGCCCAGTCCGAGGCGTACGGCCGGATGGCCGAACTCGGCCTGCCTGTCTCCCACCATCACCAGGTGGTGGGGGGTGTCGCCGAGGTCGAGGCGTTCGTCCGCCGGTGGGGTGAGCACCGTCACGACGTCGAGCACGAGATCGACGGGGTGGTGGTCAAGGTCGACGCGTTCGGGCTGCAACGCCGGCTCGGCGCCACGTCGAAGTCCCCCCGCTGGGCGGTGGCCTACAAGTACCCGCCGGAGGAGGTCACCACCCGGTTGCTCGACATCGAGGTCAATGTGGGCCGAACGGGGCGGGTCACCCCGTTCGGCCGTCTGGAGCCCGTGCGGGTCGCGGGGTCCACGGTCGGCCTCGCCACCCTGCACAACGCCGACCAGGTCGAGCGCAAGGGCGTGCTGATCGGCGACACCGTCGTCCTGCGCAAGGCCGGTGACGTGATCCCGGAGATCGTCGGCCCGGTCGTGGACCTGCGTGACGGCTCCGAACGCGCCTTTGTGATGCCCACCCGCTGCCCGGAGTGCGATACCGAGCTGGTGCGGCCCGATGGCGAGGTCGACGTCCGCTGCCCGAACACCGTGTCGTGCCCGGCGCAGCTACGGGAGTCGATCTTCCATTTTGCCTCCCGTGGTGCCCTGGACATCGACGGGCTCGGCTACGAGACCGCGGCCGGTCTGCTGGACGCCGGTCGGGTACACGACGTCGGCGACATCTTTCACCTGAGTCCGGAGTCGTTCGAGGGGCTGCGCGGGTTCGGCCAGAAGAAGATCGAGCAGATTCTGCGCGGGGTCGAGCAGGCCCGGCACCGGCCGCTGTGGCGGCTGCTAGTCGGCCTGTCGATCCGGCACGTCGGCCCGAGCGCGGCCAGGGCACTGGCGCGGGAGATGCGTTCGGTGGACGCCATCGCCGGCGCGTCCACCGAGGCCCTGGCCGCTGTCGACGGTGTGGGGTCGACCATTGCCGCGTCCATCGTGGACTGGTTCGCCGATCCGCGCCACCGCGAGATTCTCGAACGGGTGCGCTCCGGTGGAGCGCAGGTTGCCGACGCCGGCGCGGACGACGGGCCCGGCCCGCTGACCGGCGTTACCATCGTGATCACCGGGACGTTGGTGACGTGGAGCCGCGATTCCGCCACCGAGGTCGTCCAGGCGCGGGGTGGCAAGGTCACGGCTTCGGTGAGCAGGAAGACGACCTTCGTCGTGGTCGGCGCCGATCCCGGCGCCAGCAAGTACGACAAGGCCCGTGCGCTGAAGGTTCCCGTGCTCGACGAGGCGGGTTTCGCCGTTCTGCTGGACGCCGGCCCGGATGCGGCGGGTGCCCATGCCGTTGCGGCGGAACCGACCGAGTAGCCACCTCCCCCGTCAACCCGGGCCGTCAACCCGGGCCGTCAACCCGGGCCGTCAACCCGGGCCGTCAACCCGAATCGTCAACCCGGACCCTGGGACGCTCCGTCCGCGGTGAGCGAGGCGCTCCTGTTCCGGACGATCGTCGCGGCGATGTCGGCGAGATGCGCGAGCCGTTGGACCTCGGAGGCCCGGAAACGCGGGCCACCGGGCCGCCCGACGAGCACCGCCCGATCCGGTCCCACCGGCGCGACCGCGAGTTCCATGCCGAGTGCGGCCCAGCGCGGCGGGAACCAGCCCGCGTCGCGGTCGAGGCGCTGCGCGCGGTCCAACGGGATCCACAGCAGAGTGGAGCGCACCCGCTCCGGGACGGCAAGCTCGTCGCCACCGAGGTCCGGGGCGCCGACGGAGGTCTCGACCACACGCAGGTCCTCGGGCGCGACCCGTTCCAGCAGCACGGCCCAGTCGGCGTGGAACACGCCGCCGACGAACTCGGTCAGGATGGCGAGCGCCTCGTCGGGCCTGGCGGTCAGGGCCTGGACGAGGTCCAGGTCGTGCTGGATGCCGGCGCCACCGGCCAGGTACGGGCGTACGGACTCGACGCGCACCCCGGGTACGGACTGTGCCGCGGTCAGGACGGTGTCGGCCAGCCCGTTCTGCGGCAGCGCGACGACAAGATCGTCCACGGCACCGTTCGGGCCACGCTCGACGACGTCCAGACTGACGATGTCAATGCCGGCCTTGCCGAGAGCGGTCGCGACCGCGCCGAGGGCGCCGGGACGGTCCGGCAGGAGGAGACGCAGCAGATACGACATGTAGCCAAGCATGCAGATTGCGCATGACAGGTCGGTAGCTGGCAAATCACGTGCAGGTATCTGTGCTGGTCATTGGGGTGCTGCCCGGGTGTCCGGGACAGCTACCCGTCACACCGCCGTGCACATTGCGTTACCTGATACCTGGTACCTGGATCGATACCTTGATCGCGATCAGGCGAGCCGGGCGAGCGCGTTCCGTAGCCGGGTGAGGGTCCGGTCCGGGCCGAGGGCGGCGATCGACTCGAACAGCGGCAGGCCCACCGACCTGCCGGTCACGGCAACACGAACCGGCGCCTGCGCCTTGCCCAGTTTCAGCCCGTGGGCGACCGCGACGTCCTCCAGGCGCGCCTTCAGCTCCTGGGCGTCCCAGCCCGGACCTTCGGCGAGCCCGGAGTAGGCGTCGACGGTTGCGGTCAGCAGGTCGGCGGCGTTGTCCTTCATGGCCTTCGCCCATGCCGCGTCGTCGATCACCGGTTCGTCGAGGAACAGGAAGTCCACCAGCGCGACGATCTCGGACAGCAGCACCAGCCGGGTCTGCGCGAGCGGCGCGACGGCCGCGAACACGCCCGGGTCGTAGGCATCGGCGTCCCATGGGGTGGCGTCGCCGGTCACCCAGGGCCGGCATGCGGCGATGAACTCCTGCGGGCCCAGCGCCCGGATGTACTCACCGTTGAACGCCCGCAGTTTGGTCACGTCGAAGAACGCCGGGGCGGAGTTGACCTCATCGAGGCGGAACTCGGCCTCGATGACCTCCCAGGGAACGATCTCCCGGTCACCGGACGGCGCCCACCCCAGCAGCATCAGGTAGTTGCGCATGGCCGCGGCCAGGTAGCCCTCGGCGCGGAAGTCCTCAAGCGCGACCCTGTCCCGCCGCTTCGACAGTTTCTGTCGCTTGGCGTTGACCAGGATCGGCGTGTGCGCCCACACCGGCGGCGGCACGCCCAGGGCGTCCCACAGCAGCTGCTGCTTGGGAGCGTTCGAAAGGTGCTCCTCGGCGCGGATCACGTGGGTGATCCCCATGGTCATGTCGTCGACGACGTTCGCCAGCAGGAACGTCGCCGAGGAGTCCCCGCGGGCGATGACGAAGTCCTCCAGCAGGGCGTTGTCGAACGCCGGCTTGCCGCGGACGAGGTCGTCCACGATCGTCGACCCCTCGTCCGGCGTCCGGAAACGCACCGCGCGACCCTGCGCGCGGGCCAGACCCCGGTCGCGGCAGAAACCGTCGTAGCCACGGTGGCTGTCCCCGGTCCGGGCGGTGACGTCCTCCCGGGAGCAGTCGCAGAAGTAGGCACGCCCGGCGGTGAGCAGTCGGTCGACCGCCTCTTGGTGCGCCCCGGCGTTCGCCGACTGGAAGTACGGCCCCTCGTACTCGTCCGGTCCGACGCCGAGCCAGGCCATCGCGTCGATGATCCCCTGCGTCCACTCCGGACGGCTGCGGGCCGCGTCGGTGTCCTCGATACGCAGCACCAGCGAACCGCCCGACTGGCGGGCGACCACCCAGTTCAGCAGCAGGGACCGGGCGTTGCCGACATGGAACATGCCGGTGGGGGACGGCGCGAAGCGCAGCCGTGGAACGACGCTGACCACCCCCGCACCGTATCTCCCCGGAGGTATCCCCGAACGCGGTGTTGCCGGCACGCCCGACGGTGGCGATGTGGGCCGGCCCGTACGATGACCACAGGGCCGGCCTCGTGGTTGGCGGCCACAAAGTGCTTGTTCTCCTGTTGTAAGGGGTCGTAACCGGTATGGCGATTACCCGGGATGAGGTCGTGCATCTGGCGCGCCTGTCACGGCTGGCGTTGTCCGACGAGGAGCTGGACACGCTCGCCCCCCAGCTGGACGTGATCCTCGGCGCCGTCGCCAGGGTCGCGGAGGTGGCCGCGGGCGACATCCCCCCGACCACGCACGCCATCCCGCTGACGAACGTGTTCCGCGCCGACATCACCGGTGAGTCCCTGTCGCAGGCCGACGCCCTCGCCGGCGCGCCCGCGGTCCAGGACGGCCGTTTCCGGGTGCCCCGCATCCTCGACATGGACGAGTGAGGGTTCCTCCCCGTGACCGACGTCATCCGTTTGTCCGCAGCCCGCACCGCCGCCGCGATCGCCGCCGGTGAGCTGAGCGCACTGGAGGTGACCCAGGCCGCTCTCGACAGGATCGCGAAGGTCGACGACCGGATCAACGCCTTCCTGCACCTCGA
>NZ_CADDZT010000087.1:192466-195246 GCF_902812655.1 Candidatus Frankia meridionalis | reverse complement strand
TGTCGAAGGTGCCGTCGCCGCGGCCTGCGACGTCGATCGGCGCCGGGCCGCGGGGGAGGAGCTCGGGCCGCTGGCCGGTGTCCCGCTCGCGCTCAAGGATGTGTTCACCGCCCGCGGGATGCCGACGACCTGCGGCAGCCGCATCCTCGAGGGCTGGAACCCGCCGTATGACGCGACCGTCGTGTCGAAGCTGCGGGCCGCCGGCGTTGTGATCATCGGCAAGGTCAACATGGACGAGTTCGCGATGGGTTCGTCCACGGAGAACTCCGCCTACGGCCCGACCCGCAACCCGTGGGACACCGACCGCATCCCCGGTGGCAGCAGTGGGGGTAGCGCCGCCGCCGTGGCCGCCTTCGAGACGCCGATCGCGATCGGTACCGACACCGGCGGCTCGATCCGCCAGCCCGCGGCCGTGTGCGGGCTGGTCGGGGTCAAACCGACCTACGGCGGGGTGAGCCGCTACGGCCTGGTCGCCTTCTCCAGCTCCCTGGACCAGGCCGGGCCGCTGGCCCGCACGGTCACCGACGCCGCGCTGCTGCACGCCGCCATCGCCGGTCACGATCCGCTGGACACGACGAGCGTCGAACTGCCGGTGCCGGACGTGGTGGCCGCCGCCGCCAACCGTGACCTGCGGGGCCTGCGGGTCGGAGTGGTCCGCGAGCTGTCCGGGGACGGCTACGACATCGGGGTGCGGGCACGCTTCTCCGACGCCCTCGAGGTGCTCGTCGGGCTCGGCGCCGAGGTCGTCGAGGTGAGCTGCCCGCACTTCACCTACGCGCTGCCCGCCTACTACCTGATCGCGCCGAGTGAGTGCTCGTCCAACCTGGCCCGCTTCGACGCGATGCGGTTCGGCCTTCGGATCGGGGACGACGGTGAGGCCGGCGCCGAGGAGGTCATGACCCGTACCCGTGGCGCGGGCTTCGGGCCGGAGGTCAAACGCCGGATCATCCTCGGCACCTACGCACTGTCGTCGGGGTACTACGACGCCTACTACGGCCAGGCGCAGAAGGTCCGCACCCTCATCGGCCGGGACTTCGCCGCAGCCTACGAACAGGTCGACGTCCTGGTCTCGCCCACCACGCCCACGGTCGCGTTCCGGCTCGGGGAGAAGGTCGACGACCCGGTGGCGATGTACCTGTCCGACCTGTGCACGATCCCGTCGAACCTCGCCGGTGGGCCGGCGATGAGCCTGCCGGTCGGCCTCGCGGACGGGCTCCCGGTCGGCTTCCAGATCATGGCGCCGACGTTCGCGGACAATCGGCTCTACCAGGTCGGCGGCGCGTTGGAGGCGGCCCTGGACGCAGCCCGCGGCCATCCCTTCCTCGACGACGCCCCGGCCCTGTAGCTGACCAGGGATGCGCGATAATGATCTTTTTGTGTATCCGGCGGCCAAGGGCAGGCTGGGCCATGTAGCGGGCAGGCCCAGGTGGCGGGGAGAGCCGTAGGGAACGAGGGAGACTCCAATGGTTGCGCTACGTAGCAGGCGTGAGAACTGGGTGCCGCTGGTGGCCGTGTGGGTGCTGGCTTTGGCCGCGCTCGGTGTGGGTATCGCCGCGACGGCGCCCATCCTGATCGTCTGGGGTGTTCTCGGCCTGGTCGGGGCCGGGTTCGCCACCCGGATCCACCTGCGTGACACCGGTGCCCGCCGCTCGCGGGACGAGGCGGAGGCGGCGGACGCGAGGAACACGGCGGACGCGAGGAACACGGCGGCCGTGGCGGACCAGGTGGACCCCGCCGATCGGGCATGACGGATTTCGGTTCTTCAGTGCAGACAGACGCGGTTGATGAGGAGCACGTGCGTTGACATCCCAGGCCAGTGTGGCGGTCACCACCCCCACCTTCGATGACGCCGTCGCCCGCTACGAGCCGGTGATCGGACTGGAGACGCACGTCGAGCTCGGCACCGCCTCGAAGATGTTCTGTGGCTGCTCGACGGTGTTCGGCGCGGAGCCCAACACCCAGGTATGCCCCACCTGCCTGGGACTGCCGGGTTCGCTGCCGGTGGTCAACGAGGCCGCCGTCCGGTTCGCCGTGATGATCGGCCTGGCGCTGAACTGCTCGGTCGCGTCGTGGTGCCGCTTCGCGCGCAAGAACTACTTCTACCCGGACATGCCGAAGAACTTCCAGATCAGCCAGTACGACGAACCGCTGTGCGAGAACGGCTGGCTCGACGTGGAGGTCGACGGGAAGATCCACCGAATCGGGATCACCCGCGTCCACATGGAGGAGGACACCGGCAAGTCCCTGCACGTCGGCGGGTCCACCGGGCGCATTCACGGGGCGACGCACTCCCTCGTCGACTACAACCGGGCCGGCATCCCCCTCATCGAGATCGTCACCGAGCCGGACGTCCGTTCGCCGGAGGTCGCCCGTGCCTACGTCGACGAACTGCGGGAGCTGTGCCGGGCTCTCGCCGTTTCCGACGTGCGGATGGAACAGGGCTCGTTGCGCTGCGACGCCAACGTGTCGTTGCGGCCGCGGACCGCTCCAGGGGAGCCCGAGGCACCCTACGGCACCCGGTCGGAGACCAAGAACCTCAACTCGCTGCGGTCGGTCGAACGGGCGGTCCGCTACGAGATCGTCCGGCAGGCCACCCGGTTGAACGCGGACCTTCGGATCGTCCAGGAGACCAGGCACTTCGATGAGGCCTCCGGGACGACGTCGTCCGGCCGGTCCAAGGAGGAGGCGACCGACTACCGGTACTTCCCCGAACCGGACCTCACACCGCTGGCACTGACCCACGAGTACGTCGATGCGGTCCGCGCGACCCTGCCCGAACT
>NZ_CADDZT010000087.1:185714-192213 GCF_902812655.1 Candidatus Frankia meridionalis | reverse complement strand
GTGCTCGACCTGGTCGAGGAGACGGTCGCGGCGGGAGCGGCGGCCGGCCCGGCCCGCAAATGGTGGCTGAACGAACTGGCGCGCCGGGCGTCCGACGCCGGTGTCGCCCCGTCGGGCCTTGCGATCGGGCCGACCGATGTGGCCCGCATCGCGGTGCTGGTCGCGGCGGGTGAGCTCACCGACGCCCTGGCCCGCAAGGTCATCGATGGTGTCCTCGCGGGCGAGGGCACCCCGGACGAGGTGGTGGCCGGTCGTGGCCTGAAGCTGGTGTCCGACGACGGCGCGCTCGCCGAAGCGGTGGACGCGGCGATCGCCGCCCAGCCCGCCGTCGCCGAGAAGGTGCGGGGCGGGAAGGTGAACGCGGTCGGCCCGTTGGTCGGCGCGGTCATGAAGGCCATGAAGGGCCAGGCGGACGCGGGCGCGGCCCGCAAGCTCCTGCTGGAGCGCCTCAATATCGGATAACTGTAGGTGGAAACGGTCGTCATAGTGATGGTTTCTACCTACGGATGTCGGTGAACCCCCACCGACTGTAGGTGGAAACGGTCGTCATAGTGATGGTTTCTACCTACGGATGTCGGTGAGCCAGCAGGCCTGAAAGACATCGAGTCAGGGGGCACCGTCTCCAAGTGACTTCGTCAAGTGGCCGTCGCCAACCAGGTCGACTACGTTATGTAACTGTACTGATCTGGTCGTGCGGTGGGTGTGTCGTACCAAAGTGTTTCGCTTACACAGTGGTCCGTACACTTGTCCTCGAGTCCTGAACAATCCGACTGGCGGGCCTTGCCGTCGTCACCGGGAGGAGTGCACGCCGAAGTGCCTCTCACCCCCAGCGGGTTCACCGCATCCAGCACCCGGCGACCTGGTCGCGGGCGGGTGCCTCCCCTTGTGGCTCTCGTGGTCGTCGTCGTACTGCTCGCCGCGGCCGGTGGCGGGTTTGCTCTGAAGACCCACCTGGACAGCCGGGCCCAGGACCGGGCTGCGACCCGCGCGGCGCAGGAGTACCTGTCCGGCTGGCAGAGCCTCGGCTCGCCGGGTGACGCGGGCGCGGCGCAGAACGCGGCCACAGCCGCGCAGGACCGGGGCAAGGCTGACGTGATCGCGGTCAGCGTGCCGGGGACCATCAGCGTCGACCAGCTCGTCACGACCATGGTCGACGTCCGTACCAGGCTGAACGTGACCGGAGCCCGGTTCGTCGTAGGCGCGCTGCACCGGCAGAAGAACAGCGGCACGGTCGGCTATTCGGCAGCGCTCACCCTCGCGGGTTTCCCTGACCCGTATGCATATGACGGCATGTTGCATCTTGTGCGCCAGAACAACGCCTGGAAGGTGGCGGCCCGGCCCGACTCGGTCAACCCGGCCCTGGCCGCTGGCCTGAGGTTGGAACGTACCGCGTCCACCGGCAGACGAGGTCAGCTGGTCGACGTGTCGGGGCAGCCGCTCGGCGGCGACGCCGAACTCGCCGGGAACCTGGTCGGTCAGGTCGCCCCGCTTTCCGGGCTGCAGCGCGCCTACGACACCGACCTTGCCGCCCAGGGCGGCGCGGTGGTCGTCCGCAACGAGCGGAACGAGACCGTGAGCACCCTGCGGACGTATCCGGCGACCGATGGCAGAAACCTCCAGACCACGCTGGACCTCAAGGTGCAGCGGGCCGCGGAGGCCGCGATGGCGACCTCACCCATGCCCAACGGGGCGCTCGTCGCCATCGACACCCGGACGGGCGGGGTCCTGGCCCTGGTCAACCATCCGGTCAACGGCTACAGTCGCGCCCTGATCGGCAGATACCCGCCGGGCTCCACCTTCAAGATCGTGACCGCGACCGCGGCGCTGATCGCGGGCAAGGACGCGAACACGCAGCTCGACTGCACGCAGACGGTGGCGATCGGTGGCCGCACCTTCCAGAATGCCGAGTCCGAGCAGTTCGGTCCGATCCCATTGCGCACCGCGTTCGCCCGCAGCTGCAACACCGCGTTCATCCGCCTGGAGCAGTCGCTGCCAGACACCGCACTGGAGCAGGCCGCGAAGCTCTACGGCTTCGACGGTGGCCAGCCGCTGCCGATCGCGAGCGTCGGCGGGTCGTTCCCGACGCCCAAGGACGCGGTGGAGTCCGCGTCGGCGGCGATCGGGCAGGGCAAGGTGTTCGCGAGTCCGCTGGAGATGGCGAGCGTGGCGGCGGCTGTCGCCAACGGGACCTGGCGTCAGCCGTTCGTGACGGGCACCGCGCCGAGGAGCAATCCGCTGCCCCCGGCGGTGGTCGCGCCGCTGCAGGATTTCATGCGCGCGGTGGTCACCGAGGGGACCGCGGACGCGGTGGCGTTTCCCGGTGAGGTGCATGGCAAGACCGGTACGGCGGAGTACAAGGACGGTACCCCGCCGCCGACCCATGGTTGGTTCGTCGGCTACCGGGGCACCGTGGCGTTCGCGGTCATCGTGGAGGACGGTGGTTTCGGGGCACAGTCCGCGGCGCCGGTCGCGGCCCGTTTCCTCACCAACCTCGGCGCCGCCCCCTGACCTCCCGAGCCCACGCCCTGAAATCTCGCCTGTGCCTGCCCCGCCGCCGGGCAGGCACGTTACCCGAGTCGATGTTCCGGAACATCGATATTCTGGAAATGGATGAACGTCACCATCGTTGATGCGCAGATGTCCGACCCGGTGACGTCCTGCATGTCATGCTGCGGATCGTGAATGATCCGGTGTCTGATACGGACGGCGGATCCGCCTGGCCACCTTTTGGCGCGGTCACGGGTGAACCGTCGGCGTCCGGCCGTATGGAAACGACCACCCTCGGCCCACCCCGCGTCACTTTGTCGGAAAGATTAAAATAGGCGTAACCGAAGAACATCGATGGCACAACGACGGATCGTCGGGTGCGGGTGGTTTAAATGGCGGCTTCAGGTCTTTCTCACGAGTTTCTCACACATTGCTCTTAGTCTCGTCTTCCATGACCAACCGGCATGATTCTGGCGAGTTCGACAACGGCCAGATTTCCCAGGCTCTTCTCTCTCGGCGCAGGCTGCTCGGCCTGTCGGGTGTCGGTATCGCAGCCATCGGTCTTGGCGTCGCCGGTTGCGGAACCGGGAGTGGCGGCGGCGCCGCGGCGCAGAACGTCACGGCCTCACCCTCGGTTTCCAGCGCGGCCTTGCTGACCGCTGAGGAGATGGAGGGCCCGTACTACCTCGACTACGAACTTTTCCGGAGTGACATCACCGAGGGAAAGCCGGGCGTACCGCTCACTCTGCGACTCAACGTGGTCGACGTCATCAGTGGCGGTCTGCTCAAGGATGCGGTGGTGGAGATCTGGCAATGCGACGCCCTCGGCGTGTACTCCGGTTACACCAAAGCAGGTGCAGGAGGCGGCGTCCGGCCGACCGGTATTCCGACCGGTATTCCGACCGGTGCGTTCCCGAGCGGCGGCCTGTCGGCGCTCGGAGCACACCAGCAGCCCACCGACAAGCTCACCTATCTGCGAGGCTCCCAGATATCGGACAGCAGGGGGAGCGTGGATTTTCAGAGCATCTTTCCCGGCTGGTACGCCAGCCGTGCCATCCATATCCACACGAAGGTCCACGTCGACGGCAGGCGGACGAGCACCGGTTACGAAGGAGGCCATGTCTGTCACACCGGGCAGCTGTACTTTGCCGAGGACATGGTCGCCAAGATCAAGGTCCTTTCCCCGTATGTCACAAACACCGTTGTCCGGACGACTCTGGACCAGGACAACATCTATCGGGCCGCCGGGGGCGGCACCAGGGCCGGGCTGCTGCAGCTGGCACAGCGTGACGACCAGCACATCGATAAGGGCGTCATCGCCTCGCTCACTCTGGGCGTGGATCCTTCCAGGACCAATACCGGCGAGGACGGCAGCACCATGGCTCAGATGCGACCCCCCGGTGTCACGCCATCGGCCACCTGACCCTCCCCGGGCGGCCCGGAATATCGGTGGTTGCTGCGAAACTCGGCGTTGTGCCAGGAACATCGCTGTCAGGATCTTCATCGACGCTCGCCGGCCGGTGCGGTCGACTGATCCGTTTCCCCAGGCGCTCTTATCGGATGATCGGAAGGACGGTGGGCGCGAGGAGGTCGATGAGGATCTTCGCTTTCTGGGTGTTGAAGTATGCGGCGCAGGCCTCGTCGTTATCTTGCTTGTCCACGTCGTCCCAGCGGATCTTCCATCCTGCGGCTGCCGCGAGCTGCCGCAGGAACGCCTGCTGTGTCCGGCCGTTACCCTCCCTGAACGGGTGGAGTGCATTCAACTCGCCGTAAAGCGTCGCGAACCGCTCGAGGAACGGCCCGCGGGCGAGCCCGATCAGGTAGCCGTCAGCGGCCAGACCGGCGAACAGCTCAGCGAGCTGCTCATGTAGGAACTGGGGCAGGCAGAACGTAGATGTTCCCTTGGCCATCCTGATGTTCCTGATCGTGCCGGCCCAGTCGTAGATGTCGCCGAACAGGGCACGGTGGAAGCGTTGAAGATGCGCGGTGTCGAAGGCGCCTGGCAGTGAACGTGTGGTCAGCCGGATGCGTTGGAGACCGACGATTGTGTGTTCCACGGCTGCGAGTTCTTCGGCATCGCGTATGCCCAGCTTGTTACGCAGGCAGTTCGTGCCAGGCCAGCAGTAGGGATCGTCGTCCACCTGGTCAGCGGTGCTCCCGCTGGTAGCGGGCGAGAACCTCCGCAACGGCGTCTTCCGCGGGTCGCGCGCCGTCCGCGACCTGGCGGAGAAGGCTGATGGTCCCGGTGTCGAACATATGGCCCTCGAGGCGGGCACCGGCGATCGCGTCGGCGAAGGCGTCATCCGGGTTGAGTAACTGCCGGGCGTAGTAGTCGCGGATCAGTGTCCAGTCGATCGGGTCGCTCGATCGGGCCCGTTCTGGTAGTCCGCCGCGCGTCAGACGCCAGGGCGCCTCCGCGTGGGTGAGCCGGGAGAGTTCCTCACCGCTGAGGTCGCCGTATTGTTCAATCACCCAGGCCACGATCTGTCGTGCCCGTGTGCCCAGACGCCTGGAATCACCTGATGGCCAGGAGTGGACGCCGAAGGCGCCCGCGTGACGGTCGTAGAGCGCCTTTGTCACGGGCCCTTTCGACCATGCCTGAATCTCCGCGTCGAAAAGCGGGTCACTGTGCTTGGCGAGATGCCATGCCTGTGAGTAGTACACCAGTTTCTGGAGCCGCCAGGTATCCATGGGCCCGAGACGCTCGAGGATCAGCGCGGCAACATCGTGGACATTCTCGGTCATCCGGCTCGCACCTCCTCTCCGAGGTGATTCTCTCCGAGGTGACTCGCGCGGACAACCTACAGTAGACAATTCTACCGTCCGGATGGTTTGCCGCACGGAAAGAACCACGCTCCACGTGTTGTCATGCCACACGACGGTCGCTGACAGCAAGCGGGGTCACTGTGTGGTGGGGTGCTGCCACCCGTCCGCGGGATGTAGCCCGGGCACGCGGAACACGCAGGTGGCGGGGATCGCCCCTCCACGTACCGATCGACAGGACAGGGGCTCGACAGGACAGGAGCACCGCAGGACCGGACGGTGGGACCCGCGCCGGCATCCGGGAGGAAGTGGGGCCGGGCGGCCCGGGATGTCGGTGGTTGCTGCGAAACTCGGCACTGTGCCAGGAACATCGCCGCCGTGGATATCGCCATCAGAGGCATCGTCATCAGGAACGCCGCAGTCGGGGACGTGGTCGGGGACGTCGCCGTCCACGGTGCCGTCGGGAAGCTCTGCGCTGTCGGGAAGCTCTGTGCCGTCCGCGGTGCTGTCGGGAAGCTCGGCCACGCTCGCCGACCGGTGCAGCCGGCTCATCCGCTTCCTCTCCGATCTCGCGCTGTCGCAGAGCGAGCAGATCCTCGACGTCGATGCCTACCCGACCAGGGCGTGGTTGTGTGATCTTCCCTCCCCGCTCGAGCCGGATGTGACGGCCGGGCCGGGGGAGGTCCTGCTGCGGGTACCGGCGGTGACGGTCACCCCACCACCGGACCTGCCCGATGTGCTTGTCGGCTGGGTGTCCCTGGCCGATCGGGACGACAGTGCGCTCGACGTCCCGCCGTTGTCGCCCCGGCTCGGCATCGTCGACCTGGTGGACGTACCGGAGGTGGCGGACGCCTACGACGCCTGGTTGCCGTCCTGGCGGGAATGGGCGGTGCGGGACAGGCTGACGGCACGCCAGCGCGGCGTCTACGACCAGCTGTACACGGCCTCGCAACGGCTCTCGCAGGAGGGCGACACCCTCGAGCTCGTCCTGGGGACGGGGCTGCTGACCCACCACATGTCCGACGGGCGCGCGATCCGTCACCCGTTGCTGACGACACGTGTCGAGGTCGCCATGGACAGGCGGACCGGCGCCATGGTCGTCCGGGTGCCCGACGATGTGCTGACCAGACTTGAGGACGCCGCGCTGCTGCGCGCCGTCCCCGACTTCCACTCCGAGCGGACGAGTGCGCTGCACGAGCGGCTGCGCGAGTCCGAGGCCTGCCCGCTCGGCGAGTCCGACCAGACGCTG
>NZ_CADDZT010000087.1:184113-185465 GCF_902812655.1 Candidatus Frankia meridionalis | reverse complement strand
CTCGCCGAATGGCCTGAGCGCGCGCTGGGCGCCGCGGACGGTTACGACCCGGGCTGGCGTCCGCCTCGCGGGGTCGGCGACCGCCCGTCGGTGTGCTTCGCCCCGGTCCTGCTGCTGCGTCCCCGCGGTCGCAGCGCACTGCTCAACTACTACGACGAGATGCTGCTCGCGTTGCGGACGGACGCCCGCCCCCCGCTCGGTCTCGCCCAGCTGGTCGAGACGTTGGAACCGGCCCAGCGGCTGGAATGGCTGGACGGACAGGGCACGACCCGCGGCAACCTGCTCGGCGCCGATCCGCTGTTCCCGTTGCCGGCGAACCCGGAACAGGCCCAGATCATCGACCGGCTCCGCTCCGACAACGGTGTCGTGGTCGAGGGTCCGCCGGGTACGGGCAAGACCCACACGATCGCGAACCTGATATCGGCGTTGCTGGCCCAGGGCCAGCGTGTCCTGGTCACGAGCCAGAAGGCGCAGGCCCTGCGCGTCCTGCGGGACAAGCTGCCCGACGACATGCAGCGGCTGTGCGTCAGCCTCACCGACGTGACCCGTGGTGGTTCGCCCGAGCTTGCCGGCAGCATCGCCGCGCTCGCCGCCGAGAAGGCGGCGCACAATCCGCGGCTGCGGGCCGAACGGATCGAGCGGGCCCGCGTCATGCGGGAGCAGGCGCTCGCGAAACGGGCGACCCTGACCGAGCGGATCCGGGCGTTGCGGGAGTCGGAGACGTTCGAGCATCCCGAGGTCGCCCCGGGCTTCGCCGGCACGCTCGCGGTCATCGCCACCCGGTTACGGGAGCAGGCCGATGAGCACGGATGGCTGCCCGTACCCGTCGGTGACGCCCCTGGGCTGTCCGTGCAGCAGGCCCATGAGCTGCTGGGCCTGCTGCGGGGCCGGACGCCGGCCCGGTCGGCGCGCAGCAGTCAGCACCTCCCCGATCTTGACGGTTTTCCCTCCACGCATGACCTGCGGGAACAGATCGAGGCGGAACGTGAGGCCGCTCGGGTCGGCGCCGCCGGCCGGTCGGCGGTGTCCGCCGCGCTGGAGGCGCTGGACGCGGAAGGTGTCACGAAACTCCGCACGGCGTTCGATGCCCTGGACGACGCCACCGCGCGGCTGCGCGACATGGCCGCCGGTGGGCAGGACGAGGCGTGGTCGAGCCGCGCCGTCGCCGATGGCCTCGCCCGCCGTGACGAGTCGCTGTGGCAGGTCCTCGCCCAGGCAGGACCGCAGGCCCACCGCGTCCAACAGGCACTACAGGCGGTGGCGCTGCGCGCCATCATCCTCCCGGATGTGTCGACGGGGGAGACTCCGAGCGCCGAGGCGCTGCTCGTTGCCGCGCGTAACCTGCGTTTCCA
>NZ_CADDZT010000087.1:180576-183712 GCF_902812655.1 Candidatus Frankia meridionalis | reverse complement strand
GGGCGCATGTCGGGGTTGTCGTGGACCCGAGCCTGGCGTTGCCGATCCGTCTTGCGCGACTGCGTGACCTGCACCGCGTTCTGGACCTGGTGTTCGCCGTGCTCGCGGCACGCGACGGTGTCACCGAGGTGCTGGCGGCGGGCCGGGTACGTGACGTGCCGCTGCGGACCCTCGATGACTGCGCGGCACTCGGCGGGGCGCTGGACGCGGTCCGACTGCGCCTTGCCACGCAGGCGGCCACGGCACAGCTCGACCGCCTGGCCGCGAGGTTCGCGCCACCCGGCCGCGGCGGCGGCGCCCCGCCGGAGCTGGCCGAACTCGCCGCCGCCGTGCGCGCCCGCGACCCGGACCGGTACGCCGACCGGCTGGCGGCGCTCGCCGGCGCGCACGCCGAACAGGCCGCTGAGCGCCGCTGCGAGGCCCTTCGGGCGAGGCTGCACCAGGCGCATCCGCGGTTGGCGGCGCTGCTCACCGAGACCTGCGATGATCCGGTGTGGGACGCCCGGCTGGCACGGCTGCCCGCCGCCTGGGCCTGGGCGCGGGCCCGTGCGTTCTTCGACTCCGAGCGCGCGCCCGGTCGCGAAGCGCGCCTCGAGGCGGAGCTGGCCGCGGCCGAGCAGTCCCTGGCCGCCGCGACCGCGACGCTCGCGACCGAGCAGGCCTGGCAGCACTGCCTGGAGCGGATGAACGCCGCGCAGGTCGCGGCGCTGCAGAGCTACCGTGCCGCCATCGACGCGCGGGGCAAGGGGTTCGGCCGGCATGCCGCGCAGTTCAGCCGGGCCGCCCGCGACGCGATGCGGGACGCGCAGGCAGCGGTCCCGGCGTGGATCATGCCGGTGCCGGACGTGCTGTCGACCATCCCGCCGGTGCGGGACAGCTTCGACGTGGTGATCGTCGACGAGGCCAGCCAGGCGAGCCTGGAAAGCCTGTTCCTGCTGTGGCTCGCGCCCCGGGTGATCGTGGTGGGGGACGACCGGCAGTGCACCCCTCCGGAGGTGGCGCTGGGCGCACTCGATCCGATCTTCGCGCGGCTGCACGAGCTTCTGCCGGACCTGCCGAGCTATCTGCGGGTGTCCTTCACCCCACGTTCCAGCCTGTTCTCCATCCTGCGGTCCCGATTCGGCCAGGTGATCCGGCTGCGGGAGCACTTCCGCTGCATGCCGGAGATCATCGAGTGGTCCAGCAGCATGTTCTACCGGGACGCACCCCTTGTCCCGTTGCGGCAGTTCGGTTCCGATCGGCTGGAACCACTGCGGACGGTGTATGTACCCGGGGCGTTCAACGAGGGGAAGAACGCGACCCTGCGCAACCAGGTCGAGGCCGAGGCGCTGGTCATGCAGCTGCTGCGGTGCGCGGCGGACCCCGCCTACGAGGGCAGGACGTTCGGTGTGATCGTGCTGCAGGGCAACGCGCAGGCCGATCTCATCCGTAACGCCCTGCTGCGCCGGATGTCCCGCCAGGAGCAGGAGGACCGGCGGCTGCGGATCGGCACCCCGCCGGACTTCCAGGGCGACGAGCGTCATGTGGTGTTCCTGTCGATGGTCCTCGCCCCGGACACGCGCACCATGGCCCTGACGAAACTGGAGTACCAGCGCCGGTTCAACGTGGCCGCCTCCCGGGCGCGCGACCAGGTCTGGCTGTTCCACTCGGTCACCCCGGACGCGTTGAACCCGTCCGATCTGCGCCACTCCTACCTGACGTACCTGCGGACCCGACCCCACACCGGCGCGCCGGACGGTTTTGCGACCGTGGTGCGCCGGGACGTGCCGGTCCGGCCGTTCGAGAGCCTGTTCGAGCAGCGGGTGTTCCTCGACATCCGCGCCAGGGGTTTCTCGGTCACCCCGCAGGTCGAGGTGAACGGCCGTCGCATCGACCTGGTCGTGACCGGTGGCGCGGCAAAGCTCGCGGTCGAGTGCGACGGCGACGCCTGGCATTCCAGCCCCGAGCAGATCGAGGCCGATCTCGCCCGGGAACGCGAGCTCAAACGGGCCGGATGGCGTTTCTGGCGGGTGCGCGGATCCGAGTACAACTTCGATCCCGAAGCCGCGCTGACCGGGCTGTGGCAGACGCTCGACGGGCTCGGGATCTCCCCGTCCATGCCGGTGTGGACGGGCGGCGGCCCGGGATCGACCCACGTCCGGCCATCATCCGGTGTCGCTGTGCCGTCCGGTGCTGTGGAGTGGGAGCCGATGGCCCTGGTGCCGGACGAGGGGCTGGACGATCTGCTGGAGGCCGCGCAGTGAAGAAATGCTGCCGCGCAGTGAAGAAACGCTGACGTTTCACGGTGCGGATGCCGGGGAACTTGACGGGCGCACGGATGTCGGGGAAGGTAGACGCATGCTCTTCGGCATCCTCGTACTTGTAGAGCGCGCGTAGTCGATCGGAAACTCTAGTCGATCACAGGCTGCGTGCGCCGCCCCTCAGTGCCTCCTGGCACGGGGGGTTTTTTTATGCCCGGCACGACCCACCTGTCACCACCGCGCAACGCCAAGGAAGACGATCAGATGAGCAGAGAGATCACTGGAGCGCAGTCGCTCGTGCTTTCACTGGAGGCGGTCGGAGCCGACGTGGTCTTCGGCATCCCCGGCGGCGCGATCCTCCCGTTGTACGACCCGTTGTACGACGCCGAACGCCTCCGCCACATCCTGGTCCGCCACGAGCAGGGTGCCGGGCACGCCGCCGAGGGCTATGCCCAGGCCACCGGACGGGTGGGGGTGTGCATCGCGACGTCCGGGCCGGGCGCGACGAACCTGGTCACGCCTATCGCGGATGCCTACATGGATTCGGTGCCGATGGTGGCGATCACCGGCCAGGTGCCGAGCGCGGCGATCGGCACCGACGCCTTCCAGGAAGCTGACATCTGCGGCATCACGATGCCGATCACCAAACACAACTTCCTTGTCCAGTCCGCCGATGAGATCCCCCGCACGATCGCCGAGGCGTTCCACATCGCCTCGACGGGCCGGCCCGGGCCGGTCCTGGTCGACCTGCCCAAGGACATCCTGCAGGCAACGACCGCGGTGCTCCCCGGTGACATCTGGCCGCCCACGTTGTACCTGCCCGGCTACCGGCCGGTGACCCGACCGCACGCCAAGCAGGTCCGGGAGGCCGCGAAGCTGATCACTTCCGCCCGCCG
>NZ_CADDZT010000087.1:178077-180389 GCF_902812655.1 Candidatus Frankia meridionalis | reverse complement strand
CGGCGGGGTGCTCAAGGCCCGTGCCGCCCGCGAACTGCGGGTGCTTGCCGAGCTCACCGGCATTCCGGTGGTGACGACGCTGATGGCCCGCGGGGCGTTCCCCGACTCCCATCCGCAGCACCTGGGCATGCCCGGGATGCACGGGTCGGTCGCCGCGGTGACCGCGTTGCAGAAGTCCGACCTGCTGATCACCCTGGGTGCCCGTTTCGACGACCGGGTGACCGGCAAGCTCGCGTCGTTCGCGCCGCGGGCCGCGGTCATCCACGCCGACATCGACCCGGCTGAGATCGGTAAGAACCGGGTCGCGGACGTGCCGATCGTGGGGGACTGCCGAGAGGTGATCGTCGAGCTCGTCGCCGCGCTGCAGGCGGAGCCGCGGGCGGACCTCGGTGGCTGGTGGCGGCAGATCGACGGCTGGCGGGGGACCTACCCGCTCGGCTACGACGTGCCTCCGGATGGTTCGATCGCCCCGCAGTACGCCATCGAGCGGATCGGGAAGATCGCCGGCCCGGAGGCCCTGTACGTCGCCGGGGTCGGCCAGCACCAGATGTGGGCGGCACAGTTCATCTCCTACGAGCATCCGTACACGTGGCTGAACTCCGGCGGCCTGGGGACGATGGGCTACGCCGTGCCCGCGGCGATGGGCGCCAAGGTGGGCCGGCCCGAGGCGACCGTGTGGGCGATCGACGGTGACGGCTGCTTCCAGATGACCAACCAGGAGCTGGCGACCTGTGCACTGGAAGGCATCCCGATCAAGGTTGCTGTCATCAACAACGGCGCGCTCGGCATGGTCCGGCAGTGGCAGACCCTCTTCTACGACCGGCGCTACTCCAACACCGAACTCGGCACCCATCCGGGCGGTGCCGGGCAGCGGGCCGGGCAGGGTTCCGGACGGAGCCCGCGCCGGGTGCCGGACTTCGTGCGCCTCGCCGAGGCGCTCGGCTGTGTGGGTATGCGCTGTGAGTCGCCGGACGAGGTCGACGCGACGATCGAGAAGGCGATGGCCATCGACGACGCGCCGGTCCTGGTCGACTTCATCGTCCACCAGGATGCGATGGTGTGGCCGATGGTCGCCGCCGGCGCGAGTAACGACGAGATCAGGATCGCTCGGGACATCGCGCCCGACTTCGACTACGAAGAGGTTTAGGTCGTGTCCACGCACACGCTGTCGGTGCTGGTGGAGAACAAGCCCGGCGTTCTTGCCCGGGTCGCGGGACTGTTCTCCCGGCGCGGTTTCAATATCGAGTCGCTCGCGGTCGGACCGACCGAGCACGATGACATCTCCCGGATGACGATTGTCGTGACCGTTGATGAGCTACCGCTCGAACAGGTCACGAAACAGCTCAACAAGCTGATCAACGTCATCAAGATCGTTGAAATGGACCCAGCGGTGGCGGTCCGCCGCGAGCTTGTTCTGATCAAGGTGCGGGCGGACATGTCCGTCCGTTCGCAGGTCCTGGAAACCGTCCAGCTCTTCCGCGCCAAGGTGGTCGATGTCGCGCCTGACGCGGTCACCGTGGAGGCCACCGGGACCCGCGACAAGCTCGACGCGCTCATTCGGATGCTCGAGCCGTTCGGGATCCGGGAGCTGGTCCAGTCCGGCATGGTAGCGCTCGGTCGAGGCTCCCGATCGATTACCGACCGTAGTTTGCGTGCTCTCGACCGAACCGCCTAGCGCCGGGTCAGGCGTCGGGTCAGGCGTCGGGTCAGGCGTCGGGTCAGGCGTCGGGTCAGGCAATGACCAACCCGTCCTTTCCTCATCCAGAGAAAGAAGTGTCGCCCACGATGGCCGAGATCTACTACGACGCAGACGCGTCGCTCGACAACATCATCAATCGTAAGGTCGCTGTCATCGGATACGGCAGCCAGGGCCATGCCCACGCACTCAACCTGCGCGACAGCGGTGTCGACGTCCGGGTCGGCCTGCCCGAGGGCAGCCGTAGCTGGGCGAAGGCCGCCGAGCAGGGCCTGCGGGTGCTCACCCCGGGCGAGGCGTCCGCCGAAGCTGATGTGATCATGCTGTTGGCGCCGGACACCGCCCACCGCAAGATCTACGCGGAGTCCATCGCGCCGAACCTGGCGCCGGGCAAGGCGCTCGCGTTCGGCCACGGCTTCAACATCCGCTTCGGTCTGATCGACCCGCCGGCCGGCGTGGACGTGTTCATGGTCGCTCCGAAGGGGCCGGGGCACCTGGTCCGGCGGACCTTCACCGAGGGCAAGGGCGTTCCCGTGCTGGTCGCGGTGGAGGCCGACGCGTCGAGCAGCGCCTTCGCGCTCGCGCTCGCCTACGCCAAGGCGATCGGCGGCACCCG
>NZ_CADDZT010000087.1:175026-177800 GCF_902812655.1 Candidatus Frankia meridionalis | reverse complement strand
CGCCGGCGCGCTGCGCACCACCTTCACCGAGGAGACCGAGACCGACCTCTTCGGTGAGCAGGCGGTGCTGTGCGGCGGCGCGAGTGCCCTGGTGCAGGCCGGCTTCGAGACGCTGGTCGAGGCCGGATACCAACCCGAGGTGGCCTACTTCGAGTGCCTGCACGAGCTGAAGCTGATCGTCGACCTCATGTACGAGGGTGGCATCAGCCAGATGCGGTATTCGATTTCCGACACGGCCGAGTACGGCGACGTCACACGCGGACCGCGGGTGGTGACGCCGGCGGTAAAAGACGAAATGCGCCGCATTCTCGCTGAGATCCGGGACGGGTCGTTCGCCCGCGAGTGGATTTCCGAGGACGACGCGGGACGCCCGCAGTTCACCAAGCTCGTCGAGGAGGGCAAGAACCACCCGATCGAGAAGGTCGGTGCCCGGCTCCGTCCGTTGATGTCCTGGATCGCGAAGCCCACCGACTGACCTGGGACGACAGGGCTTCCCCGGATAGCGGCCCGCCCACGAAGCCGCTATCCGGGGAGGCTTTGTCAGTCGGTACGCTGGGTCGCGCTCGCAGCCGTTCACACCTTAGAGGGATCGCCCCCGCCCGCGCCGTCTTCACCGAGGAGCCTCACCGTGCCCGTCGTCCTGGTTGCCGAGGAGCTGTCACCGGCCGGGCTGGAGCTGCTGTCCGGCGAGTTCGAGGTCCGTCATGTGGACGGGGCCGACCGGGCCGCGCTGCTCGCCGCGGTCCCCGGCGCCCACGCACTGATCGTGCGCAGCGCGACCAGGGTGGACGCGGAGGTGCTGGCGGCCGCCCGCTCGCTCAAGGTCGTCGCCCGCGCCGGGATCGGGCTGGACAACGTCGACGTCGCAACCGCGACGACCCGTGGTGTCATGGTTGTCAACGCCCCACTGTCGAACATCGTCAGCGCCGCCGAGCACGCGGTGGCGCTCCTGGTGGCGGTGGCACGGCGGATTCCCTCGGCTCACGCGGCGCTGCGAGCCGGCGAGTGGAAGCGGTCGAAGTACGTCGGGGTCGAACTTGTGGACAAGACCGCGGGGGTGGTCGGGCTCGGCCGCATCGGCGTGCTGGTCGCGCAGCGGCTGTCCGCCTTCGGGATGCGGATCGTCGCCTACGACCCGTACGTGTCCGTGGCCCGCGCCGCCCAGATGGGGGTACATCTGGTCGACCTCGACGAGCTGTTGCGCATCAGCGACGTCATCACGATCCACCTGCCGAAGACCCCGGAGACGCTCGGACTCATCGGTAAGGACGAGCTCGAACGCGTCAAGCCGGGCGTGATCATCGTCAATGACGCCCGCGGCGGGCTCATCGACGAGGCGGCCCTGGCCGACGCCGTCCGCGACGGCCGGGTGGGTGGCGCCGGCATCGACGTGTTCGCCACCGAGCCGACCACGTCCTCGCCCCTGTTCGAACTGGACAACGTCGTGGTCACCCCGCACCTGGGGGCGTCCACGCAGGAGGCGCAGGACAAGGCGGGCCTGGCCGTGGCCCGGTCGGTGCGCCTGGCGCTGCGCGGCGAGTTCGTCCCGGACGCGGTGAACGTGCAGGCCGGTGGTGTGGTGGCCGAGGACGTGCGGCCCGGACTGCCGCTGGCTGAGAAGCTCGGCCAGCTGTTCACCGGAATCGCCGGTGGCCTCGCCGCCGCGATCACGGTCGAGGTCCGCGGTGAGATCGTCGCCTACGACGTGTCGGTGCTGCAGCTCGCCGCGCTCAAGGGGGTGTTCACCGACGTCGTCGAGGAAGCGGTCACCTACGTCAACGCGCCGCTGCTGGCCAGGGAACGGGGACTCGACGTCGCGCTGGAGACGTCCGAGGAGAGCCCCGACTACCGCAACCTGGTCACGGTCCGCGGCGTGCTGGCGGACGGGACGCCGGTATCGGTGAGTGGCACGCTCATCGGCCCCCGCCAGGTCGAGAAGGTCACCGCGATCGACGACTTCGAGGTCGACCTCCGACCGCAGGCGCACCTGGCGTTCTTCCGGTACTCCGACCGTCCGGGCGTCGTCGGTGCGGTCGGCGCGTTGCTCGGCGAAGCCCAGATCAACATCGCCAGTGCGCAGGTCAGCCGGCGGAAGGCGGGCGGTGAGGCGCTGATGTCGCTCTCGCTCGACGATGCGGTGCCGCAGGACGTCCTGGCCGAGATCGCGACGATCATCGGGGCGTCCGCCGCCCGCTCGGTCAGCCTGAGTGACGAGTAGGTCGGGGGACCGTCCGACGGCCTGATCCATCGGGCCGGCATTGTCCGACCGTGGGTCGGATGTCGGTTGCTGGTGACCTGGCACCAGGTTCGCCCGCCATGGTGTGGGAAACGCTGTCATGGGTTTACCGTGAAAGCCATGGCTCGGGATGGTCGGGACCCGTTCGAGGGGTTGCGCCTCGATGAGACATTTGTACGTTCCGCGCGTTTCGTCGAGCCGTCGGCGGACGAGCGCGCAGTGTCCACGGGTGGGATTCCGCCGGGCCACTGCCGGGTGGAACCCGCCCATCGCGGTGTATATGGTGCTTTCAACCGCTGGGTGTGGGCGCCGTACTCCCCGCGTGGTCGCCGAGCCACCAGGCTGGTGGCACTGCTGACGCTCCTGGCCGGGATGGCGGGTCTCGGTCTGTTCCTGCTGCGTCACGGTGGCCCGCGGACGGCTGCGGTCTCGGCGCCCGCTCCGTCGGCCGGCATTCCGGCGCGGGCACAGGAGCACGCGACGGCCGGCGTACCCGGCACGGGTCCTGACCTGAGCCCGGAAACGGTGCCCGGCCGCA
>NZ_CADDZT010000087.1:168113-174597 GCF_902812655.1 Candidatus Frankia meridionalis | reverse complement strand
GGCCGGGGGACTGCCTGGCATGGAGCCCGGATCCGGATCATGAGGTCACGCCCGTCCGGGTGCCGTGCGACCAGCCGCATGTGGACGAGGTGACCCGCATCGTCGATCTCACCGGCACCTTCACGGTCTGGCCGGGCCGGCCCGCCCTGGGCGCGGCGGCCACGACCGACTGTGCGGGCGCCTCGCGGAACATCCTCGGCACCGCGGACGCGGCCCCGCACACGCAGGCCGCGTCGATCTACCCGGAGGAATCGGGATGGCTGGCCGGCGCGCGCGGCGTCGTGTGCACCATCCGCGCAGACGATCTCCAACCGCGGGCCGGTTCCCTGCGGGCGCACGGTGTGCCGGCGTAGTCGGCCGAAGTCGGTGCGATCACGGGGGACCCGTCGGATCGCGAAGCGACCTGATGGGCACGTTCCTGCGTGCCGCCGGAGGCCCTGAGGTTGTAAGCTCACCCAGCAATGTATGCGCTTCTGCTTCTTAGCTGCCGCGACGGGGCCTGAACCAGGCCGGCCTCCTCGTCGCGGAGTTCGGTGCGCGCTGGCCGCCGCAGGTTTTTCACCGAAGCAGGAGCAGCAGAGCAGTGAACACATCGCAGCAATCTTCCGGCATGCCCATCGACAAGTACCGGGCGTTCGTTCCCGTCGACCTGGCTGACCGGACGTGGCCCGCTCGTACGATCACACGCGCTCCCCGGTGGTGCAGCGTCGACCTGCGCGACGGTAACCAGGCACTGATCGACCCGATGACCCCCGCGCGCAAGATGCAGATGTTCAAACTGCTGGTGCGGATGGGTTACAAGGAGATCGAGGTCGGATTCCCCGCCGCGAGCCAGACCGACTTCGACTTCATCCGGGAGCTCATCGAGGGTGACCATATTCCGGACGATGTCACCGTCCAGGTCCTCACCCAGGCGCGTGAGGAGCTGATCGAGCGTACGGTCACCTCGCTCGTCGGCGCGCCGCGGGTCCTGATCCACCTGTACAACTCGACGTCGACGCTGCAACGCAGGGTGGTGTTCGGGCTCGACCGAGACGGCGTCACCGACATCGCCGTCCAGGGCGCGCAGTGGTGCGCCCGCTATGCCGAGAAGTTGCTGGACGGTACCAACGTCCGCTGGCAGTACAGCCCCGAGTCGTTCACCGGCACGGAGCTGGACTACGCCCTGGGAGTCTGCGAGGCGGTCATGGACGTCTGGCAGCCGACGCCGGACCGGCCGGTCGTGCTGAATCTGCCGGCGACCGTCGAGATGTCGACGCCCAACGTCTACGCCGACCAGATCGAGTGGATGTCACGCAACCTGACCCGGCGGGATTCGGTCGTGCTGTCGTTGCATCCGCACAACGATCGTGGCTGCGCGGTGGCCGCCGCGGAGCTCGGGGTCATGGCCGGTGCCGACCGGATCGAGGGGTGCCTGTTCGGCAACGGGGAACGCACCGGCAACGTCTGCCTGGTGACACTGGGACTGAACCTGTACTCCCAGGGCATCGATCCGGAAATCGACTTCCGTGACATCGACGAGATTCGCCGGACCGTCGAGTACTGCAACCAGATTCCGGTGCATCCTCGCCATCCCTACGGGGGCGACCTGGTCTACACCGCCTTTTCCGGCTCCCATCAGGACGCCATCAAGAAGGGTTTCGAGGCGATGGAGCGGACCGGGCAGCGGTTGTGGGAGGTGCCCTACCTGCCCATCGATCCGATGGACCTCGGCCGGTCCTACGAGGCTGTCATCCGGGTGAACAGCCAGTCGGGCAAGGGCGGTGTCGCCTACCTGCTGAAGTCGGAGCACTCCCTGGACCTGCCGCGCCGGCTGCAGATCGAGTTCTCCCTGGTGGTGCAACGCCACACCGACGGCGCCGGTGGGGAGGTCACCGGCGGACAGCTGTGGGAGATCTTCTCGCGGGAGTACTTCCTCGCCGGGTCCGACGCGGACGCCCCGCTGGAGCTGTTGGGTTCCCGCACGACCGCGGCTCACGGGGAGCGCGACGAGGTGAACGTCTCGGTGCGCATCCACGGGGGTGAACAGGTCATCACCGGTACCGGGAACGGCCCGATCGACGCGTTCGTGGCCGCGCTCAGCGAACGCGACGTCGAGGTACGGGTGCTGGACTACCACGAGCACGCCCTCGGGTCGGGTGCGGACGCCCGTGCCGCCGCCTACCTGGAGGTGGCCGTGGGGGACCGGGTGTTCTGGGGCGTCGGGATCGACCCCAACATCGTCACCGCGTCCCTGCGGGCGGTGGTCAGCGCGGTCAACAGGGCCTCGCGCGACCGGCGCATCGTCACCGGGGGCTGAGCGCCTACCTGAGCGCCCACCTGAGCGCCCGGCCGGCCGTCGGTTCGGACGGGCGCCGGGCCGGGCGCTTGCGGCGGCCGGCCCGGTGACTTCCGGGGATCGTTGCGGGGATCGTTGCGAGGATCGTTGCGAAGGTCCGGAAAGGGTCCGGACATCTCCGTAAGGCGCAGAATCAGCCGTTCGACGCGGACCAGACCCACTGGTCGTCCCATCCCGGTGACCACGACGACCGGGTCGAAGCGGTGTGACGGTGCGCGGTCCATCGCCCGGCGTGCCACGTCGGCGACGTGTTCGTCGGGTCGCGCGATCATGCTGACCGGGACGCGCCGGGTGGTGGTGGCGCCGTGTGGGCCGGCGCCGGGTGGGCCGGCGCCGGGGCCGCGTCCGGAAAGCTCGAGTGCGATCGGGCGATACCGCCGGTTGACCACGACCGTCGGGCCGCGGCCGCCCACGCCGGACCGCGGGCGTGACAGCAGGTCCAGCCAGCAGCCCGCCGTCTGCGGGACACCGCGGTGCGGGTGGTCGTCCCGCACCGCGCGGTCGTTCCTGAAGGGATGGTCGTCCATGAAGGAGATGCGTACCCGTTCAAGCAGGCTTCCCACTGTGTCGCCGCGGTCGGTCCGTTGGGCGAGCAGGCGGATGCGTCGGGAAACCACGGGGTCGAGGCGCTGCCAGGTGGCAGCGGGGCGGCCGAGGTACCAACCCTGCCCGAGCGCGACGCCGAGCCCGACGAGCATCGCCAGCTCTTCGTCGCGTTCGACCCCTTCGGCGATCACCCATGCGTCCAGCCGGTTGGCAAAGGTGTTGACCAGTTCGGTCAGCGCACCCCTGACCTGGTCGCCGTCGGCACAGGCGACAAGATCCCGGTCGAGTTTCACGAGTTCAGGATGGATCTGGGCGATCTGGCGCAGTCCCGCGTAGCCGGATCCGACGTCGTCCATGGCGATGAAGCCGCCGCGGTCGCGCAGTGCCTGTGTGGTCGCGGTCAGCTCGGGGACCAGCTCGACGCTGACCGCCTCGTTCAGCTCGAGGACGAGCCGGCTCAGGTCGGCGTCGAGCCAGGTGGCGGCGACCTCCGGGGCTGTGAGCAGATGCGGCATGACGTTGACGGCGAGGAAGCAGTTGGGTGGGAGTCGTTCACGTGCCAGCAGGGCCGACCGCAGCACCCGGGCCTCCAGCTGCGCGGCGACTCCGGCCCGGTCCGCGGCGGCGAACCACAGGTCGGGTGAGGGAGCGCTCGGCCGACCGAACCGGGCCAGCGCCTCGTAACCGGCGATGACGCCGCGCCGGAGGTCGACGATCGGCTGGAAGACGATCCGTGGCTGACCGGGATCGTCCAGTGCCCGGCGCAGCGCGTCGGCCCAGCCACCCGATCGGGTCGCAGCCCTGTCGGGACCGTGCCCGTCGTCGGAGCTGTGCCCGTCGTCGGGACCGTGCCCGTCGTCGGCACCGTGCTCGTCCGCGGTCAGAAGTTCTTCTGTGAGCATGCGCCGTCCACCCCCTTGTGTCGTCGCATGCCGTACCTGTCCAACATGTGGGTTCCTGCCACGTCCGTACGGTCCGGGTGTCACCGCCGGACGGAGTCGTGACAAGTGATCCGTGGACTGTACGTGAGAACCTTCGTTGGTTTCGACGTGTCGTTTCGCGTGTCGCTACGCGTTTTCCCTGGTCAGACATTTGTCGATCAACAGGTTGGATTGGGAGGTCGGCAGTTCCGCCGGGTTTCCCGCGTTTGTCGGGCAGCTGGTCCGGTTTGTCGGTTCCCGGTGACCGTGGGCGGTGTGGGGTCGGGCGTCGGCGCTGCCGCGCGGCCGGTTACAGTCGCGCCCATGAGGCTTGCGGTCATCGGCGGGGACGGCATCGGACCAGAGGTCGTCGCGGAAGGTCTGCGCGTGCTGCGGGTCGTCGAGCCCAAGGTGGAGACGACCGACTACGACCTGGGCGCGCGCCGCTGGCACGCCACCGGTGAAACCCTGCCGGACTCGGTGCTCGCCGAGCTGCGTGAGCACGACGCGATCCTGCTCGGGGCCGTCGGTGACCCCGGGGTACCCAGCGGCGTCCTGGAACGCGGGCTGCTGCTGCGGCTGCGTTTCGAACTCGACCACTACGTGAACCTGCGTCCGGTCCGGTTGTATCCGGGGGTCGCCACTCCGCTTGCGGGCGAGCCCCACATCGACATGGTGGTGGTACGGGAGGGAACCGAGGGTCCCTATGTGGGTGCCGGCGGCACCCTGCGGCGTGGCACGCCGTTCGAGGTGGCCACCGAGGAGAGCCTCAACACCCGTTTCGGTGTCGAACGCGTCGTGCGGGACGCGTTTCGCCGCGCGCAGTCGCGGCCGAGGCGGCGCCTCACCCTCGTCCACAAGACCAACGTCCTCACCAGGGCCGGCGACCTGTGGTTGCGCACGGTCGCCGAGGTCGCGGGCGAGTTCGGCGACGTGCAGGTCGACTACCAGCACGTGGACGCGGCATCGATGTTCTTCGTGACCGACCCGGGACGTTTCGACGTGGTCGTGACCGACAACATGTTCGGTGACATCCTCACCGACATCGGCGCGGCGATCACGGGTGGTATCGGGCGGGCCGCCAGCGGCAACCTGGACCCCTCCGGGGCGAACCCGAGCATGTTCGAACCGGTGCACGGCAGTGCGCCTGACATCGCCGGCCAGGGTATCGCCGACCCTACCGCCACGGTGCTGTCCGTCGCGATGCTCCTGGCGCAGTTGGGTCGCGTCGATGACGCCGCTCGGGTCGAGGCCGCGGTCGCGGCGGCCCTGGCCCACCGGTCCCGGTCGAGGACCGGATCATCAGCGGGCTACCAGCTTTCCACCCGCGAGGTGGGTGAGGACCTGGCGGCCCGCGTCGCCGGTTGAGACCGTCCGGGTGCTCTCGCCGGCGGGCCCGTGGGCCATGCGTCTGAGAGATAACTGTCCGAACCTGCCTTGACCTGCGGAAAACCGGTCAGGGCGGAATGCGCGCAAGCCGATGTCCACGGCTCGTGGGACGCTATCCTCGGAAGGGCCGTAGATCCGGTACGACGGCAGCCGACGGGGCCTGACCACGGCGAAGATCGGCGCGATCGTCACTCACTCGCCCGTAAACCGCGTCGTTCACGCCTGGAGTCACTCGTGTCCATTACACCGACGTCAAAAATCTGGATGAGCGGCGAGTTCGTCGACTGGGACGACGCCCGCATCCACGTCCTCAACCCGACCCTGCACTACGGCTGGGGTGTCTTCGAAGGCATCCGGGCGTACTCGACCGCTCGCGGCAGCGCGGTGTTCCGGCTGACCGAGCATGTCGCCCGGCTGTACCGGAGCGCCAAGATCTACATGATGGATCCGCCGTTCACCCAGGCGGAGATCATCGCCGCGATCAAGCGGACGGTCGCGGTCAACAAGGTCGATGCCTGTTACATCCGGCCGCTGATCTACCTGGGGTACGGCGAAATGGGTCTCAACCCACTGCCGTCGTCCATCGAGGTGATGATCGCGGTCTGGCCGTGGGGCTCCTATCTCGGCGCCGAGGCCGAGAAGAACGGCTGCCGGGCCACCGTCTCCACCTGGCGCCGCAATGACAGCAACATCATTCCTCCGGCGGCCAAGGCGTCCGGGCAGTATCTCAACTCGTCGCTCGCCAAGGTCGCGGCGCTCAAGGCCGGTTATGACGAGGCGATTCTGACCAGCCCCAACGGGCACATCGCCGATGGCTCGGGGGAGAACGTCTTCATCGTGTCCGGCGGCACGGTGATCACCCCGCCGCTCAGCGACGGTCCGCTCGGCGGCATCACCCGGGCGTCGATCATGCAGATCGCGGCGGACCAGGGCTACGAGGTCCGGGAACAGCACATCGTCCGCACCGACCTGTATCTCGCGGACGAGGCGTTCTTCACCGGAACGGCGGCCGAGATGGTGCCGATCGTCGAGATCGACGACCGTGCGGTCGGGACGGGCCGGCCCGGACCGATCACCCGTGAGCTGCTGGAGTTGTTCCACCAGGCGACCCGCGGGGAGCTCGACCGCTACAAGAACTGGAACGAGCTCGCCCGGGACGCCTGACACGCCGCCCGACAACCCTCCTGCCGGCCCGGCGTGGCCGCGGAGGGGGGTTCGTGCCGTGGCCATCCGCCCACCGCCCACCGCCTGCCCGCCATCCGTCCACCGCCTGCCCGCCAGCCGCAGCCAC
>NZ_CADDZT010000087.1:166388-168060 GCF_902812655.1 Candidatus Frankia meridionalis | reverse complement strand
GTGGCTGCGGATGGCGGCGCGTCGTTTCCCCGCTGTTCGCCACGCTGAAACCCATAGCCTGGCCAGCGGACCTTTCTGCGCCTAACGTCTCCTGTCACGTTCTTGTTTCACAAGTTCACAAGCTTCAGGGAGACCGTGATGCGGGTTTGTGACGGAATGAGCCCTCTGGTCCTCATGATCGGTCCCGGGCACACCCTGCGTCAGGCGGCACGGCTGATGGCCGCCCGAAAGGTGGGGGCGGCCGTTGTGCACGATGTCGACGGCCAGGGATACGCCATCCTCACCGAGCGTGATGTACTGTTGTCTGTGGCCGCGGGCCAGAACCCGGATGTCGAGCTGGCCGGCGATCACATTACTCGTGACGTCGTGTTCGCGGACCCTGACTGGTCGCTGGACGATGCTGCCGCTTCGATGCTTCGCGGCGGATTTCGGCACCTGATCGTCTGTGCGGGTGGCGAGGTGGCGGGTGTGTTGTCCATGCGAGACGTAGTGCGTTGCTGGAGCAGTCGGCGTGCGGTTGTTTAGCTACCGGCGTGCTTCCGTTTGATCGACTGGCCCCTTGGGTGGATTTTGCGCTCTACGGGCGCACATCACTGTCAAAGTGAGGCGTGCGCCGCCCACATTTCCCGACATTGGCGCTACGGTCACGGTGTGCTGGAGGAAGAGGCGGTCGCGCTGCTCCGGGCGACCACATTGCTGAAGGAACTGGACGAGCAGGCCCTGGCGCGTCTTGCGGCGAGGTCTGTCGCGCGCCGGTATCGCCGTGGCCAAGTTGTCTTTACTGAAGGTGATCCATCTGACACGTTGCTCGTAGTGGCCTCCGGCCGGCTGAAAGTTCTCACGACCGCTGACGACGGCCGCGACCACGTCCTCAACATTGCCGGCCCCGGCGACACCCTCGGTGAACTCAACATCGTCGAGGCCGGTCCCCGATCCGCCAGCGTCGAGGCTCTGGAGCCTAGCGAGGCTCTCGTCCTCGACCGGGCCGCCGTGTGGGAACTGGTACGGGAGCGGCCGGCCGTGGCCGAACAGCTCATCCGTGCACTGGTGGCGCATGTTCGCCGGCTGACCGGGGCAAACGCCGACCTTGTCTTCCTGGACCTGCCCCGCAGGGTCGCCAAGCTGCTCCTGTTGCGGATGCGGGAGGCCGGCCGTCCGCTCATCGAGCTCGGCCTGACCCAGACGGAGATCGCTTCTCTGCTGGGTGGCTCGCGCCAGTCGGTCAATCAGGCGTTGCGGGACTTCGAGAAGCGCAACTGGATCCTGGCCGAAGGGCAGACGGTCACCATCCTCCAGGTCGACCGTCTGCGGCGCTTCGCCGGCGACTGAGGCTTCCCCTGCGGCTTCCCCCCGAATGGCCGCTTTGCAGCGATTCGGGGACGGTCCCGGCATCCTGGACTGATCGAACCCGATGTCGGTGGTTCGGGCCGCAGCACGTCTCGTAAAGTGGGCGGTCGGCGGTGAACCCGCCATCGTCGCGCGTACCGGTTGCCAACCCACGCTGCCGGACGCGTGACACCCCTTGCGGTCGGGCCTGTCCGGTGGATGTCGGTCGATGCGGTCGACCATCCGCCGAACAGGCTCCGGGTCCGCCGCGAACGCAGGTGAAACGCAGGTGAGAGGCGCATTGTGCTGCCAGGTAACGCGCTGCCAGGTGATCCCGGGTCCTTCC
>NZ_CADDZT010000087.1:152413-165814 GCF_902812655.1 Candidatus Frankia meridionalis | reverse complement strand
CCGTGCCGACGCCGACTACGCCCTGGAGATGGTCCGGGTCGCCGCGCAGGCCGGTGCCGAGGTCGTCGTCCTCTGCGACACCAACGGCGGAATGCTGCCGATGCGTATCGGTGATGTTGTCGCCGCCGTCGGTGCCGCCACGGGTGCGCGCCTGGGTATCCACTGTCACGATGACGCGGCCTGCGCGGTCGCTAACACCCTGGTCGCGGTCGATGCCGGGGCCACCCATGTGCAGGGCACCGCCAACGGTTACGGCGAGCGGTGCGGAAACGCCGACCTGTTCAGCGTCGTCGCGGGGCTGGAGACCAAGTTGGGACGCCCGGTGCTGCCCGCGGGCAGGCTGGCCGAACTGGTCCGGGTCTCGCACGCCATCGACGAGATCACCAACTGCGTTCCGGACACCCACCGCGCCTACGTCGGCGCGAGCGCGTTCGCGCACAAGGCCGGGCTGCACGCCAGCGCGGTCAAAGTGGACCCGGACATGTACCAGCACATCGACCCGTCCACGGTCGGTAACGACATGCGGATGCTGGTCTCGGAACTCGCGGGCCGGGCCACGATCGAACTCAAGGGCCGGGAGCTGGGGCTGGACCTGTCCGGTCAGCGGGAGGCTCTCGGGCGGGTCGTGGAGCTGGTGAAGGAGCGGGAGGCGAGCGGCTACGCCTACGAGGCGGCGGAGGCATCCTTCGAGCTGCTGCTGCGCGACGAGGTCGAAGGCGAGCGTCGGTTCTTCACCCTCGAGTCGTGGCGTGTGATCGTCGAACAGCGGCCCGATGGTGAGGTCGTGAGCGAAGCGACCGTGAAGATCTTTTCTCGCGGGGAGCGGCTGGTGTCGACCGCCGAGGGTAACGGCCCGGTCAACGCCCTTGACCGGGCGCTGCGGGAGGCACTGGAGAAGAGTTACCCGGGCCTCGCGGACCTCGACCTCGTCGACTACAAGGTGCGCATCCTCGATGGCAGATCCGGCACCGGAGCGGTGACCCGGGTGCTGGTGGGGACGAGCGACGGCCGCGACAGGTGGGACACGATCGGCGTCGACGAGAACATCATCGCCGCGTCCTGGGCGGCGTTGCAGGACGCCGTCACCTACGGTCTGCGCCGCCAGGGCGAAAGGGTCGACCGGGACGCCTGACATCCGGGGCCGTTCCGGGGGTGGCCGTTGTTTCGTTCATGTTCCGCGGAATGTCAGGTTCTGGCACACGCCGCGGAAAGCCACCGTATGAGTGTGGATGAATACCATTGATCCCGACTGCCGGTAACATAACCGCTTCGGGGGAGGACGTCTGTGCCGCGAATTGTGGTGCGGGATGCACGGGTCCTCGGGCTTACAGCGCTCGTCGTGGTCGCCGCGTCGGTCGCGGCGGCTCCCCAGGCCTCGGACTCCTGGTCACGGCAGGGCGAGCGGCCGGGTGACCATGGTTCGGTGGACGGGCGGCTGGAACGCGGCGGGGATCTCCCCGCGTCCGTCCTGTCGAGGGACGCGGCGCGTGCGGACGAGGACCGCCTCGCCGCCGAGGTGGCCGCACAGGCCCCGCCGATCACCACCACCGCGAACGCGTCCACTGTGTCCACCGCGTCCACGAGCGCGGCCACGCCGACCGGTACCGGCGGGGACGGCAGGGTCAGGCTGACCGGCGCGGATCTCGCCATCCCCACCCGGGTGCTGGCCGCCTACCGGGGCGCGGCCACGCGGATCAACATCGAGCGGCCCGGATGCCGGCTCTCCTGGCCGGTGCTGGCCGGGATCGGCAAGGTCGAGTCGGGTCACGCCATCGGCCGGCAGATCAGCGCGGACGGCACGGTCACCCCGACGATTCTCGGGCCACGGCTCGACGGCTCCGCCGGCACTGCACGGATCACCGACACCGACGGGGGACTACTCGACCACGACACCGAACTCGACCGGGCGGTCGGCCCGATGCAGTTCATCCCGTCCACCTGGAAATGGGCGGGTCGGGACGGCAACGGCGACGGCACCGCATCCCCGGACAACATCAGTGACGCGACGCTCGCCGCCGCGGGTTACCTGTGCCGGGCCGGCGACCTCAGCGTTCCCGAGCGGCTGACAGCGGCGGTTCACAGCTACAACCCGTCGGACGAGTATGTCCGTACCGTCCTGGCGTGGGCTGACGAATACGCGTCCGCGGATCCGGCGGTGCTGGCCGCGGCGGGTACCAGGGCGGACGCCAGGACGCCCGCGCAGGCGAAGACGCCGGCGCCGGCCGCGGCTGCTCAGCCGCAGGTGCACACGGTAAGCCTCACGGAGCCGGCCCCGAGTTCGACTCCGACCCCGACCCCGCGCGCGTACCCGTCCTCGGCGCCCACCTCGGCGGCTCCGGCTCCGACTCCAACCCCGAGCGCTTCCCCGTCGCCGGCTGCGAATCCGGTTCCGGTCGCGGCGTCGCCATTGTCGTCGCCGACAGCAACACCGACGGCGTCCACGACCGGTCCGGGTGCGGGCGGTGGGTCGTGCCCAGGGTGGTCGGTCGTACCCGGCCCGGCGGGTGTCGCGATCGTCGACTCCGGCTCCGCCGTTGTCGGAGTCGGAGTCGGAGTCGGAGCCGACGGTCAGGCGTTTCGCGATGCCGCCGCGAACAGGGTCCCGCGGATCGAGGCGACTGCGCTGCCGAGCGCGGCGGGGTGCGCGGCGTCGACGCCCTGACATTTTCGCTGTAGCGGAAAGTAACCGTCCAGATGGCGGTAGGCGTGTGTCGGGCATAGCCTGACTCCTCCGGATCGATGGTCCGCCACAGCTTTGTGGCGATCACGATCTTGTGGCGATCGCGGCTTCGCGGCGATGTCGGGGAGGGCACCATGTTCCTTCAGGTCTTTCAGGGCCGGGTCGGCGATGTCGAGGAGGTGCGCTCGGCTCTGGACCGCTGGGTGGCCGACCTCGCTCCCACGGCGCCCGGCTGGCTGGGGTCCACGGCCGGCGTGACCGACGGCGGGATGTTCGTGGGGCTCGCCCGGTTCGCCTCGGCGGAGGAGGCGCGACGCAACAGCGAGCGGCCCGAGCAGCATCAGTGGTGGATGGAGACGGCGAAGCTGTTCAGCGGGGAGGTCGTCTTCCACGACTACACCGACGTCGAGCAGATGATGGGCGGCGGCTCCGACGATGCCGGGTTCGTCCAGGTCATCCAGGGCCGGACGACGGACGCGGAGCGGCTGCGCGCGCTCGGCCGGGAGTTCGAACGCCTCGCCCCGGGCCTTCGCCCGGACATCCTGGGCGCGACCGCCGGTCTGGCCGGCGACGGGACCTTCACCCAGGCGGTCTACTTCACCTCCGAGGAGGCGGCCCGCACGGGCGAGCGGGCCGAGCCGCCGCCCGAGGTGGCCCGGCTCATGGAGCAGGAGAACGCGCTGATGGCGGATCTCTTCTACTTCGACCTGCGCAATCCCTGGCTGGTCTCCCCGCGGTAAGCACGAGCGGGACGCCTGCCGCAAGCGCAGGATGGCGGTGGTGGGACGCGCCCACGTTCCGCCACCGCGGACCGCCTCGGTGAGTGGACTGTCACCCGAGTTCGCTTATCATCCCCGTTGTCCGATGACAGTGGTTGTCCGATGGCGGCGGGGGGGCGTGGCGGGGCGTTCCAGAGAACGGCGGTGGCCCTGATAGTGGTGGTCCTGGTAGCGGTGGCGGTGCGACGCTGGTGGACCGTCCGCCCCGGGTGTTCGTCTCCTATGCCCACGGGTCGCCTGAGCATGACGACACCGTCCGCGATCTGTGGATCTTCCTGAGGTCGCGGGGGATTGACGCGAAGCTCGACAAGCCCGCGGCCGAACGGCGGCAGGACTGGCCGCTGTGGATGCTCGCCGAGGTCCGTGCCGCCGACCACGTACTGATCATCGCTTCGCCGGAGTACCGTCGCCGGGCCGAGGGGGACGCCGCTCCGGACGAGGGTCGCGGGGTGCAGTTCGAGGCGGCGCTGATCCGCGACGAGCTTTACCGCGACCGGCCAGCTGGGATGACATCGGTGCTGGTCAGGCCGGGTAGCGGCGGGTGTCGCGGTGCCGCTACGCCCGAGCCGGGCCGTTACCGCGTCACCGGACGCCCGGCCCAACGACGGGACGATCCTGGAGCCGCGCACGTCGTTGGGGTCGTCCCTGGGCTCAGCCGGCCGGCGGATCGGCGCGGATGGTGGCCGGCGGCTGAGGTTCAGCGGCGGCCTCGGAAGTGGCCGTCGTCGATGGCGAACACGAAGGCCAGCGCAAGAGGGGAGAGATGCGGCGACCCGGTCCCCACTTTCGACCGAGGCACCTCCTGGCTGAAACCGCAGGTCAGAAAGATTAACCCGACCTGATCCGCAGAGAATTTAACCCTTCACCTCGACCTGTGCAACCGCAAGTCGACGACGACGCTTGACGATAAGAGCGAATTAACCTACGCTGACGAACGAGTTCTCATCTGGGGAGGATGTTTTGATACGCACCCATGTTCCCTCGAACGAAAACACGGCCGCAGGCTACGCACCCATCTATCACGACACCCGGTCGCGCATGGAGCAGGTCTTCGGCACGCGTAGCGAGAAGCACTGGCCGGCCGGCGAGCAGACCTGTTCGAAGTGCTACAGCATTACTCCCGCGGTGAAGCCGGCCGCCGTTTCGCCGACGCACTGATGCGACATCGGAGGGCGCGCCATCTTCCGCTCCACCATGATGGCATCGCTGGATCTTGATGGCTGCCACCCGCACGAGCGTACGTCATGGCCGGATAATTCCCGGGCGCCGACGGGTCGCCGCACCGCACGCAAATCTGCGTCGTCTTTCACGCGAAAGCGCGCGGTGAGGGCCGCAACAGCCGGCGCGTTCCGGCGCAGACGGACCATCCGCCTCATGCGCAGCTTAGTAAAGATCTCCTCGACAACATTGCCGTATAGTCTTCCGCTCGACCGACAATCTTGATTCGGCCAGAAAAGGATTGATAGGTGGAGAAGATCGTCCTCACGGCACGTCCGGGATCCATTCTTGACAAATGCCTCACCGCAGTGCCGAACATGGATGCGGGCCTACGCGACAGGCTGCGGCGACTCGAAGAATTCGATCTCGGGTTTCTCCTTCTGGGCATGAGTCCGCGGAGGCTGCTGCGTGACGGTCGACTTTTCGACAACGAGCAGGTCCTACCACTGCTTCTCCACTTCGCGCAGTGGGACAAGCACTGCCGATACTGGGCAGCCGAGGTATTGCGACAGTGGTTGATCTTCAATCCGGCAGAGGGTGACTTCGAGAGGGTACCGGATGTCAAGGCCATCGAGTTCCGCGACTACTTCTTCGAGAAGTACGCGATCCCACTGATCGAGGAATTTCGGCAGTTCGTCGCCCTCTGTATGCTTTACCCCGAGGAGCATAACGCCCCTGCCGGTCCGGTGGACATGATCTGGCATGCATTCATCCTCAGTACAGAGGACTACAACAAGTTCAGCTCCGAGATCTGGCTCGATGCTCCGCACATCCCACCCGAGGTCCCGGAGGAGACCTACCGGTAACGAGTCGACTTGGCCTGCCGAGCCATCTGGCGGCTCCGGCCCGCGTTCACCGTGAGGCAATGATGACTGAGGAAGCCGACTTCATCGCGGCGGCCGTCAGCGAGTTTCACGACCAAGGCTTCGTCCTCCTCCGATCGGTCGTTTCGACAGAGCTGATCGACAAGCTGCGTCGGCTCGTGGAGCGGAGGTTCCACGAGGCGACGCAGCTCTGCGACGATGAGTTGGACCTCGTCCGCGATGTCAGTATCATGCGGATGTTCGAGTACGATCCAGCATTTAGGGAAATCATGCTGATCGAGCCCGTATACACTATTATTGAGCGGATACTTGGTCCGGATTTTCACATGATCTCCCAGAATGCGTTGCGGACCCCACGCGGGAACGGAGTCGTCAAGTGGCATATTGACGATGCGCTCTTTTTCCCGTTCTTGGACCAGCTTCCGGCGCCGACGACCGGATCCGACCCTCTGCCATGTTTCAGCCTTAATATGATGCTGGCCCTAAGCGATATCGAGGAACAAAGGTTCGGCCCTACGCAGATCGTGGCTGGGAGCCACAGGTTCGGCCGGGTCCCCGAACATAGTGCGACCCTACAGCAGGGTTTCATGGCAACGTCAATCCTGGCGGCCGGCGGAGACATCTACATCGTGAACAGTCAGACTTGGCACCGAGGCGCGCAGAACGAATCTGACCGCATCCGATACATCCTTACCACTGCGTATGGTCGCCGTTTCATCAGCCAGCGGTTCTATCCCTTCCTCAACTACTGTATGCCCTCGGATGTGATCGTCGGCGCGTCTGACCGTCTTCTTCGCCTGCTGGGCCTTCACGAAAAAGGGCCGTACGGCTGATCGCCGTGTGCGGCGGATAACGTCCTCGCGAACCTCGCGAACCTGCGCTCCGTTGTCATCAACGCTCTCCGTCGTGCCGGCTATCGCTACATCCCTCACGGCCGCCGTGATCACACCACCCGAGACCGCCGCTCTCGGTCTTCTCGGCTTCCCCTGACGCAACGGACATAACCCCCGGAGCCTTGGTCCCCCCGCGATTCCGCATACCTGGGTGTAGCGGAGTTTGGCCTGCTCTTGTGCCGGGCACGGGAGATGGTTGTAGATCTTGGTGTGGAGGTGGGCGAAAAGCAGCCCATCGGGGGCGGGGCGTAGTGGGCGCGACGCCGTTGCGGGGGAGTCGGGACAGGTCGTAGCTGGCCTGGTTCATGCTGTAGGGCACCTGACTCCTCACCAAGGACCGCGGCGCCGCAGCCAACCAGCGTGACGGATAGGCGTCAGTCTGACGCGCCGGAGCGAACACCTCTGACTACTTGGCGCCAGAAGAAGTACGCTCCGTGGAGTTTCCGGCACGCGCTGATACACTTGACTCCTGAAGTAACACCTTCAGCATAAAGGATTGGTATCCGATTGCCATCTGGTATGCAATCGGCCTCATGGAGAGTGCAACCTGATGACAGCATCGCTGGAAGCCATGCGCCATTCATGTGCCCACGTCATGGCGGCGTCGATACAGGAGCTCTGGCCCGGTTCCAAGTTTGGTGTCGGTCCGACCATTGGAAACGGATTCTACTACGACGTCCTGTTTCCTGAGCACATCGGGGTCGAGGATCTCGGAAACATCGAGCGCCTGATGCGTAAGAAGAAGCGGCAACAGCTGCCCATCGAGCGGATCGTCCTGCCTGTCGAGAAAGCCATCGAGATTATGGAGGGCGCTGGCCAGGACTTCAAGGTCGAGCTACTCGAGCTGCTTCGGGACAAGGGTTCGACCGCCGTCGTCGACGCCACCGGCGACCGTAACATCAGCGACGCCGATTCCGGCGGTGAGACAGAGGTGAGCTTTTACAAAGTTGGCGACTTTCTGGACCTGTGCCGTGGACCCCATGTCGCTCGGTCCAGTGACATCGGACACTTTCGTCTTACCACCGTCGCCGGTGCCTACTGGCGTGGCGACGAGAAGCGCCCCCAGCTGCAGCGCATCTACGGTCTCTGCTACCCGACGGTCGAGGAGCTCGAAGCCGAGGTCGAGCGGCTCGAAGAGGTGAAGCGGCGCGATCATCGACGTCTGGGGCGGGAACTGGATATCTTCCATCTGTCGCCCGAGGTTGGCGCGGGCCTTCCGCTCTGGTTGCCCAACGGGACCGTCCTGCGTGACGAGCTCGAGTTCCTGGCGAAGGAGCACGAACGCCGCGCCTCCTACCAGCGGGTCTCGACACCGCACATTACCAATGAGCAGCTCTATTTCCAGTCGGGCCATCTTCCTTACTACAAGGAAGATATGTACTCTCCCATCTCCATCGGTGACGCGAACTACTATCTGAAGCCGATGAACTGCCCGCACCACCATCATATCTACCTGAGTAGGCCACGTTCCTACCGGGAACTTCCGCTGCGACTTGCCGAATACGGGCAGGTATACCGCTACGAGGACTCGGGCGCGCTTTCTGGCATCATCCGCACCCGCGGCTTCATGCAGAACGACGCGCACATATACTGCCGCCTTGATCAGGCAAAGGTCGAGTTCACAAACGTCATGCGAATGCATGCCGACTACTACAGGATCTTCGGCATCGAAGATTTCTACATGCGCCTTGCCCTCCCTGATCTCGATAAGCTGGAAAAATATGTCGACGAGCCCGAGAAGTGGATGGCCGCGCTCGATGTGATCCAGGAGTCCATGGACGACAGTGGATTGCCCTACCAGGAGGCCAAGGGCGATGCCGCCTTCTACGGCCCGAAGATCGACTTCATCATCAAGAGCGCGATAGGCACCGAGTACGCGATCTCGACCAACCAGCTCGACTTCCTGGCGACCGAACGCTTCGGCCTCACCTACCGCGGCGAGGACGCCAAGGACTATCCGGTATATGTCATCCATAGAGCTCCCCTCGGTTCCCACGAACGGTTCATAGCCTTCCTCCTGGAACACTACAAGGGAGCCTTCCCTGTATGGCTGGCCCCCGTCCAGGTCGTGGTGATCCCGGTATCCGAGAAGTTCACCTCCTACGCCGCACAGGTTTACGACCGTCTCATGTCGAGTCCGGTACGCAACGGCAGCCTTGGATTCAGGGTCGAGCTTGACGCGACTTCGGACCGAATGCAGAAGAAGGTGCGGAACGCACTGGTCAGGAAGATCCCACTTGTGCTTGTGGTAGGCGGGGCGGAAGAAGCAGCCGAATCAGTGGCTCTCCGAACCCGCAGTGGCGCGGACCTCGGTCAGGTCGGTCTGAGCGAGTTTATCGATGTGTTGCGCGCCGCCGTGGAGCAGCGCGATGACACGCCGTTCCAGCAGCACTTCGGCGGGGAATAGATCGGTCGCTCCCACCACCGACCGGTGACGACGCTGTTCCGCGCCACCCGTCAGTCGACGGCCTGGCTCGCTTCTGCCGAGCCAGGCCGGCACCGGACCGGTCTACCTGCCACCAAACCAGGGGCGCAGGTCAGACTGGCAGTGGTATCAGCAAGCGGCCGCAAGGGACGCGGAGTGTCGCCGCAGGGAAGAAGCTCGCGCCCGAGCGTATGAGCGTGCCACGTCAGAACCTGTCGATCCAGTTCCTCCACCAGCCGACATGTCCACGGTTAGGCGGGCAAGCCGGTAGCCGGGGGCGCCTGCTCCTATGAACAGCTGGCGGATCTTGCTGTGAGATCGGGGAAAATCGATCAGGCTTGTGGGTATTACGAACAGGATCTGGCGATTGCCGGGAGCCTGGCTGAGGCCGACCCGGTCAATGCCGGCAAGCAGCGGGACGTCATGATCTCACTTCTCCAGCTGGGCCGGCTGCTGTCCGGGACGGACGACCGCGAGCGCGGCAGGATGATGGTGAGTGAGGCTGCGGAGATCGCACGGCGGATCGGTGTCGACCTCGGCCTTTCCGGAAACCCGGCCCGGGACGCCGACCCCGGCGATCAGCCGGTCCGGCGTCGGCGTTGGCCTTTCGGCAGGCGTAGTTCTTGATGATCAAGATGGCGGCCTGTCGGAGCACCACCTGAAACCGCCGTTGATCCCTTACGCCCCATAACGTCATGGAGAACGGAAGGGTAGGGACTGACTGCTGCCGCGTACTTCAACGGGGCCAGGACGTCCTGGCGTTCGAGGTAGGGATAGTCGGCCAGAACCTCGGTGACGGACTATCTAGAAGATCTTGGCGAGAGTGCGCGGTCCGAGTTTTCGGCGATCGACGGTGTGTGGGCCCGTGGGTCCGGGCCCGCACGAGGTCAGTCCTCGGGGATCTCCTCCCACCACTGGCACCACCAGTCGCCGCCGACGAGTATCCGCAGCTTCGGGTGCCAGCAGTAGGTGATGTCCTTGTCGGTGTCGAGGTAGTACAGGCAGTTGTCGCACCGCTCGTCGCCGTTGGGTTTGCCACGCAGGATCGCGTCCTCGGCGAGATGACCGAGCTTCACGCTCAGCTCCTCGTCGATGGGCTTCGGCTCCGGCGCGCCGACGTCGTAGACGGGGGTGGTCTCGCTCAACTGGTTCCTCTCGGGCTGATGTTCTCGGTCTGGCAGTGTGACGTGCGACTGCGAACAGGCGCACAGGGCGCACAGGGCGTGCGGGAACCGCCCGGCACCTGACGAGATTGTCGGTCACTCTCCCGGTAGATGGCGAACCAGGTCGGTTCGGCGCGCCGCGGGCTCCTCAAGCCCGGACCTGCCCGGTAACGTCGGTGGGTGCGTATCGCGAGGTTCACAGATGGGACGGAACCGGCCTTCGGGATCGTGGAGGGGTCGGTCGGACGCGGTGAGGCCGCCGTGGCCACGATCACCCCCCATCCGTTCGGCGCGTTCAGTTTCACCGGCGCCCGGCATTCGCTCGGCGACGTGCGGCTGCTTGCGCCGGTTCTGCCCAGCAAGGTGCTGTGCGTCGGCAAGAACTATGCCGATCATGTCCGGGAGATGGGTGGGGACGCACCTTCGGGCAGTCCGATCCTGTTCCTGAAGCCGTCGACGAGTGTGATCGGCCCGGGTGACCCGATCGGGCTTCCCGCCGACAGTGAGCGGGTCGACTACGAGGGCGAGCTCGCGATCGTCATCGGGCGCCTGTGCCGGGACGTCCCGGTGGAACGGGCCCTCGACGTCGTCTTCGGGTACACCTGCGCGAACGACGTCACCGCTCGTGATCAGCAGCAGGCGGACGGTCAGTGGATCCGCGCCAAGGGCCATGACACGTTCTGTCCGGTCGGGCCGTGGATCGAGACCGACCTCGACGCCTCCGACCTGGCGATCCGTACCACCCTCGACGGTGACCTGCGGCAGGACTCCCGGACGAAGCTGCTGCTCCACGACGTCCCGTCGCTCATCGCGTACATGTCGGCGGCGATGACACTCCTGCCCGGGGACGTGCTGCTGACGGGGACGCCGGCCGGGGTGGGTCCGATGCGCCCCGGTCAGACCGTGGCTGTCACGGTCGAGGGGATCGGCACCCTCACCAACCCGGTCGTGGCGCGCTGACACGCGGCCCGGTCGCGGCGGGTCACCGGCCTGCCCGTCGCTCGGATGCGGTACAGTAGGGCTCGCCCGAGAGGGCGACCTTGGGGTATGGGGTAATTGGCAGCCCAACGGATTCTGGTTCCGTTAGTCTAGGTTCGAGTCCTGGTACCCCAGCTCAGATAGATCTCACTGTAGAGTGAGGTTCATCTGAACAGATAGGCACAGCTGGCCCCGTCGTCTAGTGGCCTAGGACGCCGCCCTCTCAAGGCGGTAGCGCCGGTTCGAATCCGGTCGGGGCTACACCAGCTGGACCAGTACAGAAGGCTCCCTGACCAGGAAGATCAGGTCAGGGAGCCTTCGTCGTCCAGATGTTTTTATAGCGGTGATCGCTAGCCGGAGTTTCCTGGCCGGAGGGTCGCGGGATCATCAGGCCCGGGATCCTCCGCGTCGTCCTTCCAAGTTTGCGATCAGCGGACAACCGTGAGACGGGGAAATGACGCGGGGTGGCGTGCCATCGCGCACTCCCGGCAGCTGCACGAGCTCGGGCCGCCGCGTCCGTGCACGATCTCACCCGGCTCGCCTCCGGTAGCCACAAGTCGAAGCTGAGGGCGTAGCCCGACGTGGGCCGCGACCCGGTTCGCCCGGTCCGGGGTCGCCGTTGCATCGGGGGCGCAGGCCGGGTCGTTCGTCGGTGCGACCGGCTGCGTGACGGGCGCGAGAGCGGTGGCGGGGATGGCGCAGGGTAGATCGACGGCGGTCGCGGCACTTGCGGCGGTCAAGGTCACAGGGGGCACGGTGTCCTCCTCACCGGGTGGCCGTCCGAAGACCACCTCGCGGACCACAGCCTGTCGAAGGCCGTACCAATAGGCCATGCCCCTTTGAGCCTGTTACCGACTGGTAAAGATGGTCTAGTCACGGGTAGGCATGCTCGCCATGTCACACCATCCTTGACGGCCATGGTGCGTCCGGATCCGATCGGTGGAGGATGACGCGGATGTCCACCGCGGCCCCCATTCCCGACCGTGCGCGGCGTCGCCACGGGAGTGTGCGAGCCGGCCGGGTCCATCGTGCTGAACGGACGCTTCCAGGTGATCGCACCGGTCCCGATTCCGCGGCCGGTGCCGAAAAGATCGGCGGCGGTTCCTGGGGGTGGGTCCCGCATGGGCGGGGTCTGCCCACGGAGGACTGGGTCGCCCGTCACCGGCTCCTTGCCTGGATCCTCACCCTTCACATCCCGGTCATCATCGCCTACGCCTCGTACGAGAAGTTCGGGGTCGGGGAGGGCCTCGCCTCGGCCTGCCCACCTGCGCTGCTGCTCGGCGCGGCCGTCGTCCCGGGCATCCGCCGGTTGCGGGCGCTCGCGGCCAGCCTCGGTCTGCTGTGCAGCTCCGTGGTGCTGGTGCACCTCTCACACGGACAGACCGAGATGCACTTCCACTTCTTCGTGGTGGTGGCGCTGATAGCCCTCTATGAGGACTGGGCGGTCTACCTGCTGGCCATCGCGTTCGTGTTCGGGGCGAACGGCGCGGTAGGGGACCGGATCCTCGCCAACAACCCGCCCGAGTCGCCCTGGGCATTCGCCGCGGTCAGCGCGGCGTTCATCTGTGCGCTGGCAGCCGCGCAAGTGATCTTCTGGCATTTCAACGAGCAGTCCCGTCGCCGGGCCGAGCACTACCGGTCCCAGCTCTACGAGGGTCAGCAGAGCCTGATGGCCCGGCTTGAGGAGACCGACCGCATCCGCAGTGACCTTGTCGCCACGGTCTCGCACGAGTTCCGGACGCCCCTGACCGGCATCCGCGGGACCCTGCTGACGATCAAACGTCGACGGGACAGGATGTCGCCGGCGCAGCTCGACGACATGCTCGACTCGGCCGTCAACTACTCCGACCGGCTGTCTCGGCTGCTGGAGAACATGCTGACGGCCGCGACCGCGACCGGTACGGAGGAGGACACCGTCGCGGACCTCCCCGAGGTCGTCAACGAGGTGCTGGCGACCCTGGCCTACTCCCCGGCGACCGCGGCGAACGTGAGCATCGACGTGCCGCCCCAGCTGTCCGTGCGGATGGCCCGTCAGGCCCTGCACCAGGTGGTGGCGAACCTCGTCGACAACGCCCTGGTGCACTCATGGCCCGGCGCCCCGGTCCGGCTCATCGCCGGCCGGGTGGGGGACGAGGTGGTTCTGCGGGTCCGCAACCCGGGCCCGGACCTCGATCCGGCCACGATCCGCCAGCTGTTCGAACCGTTCACCCAGCGGGACGGCACCGCGACCCGGGAGACCGACGGGGCCGGCATGGGCCTGTATGTCGTTCGACGCCTGGTCGAGGTCCATGGCGGGCGGCTGCGGATGTCGTCCGAGGACGGAGAAATCATCGTCGAGGTCGACATGTGGGCGGCGGTGCCTCGTCCGCTCGCCGCTGATCCCCAGTCGATGCCGGGCAACTGGATGGGTTTCGGCGGTCGGCCGGCGCTCGGCGGCCCGT
>NZ_CADDZT010000087.1:144913-152328 GCF_902812655.1 Candidatus Frankia meridionalis | reverse complement strand
TTGAGCGTCTTCGCCGCGTCATCCAGCGTCATCCCGACGACATTCGCCACTGTCGCGCAGTTGTTGGCCTGCAGGTACAGGTGCACCGGCGCGGTCAGGGCGGTCCGCGTCCCCGCGGCGGGGTCCTGACGCACCACGTTGCCGACGTTCGGTGACCGGTAGCAGTCATACTCGTAGGGGACGTTGCTGAAGCCGGCGTTGCGCAGGGTCGTGGTGGCATTGTCCAGCACCATGTCCCGCACGTTCGGCACTGGCGCGGCGCGCACCGGGTTCGCTGTGGACGGTGCCGCGGACGCCGCCGGGGCGCTGCCCGGGCCGGCCGGTCCGGGGCCGCCCTGGGCGGGGCCAGGCGCGGGATCGGATACCGGCGGGGAGAGCGTGGACGTGGGGTCCACCGTCGTGGCGGCGGGCGCGGGCCCGAGGGCGGCACCGGCGGGTGTCCCCGGGGGCGGCGTCGGGACATTCACCGCGGACGGGCGACCGGGCGAGTCGTCCCCGCCGTCGCCGAGGCCCGCGGCCAGAGCCCATGATCCGAGTCCGGCGAGCAGGACAGCCGCGACCACCGCCGCGATCGTCACCCGGGCACGGGCGGTCCATGCCGGTGCGCGGGTCCGAACCGGTGGGATCGGCACCCCGGTCGGCGGTGCGGTCGGCGGTGCGGCGGACGATCCGGCAGGCAGGGCGCCTGGCAGCGGGGTCTGGTGGGCGACAAGGGTCCGGAGCTGGTCCGGTTCGTATTCGGCTGGGCCGGCCGGTAGCGGGGGCGTCGCGTGGGGTCCGCTCACGTCCGGCCGCGCTGGTACGTCGGGGATGAACGGCTTCATTCGGGCGGTGTCGGCGTCCCTGCCGACCGCGGGTGGCGGCACCGGCGGGGCGTCCGGCACGGCGGTGGAAGCCGGGGACAGCATGGTCGGCACGTCGTCCACCTCCGTGGACCGACCAGGCGGGAGCGCGGCGGCAAGTACCGCTCGGGCCGCCTGCGCGCTCGCGGGCCGGTCGGTGGGACGTTTGGCGAGCAGCCGGCGCAGCGCGTCCCACAGCGGCTCGGAGAGACCGTCGATGGGTGGGGGAGCGTCGAACGCGTGGGCCCGCAGCATCGCGATCGGGTTCGGCGCGGTGAAAGGCGGCCGGCCGGCGAGCAGTTCGTAGAGCACGACCCCGGCGCCGTACAGGTCGGCGGCGGCGCTCGCCGGGGTGTGCTCGGCCAGCTCCGGTGCCATGTACATGGGCGTGCCGATCGCACCGCTGAGCCGGGTCACGGACGGCCCGTGGGTGAGCCGGGCGATACCGAAGTCGGTCAGCATCGCCCGCGGGCCGCCGGGGCCGGTGGCGTCGACCATGATGTTCGCCGGCTTGACGTCGCGATGGACGACACCGGCTTCGTGGACGACGGCCAGGGCGGTCAGTACCTGGCTGACCAGCTCGACCGCCTCGGCATCGGGCAGGCTGCCATGCTGGCGGAGATACCCGCGCAGGTCGACCCCGTCGACGAGGTCCATGACGATCGCGAGGGTGTTGCCCTCGGCCACGATGTCGCGGACCTTCACCAGGTGCGGGTCGTCGAAGGCGAGCAGCACCCGGCGCTCGCGCAGGAACCGGTCGACGATCTCCGGGTCGTCGGCCAGCTCGGGCCGCAGCACCTTCACGGCAACCAGCCCATGGTCACCGGTACCGTCGTCGACCCGTTCGCCTCGCCAGACCTCGCCGCTGGCACCCCGTCCGAGGGGTTCGTGCAGGACGTACCGGGAACCCAGTCTCCGCATCGTCCGTAATCCCCCCTGCGGGCATATATCCACTGGTGACCTGGACCTTATGACGTGCCCGAGGGAGCGGAACAGGCGGCACCGGCGGCACCGGCGATCAGGGGTCCAGCAATTGGGCCGGCCGCCCGGTGGGTCGGGCGGCGAGCCGCTCGGCGGCAGCGACGACGGCGGCGCCGTGGCGACGGCCGGGGGAGCGGGTGAGGCGTTCCACCGGCCCGGACAGCGACAGCGCCGCAATGACCCGGCCGTCCGCGTCCCGTACCGGGGCGGATACCGACGCGAGCCCGGCCTCGCGTTCACCGACGCTCTCCGCCCAGCCGCGGCGTCGCACCCGATCCAGGGCGGACGCGTCGAAGGCCGCGCCCACCGGCGTGATCCCACCGGTCCCCGCTCCCGCTCCAGGGTCCGGGAGCGGGAGCGGGGTATCGGCGAAGGCGAGCAGTACCTGCGCACCCGAACCAGCCGTCATCGGCAGCGTGGAGCCCACCGGGACGGTGTCGCGCAGCCCGCTGGCGCGTTCGGCCGCGGCCACGCACACCCGTACCTCCCCGTGCCGCACGTAGAGCTGGCTGCTTTCGCCGGTTGCGTCCCGCAGCTCCGCCAGCACCGGTCTCGCCGCGGCCACCAGCGCCCACGGCAGTGGCACCGCGCCGCCCGCGGCAAGGCGGGGGCCGGGGACGAACCGGCCGTCCGGGTCCCGTCCGACCAGGCGGTGTACCTCGAGCGCGACCGCGAGCCGGTGTGCGGTAGCCCGACTGAGCCCCGTACGGGCAACCAGCTCGCCGAGGGACACCGGACCCGTTTCCACCGCGTTCAGCACGGCAGCCGCCTTGTCCAGGACACCGACTCCGCTAAGCTGTTCCACAAGCTGATACTGCCATCCCAATCCATGGGATGTACAACATGCGGGATGTCGGGGATCAGCGGTCCGTACCGCACCTCCGCCGCCCGGGTCACCGCGTCGGGACGGGCGGTGCCGCAACCCGAATCCGAAGTCATCCGAACCGAAGCGACCTGAAGGAGTGGGCCATGGGGCGCACACTCACGGAGAAGGTCTGGGACGCTCACGTCGTCCGGCGTGTCGACGACGAACCCGACCTGCTGTACATCGACCTGCATCTCGTCCACGAGGTGACCAGCCCGCAGGCGTTCGAGGCGCTGCGGTTGGCCGGCCGACCCCTGCGCCGTCCGGACCTGACCATTGCCACCGAGGACCACAACGTCCCGACGACCGACACGCTGCTCCCGATAGCCGACCCGGTGTCGGCCGCCCAGGTCGAGGCGCTGCGCAAGAACTGCGCCGACTTCGGTGTCCGGCTGCACCCGATGAACGACCCCGGCCAGGGCATCGTTCACGTGGTCGGCCCGCAGCTGGGCCTGACCCAGCCCGGCATGACGATCGTCTGTGGGGACAGTCACACCTCCACCCACGGCGCGTTCGGCGCGCTCGCGTTCGGCATCGGCACCAGCCAGGTCGAGCACGTGCTGGCCACCCAGACGCTGCCGCAACGCCCGCCGAAGACCATGGCTGTCACCGTGGACGGGCCGCTGCCGGCGGGCGTCACCGCCAAGGACCTCATCCTCGCGATCATCGCCCGGATCGGCACCGGCGGCGGCCAGGGACATGTCATCGAATACCGCGGTGAGGCCGTCCGCGCGTTGTCGATGGAAGGCCGCATGACGGTCTGCAACATGTCCATCGAGGCGGGCGCACGCGCCGGCATGGTCGCCCCCGACGACATGACCTTCGCTCACCTGCGGGGGCGCCCCCACGCGCCGGCCGGGGCCGACTGGGACGCCGCCGTCGCCTACTGGCGGACGCTCGTCACCGACGACGACGCCGTCTTCGACCGCGAGGTTGTTCTCGACGCCGCCGGGCTGAGCCCGTTCGTGACCTGGGGTACCAACCCCGGGCAGGGCGCGCCGCTGTCGTCCAGGGTCCCCGACCCGGCCGACTACGCCGATCCGGCCGCCCGCGCATCGGTCGAACGGGCCCTGGCCTACATGGCGCTCACGCCCGGTACGCCCCTGCGCGACGTCCCCGTCGACACCGTGTTCATCGGTTCCTGCACCAACGGGCGCATCGAGGACCTGCGGGCCGCCGCGGACATCCTGCGCGGCCGCCGGATTGCCGGCGGGCTGCGGGTGCTCGTGGTCCCGGGTTCGATGACGGTGAAGGCGGACGCCGAGGCCGAAGGGCTCGACGAGGTCTTCCGCGCCGCCGGGGCCGAATGGCGTAGCGCCGGCTGCTCGATGTGCCTGGGGATGAACCCGGACACCCTGCGTCCCGGGGAGCGCAGCGCGTCGACGTCCAACCGCAACTTCGAGGGGCGCCAGGGGCCGGGCGGACGTACCCACCTGGTCTCGCCCGCCGTGGCCGCCGCAACCGCGGTCACCGGACGCCTGACCGCGCCCGCCGACCTGTGACACCCGAGCTCCGATCGCCGAGCTCCGTCCCCTGAGCTCTCGCCCGTGAGTTCTCCGATACCCGACGATGAAGGGAGCGCATCCGGATGGAGGCGTTCACCACGCACACCGGCCGGGCGGTGCCGCTGCGGCGCAGCGACGTCGACACCGACCAGATCATCCCCAGTGACTGGCTCAAGCGGATCGAACGCACCGGGTTCGGCGCCGGCCTGTTCTCTGAGTGGCGGGCCGACCCCGGGTTCGTCCTGAACGACCCGGCCTACGCCGGCGCCACGATCCTGCTCGCCGGCCCGGACTTCGGTACCGGCTCGTCGCGCGAGCATGCTGTCTGGGCTCTGCAGGACCATGGTTTCAAAGCCGTGATCTCGGCCCGGTTCGCCGACATCTTCCGTGGCAACGCCCTGGGTAACGGGCTCCTGCCCGTCGAGTTGCCGGCCGGGACGGTCGAGGCGCTGACGGATCGGGTGGAGGCCGATCCCACCGTCGAGATCACCGTTGACCTGGACCGCCGCGAGGTTCGGGCACCCGGGCTCGTCGCCGGCTTCGACATCGACGATTTCACCCGCTGGCGGCTCATGGAGGGGCTGGACGACGTGGGTCTGACGATGCGTCAGCAGGAGGCCATCGCGGCCTTCGAGACCACCCGACCTGCCTGGCTGCCCACCACTCGGTGAGGTCCGCGGTCGGGTCCGGGGCGCTCCCATCGGCGACATTATGATCAAAAAAAGTTTCCGAATGTGACGAACAGTGTCCGATCGGGGGATCGTCGTTCATCCACCCAGTGGCCTCAGATGATCTAGAACGGTCGCTGACGTGCATGTTTGTGTTGCGCGACACGCGCATGGGAATTGCCCTAACCGGTGGACATGCCTACGGTGCAGCGCAGTGTGATGCCCGATCTGCTCCCTACCCCGCGCCTGCAAGGGGCGTCCGGAGGTTGTTGTGAACAAGTCCCAGTTGGTTGATCGCATCGCCCAGCAGATCGAGGGCGGGCGATCGAACGCGACCAAAGCCGTCGATGCGGTGTTCGAGGCGATCCAGGAGGCCGTGTCCGCCGGTGAGAAGGTAACGATCACCGGCTTCGGTGTCTTCGAGCGTGTCGAGCGGGCGGCCCGTACCGGCCGCAACCCGGCCACGGGCGAGCCGGTGCATGTGGCCGCCTCGGTCGTGCCGAAGTTCCGGCCCGGCTCGGAGTTCAAAGCCAGCGTGTCCGCCGGCGAGGAGTAGGACCCAGGGTTCCTGGTCCTCTCCGGCGGGTGTCGACCGTGGGCCGCGGTGTGCTCACGGTCGACACGACGCAGCTCACCCGTGCGCCTGGCGCAGGGTCCGGCTCATCAGGTCGGTCTGGTAGTCCGACAGCGGCTCGTGGTCGGGGCCGGTCGGACGCCGGTACCAGGTGCCGTCCGGCTGCAGGATCCATGCGGCCACGCCGTCCGAGAACGCGTGGTCGAGCATGGCCTTCAACGGTCCCTGCCGGGACGGCTGCGGCACGCGCACCAGTGCCTCGATCCGACGGTCGAGGTTGCGGTGCATCATGTCCGCGCTGCCGATCCAGCACTCCTCGAGCGAGGCGAATTCCAACACCCTGCTGTGCTCCAGGAAACGGCCCAGGATCGACCGGACGTGCACCGTCTCCGACAGGCCGGGGACCCCCGGCCGCAGCGCGCAGATCCCGCGGACGAGGCACTTCACGGGCACCCCCTCGCGGGATGCCCGGTACAGCGCGTCGATGACCTCCTCGTCGACAAGGCTGTTGATCTTGATGCGGATCCCGGACACCCGACCCTCACGGGCGGCCGCGGACTCCCGCTCGATGCGTTCGATGATCCCGTCCCGCATGTGCTGGGGGGCGACCAGCAGGGAGCGGTACTCGGTCTGGCGGCTGTAGCCGGTCAGCACGTTGAACAGGTCGGTGACGTCGGCGCCGACGTCCGGGTCCGCGGTGAGCAGGCCGAGGTCCTCGTACAGGCGGGCCGTCTTCGGGTTGTAGTTGCCCGTCCCGATGTGGCAGTACCGGCGCAACCCCCCGCGTTCCTGCCGGACCACCAGGCAGGTCTTGCAGTGGGTCTTCAGCCCGATCAGCCCGTACACCACATGGCAGCCCGCGCGTTCCAGCTCGCGTGCCCACCGGATGTTCGCGGTCTCGTCGAACCTTGCCTTGATCTCCACGAGGACGACGACCTGCTTGCCCGCCTCGGCCGCGGAGACCAGCGCGTCGACGATGGGGGAGTCTCCCGAGGTGCGGTACAGCGTCTGCTTGATGGCCAGGACTTGGGGGTCGGCCGCGGCCTGTTCGATGAAGCGCTGCACCGACGTGGTGAACGAGTCGTAGGGATGGTGCACGAGAACGTCGCCTTCGCGCAGCGCCGCGAAGAAGTCGGGCTGTTCCCCCTCGGAGGCGGCGAGCCGCGGGTGTGTCCCGCGCACGTGCGGGGGGTCCTTGAGTTCCGAGCGGTCGAGGTCGTAGAGCGCCCACAGCACGGACAGGTCGAGTAGTCCGCCGACCCGCATGACCTCGCGGTGGGTGACCTCCAGCTCCCGCATGAGGAGATCGAGCAGGTCGGCGTCGATGTCATCGGCCACCTCGAGGCGGACGGCCGGGCCGAACCGGCGGCGGGCCAGTTCGCGTTCGAGGGCCTGCAGCAGGTCCTCGGCCTCGTCCTCCTCGACCTCCAGATCGGCGTTGCGGGTCACCCGGAACAGGTGGGCATCGACCACCTCCATGCCCGGAAAGAGCTGCGAGAGATGCGCGGCGATCACCTCTTCCAGCGGGACGAAGCAGACCTCGCGGTCGTCGGACTCCTTGCCGCGCAAGACGTAGCGGCCGTCGTCGCGCAGCGCGTGGTCGGGGTCGACCCGGATGAGCCGGGGCACGTTCTGCGGCACCTTCACCCGGGCGAACCGGTCACCGTCCCCCCCCGGGTCACGGACGGTTACAGCAAGGTTGAGGGACAGCCCGCTGATGTAGGGGAACGGATGCGCCGGGTCGACCGCAAGCGGGGTGAGCACGGGGAAGACCTGCTGGTGGAAGTAGCGGTGCAGGCGCTCCTGCTGCCCGTCGGTCAGCTCGCTCCACAACCGGATCGTGATTCCCGTGTCCGCCAGGGCAGGCCCGACGTCCTCGGTAAAACACCGTGAGTGACGCTCGCAGAGGTCGGCCGCGGTCCGGCTGATCAGGTCGAGCTGCTCACGGGAGGTGAGGCCGTCAGCGGAGAGCGCCGCGAG
>NZ_CADDZT010000087.1:129131-144596 GCF_902812655.1 Candidatus Frankia meridionalis | reverse complement strand
ACGGGTCGCCTCGCGGCGCATCAGGCCGGCGACCCGTACCATGTAAAATTCGTCAAGATTGCTGGCGAATATAGCCAGAAACTTAGCGCGTTCAAGTAGCGGCGTCGTCGGATCCTCGGCCAGTGCCAGCACCCGTGCGTTGAAGTCCAGCCAGGACTTCTCGCGGTTGATGAACCGGTCCTCGGGAAGATCGGAGGGGATCGGTTGCCGGGGCGCCTCCAGCGGCTCAAGCAGGCCGCTCCGCGGTTTACGCTGCGGCTGTTCGGATCGGTTCACCACCAGCTCGGTCATGCCCTCGATGGTGCCAGCCTCGTTGGACGCAGGTAGGCGCGTGCGATGATTAGGATTCGCACAACGCGTCCGGGTCGGCCGGCCGATGAACATCGGACGTAACGATCGCGAAATGCTGCTGAGCGAATATCGCAGCATGGAGGAAACACGGAGAGGCTGGTAGGTGACATGGCCGAGGTCTGTCGGTGACGCCCCGGTCGGCAGCGGCGAAGGTCATGGCGGACGCTGTGCCACCGGCCGCCGTCGAGGCCTTCGACCCTGTGAACTCGGCTGCAGCATCGGTAACGTACCGCATCCGCCAGCAGTTCAGTTACGCCTACGACGGTCCGGCCCACCAGCTGGTGCACAGGCTTGTCGTGGTTCCTGCGCGTCGGCACGGCGATCAGGTGTTACGTGCTTTTCATCTCGCCGTGTCGGATCCGGCGGCCACCGTTACGTGGGAGCGCACCACTGACGGCTCCCGGGCCGCGGTGGTGAAACTCGACACGGTTGCGCCCCGGCTGGACTTCGACATCACGGTTGTGGTCGAACGCGTCGCGGTGGGCGGACCGCCGCGACTGCCCGCGTCCGCGCTCACCGGCCGCCGGCTGCTCACGCCGACTCCGCTTACGACACCGGACCCCACCATGATCGAGCTGGCTCGGACGCTGGCCGTCCCCGACCCTCTCGAGACCGCGCTGCGCTGCTGCTCCTGGGTACACCGGAAGATCGAATACGCCGACGGAGCCACGGACATCACAACCACCGCGGCGCAGGCGCTTGCCGGAGGCCGTGGGGTCTGCCAGGACCACGCGCATGTCCTGCTGGCTCTCTGCCGCGCCGCGGGCGTGCCGGCACGGTACGTCTCCGGCCACATGATCGGTGAGGGTGCCTCGCACGCCTGGGTCGAGGTGATTGTTCCCGAGGGTGTGGCACGGGCGTTCCACAGCGGTGGGTCCGGCGGTCCGGGCGACGGGGGGATCCTCACTGTTTCCGGGACTGGCGGTGAGCACGGCAGGAGCCCGGGCGGGGCCGCGGCGTGCGCGGTTGCGCTCGACCCGTGCCACGACCGTCCGACCGACCGGCGTTATGTCACCGTGGCCGTCGGCCGGGACTATCACGAGGTGACGCCGACCTCCGGCTGGTACGCCGGTCCGGGCCGCGGCGCCCTCACAACGACACAGCGTGTCGACATCATAGGTTTCGAGCCCACGGCCACCGACTGAAGCCAACGGACGCCACCGGAGCCTGGACAGAGGCTGGATCAGCCGGCGGCGGACGGTCCGGCGGCGGACGGTCCGGCGGCGAGGACCTGGCGCGTCCGGGGCCCGACGCCGAGGCTCACCGCCTCCCGCAGGTCGTCGAGCGTGTCAACGTCGCGCCGCAGCCCACGGACCGACTCACCCAGCTGCGCGGTCAGGTCCCGGGCACCCGAACCGACATGGGCGGCGCGGCTCGCCGGTCCGAACTGTGGGCGCAGCGGGGTACCCGGCGCGGCGGCGAGCAGGACGGTGCCGGTACCCGTCGCGTCCGAGACCAGTGCCCGGCCCCTGCTGGGCGCGGCCAGCAGGGCCGCCTGAAGCTCGGACGGGCGCAGCGCCGCGAGGTCGGCGGACAGCGCCGCGACCCCGGTGCCGGGCCACCGGTGCACGGCCACGGCCGCACCGTGCGCCAACGCCGCGTTGAGACCCGCGTCGGGCACGTCCGGGACGACGATGACGTGGGGGTGGGTGTCACGGTCACCGCAGGTGCCCTCGGTCGACTGGTCCACGCCGCGTAGGTGGACCATCCTCGTCCGCGCCTCGTCGTCGTTCGTCACGACGATCACGGCCGCGACCACGTCCCGGTCGATGCCGCTGGCCGCGGCCACCGTGTCCTGTGCCATCGCAAGCGCGAGCGCGGTGCGGTCCGGGTGGGCGAGCCGGCTCTTCGCCGCCGCGAGGAGCTTGATCGGCACAACCACCACCCAGCCGGCCCCGGTGGTCACTCGGCCGTCATTTCGGTGACAGCCGTCATTTCGGTGACAGCGCGGACATCACGGCCCGACTCTATGGCACCTGCCGCGGGTCGGTTCCGGCCGGATGGGGAACACGGCCGGACGCGCCCGGCGGCCTTCTCGACAGTCTTTGCGTGGCTGAGCAAGACTCCTGCGACGTGAAGCGAGCTGAACGTCCCCGGGTCCCCAGTACGTCGGCGGTCATCATCGGGTTGCGCTCGCGGCTTGGAGCCGGGGCGGGCTGGACCGGGGCCGGCGGGGGATCCGTATGACGAGGGCGGCTGTTCTCTGCGCCGGATCCTGGGGGACGGTCTTCGCCAAGGTGCTCGCCGACGCAGGAGCGGCAGTCACGTTGCTGGCACGTGAGCCCGACATCGTCACCGCCATCAACCACTCCCATGCCAACCCCGGCTACGCGCCCGGACTGGTGCTGCCCGACCGGGTCAGCGCCACCCTGGACGCCGCGGAGGCGCTACGGGATGCCGACTTCGTCGTGCTCGCGGTGCCATCCCAGGTCCTGCGTGGATGCCTGGCCCGGTGGGCCCCGCTGGTGCCGCCGTCCGCCACCTACGTGAGCCTCATGAAGGGCATCGAGCTCGGGTCCTGCCGCCGGATGAGCGAGGTGATCCGGGAGGTCACCGGCGCGAGCCCGGAGCGGGTCGCGGTCGTCAGCGGACCGAACCTCGCCTGTGAGATCGCGGCCGAGTACCCGGCGGCCACGGTCGTCGCCAGTGTCCGCGAGCAGACAGCGATCGACCTACAGGCGGCATGCGCGACGCCCTACCTGCGTCCCTACACCAACCTGGATGTAGTCGGATGCGAGCTTGCCGGCGCGGTCAAGAACGTCATCGCCCTTGCCGCCGGCATGGCCGAGGGAATGGGGTTCGGCACCAACACGTCCGCGTCCCTGATCACCCGGGGGTTGGCCGAGACGGCCCGGCTCGGCGTGGCCCTGGGCGCCGACCCGTCGACGTTCGCGGGCCTCGCGGGCCTGGGCGACCTCGTGGCCACCTGCTCGTCACCGCTGTCGCGCAACCGCACCTTCGGGGAGAAGCTCGGCCGGGGCATGACGCTGGAACAGGTCAACACCCAGCAGCGCCAGGTTGCCGAGGGTGTCCGCTCCTGCCGTCCCATCCTGTCGCTGGCCCGGTCGCTGGGCGTCCACATGCCCATCACCGAGCAGGTCGAGCGGGTCATCCACGAGGGTCTCGCCCCGATGGACGCGGTGAAGGAACTCATGAGCCGGGAACCCGGCCGCGAGTACCACGGACCCGCTACCTGAGCCGGCCTCGGGCCGGGGCCGGTCCGGCGGACGGCCGCGCCCGCAGCCATGGCGATGGCGGCGTGGGGTTCACCGTGGTGCGGCCGGCGATCCGTTAGGGTCCCGTCATGCCTGGCTCCCCGCGCAGGACCCGACTCGCCGTCCTCTACGGCGGGCGCAGCACCGAACATGCGATCTCGTGCGTGTCGGCCGGAAGCGTCCTTCGGGTCGTGGACCGCAGGCGTTATGACGTCGTCGCGATCGGTATCGCCCCGAACGGTCGGTGGGTGCTCGGCTCGGGCGATCCAGCCGAGCTTGAGGTCCGGGCCGGCGTCCTGCCCGAAGTGGACGGCACCGGGATGCCGGTGGCGCTGCCTGCTGACCCCACCGCGGGCGGCCTGACGGTTCTCGTCCCGGCGAGGTCACCGCTGGCCCCTGGCGCTGTCGATCCGGACGCTGTCGACCTCGGTGACGTTCTCGGTGACGTCGACGTGGTGTTCCCGCTGCTGCACGGGCCGTTCGGGGAGGACGGCACCGTGCAGGGGCTGCTGGAGATGGCAGGCGTTCCGTACGTCGGCTCGGGAGTGTTCGCCAGCGCCGCGGCCATGGACAAGCAGCACATGAAGACCCTGCTCGCGGCTGCGGGGCTACCGGTCGGACCCAGCGTGGTGCTACGCGGGGGGCAGACCCTCGCGGAGCCCGACCGAGAACGCCTGGGCCTGCCCGTGTTCGTCAAACCGGCGCGGGGTGGTTCCAGCATCGGCATCAGCAGGGTGGACGCCTGGGACGACCTGGAGACCGCGCTGAAGGCGGCCCGTGCCGCCGATCCGAAGGTGCTGGTCGAGGCGGCGGTCGACGGCCGCGAGATCGAATGCGGGGTGCTGGACACCCTGGACGGTCGCGGCCCGGAGGCCAGCCTGCCCGCCGAGGTGACGGTGACCTCGGCGGCCGGGTTCTACGACTTCGAGGCCAAGTACCTGTCGGACGCGGCCCGGCTCGACGTCCCGGCGGACATCTCGGGCAATGCCGCCGCGCGGGTCCGCGAGATCGCCGTGCGGGCCTTCCAGGCCCTGGACTGCGCGGGCCTCGCGCGGGTGGACATGTTCCTGTGCCCGGACGGTTCGATCGTGGTCAACGAGGTGAACACGATGCCCGGGTTCACTCCGACCTCGATGTTCCCGCGGATGTGGGATGCGACCGGGCTGGACTACCCCGCGCTGGTGGACCGGCTGATCTCTCTTGCCGTGCGCCGAGGCACCGGGCTGCGCTGACCGGACCCGGACCCGGCCATCCGGCCATCCGGTCGGGCGATCGGGTGGCGGCCCGGTCAGGGCACTGTGGACGTGGTCGCGTCGAGGATCGGCCCGGCAAGCGTGGCGAGGACGTCGAACGCCTGCGTGGATGCCGGCAGGATGACCACGATCTGGGGACGTCGGGTCGGGGTGGAGTAACGGACCGTGTTTCCCCGGTCCTCGGTGAACCAGCCGACATCGTCGACGACCGAGAGGGTCACGTCCGGCCGGTAGCTGGGAGCGACCCCGGGAACCCCGCAGGACAGCACCGCCGGCGGGGAGCCCCAGGCCGCGACGAACGGTGACGCCGGTCTGATCCTGCGGCGGGCGAGGTCCGTTCCCAGGGATGACGGCAGTGCCGCGGTGAGTTTCAGACAGGCTGAACGGTCCGCGCCGGACGGGTCGGGCGGTGCATTGACCGCGACCGGTTTGGACGAGCCGCCGCATCCGGTGAGTAAAATCACACCGACAACGACCAAAGCCCGGATGGTGGCCGGGATGGAGATCCTGGCCACCATGCGGATGGGCGGGTGTCGGTTCGGGTGGCGCACAGAACCCGCGGTCCGTCGGCTGGTTAGAAGTGGACCACCGGACAGGTCAGTGTCCGGGTGATGCCGTCGACCGCCTGAACCCGTGACATAACCAGTTTCCCCAGTTCATCGACGCTAGCCGCCTCGGCTCGCACGATCACGTCGTAGGGGCCGGTGACGTCCTCTGCCTGGGTGACGCCGGGGATCTGTTCGATCTCCTTGGCCACCGAGGAGGACTTTCCAACCTCAGTTTGGATGAGGATGTACGCGTGGACCACAGACGCTCCCTCGTCGGACGTCGACAACCCGTCTCGCAGAACAACGGGCCGACAGAAGGTAACAGGCAATCGGCCCTCGTGAGTGTTTCTGATGCAGGGGAATTTGGTCTAATCGCCCGAGTGGTATCCCGCCTGGGGTCGCCGGCCCCGCCTGCCGGCCCCGGAGACGACGCCGCGGTGGTCCCCACACCTTCTGGTTCTGTGATTGTCACCACAGACCTTCTGGTGGAAGGTCGGCATTTCCGGTTCGACTGGTCCTCCCCCTACGACATCGGGCGGAAGGCCGCCGCGCAGAGCCTCGCGGACGTGGCAGCCATGGGAGCCATCCCCACCGCCCTGCTCCTGGGCCTGGCCTGCCCGCCGTCCACCCCGATCGAGGTTGTCGACGGCATCGCGGACGGCCTGCGCGACGAGTGCGCGCTGGTCGGCGCGGTCGTGGTCGGAGGGGACATGGTCAGCGCGAGCGAGGTCTGCCTCGCGGTGACCGCGCTCGGGGACCTGGCGGGGCGTGCCCCGCTGACACGAGCCGGGGCGCGGCCAGGGGAGTCGATCGTGCTCGCCGGCACGGTGGGCCGCTCCGCCGCCGGTCTCGACCTGCTGCTCTCGGGGGTGCGGGACGGGCCGCTGGTGGACGCTCACCGCCGTCCGTCGCCACCGTACCGGGCGGGGCCGGCCCTGGCTCGGGCGGGCGCGAGCGCGCTGATGGACGTCAGCGACGGGCTGCTCGCCGATCTCGGGCATCTGGCCACCGCGTCCGGGGTGGTGTGCGAGGTGGACGCGGACGCGCTGCGTGCGCTCGTCCCCGGCGTCGCCGTGCGGCACCTGCTGACCGGCGGAGAGGACCATGGGCTCGTTGGGACGATGCCGGCGGGCGCTGACCTGCCCGAAAGCGTGGCCGTGATCGGCCGGGTGCTGGCCGCAGCCCCGCCCGAGCGGCGGGGCGGTGTGCGGGTCGTGGGGGAGGGGGTGCCGCCGGATCCCGGTGGGGGCGTACCACGTGGTTGGGAGCATTTCCGCGCCTGACGAGGCGTTCGCCTGCGCGCATAGCGTGGCGGTCATGACCCCGCCCCGTGTGCTGACGATCGCCGGCTCCGACTCCGGCGGGGGCGCTGGCATCCAGGCGGACCTCAAGACCATGCTGGTTCTCGGCGTCCACGGGATGAGCGCCCTGACCGCGGTCACCGCGCAGAACTCGCTGGGTGTGCAGGGGGTGTGGGAACTGCCCGCCGATGCCGTCCGGGCGCAGATCCGCGCGGTCGTGGACGACATCGGTGTCGACGCGGTGAAAACCGGGATGCTCTCCTCGTCACGGATCGTTTCGTTGGTGGCGGCCGAGCTCGCCGGTGTCGGTGTTCCGGTCGTCGTCGACCCGGTCGGGGTGTCGAAGCATGGTGATCCGCTGCTGGCATCCGAGGCGGTCGAGACCGTGCGAACGCTGCTGCTGCCGGTGGCGACGGTGGCAACCCCGAACCTGGACGAGGTGAAGCTGCTCACCGGCATCGACGTGCGGACCGAGGACGGTATGCATGACGGTGCCCGCGCCGTGCTGGCCCTCGGGCCACGCTGGGTCCTGGTGAAAGGGGGTCACCTGCGCGGTGACGCCGTGGACCTGCTTACCGACGGCCGCGAGACGCTCCTGTTCCGGGCATCGCGGTACGACAACCGTCATACCCATGGCACGGGCTGCACGCTTGCGTCCGCGGTCGCGGCGTTCCTGGCCGGTGGGATGGAGGTTCCCGATGCCGTGCGTGCGGCCAAGGAGTACGTCACCGGTGCGGTGATCGCGGGCTTCCCGCTCGGCTCCGGTATCGGGCCGGTCGACCACGGTTGGCGCTGGCGGTAGGGCCGCCGCCAGCGCCAACCGTCACGCCCGGGTGACCTTGCCGGCCTTGATGCAGGAGGTGCACACCTTGAGGCGCTTCGGCGTCTTGCCGATCAGCGCATGCACGGTCTGGATGTTGGGGTTCCAGCGCCGCGGTGTGCGCCGGTGGGAGTGGGAGACCGACATGCCGAAGCCCGGCCCCTTGCCGCAGACGTCACACACCGAAGACACGAGAACACTCCGCCAGAAGATAGTAATGATCATGCCGCGTCCGCGGCAGTTCCCCCGAGGCTACCTCAGGACGCGGCGGGACCGTTCGGCGCCGGCCTGTGAGACACCTGGGTGGGTTTCGCGGGATGTGCCCGGTGGGCCGGTTCAGCCGAACACCAGCCGGTGCCTGCGGTTGTAGTGCCCGCGGAAAAGCCGCAGGGCGACGCGGTACAGCCGTGGTGCCTTGGCCGTGATCCGGCCGAGGTCCGCCGGGTCCACGGACCGGACGGTCGAGGGAACGAGCACCCACAGGTCCCGCAGCGGCAGGTCGCGGTCGGACAGTTTGTCCCACTGGTTGAAGTTCTCGGCCGACACATGGGCGCGGATCGCGGGGAAGGCGACCCGTTCCTCCTCGGCGATGTGTGTTTCGAGCATCTGGCTGAGCCGATGGGCGTTGTCCGCGAGGTCATCGCGTGCCGAGGTCGAGTCCGGATCGTCGACAAGGCGCCCGACGGCGGACCACAGCGCGTCGATGACCGGTGCGGCCTGCGCGTGCTCCCAGGTCAGCGGCGTCAGGTCGGGGCAGTCCGGCGCCGAGGCGGCCAGCAGCGGCCAGCCGATCTCGTCCTCGGTACGGTGGTGGCGGCGGAGGTCCCCGACGAACACCCGGGCGAACACCGCGAGCGTCCGGGCCTGTCCTGTCGTGTAGGGGATGCCTTCCTCGGCGAGTTTGCGGCCGAGGTCGGCCAGCTCACCGGCTTCCCGGAGCAGTGCCCGGTGAGCGAGGTGGTAGAGCTCAAGGTCTGGTTCGGGATCGCCGGGTCGACGTGGCCGGACGGGGAACGGTAAGCCGGTCGGGCCTGGGTCCAGACCCTGCTCCGGACGCTCACTCGAACCCTGCTCCTGGTCTGGACCCGGACTGGTCGGTGGCATGGAAAGCAGCCTTTCGTCGTCGACTGGTTGCGACCATGATGGGTGTTGCGCGTGCCTTCCGGCTGTCGGTCGGCGTTTTTCCGGACAGGCACGAACGGGCGTGTGTCGAACTGTCGGTGTCTTCGGGCAGGATCAGGGCCGTGGTCGATCAGACGACACGGCTTCGGGACGTGGTGGGCGCGCAGACCGCCACCGTGCTCGCTGACGCCCTCGAGTTGGAGACCGTCGGTGACCTGCTCGGGCATCTCCCACGGCGTTACCACGAACGCGGTGAGCTGACCGATGTGGGGAACCTGACGGTAGGGGAGGTCGTGACCGTCCAGGCGCGGGTCGTCAGTGCCCAGCGGCGCCAGTTCCGGGGTCGGGCACGCAACATGCTCACCGTCACCGTCACCGACGGTCGGCACAACCTCGCGTTGACGTTCTTCAACCAGGTCTGGCGTGAGCGGGAGCTACGTCCCGGGGTCACCGCGCTGTTCGCCGGCAAGGTGGAGGAGTTCCGCGGTCGGCGGCAGTTGACCAATCCTGAGGTCGCGCTCCTCGACGAGGAGATTCCCGGGACTTTCGAGATTTTCGGGACTCCTGAGATTTCCGAGGCGGCCCGGTCATCGGGTGCCCGGGAGGGCCGGGAGAGCTTCGCCGGTGCTCTTGTCCCGATCTACCCGGCGGCAGCGAAGATCGCGAGTTGGACGATCGGCAGGTGTCTGCGGATCGTCCTCGACGTGCTGACCGACGTCGAGGACCCGCTGCCACCCGACATCCGAAGCCGCCACCGGCTGGTGAGCCTGCTGGAGGCCTACCGGCTCGTCCACCAGCCGTCCTCGTGGGCCGACGTCACCCGCGGTCGCGCGCGGCTGAAGTGGGACGAGGCGCTCGTCCTACAGGTCGCGCTCGCGCAGCGCCGGGCGGATGTCGAGAAGATCAGGGCGACGCCGCGGCACCCGAAGCCGGACGGCCTGCTGGCCGCATTCGACGGGACCCTGCCTTTTCCGCTCACCGCGGGGCAGCACGCGGTCGGTGAGACGATCGCGGCCGAGATCGCCCGACCGTTCCCGATGCACCGGCTGCTTCAGGGCGAGGTCGGTTCCGGCAAGACGGTGGTGGCGTTGCGGGCGATGCTCGCGGCGGTGGACGCCGGTGGCCAGGCGGTGCTGCTGGCGCCCACTGAGACGCTGGCGGCCCAGCATCTGCGTAGCCTGCGTGACCTGCTCGGTCCGCTGGGCCGGGCCGGGGAGCTGGACGCGAGCCCTGAAGCCACCAGGGTCGTACTGGTGACGGGTTCCCTCGGGGCGAAGGCGCGGCGTGAGGCGCTTGCCTCCGCGGCGGACGGCAGCGCGGGTCTGGTCGTGGGCACGCACGCGCTGCTGGAGGAGTCGGTGGCATTTCGCGATCTTGCTTTGGTGGTCGTCGACGAGCAGCACCGTTTCGGAGTGGAACAGCGGGACGCGCTGCGGTCCCGGTCCGATCATCCGCCGCACCTGTTGGTGATGACGGCCACGCCGATCCCGCGGACGGTCGCGATGACCGTCTTCGGTGATCTTGAGGTGTCCACGCTGACCGAACTGCCCGCCGGCCGCTCCCCGATCTCCACGTTTGTGGTGCCCGCGGCGAACGAGACCTGGACCGATCGGATGTGGGGCCGTATCCGGGACGAGGTTGCCAAGGGCCACCAGGCCTACGTCGTCTGCCCGCGGATCGGTGGGGACGCAGCCACGGAGGACTCCGACACTGCCTGCGCGGGTCCGGACGGCGTGGGTCCGAACGACGCGGCGCCGACCGGCGTGGGTCCGAACGACGTAGGTCCGACCGGCCGTCGGCCGGGGATGCCGCCGGGCGCCGCCGTCCTCGACGTGCTGCCCCGGCTGCGCGACACCGAACTCGAGGGCCTACGGGTCGAGGCGCTGCACGGTCGGCTGCACCCGGACGACAAGGACCAGATCATGACCAGGTTCGCCGCGGGGGATCTCGACGTTCTCGTGGCCACCACGGTGATCGAGGTCGGGGTCAACGTCCCGAACGCGACCGTGATGGTCGTGGCGGATGCCGACCGTTTCGGCGTCTCCCAGCTGCACCAGCTGCGGGGCAGGGTCGGTCGGGGCAGCGCGCCAGGGTGGTGCCTGCTGCACACCGACGCCGAGCACGCAACGCCCGCGTGGGAGCGTCTCGCCGCGGTGGCGGCCACCTCGGACGGTGCCGAGCTCGCACGGTTGGACCTCGCGCAACGGCGCGAGGGCGATGTGCTCGGCGCGGCCCAGTCCGGCGGCCGGCGGTCCCTGCGCCTGCTGGAGCTACTCAAGGACGAGGAGCTGATCCGCTGTGCACGGGACGAGGCAACGGCCCTTGTCTCGGTCGACCCGCGGTTGTCGACACAGCCGGCCCTGGCCCGGGCGCTTGCGGTCACGCTCGACGAAACCAGGGCCGCGTATCTGGAAAAGGGCTGATCAGGAGCAGTGGATGACCAGGATCATCGGTGGCGTCGCGCGGGGCCGGCGCATTCGGGTCCCGCCCGGGGATCGGACCCGCCCCACATCGGACCGGGCGCGGGAGGGCCTGTTCAACACGCTCGCCTCGTTCGTTGAACTGCGCGGTGCCCGGTTCGCCGATCTCTACGCGGGCAGTGGCGCGGTCGGTTTCGAGGCGTTGTCGCGTGGGGCGTCCCACGTCCTGTTCGTCGATCAGTCGCCGGTGGTGGTCCGGACACTGCGCGGAAACGCCGAGGCCCTCGGCCTGACCGGCACGGAGATCCTCACCCGGTCCGTGCAACGTGTGGTGGAAACCACACCCGGGCATTACTTCGATGTGGTGTTTCTGGACCCTCCGTATTCGCTTACCAACGCTTCGCTGACCGAGGTGTTGACCGGACTGGTATCTCGTTCCTGGCTGCGTCCGGAAGGTGTTTGTGTCGTGGAACGGTCATACCGAAGTGGGCCGCCTTCGTGGCCGGAGGGGTTGATCACTATACGTAATCGGACGTACGGTGAAGGTGCCCTCTGGTACGGTTCGGGATCATGAGAAAGGCTGTCTGTCCCGGATCCTTCGACCCGGTCACCAACGGTCATCTGGATATCATCGTTCGCGCCAGCCGGCTCTTCGACGAGGTTGTCGTGGCCGTGCTCATCAACAAGAACAAGGCGAATGTCTTCACTGTGGACGAACGGATCGAACTGATCCGGGAGGTTGTCCGCGATCATCCCAACGTGGTGGTCGAGTCCTCTCACGGTCTGCTTGTCGACTTCTGCCGGGCCCGCGGTATCCAGGCGATCGTCAAGGGCCTGCGCGCGGTCAGCGACTTCGACTACGAACTGCAGATGGCGCAGATGAACCACTCGCTCGCGGGTGTCGAAACCCTGTTCATGAGCACGAATCCGCAGTACGCCTTCCTGTCGTCCAGTCTGGTCAAGGAGGTCGCGACCTACGGCGGTGACGTCTCCGGTCTGGTGCCCGACATCGTCCTCAAGCAGCTGCGGGAGCGCCTCATCCGGTAGGGCCTGTTCAGACCGTGACCTGCGGGTGTCACTCCCAGTAAAACTGGGCGTACCGGCATAGCCTGCCGGTCATGGCGGATGTCCACCGAACTCTCGAGTCGATCATCGAGACGGTCCTCGACGCGCGGGCGATGCCACTGTCGGCGTCCTGTGTCCTGAACCGGCTCGAACTGCTGGAGGCGCTGGAGGATCTGCGCGCGCAACTACCCAGGGAGATCGCCCGGGCTCGGCGGGTACTTGCCGAACGCGACGTCATCCTCGGCGCGGCATGTTACGAGCGGGACAGGGCCGTGGCCGGTGCCGACATCGTGAAACAGGCCGAGTCCGAGGCCGAACGGATCGCGGCCGCGGCCCGGGAGGCATCTCGGGCCGCACGATCGGAGATCGACATCTACGTCGACCGGAAACTCGCGGCTTTCGAGGTGGTCCTGTCCCGCACGCTCACGTCGGTCGAGCGTGGCCGGGCATGGCTCGCCTCCCCGACCGCGGGGACCGCCGCGCGACCGGACGTCCCCGTGGACGGTGCGGACGGCGAAGCGGCGGTCCCGGTACCGCTGGCCGATGTGCCTCCGCCGCCGGCCACCCCTGACGTCGTCTCGGTGTCGGAGCCCACCGAGACGATCGGATAGGCTGATGGTCGGTGCGGTGTAAACCCGTACTCCAACCATCTGTATGACCGTGTGTGACACTCGAGAGTTGTGAATCCAGTATTTCCGTGGCAGCGACAGACATCCCACCCATGACCGCGCCGTCTTACCGTCGCCGTGGCCCCCGTGGCCCCCTCGTGCTCGACATTCGCGAGCTGGGCCGCCGAGCGGGCTCGATGAAACGTGTCGTGACGCAGCTGCTCGCGCCGGCGGAGCTGGGAACCCCGATGATCCATGTTCCGTCCGGCGTGCCGATCGAACTGGACCTGCGGTTGGAGGCGGTGATGGAAGGCGTGCTGGTGAGCGGCACGGTGTCCACGCCGCTCGAGGGTGAGTGCTCGCGCTGCCTCGACTCCTTCGAGGACGAGACGACGGTCGAGATCCGGGAGCTGTTCTACTACCAGGACCGGGCATTCGACGACCCTGACGACGACTCCCTCCAGGTCGTGGGGGACCATCTCGACCTGGAACCGGCGTTGCGTGACGCGCTGGTACTCGGTCTGCCGCTGTCCCCCTGCTGCCGGCCGGACTGCGCCGGCCTGTGTGCGGACTGCGGCGCGCGGCTGGACGAGCTTGGCCCCGACCACACCCACGCGCAGGTCGACCCCAGGTGGGCCGCACTGCCATCACTGATCGAGAACAAGGAGAAGGACTAGTGGCCGTCCCGAAGCGTCGGACATCGCGTAGCAACACCCGTTCCCGGCGGGCGCAGTGGAAAGCGAGTGTTCCCGCCCTTTCCAAGTGCCCCCGTGGTCACGTGACCCGGCCTCACACGGCCTGCCCGACCTGCGGTCGTTACAACGATCGACAGATCATCGACGTCTGAGTGGTGTGACACGCGTCGCGGTCGACCTGCTCGGTGGTGACGGCGAACCCGGGGCGGTAGTCGACGGTGTTGTTGACGCGCTCGGCGCCGATCAGGCGCTGGAAGTGAGCGTGGTCGGTCCGCCCCGAATCACTGAACGCCTCCTGGCCGAACGCGGTCCGGACTTCGGTGACCGGCTGCGGGTGGTCGCCGCGTCCCAGGTGGTCGGCCCTGGCGAGGATGCGGCGCGGGAGGTGCGGTCGAGACGGGACGCGACCGTTCGGGTCGCGGCCCGGCTGGTCAGGGACGGTGCCGTGGACGCGATGGTCTCCGCGGGTCCGTCCGAGGCGGTTGTGGCGGCATCCTCGTTCGCCCTCGGGCCGCTCCCGGGGGCGACCCGGCCGGCTCTGGCCGTGGTGCTCGGGTCCTCCCGTGGACCGACGGTTCTGCTGGATGCGGGTGCGGCCGTCGACGCGAACGCCGACCATCTTGCCCAGTGCGCGGTCATCGGATCCAACTACGCGACAATCTGCCTGCGGGTTGCCCGTCCCCGGATCGGACTGCTGTCAGCGGGACCGGGGCGCTGGGACGGGCTTCGCCGTGGCGTCGGGGATCTGATCACCGAGTTGGGTCTTGATTTCATCGGCGCCGTCGATGCCGCCACGGTCGTGGCAGGCGGGGAAGCGGACGTCGTGGTCAGCGACGGTTTCACGGGGGCCGTCCTGGTGTCGTGCCTGCGGGCGGTGGCACCGGCCGTTGCCGAGTCGCCGTGGACGTCGTCGGGTTGGTACCTGCGGGAGGGAGCATTCGTGGTTGGCGTCGACGGGATCGTGGTCGTCGTGGGTGGTAGGCCCGTCGTGAGCGGCGGGGCGGTCGCGAGGGCGATAGCCGATGCGTGCGCCGCGCAGCGGGTCGGTTGGATGCCCCGGCAGCGCGCGGTCTTCGGCGGCATCGTCGCCCACCGCCGGGTCCGGGCCGGGTTGTCGGTATGACCCGCGGCCTGCCGGCACCGGCGCCCAGGGACGGTCTGTTGGCCGTACTGGATGTGCCGGTCGACGTCGACCTTCTTGAACGGGCCCTCACTCACCGCTCCTACGCCTATGAGCAGGGTGGCCTGCCGACCAACGAGCGGCTGGAGTTCCTGGGGGACTCGGTGCTCGGCCTGGTCGTGACCGACGCCCTGTTTCGTCGCCACCCCGACCTTCCCGAAGGCCAGCTCGCGAAGCAACGCGCCTCCGTGGTCAACATGCGGGCTCTCGCCGAGGTCGCCCGGGGTCTGGGGGAGGAAGGCATCGGGCCGTATCTGCTGCTCGGCCGCGGCGAGGAGACCACGGGTGGGCGGGACAAGGCCAGCATTCTCGCGGACACACTTGAGGCGCTGATCGGCGCGGTGTACCTGTCGGCGGGGTTGGAGACCGCCTCGCGGTTCGTCCACCGGTTGTTCGATCCGCTGCTGGACGTGGCCGCCGGCCGGGGTGCCGGGCTGGACTGGAAGACCTCCCTGCAGGAACGGACGGCTCTGCTGCTGCTGGGGCCGCCCGAGTACGCGGTGGACGAGTTCGGGCCGGATCACGCCAAGCGGTTCACCGCTCGTGCGGTGGTAGCCGGTGAGGTGCTCGGTCACGGCGAGGGGGGCAGCAAGAAGGAGGCCGAGCAGCGTGCCGCCGCGGCCGCCTTCGAGACGCTGGAGGCCCGCGCCCTGGACCCGCAGGACCTGGACCCGCAGGACCTGGACCCGCAGGACCTGGACCCGCAGGACCTGGACCCGCAGGACCTGGACCCGCAGATGGTCGGGTCGGCAGAGTCCGTGACGTCCCCCGCGGCAGTGGAGGACGGTGCGCCGGTCGGCGGTCGCTCCGAGGCGACCGTGAGCACGGGCAACGGCTGATCTGGTAAGCGTTCTCGTTTCCCATGCCCGAGCTTCCCGAGGTCGAGG
>NZ_CADDZT010000087.1:124815-128857 GCF_902812655.1 Candidatus Frankia meridionalis | reverse complement strand
TCGCAACGGTGGCGGTCGGTCATCCACGGGCGGTCCGCCGGCATGCCGGCGGTGCCGCCGACTTCGCGGCGGTGCTCGTGGGTCAGACGATCGTCGCCGCGTCCCGCCGGGGCAAGTACCTGTGGCTGGACCTGGACGGCGGTGCGGTGTTGCTGGGCCACCTCGGGATGAGCGGTCAGCTTCTGGTGGTCGCCGCGGACAAGCCCGCCGAGACGCACCTACGGGTCCGTTTCACATTTTCCGACGCCGGGCGGGAGCTCAGGTTCGTCGACCAGCGGACATTCGGCGCTCTTGCGGTCGTCAAGGCAGCCTGCGGCGTGCCGGAACCGATCGCGCACATCGCGCGGGACATCGTCGACCCGGAGTTCTCCGACGGGGACTTTGTCGCGGCAGTTCGCCGTCGCCGGACCGGAATCAAACGCGCGTTACTCGACCAGAGTCTTGTCAGCGGCATCGGCAACATCTATGCGGACGAATCCCTGTGGCGGGCGAGGTTGCACTACGCACGCCCGACCGAGACGCTGACCCGTGGCGAACTCGGCCGTCTGCTGGAGGCGGCGCGCGGGGTGCTGACCGAGGCGCTGCGCGCGGGTGGGACATCCTTCGACGCGCTCTACGTGTCGGTCAACGGCGAAAGCGGCCTGTTCGACCGTTCTCTGGAGGTGTACGGCCGGGCCGGCCGGCCATGCTCGCGATGCGGGACGCCGATCCGTCGGGACGCCTTCATGAACCGGTCGAGCTTCACCTGCCCGCGCTGTCAACCACGCCCGAGAAGGGCCCACTCGTAACCCATGGATCCGGACACGGCGCTCGGAAAGATCCGCAAGCTGCTTGCGATGGCCGAGGCGGAGGGGCTGACCGAGCAGGCCCGTGAGTCGTACAACGACAAGGCCGCCGACCTGATCGCCCAGTACGGCATCGATCGTGCTCTGCTCGAGGAAGCCGCACCGACCAGGGCGGTTGCCGGGGACGTCGTCCTGGACATCGACCGTCCCTATGCCCGAGACAAGATCATGCTGTTGGGAAGCATCGCCGGACCGCTCGGCTGCCGGCTGGTACACCGTACGCAACTGCTGCCAGGGGCGACCGCGCATGCGGCTCACCTGTTCGGGATGGCCGCCGACCTGGAGCGGACCCAGCTGCTCTACACGTCCCTGCTGGTCCAGCAGGCTCACGCCCTCGCGCTGGTCGAGGTGCCGCGCTCGCAGGACCCTCGGGCGTTCCGGCGGTCCTGGATGGCCGGGTTCGCCGCCGCGGTGCAGTTTCGGCTGACCCGGGCCGAGACGCTGGCTCGGGACAGCCGTGAGCGCGCGGATGCGGGCGGGCCGACGCATTCGGTCGCGCTGGTGCTCGCTGACCGGATGGCCCGCGTGGAGCAGCACGTCGCGGACACCTATCCGCGGTTACGCCCGATGCGCTCCCGTCAGCTGTCCGGGTCGGGGGCGCCGGCCGGCTTCCAGGCGGGCCAACGGGCGGATATCGGGACGGGTAACCGGGTCGCACGTCAGCCCCGTCACCGGGAACTGTGACTCAGACCTTGCCGCCGGGAATGTTTGGAACCGCGGTCTGAGTAGGACCGGACGTTCGCGGCGGGGCATAGCCCGGTGGGATGACAGTGGCTGGGGCGGCCGGTGCCGGTTCGGGGGTCGCCACGCGCAGACCCTCGGTGCTGGCGTGAGGTACGGGCAGGACGCCGCCGTCCTGATGGAAGTTCTGGCCGCAACCGCCGAGGAGGAGTGCAGCCGGGACGGCGACGGTGCCAACCATCATCATCACGGCGCGCCGGCCGCGGAGTGTGCGCATCTGGGACCGCCGGGTGCGGAGGGAATGTGTGGTGTCCACAATGAACCGGTACCCTACCGTGCCCATGCGCGACGTTCCCGCCAGGCCGGCCGGTCAGGATGATCATAATCCGTCCGCCGGATCCGGACCGCATGCCCGCCTGACGGCATGGGTGTCGGGATCGGTTCAGGGTGTTGGCTTCCGTGCATATGTCCGATCGCGAGGACGCAGGCTCGGCCTGGTGGGTTCTGCGACGAACCTCACGGACGGGCGTGTCGTGGTGGTCGTCGAGGGTCCGACGGCGGCGTGTCGGACCCTGCTGGAGATGCTCCAGGTCGGGCACACACCCGGCCGGACGGCCGAGGTGACCTTTTCCTGGTCGCCGCCGCGGGGTGACCTGACCGGATTCGTCCGGAGGTAGTGGCCCGGAGCCGGGAGCGTCAGGCAACCTCATGTGCCGCGGACTCGGGTCATATGTGCCGGGAACTCGGACCATCCACGGTGTCGTGCATTCGTCCAACCTCTGTTCGAACCACGGGTTGCTTCCGGCGGGCAACCGGACGGCGACGAGGTGTCCTCATCTCGACAAAGCGCCATCGCCGACCGCGCCGGTATGGCATCGTCTTGACTTTCGGCCACGTGACGTGCGATCCTCGATTCATTGTCTGGCGCGTAGTGTGATCTGTGGCGATCTTGTCGGCCAGATCATAGCGCGTCTCGCACCCGCTCGGTCACTCATCGTGGAGGACCATTATCATGGCGAAGGCCCTTTTCGGCCACGTCGGCTCCGGCAACGATCTCCGTTTGTCGTATGAGGTACGCCGACTTCGTGCGCGTGTAGCAGAACTGGAAGATGAGCTCGCGCGTACGCGTGCTCTTAATGATGCTCTTGAAGGCGTTGATGTCTCGGATGAACTTCGGGCGTTCGAAGCGGAGCCCGCGCTGACCTGATCCTCCCGGATCCGAGGCGGGAGCTAAGGGACGTTTCTCCTTGTGGGGAACGTCCCTTAGTGCTGCTGACCGGATTCGTCAAATCCGCTATGGACGCATCCTTGGTGTGTCTGTAACGGCCTGAATCTCGACAGTCTCTGTCGGTGATCAAATCGCAGCTGTGCTGCCTGTTGTGTCGAACGCTCTGAAGGGCCGGGTCGGTCCCGGGACCGCTGCGGCAGTATTGTTGGTCCGCAGTTGTCCTCTCGGGCACAGTGGCTGGGCGGGTCCGTGCGCGTACCACCGTCCCCGGTTGCTGGTGGTGCCCTACATCCGGGTACCGCGCCCGCGTCCCCTCCGACAGCTCCGGAGACCGGTGCACCTCAAGAGCCTCACCCTTCGGGGATTCAAGTCGTTCGCGAGTTCGACGACTCTGCACCTGGAGCCCGGCATCACCTGTGTGGTCGGGCCGAACGGCTCTGGTAAGAGCAACGTCGTCGACGCCATGGCGTGGGTGCTCGGCGAGCAGGGGGCGAAGGCCCTGCGTGGCGGCACCATGTCCGACGTCATATTCGCGGGCACCCCGTCGCGCCCGCCCTTGGGCCGCGCGGAGGTCCTGCTCACCATCGACAACACCGACGGCGCTCTGCCGATCGACTACAGCGAGGTGACCGTCGGCCGTCTGATGTTCCGCAGCGGCGAAAGCGAATACACGATCAACGGCAGTTCATGTCGGCTGCTCGACATCCAGGAGCTCATGAGTGACTCCGGAATCGGCCGTGAGCTTCATGTCATCGTCGGCCAGGGGCAGCTGGACGCGGTCCTGCACGCCCGCCCGGAGGACCGCCGCGCCTTTGTCGAGGAGGCGGCCGGTGTTCTCAAACACCGTAAGCGCAAAGAAAAGGCGCTGCGCAAGCTCGAGGCCATGGCGGCCAATCTCACCCGCCTCACCGACCTGTCCGCGGAGCTGCGCCGCCAGCTGGGTCCGCTGGGCCGACAGGCGGAGATCGCCCGCAAGGCCGGTGTCATCCAGGCGGCGCTGCGAGACTCCCGGTTGCGCCTGCTCGCCGACGAGATCGTCACAGCTCGTGGCGATATCGCTTCCGACGTCCGGGACGAGGAGGTGCTGCGAGTCAGACTCGCCACGGCCGGACGTGCCCATGCCGACGGTCAGCAACGCGAGCAGACATTGGAGGCGGAGCTGGCCGCCGTAACTCCGCGCGAGGCGGCCGCGGGCGAAGTCTGGCATGCCCTGGCATCCCTGCGGGAGCGCGTCCGCGGTACCCGGTCATTGGCCGCGGAGCGGGTCCGGCTGCTGCGGGCCGGCGGC
>NZ_CADDZT010000087.1:111522-124570 GCF_902812655.1 Candidatus Frankia meridionalis | reverse complement strand
CCGCCGCCGTCCGAGAGCAGGAGAGCGCTCTGGTCGTACGGCTGGACACCGACCGGGACGGCCTCGCCGAGGTCGTCGCCCGCCGGGCGGAACTCGAAGCCGCGCTGGCCGGTGAGGAAAAGGCGCTGGTCGCAGCCGCCCGCGAGGCGTCGAGCCGCCGGGAGAACCTCGCGCGGCTGGCCGGGAGGGTGGAGGCCGCCCGGTCGCGGGCCACCAGCTCCGAAGCCGAGATCGTCCGGATTTCCGAGGCGGTGGACTCCGCTCGGATGCGCGGCGGGGAGACCAGCGACCAGCGGGTCACGCTCGAGTCGGAACTCGCCCGGATGGAGACCACCCGCAGTGAGCTGACGTCCCGGCATGCCGAAGCGGTCGCGGTCCACGCCGCCGCCTCCGAGAGGTTGGAGAACCTGCGGTCCGAGGAGAGCTCCGCGGACCGTGACCGGGCGTCCTGGCAGGCCCGCAGGGAGGCGCTGACCCTCTCGCTCACGCCGAAGGACGGCGCCGCGGCGCTGTTGGACGCCGCCGCCGGTACGTGGATGAACGACCCGGGCGCGGACCCGGGCGCGGGTGAGGCTGCGGTGAAGGGCGCGGGCGTCGGCGACGGAGCCGGTCACGGGATGCGCAAGGGGAAGGGGAAGGCTGCTCGGCGGGGCAACGATGGTGCCGTCGGGCCGGCGCTGCCGGCGCTGCCGGCGCTGCCTGTGGTGGCGGTGGCGGTGGATGCCGCTCGGCTGCCCACGGGCGTCCTCGGGCGCCTGGCCGCTTCGCTGTCCGTCGAGCACGGCGCGGAGGCCGCCGTGGCAGCCGTGCTCGGCCCGGCCGCGGACGCTGTCGCAGTCGGTGCCGCCGAGGATGTCGGTGCCGCCTTTGAATGGCTGCGGGCGGTCGACGCGGGACGCGCGGCCCTGGTCGTCGCCGGGCGACCCGGGGACGGTCTCGCCACCGACCCGGCCGCGGCCCTGCCGCCCGAGGCCCTGCGCGGCGGCGTACCCGCCCGTGACCTCGTACGGGTCACCGACCCGCGTTACGCGGAGGGTGTCGCCCACCTGCTGGCGGCCACCGTGGTCGTCGCGGATCTTGCCGCCGCGGTCGACCTCGTCCGGGCGCACCCCGACATCCGGGCGGTCACCCGGGCCGGCGACGTCATCGGCCCGGCACTTGCCACCGGCGGCAGCGCGCGGGCGCCGTCCCTGTTGGAGCTGCAGGCCGCCGCGGACGAGGCGGAGACGCAGATGATCGAGGCGGTCGGCCGCGGTGACCGTGCCCGGGGGGCGATCGTCGCCGCGCACGAGGCGGTGAACCGGTCCCGGGGTGGGATCGACGACGCGGCTGCGGCGCTGCACGGCGCCGATGCCCGTCACCGCGCGTTGTCCGAGCAACTGTCCCAGCTGGAACGGGCGAACCGGGCCGGAGCCGCGGAGATCGAACGCCTGGAGCGGGCTCGGATGCAGGCCGAAACCGTCCGGGATCAGGCCTACGGGGCCTTGACGGAGCTGGAGACGACGTTGGCCGCGACATCGTCTGAACCCGACGTCGGGGAGCGGTCGCCGGCAGAGCGTGACCGGCTCGTCGCCGCGACCTCGGCCGTGCGCGGCGAGGAGGTGGAGGCCCGGCTCGCGGTGCGCACCAGCGAGGAGCGGGCCCGGGCGCTGGCCGGCCGCGCCGACGCGTTGGTACGGTCCGCCGCGAACGAGCGTGCCGCGCGGATGGCTGCGGCCCGGCGCCGGGAGGTCCGGGAGCGGCAGGCGGCCGTGGCCGAGGCCGTGGCCGACGCTGCCGGTGTCGCCCTTGCGGCTCTGGAACACTCGTTGGTCGCCGCCGACGACGAACGCCGGCGCGCCGAGGCCCTTCGCCGGCGGACCGAATCCGATCTCACGACTGTCCGGGAGCAGGTCCGGGCACTTGCCACGGAGCTCGCGGCGCTGCGCGACGACGTCCACCGCGACGAGCTCGCCCGGGCCGAGAAGCGGCTGCGGGTCGAGACCCTGGAGACCAAGGCGCTCGACGAGCACGGGATAGCCGCTGACGACCTGGTCTCCGAGTACGGTCCGCAGGTGCCGGTACCGCCGGACACCGACGGCGGTGAGGCCGTCACGTTCGACCGGGCCGAGCAGGTGGCGCGGGCGGCCACCGCGGAGAAGCAGCTCAACCGGCTCGGCAAGGTCAATCCGCTGGCGCTGGAGGAGTTCGAGGCGCTTCAGGAGCGTGCGGCGTTCCTGTCGACGCAGCTCGACGACATCAAGAACACCCGTCGGGACCTGCTGCTGGTCGTCGCCGAGGTCGACGAGCGGGTCCGGGAGGTTTTCCGCGCGGCCTTCGCCGACACCGCCCGGGAGTTCGAGACGGTTTTCGCGACCCTGTTCCCGGGTGGGGAGGGGCGGCTCGTCCTGACCGATCCCGAGGACATGCTCACGACCGGTATCGAGGTGGAGGCCCGGCCGCCGGGCAAGAAGGTCAAGCGTCTGTCGTTGCTTTCAGGCGGCGAGCGTTCACTGACCGCGATCGCGCTGTTGCTGGCCATCTTCCGGGCCCGCCCGTCGCCGTTCTACGTGCTGGACGAGGTCGAGGCCGCTCTTGACGACCGTAACCTCGGCCGTCTGCTGGAGGCACTGGAGGGCCTGCGGGAGAAGTCCCAGCTGATCATTATCACACACCAGAAGCGCACGATGGAGATCGCGGACGCGCTCTACGGTGTGTCCATGCGTGGCGACGGCATCACCACGGTGATCAGCCAGCGTCTCCGGGAGCGCGCCTCGGCCTGAGAACCACCCGCTCGGTCTGTCAGGATCGGTGGCGTGGAGTACGTCCTCATCGTCATCGCGATCATTGTTTTCGGTCTTGTCGCAACGGCTGGTCTTGTGGTGGGCACCCGCCACCGAGGCCGTGGCACCCCCTCCCGGGAGCGGCCGCGTCCGGGGGTGGACCACCGGCCCGGAGTCGGTGATGACGCCGAGATCCCCCGGGACACCCCGCGGCGGACCGTCGACACCGTCGATCTCCCGGAGCATCTCGGCAGTCCCGCGCCGCCCGCCGGGATCGAGGCCGAGGCCGATGCCGACGCCAAGCTGCTCGACCGGGAGTTCGAGCAGCTCGCGCGGGATGCGGAACTCGCTGAGGTCCTGGAGGTACCCGCCCCGGCCGCCGGCCGACTGGTCCGACTGCGCGAGCGGCTGGCCCGGTCGCAGAACAGTCTGGGCCGGGGACTGCTGGTGCTGCTCTCCCGCGACAACCTCGATGAGGAGGTCTGGGAGGACGTCGAGGCGACCCTGCTGGTCGCGGACGTCGGGGTCATACCCACGCAGGAACTGGTCGAGTCGTTGCGCGTGCGGGTGAAGGTCCTCGGCGCGCGTCGTCCCGCCGACGTGCGTGCGCTGCTGCGCGACGAGCTGCTCGCCCAGATCGGTACCAGCACCAACCGCTCACTGGCGGTCGCCGTGGACGGCAGACCGGCGAACGTCCTCGTGGTCGGGGTCAACGGCACCGGCAAGACGACGACCTGCGGGAAGATCGCCCGCCTGCTGGTGGCGGACGGGCGGACCGTCGTGCTGGGTGCGGCCGACACCTTCCGGGCTGCAGCAGCCGACCAGTTGGAGACCTGGGGGAGCAGAGTCGGAGCACAGACGGTACGCGGCAGCGAGGGCGGCGATCCGGCGTCGGTGGCCTTCGACTCGGCGAAACGGGGAATCAGCGCCGGTGCCGACGTCGTGGTGATCGACACTGCCGGGCGCCTGCACACGAAGGCCGGGCTGATGGACGAACTCGTCAAGATCAAGAGAGTGGTGACGAAACTCGGCCCGGTCGACGAGGTTCTGCTCGTCCTGGACGCGACCACCGGCCAGAACGCGGTGGAGCAGGCCCGGGTGTTCACCCGGGCGGTGGACATCACAGGCATTGTGCTGACCAAGCTCGACGGGACCGCCAAGGGCGGCATCGTCATCGCCGTCCAGCGGGAGCTCGGCGTTGCGGTGAAGCTGGTCGGGCTGGGCGAAGGTCCCGACGACCTCGCGCCGTTCGATCCGGAGGCCTTCGTCGACGCGCTGCTCGGGGACCCGCCGAACTGAAGGACCGGGGGAGCCGGCCGAGCCGGACCGATCGCGGTCAGCCGGAGTCCGCGCAGGCCACGGTGGGTGCGGACACGGCGGGGCCTACTTGGTGGTCGCGACGGGTCCCTTCCGTACGGCGTCGAGGCGATCTACAGTTCCGGGGTGTGGTTCGGGTCCTGATCGGGCACGTCGATCGGGATCCGAAACATCCGGCGAGGTGTCCCCGCCATCCTCGACGTGGAGGGCGGAGATCGTGGCAGGTTCACGTCATGATCGCCGTGTGGGCGCGCCTCGCCGGGCTGTCCGGGTGGCGGGCGGGGGTCCTGCCGCATCGGACGGTCCGGCTCCGCCTTCCACGGCCGGATGCGTACTCTGAGAGTTGCGGTTCGCCAGCGATCTCGGAGTGTGCGCGTGTTCGACACCCTGTCCAGCCGTCTCGACAAGGCTTTCTCGTCGCTTCGCGGCAAGGGGCGGTTGTCCGAGGCTGACATCGATGCCACCGCTCGGGAGATCCGGGTGGCGTTGCTGGAGGCCGATGTCGCCCTTCCGGCGGTCCGGGCCTTCATCATCGCCGTGCGGGAGAGGGCCAGAAGCGCGGAGGTCTCGGCCTCGCTGAACCCTGCTCAGCAGGTCATCAAGATCGTCAACGAGGAACTGATCGCGATCCTCGGCGGCGGCACGACCACCCTGCGGTTCGCCAAGACGCCGCCCACGGTCATCCTGCTCGCCGGCCTGCAGGGTACGGGTAAGACCACGCTCGCCGGGAAGCTTGGCCGGTGGCTGAAGGCCCAGGGGCATACGCCTCTGCTGGTTGCCGCCGACCTGCAGCGGCCGAACGCGGTCACCCAGCTCCAGGTCGTGGCCGGTCGTGCCGGGGTGGACGTGTTCGCTCCGGAACCCGGCAACGGCGTCGGCGATCCGGTCACGGTTGCCCGTGACGCCGTGGAACACGCCCGCAGGCGCCTGCACGACGTGGTCGTCGTCGACACCGCGGGCCGCCTCGGCGTGGACGCCGACATGATGCGCCAGGCGGCGGCCATCCGGGACGTGACAGCTCCGGACGAGATCCTGTTCGTGGTCGACGCGATGATCGGCCAGGACGCGGTCACCACCGCGCAGGCGTTCGCCGACGGCGTGGGCTTTAGCGGGGTGGTGCTCACCAAGCTCGACGGCGATGCGCGTGGCGGTGCGGCGCTCTCCGTCTCGCATCTGACCGGCCGGCCGATCATGTTCGCCTCCACCGGTGAGGCACTGGAGGACTTCGACGTCTTCCACCCCGAGCGGATGGCGTCGCGCATCCTCGGGATGGGGGACGTCCTGACCCTCATCGAGCAGGCGGAGAAGGCGTTCGAGGCCGATCAGGCCGAGGCGATGGCGGCGAAGATGGCCGCCTCGGAGTTCACCCTCTCCGACTTCCTCGAGCAGATGCTCGCTGTCCGCAAGATGGGGCCGATCGCCAACCTGCTCGGGATGCTGCCCGGCATGGGGCAGATGAAAGAACAGCTCTCCCAGATCGACGACCGGGACGTCGACCGGGTGGTGGCGATCATTCGGTCGATGACACCGGCGGAAAGGCACGACCCGCGCATTCTGCAGGCGTCCCGCAAGGCACGGGTGGCCCGAGGCTCCGGGGTGACCGTCACCGAGGTCAACCAGCTCCTCGACAGGTTCGACGAGGCGCGCAAGGTCATGAAGCAGATGGCGGGCGGCATGGGGCTGCCCGGCGGTGGGCAACGGTCCAGAGCCGCGTCCAACCGCAAGACGAGCAAGAAGGCGAAGGGCGCGAGCCGCAAGGGCAACCCGGCCGCCCGTGCCGCGCAGACCCAGGCGCAGAAGGCCGCGACCGAGGCGCGGCGCACGGGCGGCCCACTCGGGCTGCCCCCGGGTGGGCTCGGTGACGGCGGTATGCCGGACATGCCCGATCTGTCCGCGCTGATGCGCGGTGATGGTTTCCCTCCGTCCGGGCAGGGGCGCGGCGGGCGGCGCTGACCTTTCCGGACGGCTCCGAGAAGTCCGGGCAGGCCCGGGCGTCGTCGGCGCCCGCGATCTGGCAAACTATGGTCACGACATGGGTTCTTCACCATCAGCGTCGTTGCGGTGTCCCTCTCCGCCGTTCTGACGCTCCGCAAACCCAGCCGCCGGTGCTCCGCGTCCCCACCGTGGCGTTCCGGTGGCCACCGACGTACGTCTGGAGCAGTTCGACAATCGTGGCAACCAAGATCAAACTTCAGCGCCTCGGCAAGATGCGTGAGCCGCACTACCGGATCGTCGTCGCGGATGCCCGCACCAAGCGGGACGGACGGGTCATCGAGGCGATCGGTCAGTACCACCCGAAGTCCGACCCGAGCATCATCAAGGTCGACGGCGAACGCGCCGAGTACTGGCTCAGTGTGGGCGCTCAGCCGACCGAGCCCGTGCTCGCGATCCTCAAGGTCACCGGTGACTGGCAGAAGTTCAAGGGCCTGCCCGCGCCGCCCCCGATGAAGGTCGCCGCGCCCAAGGTCGACAAGCGCGAGGCATTCCAGGAAGCAGCCAGGGCCGCGGCCGGTCTTGGTGACAAGCCCGCGACCACCCCCAAGAAGGCCAAGAAAGCCACGGACGAGGCGCCGGCCGGTGAGACGGCGGCGGCGCCTGTGGCGGAGCCGTCCACTCCAGCGGGACAGTAAGTGCTGGAGGCCGCGCTCGAGCATCTTGTCCGAGGCATCGTCGACCACCCGGACGACGTGCACGTAGACATGCAGTCGGGTCGCCGGGGCCGGACTCTTCAGGTTCGTGTGCATCCTGACGATCTCGGCAAGGTCATCGGGCGCGGCGGGCGGACCGCCCGGGCGCTGCGGACGGTCATGGCCGGGGTAGGAGGTCGGGGTCTGCGTGTCGACGTCGTTGACGTCGACCGGTGACGTCGGCGGCCCGCTGACGGACGAGCCGGTCGTGATCGGTCGGATCGGGCGTCCCCACGGTGTGCGTGGGGACGTGACGATCGACGTTCGCACGGACGTTCCCGACCGGCGGTTCGCGACCGGGACAAAGATCAACTGTGACCCGCCGACGGCCACCCCCCTGGTGGTCGCCGGGTCCCGTTGGCATTCCGGACGCCTTCTGGTGCGCTTCGAGGGAGTCGGTGACCGGACCGCCGCGGAGGCCCTGCGTGGGCGTGTCCTCACGATCTCACCCGGCGACGTCGGGCCCGCCGGGGAGGACGGGGACGAGGAGGACTCCGGCGACCTGTGGTGGGACCGCGACCTTGTCGGACTACGCGTGCTGACCCGCGACGGCGTGGATGTCGGCGTGGTCGTCGACGTCGTCCACACCCCCGCTGGTGAACTGCTCGCGATCGGTCTCACCGACGACCGTGAGACGGGTGAGACGCGTGAGACGGGTGAGGTTCGCGAGGTACTTGTCCCGTTCGTAAGGGAGATCGTGCCCACGGTCAACCTTTCGGATCGCCGGATCGTGGTGGACCCGCCGCCGGGCCTGTTCGACCTGGAGTAGCCGTGCGCGTCGACGTCATCACGATTTTTCCCGAGTACCTGAGCCCGCTCGATCTCTCCCTCGTCGGTCGGGCCCGCGCCCGTGGCATCCTCGACGTCCATCTCCATGATCTCCGGCAGTGGGCGAGCGATGTGCACCGGACCGTCGATGACGCCCCGTACGGCGGGGGACCAGGCATGGTGATGCGTCCGGAGCCCTGGTGGGCGGCGCTCACCGAGATCGGCGGGGCTGGCGGGCCCGACCCGGCCATGGGCCGGCGTCCCAGGATCATCGTTCCCACTCCGGTCGGGCGGCCGTTCACGCAGGCCTATGCCGCCAGGCTGGCGGACGAACCGTGGCTGGTGTTCTGCTGTGGTCGTTATGAGGGCATCGACACCCGGGTCATCGAAGAGTGGGCTGACGACGAGATCTCGATCGGTGACTACGTGCTCGCCGGCGGCGAGGTCGCCACGTTGGTAATGCTGGAGGCGGTCACCCGCCTGTTGCCCGGCGTGGTCGGCAATGCCGAGTCCGTCGTGGATGATTCCTTCGCGAGCGGGCTGCTGGAAGCTCCCGTCTACACCCGTCCCCCCGTGTGGCAGGGCCACGAGGTTCCCGCGGTGCTGCGGTCCGGCGACCACGGGGCCATCGGCCGCTGGCGGCGGGACACGGCCCTGCTACGGACCGCGCATCGCCGTCCGGATCTGCTGGAAGCCGTGGACCTGACAGAGCATGACCGTGCGATATGTGCCGAACACGGCATGGGCGACCACGGCACGGCGGGCGGCGCTGACCCGAACGGTCGTGTGGCACAGTAGGATGCGGTGTCCGGCCGTCCGCCCGAGTTGAAACCTCCACGGGCGCGTGGGTGTGGTTCGCGAACGTGGATCACCCCTTTTCGGTTGGGCCGTATCCGATCCAGCCCCGTCATCACCGCGAGAAAGCGACCGCCATGCACACCCTGGACAGCCTCGACGCCGCGTCGCTGAGGACCGACGTCCCGCAGTTCTGGCCGGGCGACACCTTGAAGGTTCACGTTCGTGTCGTCGAGGGCAACCGCCAGCGCATCCAGGTCTTCCAGGGCGTTGTGATCCGCAGGCAGGGCGGTGGGGTCCGTGAGACCTTCACCGTCCGCAAGGTCAGCTTCGGCGTAGGGGTGGAGCGGACCTTTCCGGTCCACAGCCCGGTCGTCTCCAAGATTGAGATCGTGACGCGCGGGGATGTGCGCCGTGCCAAGCTGTACTACCTTCGGGACCTGCGTGGTAAGGCTGCGAAGATCAAGGAAAAGCGTCGGCCGGCCGGACGCTGACGGTTTCTCCGGCGTCCACACGGTGTCCGTGACGATCGCAAGGTCCGCGGTGACGTGCGTGCGGAAGACGACGCATACACGGAACATGCGTGACCGTGTCGCCGCCGGAGCAGTCCGCTCGTCGAAGGCGTCCGAGGGCAGGCCGTTCGCTCAGGCGGTGGCGGCCGGGTGGATGTGTCGCGAGGCGGACAGTCCTGTCTTCGGTCGCTCCAAGGTGGCAGGCGATCGTTCCCGACCAGGTATCCGGGCGATGGTCATCGCATTCGGCCGAGGTCGGCGAACCCATGAGGTGGCGCGGTGAGTGGAGCCGATCACAGCAAGCCGGTACACCGGGGTGGGGCTGTTTCTGCAGACTCCGGAGATGGCGGTGAGGACGTCGAGGTCTCTCGGTCGACCGAAGAGCCCGGTCCTGGTACGGAAGCGGAGTTTCAGGCGGGCAAGCAGGAGGACCCGGGCACGTTGAGCGATGCCAGCCCCCGCCGGGCGGTTACGGCGGCCGCTGTGGGCGACGGTGACGAAACTGCCGTCGACGGGGTCACGGACCGCGGCGCCGAGGACCTCGACGGGGCTTCGGCCCCTGCCCAGCCGGCATCGCGGGGTAGGCGGGGTAGGCGGGGTATTGCGCGAGGCAACCGCGGGCGACGGGGCTCGTTCGCCCGCGAGCTGCCGGTGCTCGTCCTGGTCGCCTTCGTCCTCGCCTTGATCATTAAGGCGTTCCTCGTCCAGGCATTCTGGATACCGACCGTCTCGATGGAGCGCACGCTCCTGGTCAACGACCGGGTACTGGTCAACAAGCTGGTCTACCGCTTCCGGGATGTTCACCGTGGTGAGATCGTCGTGTTCAACGGCGACGGCACCGGTTTCGAGCGGGCGGAAACTGTGATCACTCCGCCGAGCAACGTCTTCTCCCGCGCGTTGCGGTCGGTCCAGGGCATGCTGGGACTCGGTGCCCCCAGCGACAAGGACTTCATCAAGCGGGTCATCGGAGTGGGCGGCGACACGGTGATGTGCTGCGATGCCCAGGGGCGGGTGCTGGTCAACGGCAGGCCGCTCGACGAGCCGTACGTATACGAGAACAGCCCGGTCGGGGCCGGACGCGAGTTCGCCCAGGTAACGGTTCCGCCCGGCCAGCTGTGGGTCATGGGCGACCACCGCAGCGAGTCGTCGGACTCGCGGGTGAACGGCACCATCCCGCAGAGCAAGGTGGTCGGCCGTGCGTTCGTGCGGGTGTGGCCCCTGGACCGAATGGCTTTCCTGAGTCCACCGGACATCTTTGCCGCCGTCCCCCGGGCGATTGCCACGACCGTTCCTCCGGCTGGCGCGGGAGTGCTGGGAGCAGCGGGAGTGACAGCGGGAGGAGTTACCGCGTTGCGGCGGCTGCGGGGCGTATCCGGTGGCCTGTCGCCGCGATCAGGCAGACCGCCGTCCGGAAGGAACACGGGTGAGGACAGGGGCGATGGTGGACCGGCCCGTCCGGATGATTCCTCCGGGCGGTCTGCGGATCGGTCGCCGAACCGTCGGCGGCGACACTCGGTCGGGTCCCCTCCTGCCGTTCACGCCGACCAGCGCGGCGATCCGACATGATGCCGGCCTGTGGGGGTATGAGCGGGCGCTCCGGCGGCGAGGGCTGGCGCCGGTGGCCGGTGTCGACGAGGCCGGTCGTGGGGCCTGTGCGGGTCCGCTCGTGGTCGCGGCTGTCATTCTTCCGGCTGGCCGGTCCCGACGCCTCGACGATCTTGCGGACTCCAAACAGTTGTCGGCGCGGTCCCGCGAACGGGTGTTTGATGAAATACTGTCCGTCGCCCGGGCGTGGGTGACCGTCGTGATCGAGGCTTGCGAGATCGACACTCGAGGTGTCCATGTGGCGAACATCACCGGGATGCGCCGCGCGGTCGCCCGGCTGACCCCGCGGCCCGGGTATGTCCTGACCGACGGGTTCGCTGTGCCGGGGCTGGGAGTCGAAGCTACGGCGGTGCTCAAGGGGGACCAGGTCGCGGCCTGCGTGGCGGCGGCGTCAGTGGTGGCGAAGGTGACCCGGGACCGGATTATGGATGATCTGCACTCATGTCATCCGGAGTACGATTTTGTCCGACACAAGGGGTATGTCACGGCCGGACACGCCACGGCGCTGGCCACCTACGGACCGTCCGAGCAGCATCGGATGTCATATGTCAATGTGGCAGAAGCTCGACGTGAACGACTGTCGCGGCTGGAGGACGCCGTGACACGGACCGGGCTACACAGCGCGACGGAGAGCGCATGAGCGCCGAAGACCTCGAGAAGTACGAGACCGAGATGGAGCTCCAGCTCTATCGCGAGTACCGGGACGTCGTCGGTCTGTTCTCTTACGTGATCGAAACGGAACGCCGCTTCTATCTCGCGAACGACTACCAGATCGACGTCCGGAACAGCGCCGGTGAGGTCTTCTTCGAACTCACCCTGCGTGACGCCTGGGTGTGGGACATGTTCCGGCCCGCGAGGTTCGTGAAGAACGTCCGCGTTGTCACGTTCAAGGACATCAACGTCGAGGAGTTGACCAAGGCGGAACTCTGACGTCTCCCGCGTCAGACCGCCTTCTCCCGCATGGTCCTGCCGGACCTGTGGATGAAATCGGGTTGTCCACAGGTCGTGATCTTCTCTCGCTCTGCTCCGGTCAGCCGGTCACCCTGACCTCCACGGGCGCGTGTGTCGTCCGTGGACGGGAGCGGACGATGCGGGTGAAGGATGCGCTTGGGCGGTTCGGTGAGGACACGGCTGCCCGATATCTGCAGCGGTGTGGGATGGAGATCCTCGACCGCAACTGGCGATGCGCGACGGGCGAGATCGACATCATTGCCCGCGATGGCTCGTGTCTGGTGTTCTGTGAGGTCAAGACCAGGTCCGGCGACCGCTACGGGACGCCGGCGCAGGCCGTGGTGCCAGCGAAGGCGGCTCGCATCCGCCGGGTCGCGGTGCAGTGGCTCCGCGATCACGATCACGATCCGATGGCGCTGCGGTTCGATGTGGTCGAGGTATATCGCAGCCGGACCAGCCCGTTGCGGGTCGAACATCTGCGTGGGGCCTTCTGATGGCGCTGGCGCGAGCGTTGAGCGTTGCTGTGGTGGGGGTTCGTGGGCACCTCGTCGAGGTCGAGGCGGATCTCGCGAACGGGCTGCCGGCCATCACCCTTGTCGGTCTGCCGGACGCGGCACTGCACGAGGCCAGGGACCGCATCCGTGCCGCGATCGTCAACTCGGGTCAGAACTGGCCGAGTCAGCGGATCACAGTGGGCCTCTTTCCCGCGACGCTACCCAAGTCCGGCAGCGGGTTCGACGTGGCAATGGCCGCCGCTGTGCTCGGCGCCGCGGCCACGGTGCCGCCGGAGGCGCTCCGCCACCGGGTACTGCTCGGGGAGCTGGCCCTCGACGGCCGGCTACGGCCGGTCCGCGGGGTGCTGCCCGCGACGATCGCCGCACTCGCCGCCGGCTTCGAGCGCATCGTCGTGCCCGAGGCGAACGGCGCGGAGGCCGCTCTCGTTCCGGGGGCGGTCGTCGAACCGGTGCGGAACCTCGACTGCCTTGTCCGGCTGCTGCGGGGCGAATACGAGCCGAACCCACCCACAGCGATCAGCGCGGACCTCCTGGACTTCAGCGCGGACGGGGCCGGTGACCTCGCCGACGTGGCGGGCCAGGCCCGTGGTCGCCTCGCCGTCGAGGTGGCGGCGGCCGGTGGCCACCACCTGTTCATGCAGGGGCCGCCTGGCAGTGGTAAGACCATGCTGGCCGAGCGGTTGCCGGGCCTGCTGCCCGCGCTCGACACCGAAGCGGCCCTGGAGGTCACTGCGGTGCACTCCGTAGCCGGGCTGCTTCCGGAGGACTGTCCGCTCGTGATCCGCCCGCCTTACCGCAACCCTCATCACTCGGCTACGCCGGCGGCGCTCGTCGGTGCCGGTTCGACGGTGCTGCGGCCAGGGCTGGCAAGCCAGGCCCACCGGGGTGTGCTGTTTCTCGACGAGGCGCCCGAGTTCGCCCGTCCTAGCCTGGACGCGTTGCGCCAACCGTTGGAAAGCGGGGTGATCGAGCTTGCGCGAGCCCGGGTGAGCGCCCGGTTTCCCGCACGTTTTCTGTTGGTGCTGGCAGCAAACCCGTGTCCGTGCGCGCGGGCGAACAATTCCGCGGCCCGGTCCTGCGACTGCCCGAGCCTGGTACGCCGACGTTATCTGTCTCGCCTGTCGGGCCCGCTGCTC
>NZ_CADDZT010000087.1:106900-111115 GCF_902812655.1 Candidatus Frankia meridionalis | reverse complement strand
GAGCTCGCCGCGCCGAGCCGTGCGGAGCTGCGGGCGGACTACAGCTATGCCGACACCTCGGCGGTCGCGGCCGAACGCGTCCGGGTGGCGCGGGAGGCGGCGTCCCGGCGGCTGGCAGGGACGCCGTGGCGGACCAATGCCGAGGTCCCCGGTTCCGCCCTCCGCCGGATGTGGCCGCTGCCGGCCGGTACGACCCGACCGGCCGATCGGGCCTTCGAGTCGGGGCAGCTCACCGCGCGTGGCCTGGACCGCGTCCTACGGGTGGCGTGGACCCTCGCGGATCTCGGTGACCTGCCGGGCCCCGGGCCGATGCAGATCGGTATGGCCCTGGACCTGCGCCTGCCAGGGAGGCCGCAATGAGAGGCGATGTCATAACGGATGGTGACAGCGAGAGGCTGGCACGGGCGGCTCTGTCACGTGCGGTCGGGTCGGACAAACCGGGCATCAGCGTCGAGGTGGCTCACCGCGGGGCGGCGGCGGTCTGGGCGGACCTGCGGCACCGTCATCCCGATGTCGATCCCGAAGACGACCTGCGTCTGCTCGCGCGTCTCGGCGGGCGGATCGTCTGTCCGGGTGATTCCGAGTGGCCGGATGCACTGGACGTGCTCGGTCGGATGTCCGCCGCTACACAGGCTGAACCCGGTGAACCGCTCGCGCTGTGGGTTCATGGTTCGGGCAACCTGGGCCAGCTGTGTGAGCGGGCGGTGGCCGTCGTCGGATCCCGCGCGGCGACCGCGTACGGCACGACCGTGGCGGCTGATCTCGCGTCCGGGCTTGCGGACCGGGGCTGGACGGTCGTTTCCGGTGCGGCCTTCGGTATCGATGCGGCCGCTCACCGTGGTGCGCTCGCGGCCGGCGGCCCCACGATCGCTGTCCTTGCCGGCGGTGTCGATGTCGCCTATCCACGGGCACATGCCGACCTGCTCGGGCGCATCCGTGAGAATGGGCTGCTCCTCAGTGAGGCGCCACCGGGTAGCCTGCCGTACCGTGGGCGTTTTCTGACCCGCAACAGGATCATTGCCGGGCTGACCCGGGGGACGGTCCTGGTCGAGGCCGGTCACCGCAGTGGCGCTCTCAACACGGCTCGCCATGCTCGGGGACTCGGGCGTGTGGTCATGGCTGTTCCGGGTCCGGTCACGAGTGCACTGAGCGTTGGATGTCACCGTCTGCTGCGAACCCATCGGGAGCAGACCGTCCTGGTCACCGACGCAGCCGAGGTCTGCGAGGAGATCGGCGTGATCGGTGAGCTTGCCGGGTACTCGCCCGCGCCGACCGGGTTGCGCGATGGCCTGTCCGAGCTGGTACGCCGTCTGCTGGACGTCATGCCGGCACGCGCGTCGGTGGGGGCGGCGGTGTTGGCCGAACGTGTCGGCGAGCGCCCCCAGACGGTGCAGGCGCTGATGGGCCCGCTTGTTGCCGAGGGTCTTGTCGAGCTGCGGGCCGACGGGTACCGCCTGACGGCGCTCGGCCGGGCTCCGTCCGCAACCAACGGTTCTTGACGCGGCGGCGGTTCTTGACGCGGCGGCGGTTGCGGGGCACGGTCGGTCAGGTGGGCGGTACGACGGCTGATCCCGAGGACGTCCCTGTGTCGTGGGACATGGCGATCACCGCGTACCTGCGGTACCTGTCGACCGAGCGGGACCGGTCGGTCGAAACCGTCCGTGCCTACCGGGCCGATCTTGAAAATCTGCGCGAGCACGCGGGCAGGACCGGGCGCGTCGAACTGGCCGATCTCGACCTCGGTGTGTTGCGGAGCTGGCTTGCCCGCATGCGCGCGACCGGCTTTGCCGCCGCCACGCTGGCCCGGCGGGCCTCGGTGGCCCGAGGCTTCAGCGCCTACACGGCCCGCCGTGGGTGGCTGCCCGTCGACGTCGCGGAGCGGCTCGCAAGCCCCCGGCGACCCGCGGCCCTACCGAACGTGCTGACCGCAGCCCAGGCCTGGGATCTGCTGGCGCCGGGCCCGCGGCAGGTGCCTGATAACGCCCCATCCGATGACAACGCCCCATCCGATGGCAACGCCGCAGCCGGACCTCGCGAGCAGGCCGTGGCCGTGCGTGACGCGGCTGTCCTTGAGTTGTTGTACGCGACCGCCGTCCGCGTCGGCGAACTATGTGGTCTCGGTCTGGACGACATCGACGGTGAACGGCGGCTTGTTCGGGTGCGAGGAAAGGGCGGGCGCGAGCGGGCGGTCCCCTTCGGCGTGCCCGCGCACCGAGCGTTGCGGACATGGCTCGACCGTGGACGTCCGGTGCTCGCCGGGACCAGCAGCGGTCGGGCGCTGTTCCTCGGCGTGCGTGGCGGCCGGCTGGACCCGCGAACGGTCCGGCGCATCCTCGACACGCGCCTTGCCGCGGTCGATGGGGTCGGGCCGTTGAGCCCCCACGGGCTTCGGCATTCCGCTGCAACGCATCTTCTGGAAGGCGGTGCGGACCTCCGTTCGGTCCAGGAGCTCCTGGGCCACGCCAGCCCCGCCACGACGCAGATCTACACCCATGTCACGCCCGAACGGCTGCGTGCCGCATTCGAGCAGGGGCACCCACGGGCGTGATGGGCGCTCTTATCCGATGGGCAGCAGTCTTGGCGGGCCGTGTAACAGGCTGAGCGGGTCCAGGTAGCGCGACCCTTCGAGCAGGCCCCAGTGCAGGCAGGCGTTCGCGCGACACCCAGGATGGGCGGCCACCAGATGGCCGATGACCTGCCCGGAGATCACCGACTGGCCCGCCGCGACGACCGGATCCACCGGCTCGTAGGTCGTCCGCAGCGGACCATGAACGACTGTGATCACGCCGCGTCCGGCGATCAGCCCGGCGAACGAGACGGTTCCCGACCCGGCCGCGCGTACCGCCGCGCCCGGGACCCCTTCCAGGTCGACCCCGCGGTGGCCGGGGCCGTACGGAGTCAGGGGCGGAGCGAAGCCTCGGTCGACGATCAAGGGTGGGTCCAGTGGTGCTCGCCAGGCGGCAACCAGTGAGATCGGCGTCCGGCGGGCGGACGTTACCGGGTCGGTCGGTGGCGCTGGGCTGGTCGACGGAGCCGAGTTCGCGTCGCGGGAGCCGGCAGCCGGTAACGATGCGAGGGATGAGGCTGCGCGGGTGCCGTAACCGGCCACTGGGTGCGGCCAGCGGGTGGCCACGAGGACGATCAGCACGGTCGCGACGAGGAGGGCAAGGGACCGGTGCCGAGGCGGCGGGATCATGGTAGCTCCTGGCATCCTTGGGGGCCCGCCGGCGAGGTTACGGGCCTGTATGTCCACGGTGACCGCACCACGGCTCCCGGGTCACGCGTGGGCCCGCGGCTGTGGACAACCCGCCGGGGCGTTCCGTTGGGGTGGGCGTAGGATTGGGCCACGGCTCGTGCCGTCGAGCTGAATACGCACGCCCTTTCCTCGCGGGCCTTTGCGGCATGGCGGGGAAGGCTTCCTCGGTCCACCGTTTCCTTGCGGTGGTTGGGACCAACAGGGCGTCAGGGGCCCCGATCGCCGGTCGGGGCCTGGAACCGAGGTGTGCCGGTACCTCCCGGCGCAGGAAGGGAGCGACGAGCCATGGCCGTCGTCACCATGAAGCAGCTGTTGGAAAGTGGTGTGCACTTCGGGCACCAGACGAAGCGCTGGAACCCGAAGATGAAGCGTTTCATCTTCACGGAACGCAACGGCATCTACATCATCGACCTCCAGCAGACGCTGTCCTACATCGACCGCGCCTACGACTTCGTGAAGGAGACCGTCGCGCACGGTGGCACCGTGTTGTTCATCGGTACCAAGAAGCAGGCTCAGGAAGCCATTGAGGAACAGGCCGCGCGGGTCGGCATGCCCTATGTCAAGGAGCGCTGGCTCGGTGGCATGCTCACGAACTTCTCCACGGTCTACAAGCGTCTCCAGCGGCTGAAGGAGCTTGAGGAGATCGAGCTGACCGGCGGCACGGAGGTCCGGACCAAGAAGGAACAGCTCGTTCTCTCCCGGGAGAAGGCCAAGCTTGAGCGCACTCTTGGTGGTATCCGTGACATGACCCGGGTGCCGAGCGCGGTCTGGGTGGTCGATACCAAAAAGGAGCACATCGCCGTCGGTGAGGCCCGCAAGCTGGGTATCCCGGTTGTGGCGATTCTGGACACGAACTGCGACCCGGACGAGGTCGACTACCCGATTCCGGGTAACGACGACGCGATCCGCAGTGCCACCCTGCTGACCCGGGTGGTGGCGGACGCCGTGGCCGAGGGGCT
>NZ_CADDZT010000087.1:91068-106864 GCF_902812655.1 Candidatus Frankia meridionalis | reverse complement strand
ACCGAGTGGGAGCAGGAACTGCTACGGGGTCAGGGTTCCGTCTCCGAGGAGACGACGGCCACCACCCCCACGGCGGAGCCAGCGGCCAGCAGCCTTGAGCAGAACGGGTCCGGCCAGGTCGATGCCGACTCCGTCGCCGCTGTGGCTGCCGGCACCGTCCGAGTCTGAAAAGCCCCTTGGCGTAAGGCCGTACAGGCAGCCCGCCGGCCTGACCGGAACGTGTCGGCGGGCAGCCTGCCGGTAGCCGGGGTCCCACCGGACCTGCGACCGGATGCCCGTGCGCACTGCGCGGCATCGACAGTTCGCGTAAGACCCCTAGCTTCCCCAAACACCAGCAGCCGGACGGAACGAGAAGAGCACCATGGCAGAGATCACAGCCGCTGACATTCGAAAGCTCCGGGAACTCACCGGTGCTGGGATGAGCGACGTCAAGAAAGCGCTTGTCGAGAACGACGGCGACTTCGAGAAGGCCAAGTCGTGGCTGCGGGAGAAGGGCTTGGCCCAGGTTGCCAAGCGGGCCGGGCGCAGTGCGTCCAACGGGCTGGTCGAGTCGTATCTGCACAAGACCGACCCCCAGCTGCCGCCCACGATCGGCGTTCTTCTGGAACTGAGGTGCGAAACCGACTTCGTGGCGAAGACCGACCAGTTCAAGCAGCTCGGACGGGACATCGCGCAGCACATCGCGGCTGCGGATCCGCTTTATGTCACCGCGGAGCAGATCCCGAACGAGGTTCTCGAGCAGGAAAAGAAGATCTACGAGGCCGCGGCGCGTGAGGAGGGCAAGCCCGACCAGGCTATCCCGAAGATTGTGGACGGTCGTCTGAACGGGTACGTGAAGTCGGTCGTCCTGCTTGAGCAGGCGTGGGTCAGGGACGGCAAGCTCACGATCCGTGCGCTGCTTGAGCAGGCGGGATCCTCGCTCGGAGAGAAGATCGAGGTTGGCCGGTTCGCCCGGTTCAACGTCAAGCAGGCCTGACCGCGTCAAGGGGTGTGCTCCCCGGACGGCTTCCTGGGCTGTTCCTGGGTACCGGACCACGGTGAAGACCGGGGATCATGCCTTGGCTGGCGCCGCAGCTGGTGACCGATGCTCGCGGCGGCGCTTTGTCCGGACTGCCCCGGGCCGTGCTCCCTGCGGTGTGCCCGTCAAATAAACCGGATGTGTTGGCTGGCATTTTGCCGCCTCGTCGGGTGGGGCAGACCGCTGCTGGTGGGGCAGACTGCATGTCAGTGCACATCCACCGGCCGATGATCGCGGCCGACGGCGAAGGGGCCGCTCGTGACCGAAAACGCCACCAGGGATGCCGACACTCCGGCCGGTTGCGAGGTCGCAGAGCCACGTTGGCGGCGTGTGCTGCTGAAGTTGTCCGGTGAGGCGTTCGCCGGGGGTGAGCCCCTCGGTATCGATCCGGACACGGTGGCGACGATCGCCCGTCAGATAGCCGACGTCAGTCGGACCGGTATCGAAATCGCGATCGTGGTCGGCGGAGGCAACATGTTCCGCGGTCAGAAACTCGCCGAGGGCGGTGTCGACCGGGCGAGGGCCGACTACATGGGGATGCTTGCGACCGTGGTCAACTGCCTCGCGCTCCAGGACGTCCTGGAGCGCGAAGGGGTGGTGACGCGGGTCCAGACGGCGATCGCGATGGGACAGGTCGCAGAGCCCTATCTGCCGTTGCGGGCCATCCGGCACCTGGAGAAGGGCCGTGTGGTCATCTTCGGGGCAGGGTTGGGGGCGCCGTTCTTCTCGACCGACACCACCGCCGCGCAACGCGCTCTGGAGATCAAGGCACAGGCTGTTCTCAAGGCCACCAAGGTCGATGGTGTGTACGACGCCGACCCGGCAACCAATCCCCACGCGGTTCGGTTCGACACGCTCGTCTACGGTGAGGTGCTCGCGCGTGGGCTGAAGGTCATGGACGCCACGGCTATCAGCCTGTGTATGGACAATCAGCTGCCGATCGTGGTTTTCGACCTGCTGACGGAAGGCAACATACTGCGAGCCGTTCGCGGTGAGAAGATCGGCACCCTGGTCGGTGCGGACGAGGGTGGGACGGAAGGACGACGGTGATCGACGACGTGCTCCTCGAAGCAGAGGAGAAGATGGACAAGGCGGTCCTGGTTGCCAAGGACGACTTTGCCAACATCCGAACGGGGCGGATCACCCCGTCGGTGTTCTCGAAGGTTCTCGTCGACTACTACGGTGCGCTGACGCCGGTGAACCAGCTGGCTTCGTTCCACATCCCGGAGCCCAGGATGGTGATCATAACGCCGTATGACAAGAGCTCGCTGGCAGCCGTTGAGAAGGCTGTCCGGGATTCCGACCTCGGTGTGAACCCGAGCAACGACGGCACGATCATCCGCTGTGTCTTTCCCGAACTCTCCGAGCAGCGCCGACGTGACCTGGCAAAGGTCGCCAGGACCAAGGCCGAGGAGGCGAGGGTCAGCATCCGCAACGTGCGCCGCCACGGTAAGGACGCCATCGACCGCATCGTCCGCGACGGGGACGCCGGTGAGGACGAGGGCCGGCGCGCGGAAAAGGACCTGGACGAGGCGACGCACCGTTATGTCAGCCAGGTGGATGAGCTGTTGCGACACAAGGAGTCGGAGCTGCTGGCGGTCTGACCGACACCGACAGCCGACTACCGCCGTCGTTGCAGTGAGCGGAACAGGCCTGAGAGCCGTGTCGTCTGCACCCACCGCCCCGGCCGGTGGGAGAAGAGTCTGGCCGGGGCTTTGGGTGGCCGTGTCGTGACGGGCACCGGGCAGGCGGCCCAGGAGCCCCGGGCCCGCAGGATGCGGGCCGGCCGGGACCTTCCCGCTGCGATCATTGTCGGAGTCGGGCTTGGCCTGATCATTGTTGTCCCCTTGTATGCCGCCCGACCGTTGTGGATCGTCGTTGTCTGTGCCGCGGTGTCGGTCGGTATGTTCGAGCTGGTCAGGGCGCTGCGGCTGAGCGGGCGGAATGTGGGGCTGGCGCCGCTCGCGGTAGGAGCGGCGGCGATGCCGGCCGTGGCGTACGTCACCGGCGTCAGCGGCCTCATGGTGATGTTGGCCGTGACAGTCCTCGTGGCGATCGCCTGGCGCCTCACGTCCGGGGGGGACGACCATCTACTTCTTGACGTGTCGGCCGCCGCCTTCTGCGCGGCCTACGTGGGTCTTCCGGCCGGCTTCACAGCACTGTTGAGCAGCCCGCCGGACGGTCCTCGGCGGGTCACAGCCTTTCTGGCCACCGCCGTGGCGAGCGACATCGGCGGCTATGCGGCAGGTGTGCTCTCGGGTGGTCGGCACAAGCTCGCCCCGAACGTCTCCCCGGGAAAGTCGTGGGAGGGCTTTGCCGGATCCACCATCGCCTGTGTGCTTGTCGCGAGCGTGGCGATGGCCGGAACCCTGCACGCGGCCATCTGGCAGGGGATGGTGCTGGGTCTTGCGGTCGTGTGTACCGCGACCGTCGGCGACCTTGGCGAGTCGCTGCTCAAACGCGATATCGGGGTCAAGGACATGGGCACCCTGCTGCCCGGGCACGGCGGGATCATGGATCGGTTGGACTCGGTGCTGTGCACGGCTCCCGTGGCCTGGTTGCTGATCACGGCCTTCGTCCCCTCGTCGTGACCCCGGTGGCATCGGTGGCATCTGGTGCCCTGGCAGACTGGACAGGCCATGGCTATTTTCTCCGCCGCTTCCGAATCGCTGCCGGTTGTCAGCGGCAACCGGACCCGTCCGCCCCGTCATCTCGCCGACCTGACCGCCTCGCAACGGCGTGAGGTGGCGGTGTCACTCGGCGAGCCGGGTTTTCGTGCGGACCAGATCGCGCGGCACTATTTCGCCCGGCACCTCGACGCCGATGACGCCGACGCGATGACGGATCTTCCGGCAGCGTCCCGCGCGGCGCTTCTCGGCGCGTTGCTGCCCGTACTGCTGACTCCCGCGAATGTTGCGACCTGTGATGGCGGTGACACGCGAAAGACACTTTGGAAGGCCTTCGACGGGGTGCTCGTCGAGTCGGTCCTGATGCGTTATCCCGACCGTGCCACGGTCTGCGTGTCCAGCCAGGCCGGATGCGGGATGGGCTGTCCCTTCTGCGCCACCGGTCAGGGCGGGCTCACCCGCAACCTGTCCACCGCGGAGATTGTCGAGCAGGTGGTCGCAGCCGCCCGGGTGCTCGCCCGCGGGGAGCTTTCCGGCGGTCCGGCGCGGTTGTCGAATGTGGTGTTCATGGGCATGGGCGAGCCGTTGGCGAACTACGCGACAGTGATCGGGGCCCTGCGGGTCCTCAGTGACCCGCCTCCGGCGGGCCTGGGCCTTTCGGCCCGTTCGATCACGGTGAGTACCGTTGGGCTGGTACCGGCGATGCGGCGGCTGGCCGGCAGTGGTCTTCCGGTCACCTTGGCGGTGTCGTTGCACGCGCCCGACGACGAACTGCGCGACCGTCTGGTGCCGGTGAACCGGCGCTGGCCCGTGGCTGAGGTACTTGCCGCCGCGTGGGAGTACGGCGAGACGACCGGACGCCGGGTCAGCATCGAGTATGCATTGATCGATGATGTCAACGACCAGCCGGAACGCGCCGACGCGCTGGCCGGGCTGCTGACCGGCAGGCTCGCGCATGTCAACCTGATCCCGCTCAATCCCACTCGTGGGGTGTCCTGGCAGGCCAGTGAACGACGCCGGGAGCGCGAGTTCGTCCGCCGACTGCGGTCGAGGGGTATTGCCGCGACCGTTCGCGATACCCGAGGTCGGGAGATCGCGGCAGCCTGCGGACAGCTCGCCGCCGATGAGGCGGACGGGAGTGGCCATGCCACCGGGTGACCGCCGCTCGTCCCGCAGGGCCGCGTCCAGGCGGCGAGGCAACCCGGTGTGGGTCCCGGTGACCGCCGCGGCCGGGGCCATAATGATCATTATTGGTTTGATCATGTATCTCGGCGGTGGCGACGGCACCAGCGCCACCTCGGCCGCGCGGACGGCCGCCGCGGGCGCCACCGCAAGCGCGGCAGCTTCCCACGGTGACTCCGGAGGGTCCCGAGCGCCGTCGCCGTCGCCGGTCCTGGTGAGTGGTTGCATGACGGGGAAGAGTATTGCGGCAGGCTCGAGCCAGCAGTCACTCACGGTCGCTGGGGTCGCCCGCACCTATCAGCTGGCTGTTCCCGCGCCGGACACCCGGGCGAAGGCACTGCCGTTGGTGGTGGGCTTTCACGCGTTCGGGGAGAACGCCTCCGCACTGGAGCGTTACGCCCACCTGGCTGAAATCGGCACCAAGTCCGGTTTCGTCATCGTCGTACCGGATGGGGCGAACGGCAGGTGGAACTTCATGCGCCGCGTGGCGATCGGGCCGGACGACGTGGCGTTCGTGTCCGCGATCGTCAACGATCTGACCGCGCGGATGTGTCTGGACCCCCGTCGGATGTTCGCCACCGGCCTGGGGGACGGCGCCGACATGGCGGTGACGGCGGCATGCGCACTGACGGGGACGTTTACCGCAGTCGTTCCCGTGGCATCCGCGGTGATGCCGGCCAGCTGCCCGGCGCCCGCGCCCAGCCTGTTCGCTATCAGTGGCACGAGTGACCCGGTGACGCCGCTGGAGGGTGGAGGAACGGATCGCCCCGCACCCTTCGACGGCACGCAGGCTCAACCGATGCGGGTCCGCCTCGATCGTTACGCCGGGTTCGTGGGGTGCTCCCCGGCGAATTCCTGGGTGCGGGACACGAGTTCGATCCAGCGGTTGGTCTACACGGCATGTCCGAACGGACGGGACGTGGGACTGTTGGCCGTTCAGGGGGGTGGCCACTCCTGGCCCGACCCCGACGCCGACCCGCCGAAAGGGGTGCAGCGGGCGCAGTTCAGCGCCACCCGGGTTGCCCTGGCCTACTTCCAGGGGCATGCGGCTCCGGCGCCCGCCACCCAGCCCCCGGGGGCGACCGGGTAGTGGGTCTGCGGATCAGCCGTCGTGTTCGCAGCCGATTGACAGATGCGCCACTGTCTCCCAGGCGATGAACTCGCACTGCCCCGGGTGGACCCGCCGGGTCACGCGGTTCTGGCGGTCCTCGACGTCCAGTGGGGTACGCACGGTGGGGTCGGTGGCCTGCCGGTGAGCCCAGGCGTGGGCGGTATCCCAGTCGTTGAAGGAGCCCAGGACCTCCCCGTCGGAGTCGTACACATGGAAACGTCTGGTCCGGGTGGTTGCGGGCCGGATGGGCAGGCGGTGATCTCCTGAGCCGGAGTACCCGACGGGCGGCTCACCGTGGGCGTCCGGCGGGGTCGCGCCAGCCCCTTGTCGGATGGAACCGACGCGGGGCGGATACGACATCGCGTGATGCAGGGGAGCGGGCGCCCGACGGGACGCCGGTGGTCGATTCGGGTGGTGGCAGGCGATGCGCGTGCTGTCGGGTGTGGGCACGGTCGGCCTCCTGGGTAGCGGGTGACGCCGGTCGGTGCGCCCGGATCCAGGCCGTGTGGCCGTTGCCTCCGCGGCCGTTATGCCCGCGGCCGTTGTGCCCGGTACGCAAGGACTTCAGTCAACCGAGCCGTGCTGTTGCCGGGAACGCGCGACGACGGTGCGTCCCAGTGCGACGACAAGCGGATGTGCAAAGGCGGATGCGCTTTGCACATTGTGACGCTCAGCAACGGGATTATATGTCTATGTAGATACTTGCCGACATATTACAGGCGATATGGCGAAAATCACTTTATTGGCAATGTGTACTCCGCTTCAGGCGCATCAGGCCCGGTCCAGGCCGGGTCGGGTGTCGGACTCCGAACATGTGTCGGCGTGCCTCGGTGGTCCCTGCGACAATGGTCCACGTGGTCGAGTCGCCGGTCCCGCGTGAAGTTGTCCTGCTAGGTTCGACCGGGTCGATAGGGACCCAGGCTATTGATGTGGTGAGACGTAACCCCGACCGGTTCCGCGTGGTGGCGCTGACCGGTGGGGGAGGGCGGGTTGACCTGTTGGCAGCCCAGGCCCTTGAGCTGGGCGTTGAGGCCGTGGGTGTGGCCCGCGCCTCGGCCGCGCAGGATCTGCAGCTGGCCTTCTACGCAGAGGCGTCCCGGCGGGGCTTCCGCAAGGGTGAGTACGCCATTCCGAAGATCCTTACCGGTCCGGACGGGGCGACCGAGATTGCCGCGTGGCCGTGTGATGTCGTCCTCAACGGCATCACGGGCTCCGTGGGCCTGGCGCCCACCCTCGCCGCGTTGCGGGCCGGTCGCACGGTGGCGCTTGCGAACAAGGAGTCACTGGTTGCCGGTGGGCCGCTGGTGCTCGACGCTCTCGGCGGCGACCCGTCGCGGCTCGTTCCGGTGGACTCCGAACACTCGGCCCTCGCCCAGTGCCTGCGTGGGGGTCGGCGCGAGGAGGTCCGCAGGCTTGTCCTCACCGCAAGTGGTGGGCCGTTTCGGGGCCGTTCGCGCGACCAGCTGGGTGATGTGACCCGGGAGCAGGCACTGGCGCACCCGACCTGGGACATGGGTCCGCTCGTCACGATCAACTCGGCCACCCTTATGAACAAAGGCCTCGAGCTGATCGAGGCACACCTGTTCTTCGGGGTGCCCTACGACGACATCGACGTCGTCGTCCACCCGCAGTCGTTGGTGCACTCCATGGTCGAGTTCACCGACGGGTCGACGCTGGCGCAGGTGTCCCCACCGGACATGCGCCTGCCGATCGCACTAGCCCTGGGATGGCCGGACCGGGTGCCCGCGGCCCAGGCCCCGATGGACTGGCGGCGGGCCCAGTCGTTGACCTTCGAGCCGTTGGATGCCGTAGCCTTCCCCGCGGTGGATCTCGCGCGTGAGGCCGGGCGCCGCGGTGGGACTGCTCCCGCGGTCTTCAACGCCGCCAACGAGGAGGCCGTGGCGGCTTTTCTCGGACACCGGCTACCGTTCGTGCGCATCGTCGACGTCGTCGCCGAGGTGGTGACGGCGCATTCCGTCGTGGAACGTCCGAGCCTCGACGAGGTGTTGAACACCGAGAGGGAAGCGCGCGAGCAGGTGCGCGCGCTCATTGACCAAGGAGCCTGATCGAAGCGTGATGCCTTCGTGACGCAAAGGTGCCATAGAAGATCTCGTAGCGCTGTGATCGGGGCATGATCGCATCATGACCAATGTCATTGGCATCGTCGCGTTCGCGCTGGCCCTGATCGTTTCTGTCGTCCTGCACGAGGCCGGCCACTTTGTGACGGCCCGCCATTACGGCATGAAGGCCTCGAAGTTCTTCGTCGGTTTCGGTCCGACGTTGTGGTCCCGTACCCGTGGTGAGACCGAGTACGGCTTCAAGGCATTCCCGGCCGGGGGATTCGTCAAGATCGAGGGAATGACTCCCCTCGAGGAGATCGATCCGGCCGACGCGGACCGGGCGTTCCACAGCCAGCCTGCCCGTCGGCGGGCCGTCGTGCTGGTAGCCGGGTCGTTCATGCACCTGGTCATCGCAGTTGTCCTGATCTACGGCGTTCTGTTGGCGTTGGGGTCCTCTCGCCCGAGCGAGAACAAGGTCGGCCGAACCGTCTGCGTGCCGGTGACCGGGCAGTGTGCCGCGAATGCGCCGGTGGGCCCGGCCGAGCGTGCGGGTGTGCGCGCGGGTGACCGGGTGGTCAGCTTCGACGGCACGCCGATCGGGGACTGGAAGCAGTTCACCCGACTCATCCGCGACCATGGCCCGGGCGTCGCCACCCTCGTCGTCGACCGGGACGGTCGCACGGTCACCCTCCAGCCGGACCTGGTGGCGGTCCAGCGGGACCGTCAGACCGGGCTACCCGGAAACGACGTGGTCGGGGCGATCGGTATCGCGCAGGGCATTGACACCGTCCGGTACAACCCGATCTCGGCTGTTCCGAGAACCACCGCGGTCATCGGAACCGGTATCGGCGGCATGTACGACACGCTGGTGCACCGGATCGGCGACCTCGGGAACCTCTTCGGTCACGACCGGAATCCGAACGGCCTGGTAGGTGTCGTCGGAGCGGCCCGCGTCGGTGGCGAACTGCTGTCCGCCCAGGACACTTCCGCTGTGCAGCGGATCGGTGACTTCCTCGTCCTCGTGGCCGGTGTCAACCTGGCGATCGGCGTCTTCAACCTGCTTCCGCTGTTCCCGCTCGACGGCGGGCACCTCGCGGTTCTCGGCTTCGAGCAGGCCCGGCACGGCACACGTCGACTGGGTGGCTACCGCGGACCGGTCAAACGTGTCGACCTCGTGAAGCTTCTGCCCGCGGCATACGCGATGGTCGCCTTCTTCATCGCGCTGAGTCTGCTCATCCTGTCCGCTGACATCGTCAACCCGATCAGCCTCAACTAGCCGACCTGCACCCGCGATATCGGGTAGCGATCTTAATGGTTCACCGGGGTGACGTGGCCATGGTTCCTGCCGTGTTTCCGGGAGCCTGCACTACCGGGGGGCCTGCACTACCGGGGGCAGGAGTGCCTACCAGGTGGCAAGACCTGTGACATCCCTTCAGTATCCAACCATCGACACGCCAGTGAGGACATCGTGACCATAACTCTCGGCATGCCCGAGGCACCACCCCTCTCGCTCTCCACCCGGCGCCGGAGCCGGCAGATCCACGTCGGTAACGTGCCGGTCGGCGGGGACGCGCCAGTCTCCGTCCAGTCCATGACCACAACGCTCACCTCCGACGTCAACGCCACCCTGCAGCAGATCGCGCAGCTGACCGCGGCCGGTTGTCAGATCGTGCGGGTGGCCGTTCCCAGTCAGGACGATGCGGACGCGTTGGCCGCCATCGCGAAGAAGTCGCCGATTCCGATCATCGCGGACATCCACTTCCAGCCGAAGTACGTGTTTGCGGCGATCAATGCCGGCTGCGCCGCCGTCCGCGTTAACCCCGGCAACATCAAGGAATTCGATGACAAGGTCGGGGAGATCGCCCGTGCCGCATCCGCAGCCGGCACCCCGATCCGTATCGGGGTGAACGCCGGTTCGCTGGACAAGCGTCTGCTGGCGAAGTACGGGCGTGCGACGCCGGAGGCGCTCGTGGAGTCGGCGCTGTGGGAGTGCTCGTTGTTCGAGGAGCACGGTTTCACCGACATCAAGATTTCGGTGAAGCACCACGACCCGGTCGTGATGATCCAGGCATACCGACTGCTCGCCCAGCGCTGCGAGTACCCGTTGCACCTCGGGGTCACCGAGGCGGGGCCGGCGTTCCAGGGCACGGTGAAATCGGCCGTCGCGTTCGGGGCGTTGCTGGCTGAGGGGATCGGTGACACGCTGCGGGTGTCGCTGTCCGCGCCGCCCGTGGAAGAGGTGAAGGTCGGCATCGGCATTCTCGAGTCCCTGGGACTCCGCCAGCGCACCCTGGAGATCGTTTCCTGCCCGTCATGCGGTCGGGCACAGGTCGATGTGTACAAGCTGGCGGAGGAGGTCACCGCCGGGCTGGACGGCCTGACGGTGCCGCTGCGGGTCGCGGTCATGGGCTGTGTGGTCAACGGGCCGGGCGAGGCGCGTGAGGCTGACCTCGGGGTGGCCTCGGGTAACGGCAAGGGCCAGATCTTCGTCCGGGGCAAGGTTGTCAAGACCGTTCCCGAGGCACAGATCGTCGAGACCCTGATCGAGGAGGCCATGCGGCTTGCCGAGCAGATGGAGGCCGCCGGATCGGCGTCCGGCGAGCCGTCGGTGTCGGTCGGGTAGTTCCGGACGTTCGTGACCATGGGCCTGCCGCTGCGCTCACCACCTACCCGCCTGCTCGATGACCGCGACCTGCCGGCAGTGCGGGAGGTACTCGCGCGCAACCCGATCGCGGACGTGTTCGTCGCGTCCCGGGTGGAGGCATGCGGACTGGTCCCCTGGCGGCTGGGCGCGCAGGTCTGGGGTCACACGGTGGACGGTCGGCTTGTCGCCGTCTGCTATTCGGGGGCAAACCTCTGGCCGGTTGCGGCGGGTCCGGCGTCGGCGAAGGCGTTCGCCGAACGGGCCCGCCGCCAGGGCCGCCGGTGTTCCTCGATCGTCGGCGTTGCGGATGCGGTCGAGGCCATGTGGCAGTACCTGGAACCGGAGTGGGGCCCGGCCCGTGACGTCAGGGCCGACCAGCCGCTGTTGTCGATCTCCGGGCCGCCGATCGTCGCCCCTGATCCCGCGGTCCGCCACGTTCGTCCGGACGAGCTGGACATACTGCTGCCGGCGTGTGTGGCGATGTTCACCGAGGAGATCGGGGTGTCCCCGATACTGGCCGACGGTGGGGCGCTCTACCGCGCCAGGGTTGCCGAGTTCGTCAGCCAGCGCCGCTCGTTCGCCCGTATCGAGGACGGGCGGGTGTTGTTCAAGGCCGAGATCGGCGCGGTTGCCGCCGGTGTCTGCCAGATCCAGGGGGTCTGGGTGACCCCGGAGCTGCGTGGCAGGGGACTCGGCGCCGCGGGCACGGCGAGTGTGGTGGCGATCGCGCAGACGACCCTCGCGCCGGTTGTCAGCCTCTATGTGAACGAGTACAACCACGCTGCGCGCCAGGCCTATGACCGAATCGGCTTTCGGCGGGTCGGAACCTTCGCATCGATCCTTTTCTGATCCGATCCCGGCCTCTATCTCCTGTTTCCGCAGTGTTGCGGGTTTGGTGACAAGGGATAGCGACTTGGGCCTTCCTCTGGCATGCTCGTTTTTCGACAACTTCGATCGGCTTGCGTGGCACCGTGAGGTACCGCAGTGGAGGGGAAGCTCATGTCATCGAGGAGGCTGTGGCGTCGCGTCACGCCATTGCTCGCGGTCGGCGCACTCGCGTTGGCGGCAACGGCCTGCTCTAGCGGGGGGGACAAGAACACGGTGTCCGCCGGCAGCCCCACGGGAACCCTGCGGCTCGGCTACTTCCCGAACCTCACTCATGCCCCCGCCATCTACGGGCTTGACCAAGGAATTTTCGCCCAGAAACTCGGTTCCGGGGTGAAGCTGGATACCTCGACGTTCAACTCGGGCACCCAGGAGGCCGAGGCGATCCTGTCCGGTGCGCTGGACGCCGGCTACATCGGGCCGAATCCCGCAGTCAACACCTTTGTCAAGTCCAAGGGTGAGGCGCTGCGCATCATCTCGGGAGCGACGTCTGGCGGTGCCGGCCTCGTGGTGAAGAGCAGCATCACCTCGGTCGATCAGCTGCGCGGCAGGACCATCGCGAGTCCGGGCCTGGCCAACACCCAGGATGTCGCGCTGCGGTACTACCTCAAGCAGCACGGCCTGGCCACCGACAAGAACGGCGGCGGTGACGTCCAGATCCGTCCGCAGGACAACACGGTGACGGTGGACGCCTTCAAGTCCGGCGCCATCGACGGCGCCTGGGTGCCCGAGCCGACCCTGTCCCGGATGGTCGCCGACGGCGGGAAGCTACTGGTGGACGAGGCCTCCGAGTGGCCGAACGGCAAGTTCGTCACCACCCTGCTGGTCGTGCGTACCGAGTACGCGAAGAGTAACCCCGAGATCGTCAAGCGTCTGGTGGAGGCGAACGTCGCTTCGATCGACGCGCTGAATGCGGACCCGGCCAAGGGCCAGCAGGTCACCAACCAGGGGCTGGGGAAGCTGTCCGGCAAGCCGCTGGCCGACGCTGTGATCACGCCGGCATGGAAGCGTCTGACGTTCACCTCTGACCCGGTCGCGTCATCGCTGCTTGCATCGGCCGATCATGCGCAGGAGCTTGGTCTGCTGAGCAAGGTCGACCTGAACGGGATCTTCGACCTGACGGCCCTGAACGCGCTGCTGACCACACAGGGCAAACCGTCGGTCGCTGCGAAGTAGGCGCGAGCCCAGTCGGTGGAGGAGAGGATTTCGTGACCGCTGTTGTTGACGCGAGTGCGGTACGGATCGACGGCGTGAGCCGGACCTTCGGGTCCGGTTCGCACCGGGTCCAGGCGCTTGACAACGTTTCCTTTGACGCGCGTCCGGGTCAGTTCGTCTGCCTGCTGGGCGCCTCCGGCTGCGGGAAGTCGACGCTGCTGGGCATTCTCGCGGGCATCGACCGACCCAGCTCCGGCATGGTCGACGTCGGCGGGCGCAGGGTCGGTCTGATGTTTCAGGATTCGGCACTGCTGCCGTGGCTCACCGCAGGCGGGAACGTTGCCCTGCCGATGAAGATCCGGGGTGTTCCCAAGGCGGACCGACAGGCCCGGGTTGCTGAGCTGCTCGCGATGGTCCGCCTTGCCGGTCTTGCGGACAAACGTCCGCACGAACTGTCCGGTGGCATGCGTCAGCGGGTCAGCCTGGCCCGGACGTTCGCGCAGGAGGCCGACGTCTTGTGCATGGACGAGCCCTTTGGGGCGCTGGACGCGATGACACGCGACCTGCTGCATGACGAACTGGAGCGGATCTGGCGGGAGACCGGGGTCACCGTCCTGTTCGTCACCCACGACGTACGGGAGGCGGTGCGGCTCGGCGACCGCATCGTCCTGCTGTCGAGTCGACCCGGGCGGGTGGCGGAGATCTTCGACGTCGGACTCGAACGCCCCCGCCGCATCGACTCACCGGATGTGGCCGTGCTCGCCGCAACCATCACCGCACGCCTGCGGGAGGAGGTAGGCCGCCATGGTCACTGAGACCACCATTGAGCCCGGCGCGTTGCGTAAGGCGCGGGCCGTGTCCATCGATGAGCCGGTGTCCACCGACGGGACCGATATCACTCTTGCCGGTCTAGACGCCCTCGACACGGTCACCGAGCCTGGACGTCCGTTCGCGGCCCGGGTGTGGTCCGCGACCTGGCCGAAACTGGGAGCAGTCGCGATCTTCCTGTTGCTGTGGCAGATCGTGGTGTGGAGTGATTGGAAGCCCTCCTACGTGCTGCCCGGCCCCAGCGAGGTGCTACCGGAACTCGCGCATCAGATCATGACCGGGGACTTCTGGTCGGCGCTCGTCCGCACCATGCAACGCGCCTTCGTCGGGTACGCGCTGGCGGTCCTGATCGGGACCGTTGTCGGCCTGGCGGTCTCGCGGTTCGTCTTGTTGCGGACCGCGGTCGGCTCGTTCGTCACGGCGCTGCAGACGATGCCCTCGATCGTCTGGTTCCCACTGGCGATCCTGCTGTTCAAACTCACCGAGTCGGCGATCCTGTTCGTAGTCGTGCTCGGCGCGGCCCCATCCATCGCCAACGGCGTCATCAGCGGCATCGACTACGTCCCCCCGCTGCTGACCAAGGTCGGCCAGACCATGGGCGCACACGGCCTGAAGCTCTACCGGCTGGTGGTGGCGCCGGCGGCCCTGCCGTCGGTGGTGGCAGGGCTCAAGCAGGGCTGGGCGTTCGCCTGGCGGAGCCTGATGGCCGGTGAACTGCTGGTCATCGTTCCCGGTCACCCGTCCATCGGTTCGGATCTGGAGAACAGCCGCCAGTTCCTGGAGGCGACCGGTGTGATCGCTTCTATGATGACGATCTTCATCATCGGGGTGTTGGTGGATGCTGCGTTCAACGTCGCGGACCGTCGGATGCGGGCTCGTCGTGGCCTCCTGCCCGAACAGGCCCGATGAGGGACGCCTGAGGCGCCTGAGAGACGCCTGGGATGTGCAGCCGCTGGAGAGCGGTGGGAGAGGCCGCACCCGCGCGGACCCGACACCCGTGCGGGGCAGGGTGACACCATGACCGGCAAGATGGATGCATGCAGATCTCCGCACGTGCCGACTACGCCCTGCGCGCGTTGCTGACCCTGGCCGCCTCCGACGGTGAGCTGGTCAAGGGCGAAAGCCTGGCTACCGCGCAGAACCTGCCGTTGCGGTTTCTGGAGAACATTCTCACCGACCTGCGTCGCAGCGGCCTGGTTGTGAGTCGGCGTGGCGCCGACGGCGGATACCGGCTCTGCCGGCCACCGGACGAGATCACCATCGCGATGGTGATCCGTGCTACCGACGGTCCGCTGGCGAGTGTGCGGGGCCGCCGGCCGGAGGACGCGGTGTACGAGGGTGCCGCACGCCACCTCCAGGATGTGTGGATCGCCGTGCGGGTCAGCCTGCGCCGGGTTCTCGAGGCGGTGACGCTCGCTGACGTCGCCAGCGGCCAGCTTCCGCCGATGATCTGTGAGCTCGGTCGTGACAGTGACGCGTGGGTCGCCCGGTGACCGTTGTTCCGGTGGCGGTGGTCTTCGACTGGGGCGGCACCCTCACCCCCTTCCACGATGTGGACCTGCTGGACCTGTGGCGGGTTGTCGCGCGCGACCTTGCTCCGGGTCACGCAGCCGAGCTGACCTGGTTACTGGAAGACACGGAACGGCAGTGGTGGGCGACGGAGGGCGGCGCAGGGCGCAGCGGGACCGTCATGGAACTGCTTGCGGCGGTGTCGGCGGCGGTCGGACTCGACGTCAGCGGAGCCGTGCACCGGGTGTCCGCCCGGCATGACCTGCGCGCCTGGACTCCGCACACGGTGTGTGACCCTGAGGCGCTGCTGCTGATGCATCTCGTGCGGGCTCGCGGGCTTCGGATCGGACTGCTGACCAACACCCACTGGCCCCGGTCGTGGCACTCGCGGTGGCTGGCCCGAGACGGACTCCTGGAACTGTTCGACGCCCGCGTCTATACCAACGACCTGCCGTTCTCCAAGCCGCATCCAGGTGCCTTCCACGCCGCCCTCGCCTCGCTCGGCGTCAGCGACCCACGCTCGGCGGTGTTTGTCGGTGATCGTCCAGCCAGTGACATAGCAGGGGCCCGCGCCGTCGGGATGCGGACCGTCCTGCTCTCCGACGGTCTTCGTCCGCAGCTGGAAGCATCCGGCCCGGCGGGTGGGTCCCAGGCCGATGCGGTGATCGGCCGGTTGGGGTGTCTACCTGGTGTCCTGGACAGGTGGGCTGTCAGCAGGTGATTCCCGGTCATACGCCAGGTAGGGCTCGGGTGGCCTGGTCGGGCGGCTGGCCGGCC
>NZ_CADDZT010000087.1:88123-90543 GCF_902812655.1 Candidatus Frankia meridionalis | reverse complement strand
GCCGGCCAGGTCGCCAAGCGCGTCGTAAGCCGCGGCCGCGGCATGGTCCTCCACCTCGGCGAGCAGGAGAAGCGCCCGGTTGGGTTCGGTGGGCGCCACCGGCAGTTGGTAGGCGGGCTGGGCCGCGGGCACGGAGCCACGGCGGTCCGCGATCGCGGCGACCAGTTGGTCGCGCAGCTCGCGGTGGGCGTTGTAGGCGGTCTGGGCAAGGTTGCGGGTGGCAGTGGCGACAGATCCGAGCGGAGCCATCGCCCCGCCTGCCGCCGCGCAGGCGTACACGGCTGCGTGCTCCACGGCCAGCATGTCCGACAGCGCCCGGACAGTGTCCAGGTCGGTTGGCTGGTCAGCGGCCTGCGCGGTCACCGTCATCTGGACAGGGGGGCGAGTAGGTCCACATGGGCGGTCTCGGCGGCGCAGATGCTGGCGAGCAGCGGGGCCAGATACACGGACGCGTCCAGGCACTGCGCACGCAGAGCAACCGCGGTTTGTCGCTCCAGCGTGACGAGCGCGGCAACCGTCGCCTGCTGGGATGCCGCCCTGTCGGTCGCAGCCGGGGCCGGGCCGGCGGCCGGGGCACCGGTGGCGGCCGACCCAAGGTGGTCGGCGTGCTCGGCGTGGTGGGCCCGCACCACGCGCAGCATCGCCATGATCGATGGATGCGCGAGGATCGCGCTGTCATAAGCGGCGAGTAGGCGTTGTTCGGCCTGGGTGGCGGATGCGCGCAGGACGTCGTCGGTGGTGCGTGCATCCGGGGTGGTGACCGGGCCGGGTACCGACCGCGTCCAACTGCACCCGGCGAGGGTGGCGGCGACCAGGGGCAGCGCGCCGAGCACGAACCGCCGGGAGGATCCCTGCCCACGAATCATCTGTCCTGGAATCATCGTGCTCACGGCCCAGCAGTTTGTCACAGGGACGGCAGCGCCGTGATGCCAGTACCAGGGTGGGGACGACGTTTGGGTCGAGTGAGAGTCGTGCCGTAACGGACGTAGGCTCAGGATCTCCGGAGGACGTCACGTCGATGCGTGGCGCAAGAGAGGAGCGGGTCGACGTGGGCGACGCCGTGGCGCATACGGATGCCGGTGGCGGGCGACGCCGCGCCGAGGCGCGACATCAGGGCGTGGGCGACCGGCGGCGGTCGGTTCATGCCGAGCTGGTGGACCTGCTCACGCCGGAGCTTGCGGCTGATGGGTTCGACCTGGAGGAGGTCGGCATCACACGGGCCGGTTCCCGCAGCGTGGTCCGGGTGGTGGTGGACCGCGACGGCGGCGTTGATCTCGATGCTGTCGCGGCTGCCAGCCGGGTCGTCGCGGCCGTCCTCGACGCCGCTGACACAGCCGCCGCTGACACAGCTGCGGCCGGCACAGCCGCGGCCGGCAGGGGCTCGCCGGTTGCAGGTCCCTACGTGCTGGAAGTGACCTCTCCCGGGGTGGACCGACCGTTGGTGGCGCCACGGCACTGGCGGCGCGCCAGGGGGCGTCTGGTGTCGGTGCAGACCCGCGACGGCCGTCAGATCCTCGGGCGGGTACATACCAGCGGGCCGGATTTTGTCGAACTCGCGGTCGACGGCCGGCGCACCGCGGGCGGCGAGGCGGTGCGGATATCCTTCGCCGACGTCGTTCGGGCTGCTGTGCAGGTGGAATTCCGCGCAATCGACGAGGACGAGGACGCGGAGGCGGAGCGATGAAGCTCGACGTGGCGGCACTGCGTGGGATCGAGCGCGAGCGGGACATCTCCTTCGACACTCTGGTGGCCGCGATCGAGACCGCGCTGCTGACGGCCTACCGGCACACCGACGGCGCGGCGCACGATGCGCGTGTGGTCATCGACCGGACCTCGGGGCACGTCGCTGTCTACGCCCGTGAGACCTCCCCGGACGGCATGACGCGGGAGTGGGAGGACACGCCTGCCGATTTCGGCCGGATCGCGACGATGACGGCCAAGCAGGTCATCATGCAGCGACTGCGCGAGGCCCAGCAGGAGATCACCTATGGGCAGTATGCGGATCGTGAGCACGAGGTGGTCTCCGGGGTTGTCCAGCACCATGAGCAGCGGGCCGGCTCCAAGGTCGTGCTGGTGGACCTCGGCACCATCGAAGGGGTACTCCCGCCGGCCGAGCAGGTTCCCGGTGAGCGGTTCGAACACGGCGATCGCATCAAGTGCTATGTCGTGAGCGTCGTCCGCGGGGCGCACGGCCCCACGGTGGCCCTGTCGCGAACCCACCCGGAGCTGGTCAAGGGCCTGTTCCGGCTGGAGGTGCCGGAGGTGGCCGACGGCACTGTGGAAATTGTCGCGATCGCCAGGGAGGCGGGACACCGTAGCAAGATCGCGGTCCGGTCAAACGTCGTCGGGGTCAACCCGAAGGGCGCCTGCATCGGTCCGATGGGCGCGCGGGTACGAGCGGTCATGGCGGAGCTCGCCGG
>NZ_CADDZT010000087.1:86824-87907 GCF_902812655.1 Candidatus Frankia meridionalis | reverse complement strand
CCGGCGACCTTCGTCGGCAACGCGCTGTCACCCGCGAGGGTCGCGCGGGTCGAGGTCACCGACCCGGTGGCCCGCGCGGCACGGGTGGTCGTACCGGACTACCAGCTCTCGCTCGCCATCGGCCGAGAGGGGCAGAACGCCCGGCTGGCCGCACGCCTCACCGGCTGGCGTATCGACATCCATTCGGACACGGAAGGTTCGGACACGAAAGGTTCGGACACGAAAGGCAATGGTGACTCGCTGTCGCGAGCAGGCTCCGGGTCGATTCCTCGGCGAGCCGCATCGCCGCCGGCCTCCCGCAGATCTCCTGCCGCGGGCGGCCACTCCCGAGGCGCTACGGGATAGACTCGTCATGGCGCGCCGTGCGGAGCCGATCCGCACCTGCGTAGGGTGTCGTACCCGGGCGGCGCGGTCCGACTTGGTGCGTATGGTGGCTGTTGACGGTGAACTCAGGCCGGATGTTCGTCATCGCATGCCAGGTCGGGGGGCGTACCTGCATCCCGACCTGGCATGCTTCGAACTCGCGGAGCGCCGAAAGGCGTTCCCGCGGGCGTTGCGCGTTCCAGGGCCGCTCGACCTCGGACGCGTCAAGGCCCACCTTGTCGAGTAGTGCAGGATCTAGGAGTAGTGGCAACGACTGGGCTTCGCGCACCGGCGGGAAGCCCATGCAAGATTGGACGACATCACCAGATGTCGACACGGAAGCAGGTCGAGACAGCGATGACCGCGCGATGAGCACGCAGCCATGATCACGACCGGCAGGTAACGAGGGTCACGCGGGCGGACCGCGGGCCGAACGAAGGAGCACCGTGGCAGGAAAGGCCCGCGTACATGAGCTCGCCAAGGAGCTCGGAGTCGACAGTAAGACCGTCCTCGCCAAGTTGAAGGATCTCGGCGAGTTCGTGAAGTCGGCTTCGTCCACAGTCGAGGCACCCGTCGTCCGAAAGCTCAAGGAGTCGTTCCCCACCGAAGGCGGGGCAACACAGCGAGCGGCCGCGCGCGGTGGCGCGACCCCGGGTAACACGGCCAGACCTGTGCCCGGAGCTCGACCCGGACCGGTGCAACCCCGTCCCGGACCGCGGC
>NZ_CADDZT010000087.1:74849-86494 GCF_902812655.1 Candidatus Frankia meridionalis | reverse complement strand
CGCCCCGGTGGTACCGGTGGTCGGCCGTCGCCGGGCCAGATGCCCCCACGCCCTGGTGGCACGGGTGGTCGGCCGGGGCCGGGCCAGATGCCCCCACGTCCTGGTGGTACCGGTGGACCCCGCCCCAACCCGGGTATGTTCCCGGCCCGTCCCGCCGGTAGCGGGCCACGGCCCGGCCCTGGTGGTGCTGGTCGACCGGCTCCCGGCGGTGGCGCCGGCCGTCCGGGTGGTGGTGGCGCCGGCCGTCCGGGCGGCGGCGGGTTCGCCGGCCGCAGCGGCGCGCCCGGCCGTCCCGGCGGCGGTGGCGGTGCCGGAACGGGTACGGGAGCTCCCGGCCGTCCCGGCGGCGGTGGTCCAGGTGGTCCCGGCGGTCGTCCGACATCCGGAGGCCGGGGCCGTGGTGGCACTACGGCCGGTGCCTTCGGTCCGGGTGGTCGTGGTCGTCCGGGCCGTCAGCGCAAGTCCAAGCGCGCGAAGCGGCAGGAGTGGGAGAGCGGGCTGGAAGCCCCCCGGATGGGGGCGATGGTTCCCCGTGGGAACGGGCAGGCGATCAGACTGCCTCGCGGTGCCTCCCTCGCGGATTTCGCGGACAAGATCGATGCCAATCAGGGTGCACTCGTCCAGGTTGTGTTCACCCAGCTCGGCGAGATGGTGACTGCGACGCAGTCGTGCACGGACGAGACCCTGCAGCTGCTCGGTGTCACTCTCGGGTACGACGTGCAGATCGTCAGTCCCGAGGACGAGGACAAGGAGCTGCTGGAAAGCTTCGACCTCTCCTTCGGTGGCGAGTACGGCGACGAGATCGAACTGTCGGCGCGTCCGCCGGTCGTGACGGTCATGGGCCATGTCGACCACGGCAAGACGAAGCTGCTTGACGCGATCAGATCCACGGACGTGGTCGGCGGTGAGGCCGGTGGAATCACCCAGCACATCGGGGCCTACCAGGTCCGGGCGAAGGTCGACGGGGACGAACGGAAGATCACCTTTATCGACACCCCGGGTCACGAGGCGTTCACCGCCATGCGTGCCCGAGGCGCGCAGGTGACCGACATCGTGGTGCTCGTGGTCGCCGCCGACGACGGTGTGAAGCCGCAGACGATCGAGGCGCTCAACCACGCCCAGGCGGCCAACGTCCCGATCGTCGTCGCCGTCAACAAGATTGACAAGGAAGGGGCTGACCCGCTGAAGGTCCGCGGACAGCTCACCGAGTACGGCCTGGTTGCCGAGGAGTACGGCGGCGACGCCATGTTCGTCGACGTGTCCGCCCGTAACCGCACCAACATCGACGGGTTGCTCGAGGCGGTCATCCTCACCGCCGACGCCGCGCTGGACCTGCGTGCCCCTACCGGCACCGAGGCTCAGGGCGTCGCGATCGAAGGTCGCCTGGACCGGGGTCGCGGCCCCGTCGCCACCGTTCTCGTCCAGCGGGGAACCCTGCGGGTCGGGGACTCGGTGGTTGCCGGCGACGCGTTCGGGCGCGTTCGGGCGATGCTCGACGAGCACGGCGATCCGGTGTCCGAGGCGGGTCCGGCCCGACCGGTGCAGGTTCTCGGTTTCACCAGCGTTCCCGATGCCGGTGACAACTTCCTGGTCGTCCCTGAGGACCGGGTCGCCCGTCAGATCGCCGAGCGGCGCCAGGCACGCGAACGTAACGCGGAGCTCGCTCTCAGCCGCGGCCGTCCGACCCTGGAGACGATCCTGGAGCGGATGAAGGAGGGCGAGAAGACCCAGCTCAACCTCATCCTCAAGGGCGACGTGTCCGGTTCGGTCGAGACGGTCGAGGATTCGCTGCTCAAGATCGATGTGGGGGACGAGGTCTCACTACGGATCATCGGGCGTGGTGTCGGTGCGATCACCGAGAACGACGTCAACCTGGCGAGTGCGTCCGAGGCGGTCATTCTCGGCTTCAACGTCCGTGCAGAGGGCAAGGCACGGGAGCTCGCCGAGCGCGAACGCGTCGACGTCCGCTACTACTCGGTCATCTACCAGGCGATCGAGGACATCGAGAACGCGCTCAAGGGCATGCTCAAGCCGGTCTACGAGGAGGTCCAGCTCGGGACCGCCGAGGTCCGCGAGGTGTTCCGGGTTCCCCGAATCGGCAATGTCGCCGGCTGCCTCGTACGCTCCGGGCTCATCCGCCGCAACACCAAGGCCCGGCTCATCCGGGACGGCGTGGTCGTGGCGGACAATCTCACGGTCGAGTCGCTCAAGCGTTTCAAGGACGACGCGACCGAGGTCCGCGAGGGGTACGAGTGCGGTATCGGGCTCGGATCGTTCAACGACATCAAGATTGATGACGTGATCGAGACCTTCGAGCAGCGGGAGGTTCCTCGCTCCTGAGGACGCGGGCCATGTGGACTGGAACGGGAGTTTTCGACCTTCTCCTTGGCGACCTACGGTCGCTCAAGGAGAAGCGGTCGGTTGTTCGGCCGGTGGTGGCCGAGCTGCGACGCAGGTATGCGGTGAGCGTGGCCGAGACCGGCCACCTCGACCTGCACCGGCGGGCGCAGATCGGCCTCGCCATGGTCGCCGCGGATCGTGCCCACTGTGTCGAGGTCGTCGAGGCGTGTGAACGCCTTGTGTCGCAGCGCCCCGAGATCGAGCTGCTCTCGGCGCGGGTACGGTACCTCTCCGACGAGGACACCGACTCCGACGAGGAGACTGACTCCGAGGAGACCGGCTCCGACGGGGACACCGCCGTTCCCGCCATGGGTGGACCTGCGAGGGGTGACGCGGTGACAGTGACGGGAGGAAGCCATGGCTGACCCTGCTCGGGCCCGCCGACTCGCGGTCCGCATTCGCGAGGTGGTCGCGGCGGCGCTGGAACGTCAGGTGAAGGATCCCCGGCTGGGAATGGTCACGGTGACCGATGCCCGGGTCACGCCGGACCTGACCGAGGCGACCGTCTTCTACACCGTCTACGGGGATGAGTCCGACCGGCTCGACTCGGCGCGTGCGCTGGAGTCGGCGAAGGGTCTGTTGCGCAGCCAGGTGGGCCGGCAGACCGGAGTCAAGGTCACCCCGACCTTGACCTTCATCCACGATCGGCTGCCCGACGACGCCCGCCATCTGGAGGAACTGATCCTCACGGCGCGCGAACGGGATGCGGGCCTCGCGGGTGTCCGGGACGGCGCCCGACCGGCGGGTGAGCCCGACCCCTACCGTAAGCCGCGGGTCGACGACGTCGATCTCGATGAATCCGATCTCGATGAATCCGACGAGGACATGATGGGGGACACGCTGCGATGACCGACGTGACGAGCCTCGCGGACCTGTCCCTGCTACCGGTGCCGGATGCGGGTGAGGGGACCGGTCGTGTGGCGCCCGCGTCCGGAGTCGCGGTCGGTCCGCAGCGGGACCGCGCGGTCGAGGCGATCCGATCCGCCGTGCAGGGCGGGGAGAGCATCCTGCTGGTCGCGCATGTCGACCCGGACGGCGACAGCCTCGGTTCGGCTCTCGCCCTGGGGCTTGCCCTGCGCACGCTCGGAGCCCATGTGAGCGTGTCATTCGACAGCGACCCGTTCGTGGTGCCCCGATCCCTGACCTTCCTGCCCGGTCAGGACATGCTCGTCCCGCCGTCCCTGGTCCCCGCGACTCCAGATCTTGTGGTGACGCTGGACGCAGGCAGCCTACCCAGGCTCGGGGCACTGGGGCGGGTCGCCACCCGCGCGCGCCGAATGGTCGTAATCGATCATCACGCCTCGAACACCCGGTTCGGGGACGTCAACCTGATCGATCCGGATGCCGCGTCCACCAGCGTGATGGTCACCGAAGTGATCGACGCGCTCGAGGTGGAGCTTGACCACGACCTGGCTGTCGCGATCTACACGGGGCTTGTGACGGACACGGGTTCGTTTCGTTACGGTGCCACCACACCCGACGTCCATCGCCTGGCCGCACGCCTGCTGGCCACCGGCATCCGCCATGATGTGATCACTCGTACGGTGTGGGACACCCACCGTTTCAGCTATCTGCGGCTACTGGGGGACCTGCTCGGTCGTGCCCGGCTGGAGCCCGAGAACGACCTGGTGTGGACGTGGTGCGCATTCTCGGACCTCACCGGGGCGGGTCTCACCCTGGACGAGATCGAGGGTGTCATCGACATCGTGCGGACCACCGCGGAGGCCGAGGTGGCGGTCGTCTGCAAGCAGGATGCCGATGACGTCTGGAGGGTGTCGGTACGCTCCAAGGGCAGCGTCGACGTCGGCGCGGTATGCACCGCACTGGGCGGTGGTGGTCATCGCTTCGCCGCCGGGTTGAGTTCGTCGGAATCGCTTGAGCGGACCGTGGAGGTCCTGCGCGGCGCGTTGCTCCAGGCTCCCCGACTGCCGGTCTGATGCGCTGCCGGTCTGATGAGTAGCGCGGCCGCCGCCGTCGGGGTGGACGGCCTGGTCGTGGTGGACAAGCCGGCGGGGCTGACCTCGCACGACGTGGTGGCGCGCGCGCGCCGCTCCCTGCGTACCCGACGGGTCGGGCATGCCGGCACGCTGGACCCGATGGCCACCGGTGTGCTCGTCCTCGGGGTGGGCCGGGCCACCCGCCTGCTCGGGCACCTCGCCCTGACGGACAAGACCTACGACGCGACGATCCGGCTCGGTACGTCGACCATCACCGACGACGCCCAGGGCGAGGTCGTTGCCGTGCGGGAGGTCGCGGTCGACCCACCACGGCTCGCCGCAGCCATGGCGGACCTCACCGGTGAGATCGACCAGGTGCCGTCCGCGGTCAGCGCGGTCAAGGTGAACGGTGTGCGTGCCTACGCCCGTGTCCGCGCGGGTGAGGATGTTGTTCTCGCGGCCCGGCGGGTCACGGTGAGCCGGTTCGAACCGCTCGCCCGGCGTGGCCCGGACCTCGACGTCACGGTGGCCTGTTCCAGCGGGACCTACGTCCGCGCGCTGGCCCGTGACCTCGGGGCGGCGCTGGACTGCGGCGCGCACCTGACGGCGCTGCGGCGGGTGTCGGTGGGCCCCTTCGACCTTGCCCAGGCGGTCACGTTGGAGGAACTTGCCGAGGTCGGGGTGGGTGTGGTGCGGCCGCTCCCGGATGCCGTCGCCGCGCTGTTTCCCCGTCGGCAGGTGGACAGCGATGACGCATGTGCGATTTCTCATGGCCGTAGACTTTCGCCGTTCGGTATTCCTGGCACCTATGGCGTCTTCGGCCCGGCTGGTGATGTGCTGGCCCTTGCCGAGGACACCGACGGTGCCTGTCGGTCACTGGTGGTCTTCGCGCCGGCTTGGAGTGGATAGCGGCCCCGATAGGCTTCGGATGTGCAGCGGTGGCGCGGAGTGCAGAACACGCCGGATGACTGGCCTGGCGGTGTTGTGACGATCGGTTTTTTCGACGGTGTCCACCGTGGCCACCAGCAGATCATCGAGAGCGCGGTGGGACGCGCGCACCGGGCCGGTCGGCCGGCGGCGGTACTGACCTTCGACCCGCATCCGGCCGAGGTCATCCGCCCGGGCAGTCACCCACCCCTGCTGACCACTCCCGAGTTCAAGGCGGAGCTGCTGGAAGGACTCGGCGTGGACGCGCTTTGCGTCCAGCCGTTCACGCCTGAGTTCAGCCGATTGTCGCCGGAGGAGTTCGTCCATGACGTGCTGCGCCGGCGGTTGCGGCCGAACGCCGTGGTGGTCGGGGAGAACTTCACCTACGGCCACCGGGCGGCGGGGAACTTGGCAACCCTGCGTGGCGGTGGTGCGACGAATGGTTTTGCCGTGGAAGGCGTCCGGCTCCTGAGAGAGGACGAACACGTGCTGTCCTCGACGCACATCCGGGCGCGTATCGCCGAGGGCGACGTGGTGACGGCGGCTCGCGCGCTCGGCCGGGACCACCGGGTGGAGGGGGCCGTGGTACGCGGCGACGCGCGTGGGCGCACGATCGGATATCCAACCGCAAACCTGTCGACCACCGCGCATGCGGCCGTGCCCGCCGACGGTGTCTATGCCGGGCACGCGGTGTGGTCCGGTAAGCGGCAGCCGGCGGCGATCTCCATTGGTACCAACCCGACGTTCAACGGGACCGAGCGCCGGGTCGAGGCGTTCCTGCTGGACTTCGACGACAACCTCTACGGCACCTACCTCGCCTTCGAGTTCAGCGAGCGGCTGCGGCCGACGCTGCGTTTCGACTCGGTGGAAGAACTGGTCACCCAGATGGCGGCCGATGTCGCCGTCACCCGTAAGATCACGGCCGTGTCGGGCCGAGGACCGTCGGTGGTCAGGCAGCCGTCGTCGGGTTGGTAAGCTTCAACACCAGACGAGTGTGGTGTGTTCGTCAGCCTGGGTGGGGCAGACCCCGGGCGCACATCCCGCCCGGTTACAGGAAGAGGTTTCGCGGTGCCGCTCGCGAGCGATGTCAAGCAACACATCTTGTCCGAGTACGCCACGGTCGAGCGTGACACCGGCTCACCCGAGGTCCAGGTGGCGATGCTCACGCGGCGGATCAGCGATCTGACGGAGCACCTCAAGGTGCACAAGCACGACCACCACAGCCGGCGAGGGCTGCTGTTGCTGGTCGGCCGTCGGCGACGGCTACTGAACTACCTCGCCAAGACGGACATCAACCGCTACCGGTCGTTGATCGAACGACTCGGGCTGCGGCGGTAGGTACGGGGGAGGGAGCGGCTCCGGATTCCGGGACGCTCCCTTCTGTTACACGGAGGCGTACGTCGCTTCCGTTGATCTGACCGGGTCCGTGACGGCGCGAGCCGCCGGTCCTCGGTGGTGGCGTCCGGATCCGTCTTCTCATGGCGCAATCCGGAGGTTTCCACTGAGCGCCGGCCTCCTCGGCAAGACGGATCCGGCCGATGTAAGGAGGAGTGGTTCGAGTGGAGGACCAGACAACCGCGGCAGAGGCGGTAATCGACAACGGCGCCGCCGGCACCCGCACGGTTCGTTTCGAGACGGGTCGGTTGGCCCGCCAGGCCGCGGGTGCGGTCGTCGCCTATCTCGGTGACACGATGGTGCTGTCCGCGACGACGGTCAGCAAGCAGCCCAAGGATCAGCTCGATTTCTTCCCGTTGACCGTGGACGTGGAAGAGCGGATGTACGCGGCCGGGCGTATCCCCGGTTCGTTCTTCCGGCGGGAGGGCCGTCCGAGCGAGGACGCGATCCTCACCTGCCGGCTGATCGACCGCCCGCTGCGGCCGTCGTTCGTCAAGGGCCTACGTAACGAGATCCAGGTCGTGGCGACGGTGCTCGCCCTCGACCCCGACACGCTCTACGACGTGGTCGCGATCAACGCGGCCAGCGCGTCCACCACGCTCGCGGGCCTGCCCTTCTCGGGTCCGATCGGCGCCACCCGGGTCGGCTTCGTGGACGGGAACTGGATCGCCTTCCCCACCCATACCGAACTTGAGCGGGCGACCTTCGACATGGTCGTCGCGGGCCGGGTACTCGAGGACGGATCCGATGTCGCGATCATGATGGTGGAGGCGGAGGCGACACCGAACACGGTGCCGCTGCTCGCCGCGGGCGCGCCGGCCCCGACCGAGGATGTCGTGGCCGCGGGGCTGGAGGCGGCGAAGCCGGCCATCCGGGAGTTGTGCCGGGCCCAGCGTGAGCTGGCTGAGCGGGCGGCGAAGCCCACCCGGGAGTTCCCGCTGTTCATCGACTACCACGACGACGTGCTGGACGCGCTGTCGGTGGCGGTCGGTGACGAGCTCGCGGTGGCACTGCGCATCGCCGGCAAACAGGAGCGCGAGACCGAGCTCGACCGGGTCCGGTCGCTGGCCGCGGAGAAGGTCGCGGGCCAGTTCGAGGGGCGCGAGAAGGAGATCGGTGCGGCCTACCGGGCGTTGACGAAGAAGTTGGTCCGCCAGCGCATCGTCGCCGACGGAGTCCGCATCGACGGGCGCGGGGTCACCGAGATCCGTGAACTGTCCGCGGAGGTCGACTTCATCCCCCGGGTGCACGGGTCGGCGCTGTTCGAGCGTGGTGAGACCCAGATCCTCGGCGTGACCACCCTGGCCATGCTGCGGATGGAGCAGACGGTCGACACGCTCAACCCTGACCGAACCAAGCGTTACATGCACAACTACAACTTCCCGCCCTACTCGACCGGGGAGACCGGCCGGGTCGGCTCGCCCAAGCGGCGCGAGATCGGCCATGGTGCCCTGGCCGAACGGGCGCTGTTGCCGGTACTGCCCAGCCGGGAGGAGTTCCCGTACGCGATCCGGCAGGTCTCCGAGGCGCTCGGTTCCAACGGGTCGACGAGTATGGGCTCGGTCTGTGCAAGCACCTTGTCGTTACTGAATGCCGGTGTTCCGCTCAAGGCTCCGGTCGCAGGGATCGCGATGGGTCTGATTCGCGAAGGTGACGGCTTTGTGACTCTCACCGATATCCTCGGTGCGGAGGACGCCTACGGCGACATGGACTTCAAGGTCGCGGGAACGCGGGAGTTCGTCACCGCGCTCCAGCTCGACACCAAGCTCGACGGCATCCCCGCGTCGGTGCTCGGGGACGCGCTCGGCCAGGCCAAGGCTGCGCGGCTCGCGATCCTCGACGTCATGGCCGAGGCCATCGACGGTCCGGACGAGATGTCCACCCACGCGCCAAGGGTGATCTCCGTCAAGATTCCGGTTGACAAGATCGGCGAGGTCATTGGGCCCAAGGGCAAGATGATCAATCAGATCCAGTCGGACAGCGGGGCCGAGATAACGGTCGAGGACGACGGCACCATCTACATAGGTGCGCAGGACGGCACCTCCGCGGAGAGCGCCCGCTCGGCGATCAACGCGATCGCCAACCCGCAGATGCCGGAGATCGGTGAGCGTTACCTCGGTACGATCGTAAAGATCACGACCTTCGGCGCCTTCGTCTCCCTGACCCCCGGCAAGGACGGGCTGCTGCACGTCAGCAAGCTCAAGCAGCTTTCCGGCGGGAAGCGGGTGGAAAAGGTGGAAGAGGTGGTGCAGGTCGGCCAGAAGCTCCAGGTCGAGATCACCGACATCGACAGCCGAGGGAAGATCAGCCTGTCCCCTGTGGCCGAGGACGCCGTCGGCGTCCCGGCCGGGTCCTGACCTCCTCCGGTGACGGACACAGACGCAACCAGGGTCGGTCTGGTGCCGGACGGCACGCTCCGCGAGGAGCTGTTGTCCGGTGCCGTCCGCCGGGCCGTGCTCCCGGGTGGACTCCGCGTGCTCACCGAGAAGGTACCCGGGGTCCGTTCGGTCGCGATCGGGATCTGGGTGGGTGCGGGCTCCCGGGATGAGAGTCCACTGACGGCAGGCTGTTCGCACTACCTTGAGCACCTGCTGTTCAAGGGCACGCCGACACGGGATGCGCTTACGATCAGTTCCTCGATCGAGGCGGTCGGCGGCGAGCTGAACGCCTTCACGACCAAGGAGTACACCTGCTACTACGCGCGGGTGCTCGACGACGACTTCGCGAACGCCGTCGACGTGGTCAGCGACATGGTCTGCCATTCGTTGATCACCGCTGACGACGTGGAGGCGGAACGCGGCGTGATCCTTGAGGAGATCGCCATGCACGACGACGACCCGAGTGACGTCGTGCATGACGTGTTCTCCTCCGCCGTCCTCGGCGACACCGAGCTCGGCCGTCCGGTACTGGGGACGGTCGACTCCATCGAGGGCCTCGGCCGGGACACCATCGCCGGGTACTACCGGTCCCGGTACACCCCGTCGGAGATGGTCGTGGCGATCGCGGGCAACATCGACCACGAGCGGACCCTCAGCCTGGTCGCGAGGGCGTTCGCGGATCGCCTGGGCGGGACGGACTCCCCGGCGGCGGTACGCGGCGGCTCCTACACCTACCCTGACGGACGGGGTGTAGTGGTCAGTCGGCGTCCGACCGAACAGGCGAACGTCGTACTCGGCACGGTCGGGATGGCGCGCCGTGACGAGCGTCGGTTCGCCCTGGGAATCATGTCTTCCGCGCTCGGTGGGGGAATGAGTTCCCGGCTCTTCCAGGAGATTCGGGAGAAGCGGGGGCTCGCCTACTCGGTGTACTCGTTCGCGTCCCACTTCGCCGACGCCGGGCTGTTCGGCGTGTACGCCGGGTGCGCACCGAAGCGGGTGGACGATGTGCTGGAGATCTGCCGCGAGCAGCTTGAGCTGATCGCCGCCTCCGGTATCTCCGGCGACGAGCTTGCCCAAGCCAAGGGGCAGAGCAGAGGCTCCCTGGTCCTCGGCATGGAGGACTCCGGTTCGCGGATGAGCAGGATCGGCAAGAGCGAACTCATGCACGGCGAGCTCCTTTCCGTCGATGAGGTGCTCGCCCGGGTGGAGGCGGTCACGCTGGACGACATCCAGACGGTCGCCGCCGAGATCCTCGCCCAGCCGCTCGCGCTTGGCGTGATCGGCCCGTTCGACGATCACGACTTCGCCTCCGCGGTCGCCCGGTGACGGGCGTGGTGGGGTGACGGGCGTGCGCAGGGTCGGGGTGCTCGGCGCCCGGGGCCGGATGGGGTCGGCGGTCCAGGTTGCCGTCGACACCGCCGACGACCTTGATCTGGTCGCGGCAGTGGACGCGGGGGACGACATCTGCGCGCTGAGGGCCGCCGAGGTCGTCGTCGACTTCACCCATCCAGGGGTCGTCATGGACAACCTGAGATGGTGTGTCGACGCCGGCCTGCACGTCGTCGTGGGCACCTCCGGTTTCGACGAGGAACGTCTGGCCACGCTGCGCGGCTGGCTTGCCGACGCACCGGGAGTCGGTGTGCTGGTAGCCCCGAACTTCGGCCTCGGCGCAGTGCTGATGATGCATTTCGCGGTCCAGGCGGCCCGGTTCTTCGAGTCGGTGGAGATCATCGAGATGCACCATCCCGGTAAGGTGGACGCTCCCAGCGGAACGGCGACCCGTACCGCGGAACTGATCTCCGAAGCGCGGGTCAAAGCGGGCCGCGACCCGGCCGGACCGGACGCGACCGTCTCCGGGCTCGACGGCGCACGCGGTGCGCGGGTCAGTCAGGTCCCGGTGCACAGCGTGCGGCTGTCCGGTCTGGTCGCGCACCAGGAGGTGCTCTTCGGTGGGACCGGGGAGATTCTGACCCTGCGTCACGACTCGCTGGACCGCACGTCGTTCATGCCCGGCGTCCTGCTCGGTGTGCGTCGGACTCCGGGGCGTCCCGGCCTGACCCTGGGCCTGGAGGCCCTGCTCGAACTGTGAAGGTGCCCGAATCTGTGAAGGTGCTCGAATCCGTGAAGGCACGTCAGGTAGTCGCTGTTCTGGTCGTCGCGGCCGTGTTCTACCTCGGCCTGATCGGCTGGCGGGGCGTCCAGTTGCTGACCGAGTCCAGCTGGATCGCCCGCGGCATGGGCGTGGGTGTCCTGCTGCTGCCCGTCGTCGGGGTGATGGTGGTCGTCCGGGAGTTGCAGTTCGGGCGGGCGACCGAACGGCTGGACCGTCGGATGGGCGAGGGCCGGATCGGCGAGGACGCGGGGCCGGAGCTGCCACGCCGCCCCTCCGGACGGGTCGACCGGGCCGCGGCTGACGCCGTCTTCGACCGCCGGCGGGCCGAGGTCGAGGCGGCACCGCGGGACTGGCACGTCTGGTACCGCCTCGCAGTCGCCTACGGCGACGCTGGGGACACCCGTCGCGGGCGCAGTGCGATGCGCCATGCAATAGCCCTGGAACGCGTCGAATCTGCCGTGTGATCTCGATACGTTTCGGGGATGAGCGCGGGCG
>NZ_CADDZT010000087.1:62098-74650 GCF_902812655.1 Candidatus Frankia meridionalis | reverse complement strand
CCTGGGCGGCGGCACCTTCGATGTGACCGTTGTCGAACTCGCCGACCGGCGGGTGTCGGTCGTCGCGGTCGACGGTGACCATCAGCTCGGCGGGGCCGACTGGGACGAGAAACTCGCCCTGTACCTGTCCCGGCAGTTCCTCGACGCCCATCCGGATGCCGAGGACCCCCTTGACGATTCCGAAGCCGCGCAGGTACTGCTGCTCGCGGCGGAACGGGCCAAGCGGGAGCTCACCGAGCGGACCGAGACGACGGTTGCCGTCGAACACGACGGACACGTCCTCAAGGCCATGCTGACCCGGGTCGACCTGGAAGGTCTGACGTCCGGTCTGCTGGAGCGGACCCTGACGCTGACCCGGTCGGTGCTGGCCGCGGCCAGCACCCGCGGTGTCACCCGGCTGGACCGGGTGCTGCTGGTCGGGGGTTCGTCCAGGATGCCGGCGGTGGCCCGCCGGCTGACCGCGGAGCTCGGCGTGCCGGTCGAGCTGCGTGACCCGGATCTCGCGGTCGCCAAGGGCGCGGCCATCTACGGGGAGAAGAAGGCGATCGAACGGCTGGTCCTCGCGGACCTGGTGTCGCGGGGTCAGCTCACCGACGGGGCGGCACCGGACGCCGCCGCGCCCGCGGACCTCGCCGCCGCCTGCCGGCGCCTCGCGGCGGCGTTCGGGCTCACCGCCGAACGGGTCCGCCGCACGGTCGAGGTCCAGGTGGTCAACGTGGTGTCCCGCGGGTTCGGAGTGCTTGCGCTCGACCGTTTCGGCGAACGGTCAGCGGTGTTCCTCGTCCACCGCAACGACCGGCTACCGGCGGTGGTCAGACGCAGTTTCGGCACCGTCCGCGACGATCAGGACATCGTCTCGCTGCAGGTGGTGGAGCAGGGTGGCGGCGTCGAGTCGACCCGGATCGAGGACATAAAGATCATCGCGCAGGCGGACATCACCGGGATCCCCCCGGGTTTCCCGTCCGGAACACCCATCGAGATCACCTTCCGGATGGGGTTCGACGGGATTCTGGAGGTGACCGCGCTGCACGAGGGCATGGCCGACCGGCCGCTGACCGTGCGGGTCGAGACCAGTGCGGCGCTCAGCCAGGCCGATGTCGCGAGGGAACGGGACGCCGTGGCCAGGCTGCGTCGCAGGGAGGGCTGAACGGTGGACGAGTTCCAGCCGAACGACTACCGAAAGAGGGTCCTCGCCGTCGTCCAGGCCCGCGGCGGTATCGGGCAGTCCGACCCGTTCGAGGTGTACGACATTCCGTTGGACGAGGTCGAAGGACTCACCGACGGTGATGTCGGCGCTCGGGTGGATCAGGTGTGGGCGTTCTGGCAGAAGTCCCGTGACCATCCCAAGTACCGCGGTCTGGTTCTCGCGCTGCTGGCCGCGCACGGCCAGGTCGGGCAGGAGCTGGTCGATGCCGAGCGTCGTGGCCGCCTGGCCGACAAGGTCCGCCGCGACCGTGAAGACCGTGACAGGCAGCGCTTCGCCGATCTTGATGCCGCCGTGGCGCGGCTCGTCCAGCGCTTCGGCGGCCTACCCGAGGACAAGCTGGCCGGCCTGCGCCGGCTCGCGGCCGAACGGGGGATCGACGCGGACGCCTTCGCCCTGCGGGTGCGGCGCCACAAGGTGCTGCCCGCCGGGTCGATGGCAGGTCGCGAGCGTCCTGCCATCGGTGTGGATGTGCTCCGCCAGGTCCGCGCCGATCTCGATGAGCTCGGCCGCCTGGTCGGGGACAGCCCGCCCACGAGCCTGTTCGCGCTGCTCGGCGTATCCCCGGACGCCACCCGGCAGGAGATCCGCGAGGTCCGGGACGTCTTCGCCGCCCGTAACCGCGAGCGCCGGCCGGATCGCCAGCGGGCACTCGTCGACGACCTGCTGGCCGCGGTGACGGCCCTGCTCGTCGACGGCGACCCGAGGTCGTACCTGGACGCACTCGTCACCGAGGTCGCCGAACGGCTGCGGCCCGCGGTGGCGGCGGCGGTGCTGGTCGAGGACAGACTGACCGAGCAGGCCTACGCTGCTCTCCTCGCCGAGGCTGAACGCCATGGGCTGGACCGGGGCCGCGCCCAGGCGGTGCTCGCCGAGCTCGCCCGTGAGCACGACGTCGCGGTCCCGGCCCAGCCCCATGCCCAGCCCCATGCCCAGGCCGGGCCGTCGCGTGCCGCGGGCTGGATGGAGCCGCTGGCCAGTGCCCGCTCAGCGTTGCGCGCCGGACGCCCGGTCGAGGCCCACGAGTGGGTCACCGAAGCCCGGGAGCGCGCGGGGGAGCCGCGGGCGGCCATCGGGGCGGTTGCCGACGAGGTGGAGCAGGTTATCTTTGCTGCCGGGGTTGTGTGGCAGCAGACCGCGGCGGCGCTGGCCGGTCGCCGTCTGAGGACCGCCGGTGAACTGCTGGAGGGACTTGCCCGCGACGCTGTCGACGTCCCTGGTCCGGGCGGCCGAAGCGTCACCGATGAGCTCGCGAGCGTGCGCCGGCAACTCGCAAGCGCCGACGAGGTGGTCGGAGCGGCGGACCGTGCCACCGGGGTGCAACGGGAGACGCTGCTGCTGCGGGCGCTGGAGCTCGTTGCCGACCACCAGGTGGCCCGCGACGCCCTCGCGGCTGCCGGGGTTGCTCCGCCCGTGCAGGTGCAGGCACGGCGCCATGGCCGGGCCGTGGTCGTTGCCTGGCAGCCGTCGCCGTCGGTGGGAGCGGTCGAGTACCGCGTCCTGCGGATCGGGCCGGACGGAGCGTCCCGTGCGGTTGGCGTCACCCAGGTCACAAGCATCGAGGACGGTGGCGTCGGCCCGGACACGCCGATGCCGATCTACGAGGTGATCACCAATCGTGGCGGTGTGTGGTCTCCGCCCGCCCGTTGGAGCCCGACTCCTCTCACGCCGACGCCGACGCCGACACCGACGCCGACACCGACGCCGACGCCGACTCGGACTGCCGCTGACGGACTCTCGCCAGCAACCGGCCTGTACCTGGCCGGGAACCTCCTGCGGTGGACCTGGCCGCCGGGTTGTACCGAGATGATGGTCGTCTGGCGTACCGACGCGCCGGCCCGGTCGGCGGACGACCCGGCGGCCGGCAGCCGCAAGGTCACCAACACCCGGTACGAACTCGACAGCGGCATGACCGTGCCGGACGACCGGCCGTTGCACCTCGCGGTGTTCGGCTGTGCCAGAGGGGACGGCGGCCGGCTGCTGGTGGCAAGCGCCTGCGCGCCGTCCGCGCGCCTGTGGGCGGCCGGGGGTTGACGGGGGGCGGGAGACCCCCGACCGCCAGGGACGATCGACTGGGGGATGACCGTCGTTCATGGTGTACCACGGTCCGTGGGCGTCCGGGATCGTCCCGGTGCGTTGCAGTCACCAAGAGAAAGGGTCGGCGCCGAAGGTCCCGTCTTGGGCCGGTTGGCATCGGGCTACCGTATGAGCATGCGCGTCCAGGTCATTGCTCAGACGCAGTTCACTCCGCCGGACGACATCGACTGGACGACTGATACGGACGGCGGCCAGGCGCTCGCCGAGTTCGCCGGCCGGGCCTGTTACCAGAGCTGGTCAAAGCCGAATCCGACGACCGCTACCAACGCCGGCTACCTGCGGCACATCCTCGATGTCGGGCATCTGTCCGTGCTTGAGCACGGCACGGTGACGATGTACATCACCGGGGTCTCGCGGAGCCTCACCCACGAACTCGTCCGACACCGGCACTTCTCCTACAGTCAGCTTTCACAGCGTTACGTCCCGGAGCGGGATGCCGCGGTGGTCGAGCCCGATGTCATCGCCGAGGACCCGCGGTTGCACGAGCTGTTCACCGAGGCCACCGCGGTGTCACTGGCGGCGTACGAAAAGCTGCTCGAGGGGCTGGAGAAGCATTTCGTCGACGTGGCGGCACCGACATCCAGGCGTAAGCAGGCCCGGCAGGCGGCTCGTTCGGTGCTGCCCAACGCCACCGAGACCCGGATCGTGGTGACGGGAAACTACCGGGCATGGCGGCACTTCGTCGCGATGCGGGCAAGCGAGGCGGCGGACGTGGAAATCCGCGCACTGGCTGTTGCCGCGCTACGCGAGCTCCAGAGACTCGCGCCGAACGTCTTCAGCGACTTTCAGGTGACCACCCTGGACGACGGAACCGAGATCGCGTCGAGCCCGCTCGTCGGCGAGGGGTAAGGAACCGAGGAGTGTGGTGATCGAGTCCTGAAGGCGAAGCGGTTCTCCGGCCCACTGCGGAGTGACAGCGCCGGGGTCGATGGAGGTGGTCGCTTCGCGCAGCCGGATCAGGGGTTCGGCTCCTGCGCTGATGGGGTGCTGACGGGGAATCGCGGTGCCGTCGGGTCGCCGCACGGTGATGGTGTGATCGGGGCTGACGGTGAGAGTGAGCCCCGCCTCGTAGACAGCGTGGTGATGGAACGAGCAGAGCAGAACGAGGTTGTCGAGATCTGTTCTGCCGCCGTCGGCCCAGTGGGTGGCGTGATGGGCGTGGAGCCAGCGGGTGTGGTCGCAGCCGGGGTACTGGCAGGTGCCCCGGTCACGGGCTTCCAACAGGCGACGCAGGGCCTCGGTGTCGGTATCGGCGACACGGCTGATAGCGCGGACCTTGGCATAGGACAGCCGACCGTTGGCAAAAGTGTCGCGTAATGCGGGGAGTTGTCCGAGGGCGTGTCCGACACGGAGGTGTTCGTAGCCGGTGCGCAGGCTGACCCCACACTTCCACGACAGCCAGTGCGCACAGGAGGATCCCCACCCCTGTCCAGCCCTCTCGGCGGTCGAACGCGGCCAGGGTCAGCAGCCAGGCGCACATCGCAGCCGAGATCCGCCCGGCCCAGGCGCAGATCTCTGTTTCGAGCTGGTGGAGGGGCGCGTGGCTCCGGTTGTCGCGTTCTGCCGCTGATGGACGGAGCCCGGGACCGTGCTTTTTGACCGCGCGCAGGTCGAGGCGGCACTGCCCGGCTATGTGAACGGCATGATATTCAGTCTGGATGATATCCTGCTCACTGTCGGTGACGATAGAACCGTTCGTTTCTGGGACATCGGCTCCGGAGTCTGTTCTGCCCGTCTGGTCGTCGATGAAAATGGCTGGGTCATGCTGTTGCCGGACGGCTCGTAATAAAATCGGCGGCAAAGCGGCTGGCCTGGTGCGGTGGAGTGTCAGTGGGCCCCGTTGTTTCAGCGTCGGAGAGTTGGTGTACCGACGGCCGGGTGACGGACGGGGCCGTCTCGTCCACTGTCATCCCTTTCATGGCGGTGTGATCGGTTCGGGTACTGTCGCTCACCGTGGTTACATCGCCGCTTCCCGGGCAGGGAAACGCCGGGCAGGGAAACACCGGACGTTGGCGGGGGTGGAGCCGTCGCGATGGCGCCATGACCGCGACGTACCTCGATCTGACCGATGTCGACAAGATCACCACGATGCTGCTCGCGCCACCCGCGCAGTACGAGGGTTTGCGGCGCCGGGTGGTGGATCAGTTCACCCTGGTGAGTGCGAACCGGTGCCTGCTCCAGCGGTCGGTCAACTGGGGGCCACTGGACCCGTTGCTGACCGCTGTCGCCCGTCCATTGCACCTGCTGGTCAACACCGGTGGCCGGTTACCCGACGAGGTCTCGGTGCTGTTGCCGGTCTCGACGATGCCGAAACGGGCTCTGGTCGCGTTCAACCTGCTCGGGCCGGGTGGGTCCGATGCCCACCTGATGCCCTATCCCGCCAGCGTTGTCACGCAGGGAAACCTCGTTGCCCGGCTGGCTGCGGGGATCGGCCATCCGCCGTCGGAGGCGTCCCGGTTCGTCATCGATGCGATCTCCCGCTTCCGGCCCGGTCGGCTCAGCGGTAACCATCCGGCTCTTGTCCCGCAGGGCACTGATTCCCTCGACGTCCGGGCATTGCGCGAGTATCTCAACAAGGAGGCGGACCTGGCGCTGTCGGAGGCGACGGTGCGGTCGTGGACCGGCATCGTTGCCGAAGCCCAGGTCATTCTGGGACGGGCACTGGCCGAGCCGTTCGACCCACTGAGCAGCTCCGACAATCTCCTGCTGGCGGTCGGCGAGCTGCGCCGAGATCCGCGGGTACCCGATGACCTCGACGAGGCGGGTATCGAGGCGTACCTGCGGGAGTTCGTCGCCTGGATCGACGAGCTCCGTGCTGGCGGAGACCCGGCTGTTCCCGTGCTGTCGACGGTCGCCGAGTACGGCCGGCGGTGGGAGGCGCTCGCGGCGGTGACGCTCGACCCCTATCGGCCCGCATTGATCAAAATGAGGGAGGAACGGCGGACGCTGGTGGATCGTTGGAGCCCGCTCCGTGGCGCTGACCGGTCCATGTGGAGCAGTTCGCTGTGGAGCTGGCTGGTCAACCCGGTTGCGCTGGTGGATCTCGATCCGGGTGGTCCGGGTAGTTACCACGTCAGTGTGGGGACCGACGACACGAGCATCGAGATCCGTAATCCGATCGTGATCGATCTGTTCAACCGGCCGGTCGAACGGACGTTTGTCGAGGATGTCCAGCGTAACCGCGAGGTGTACGCCTACTACACCACCGACGCACGCCGGCCGGCGCGGGCGAAACTGCTCGTGGGGCTCAGCGTGTCTCGTGATGTCTCACGGATGAACCTCGCGATCGGTGTCCTGATGGTGCTCACGGTGGGGCTGTCCGCGCTGCCCTTCCAGCTCGATACCAACGCGGTGGCGGTGGTGGCCATACCGTCCTCGTTCGCGGCCACGGTGCTGCTCACCCGGGAGCGCAGCAGCCTTGCCGCCTGGGTGCTCGGACCGTTCAAACTCGTCCTGCTTGCTCTGCTGATGGCCCTGGCGGTGACAGCCGGTATGCGGGCAGCATTTGGCTGGCACACTTCGCTGTAGCGGTCGGGCGGGTAAACTGATCGCCGGCGGGAGAACCGGACAGCGCTGGGACCGGACGGCGCCGGTTCCGGATGAGACGGGCACCGGACGACATGGGGACGGTTGGCATGCCGAAGAACTACGGGTCGGGCGTGGCTGTCGACTCCTGGCGCATGGGTGGTATGCGTGGTCTTGTCCGGCTCGGCCGGATCGAGCTCTGGACCAGGTTGGACCGGAACATGGTCCGGTCATCCGGTATACCGGGGCCGGACGAGTCGTCACGGCGCCATCGCCGGGATGCCGGCCGCGCCGGGTAGCGCCTATCGTCGAGGTTCCTGTTCGTCGTCGTCGGCATTCTCGCCGTCCCCTGTGCGTCGGAGGTGCGGTCTAGATTGACCGGTATGTCAGTATTGTCCCGAGCGCCTTTTGGTCGCATGGTTACCGCGATGGTCACCCCTTTCACTGTGGGTGGTGAACTCGATCTCGATGGTGCGGCCGTCCTGGCGGAACACCTAGTTGCCGTCGGCAATGACGGTCTGGTCGTCAACGGGACGACGGGCGAGTCGCCGACCACCTCGGACGTGGAAAAGGACGAGTTGCTGCGGACGGTGGTGGAAGCTGTCGGTGCTCGCGCAACGGTGATCGCCGGGGTGGGGACCAGTGACACCCGGCACACGGTCGAGCTGGCCACGGCGGCGGAGAAGGCCGGCGCGCATGGGCTGCTGGTGGTCAGCCCCTACTACAACAAGCCTCCCCAGGCAGGGCTTCTGGCGCACTTCCGCACGGTCGCGGACGCCACCGCGCTGCCGGTGATGATTTACGACATCCCAGGTCGTACCGGAATGCCGGTGGCAACGGATACGCTGGTACGGCTCGCCGACCATCCACGGATCGTCGCAGTCAAGGATGCCAAGGACGATCTTGGTGCGTCATCGTGGGTCCTTGCTCGCACAGGTCTTGCGTACTACTCCGGCACCGAGATGCTCAATCTCCCACTGCTGTCGGTGGGTGCCGTCGGGGTGGTCAGCGTCGTCGGGCATGTTGCCACTCCCCGGATACGATCCATGATCGACGCGTTCGACACGGGCGACGCGGTCCGGGCCCGTTCCCTCCACCTGAGTCTGCTTCCGGCGTACGAGGGCATATTCAGGAGTCAAGGTGTGATCATGACAAAGGCTGCTCTCAACATGGCCGGACTGCCTGCCGGAGGAGTCCGTCCACCACTGGTGGACGCGACCGACGACGAACGCGAGCAACTACGCGTCGATCTCGCGGCGGCCGGGGTCCGGCTGTCCGCGGAGGCGACCGCCACGGTGGGGTCCGCGTGAGCCATCCCCACCCCGGGCTGGGAACGCCACCATCGCTGCCCCCGGACGGGTTGCGCATTGTCGCGCTCGGCGGCCTCGGTGAGATCGGGCGCAACATGACCGTGTTCGAGTTCGGCGGCCGGTTGCTCATCGTTGACTGCGGGGTCCTGTTCCCCGAGACGGACCAGCCGGGTGTGGACCTCATCCTCCCGGACTTCACCGCCATCCGGGACAGGCTGGACGCCATCGACGCGGTGGTGCTGACCCACGCGCACGAGGACCACATCGGTGCTGTTCCGTACCTGCTGCGTGAACGTGCGGACATTCCGCTGGTGGGTTCCCGGCTGACTCTCGCGTTGATCGTGGCCAAGCTCGCTGAGCACCGCATCAACCCGGTCACGCTTGAGGTCCGGGAGGAGCAGACCCACAGCTTCGGCCCGTTCAACTGCGAGTTCTTCGCGGTCAACCACTCCATCCCGGACGCGCTGGCCGTCGCGATCCGCACGCCGGCCGGTCTGGTGCTGCACACCGGCGACTTCAAGATGGACCAGTTGCCCCTCGACGGCCGACTGACCGACCTCGGCGGCTTCGCCCGGCTCGGTCGCGAGGGCGTCGACCTGCTGCTGTCCGACTCCACGAACGCCGAGGTGCCTGGCTTCGTGTCGTCCGAGCGGGAGATCGCCCCAGTGCTCGACGGGGTGTTCCGGGACGCCAAGAAGCGGATCATCGTCGCCTGCTTCGCCAGTCACGTGCACCGGGTCCAGCAGGTGCTCGACGCGGCCGAGGCACACGGCCGATCGGTGTGCTTCGTGGGACGCTCGATGGTCCGCAACATGGGGGTCGCCCGCGATCTGGGGCTGCTGCGGGTGCCACCGGGCCTCGTGGTCGACCTGCGTGACGTCGGTTCGCTGCCGGACCGCAACATCTGCCTCGTCTCGACCGGTTCCCAGGGGGAGCCGCTGTCCGCGCTGTCGAGGATGGCCAACCGCGACCATGCCATCCAGATCGAGGCCGGCGACACGGTGGTACTTGCGTCCAGCCTGATCCCGGGTAACGAGAACGCCGTCTACCGGGTGATCAACGGGTTGACCCGTTGGGGCGCGAAGGTCGTCCACAAGGGCGTGGCGAAGGTGCACACCTCCGGGCACGCGCCGGCCGGTGAACTGCTTTACGTCCTCAACGCGACGCGGCCGTCCAACGTGATGCCTGTGCACGGCGAATGGCGACACCTGCGGGCACATGGTGCCCTTGCGGAGGCCACCGGCGTGCCGGCGGACAGGGTCGTGCTGGCCGACGATGGAATGGTCGTCGACCTGGTCGACGGGCAGGCGAACATCGTCGGCGTGGTGCCGTGCGGCTACGTCTACGTCGACGGACTCGCCGTCGGCGACGTCGGCGAGTCGAGCCTCAAGGACCGCCGCATCCTGGGCGAGGAGGGCATCATCACGATCATGGTTGTGGTGGATGCCGCGTCCGGGAAGGTGGTGGGCGGTCCCGAACTGTCGGCCCGCGGCTTCTCTGACGCCCGTGAAGCCTTCGAACAGGTTCGGGGGATCGTCACGGACGCGCTGGCCGAGGCGATGCGCTCGGGGATGGTGGACGTCGGCGCGCTTCAGCAGCTCGTGCGGCGCACGGTCGGACGCTGGGTCAGCGACACCTACCGACGTCGCCCAATGATCGTTCCGATTGTCGTCGAGGTCTGAGGCGTCTGTGCCGGGCCGGGCCGGGACCGGCCGGGGCGACGCGCCCGGAAGGTCGCGGTTGCCGGATGACACGGCCGCGGACCAGTACCGTCGTGGCGTGGCCACGCGGACTGGTGGCACGCCACCGCGTGCCCGGGGTGGGACGGCTTCCTCCCGTGCCGCACCGGCGCGCCGCCCGGCGGCGGGTAAGACGGGTAAGGCTGCCGGTAAGGTCTCCGGAAAACCAGAGAGATCACCGAAATCCCGGGCGAGGGCCGTTCCCGCGAGCGCGCCCACGGGTAAGCCTCGCGTCCCGTTCACCCTGCTGATCGCCCAAAGGGTGATCCGGATGATGATCCGGTTCTGGCGTGCCACGGCCAGAAGGTTGGGCGATCTGGTTCGCAGGGTCGGGCGGGGCGCCCGCGACCTGCACATCGACGAGGCCCACCGGCGTGACGGCGTGGCCCTTGCGATACTCGGCGCCACCGTTCTCACGGCCGCGGCAGTCTGGTTCCACGCGGCCGGGCCGGTGGGTCGGGTCATCTCGGCCACGTTGCACCTCATGGTCGGCGTGGGTGCGACGGCGCTGCCCCTGTTCGGCCTGAGCGCCACATGGCGACTCGTCCGGCATCCGAGTGATCCGGGCAGCCGCGGTCGCGTGGTGATCGGCTGGTCGGCCCTCGGGCTGGGCGCGCTCGGCCTGCTGCACGTCGCGCATGGGGTTCCCGACCTCGGCTCCGGAGCCGGAGCCATGCAGCACGCGGGCGGGCTCGCCGGGTTCGTCGCGAGTTCCCCGCTGTCGGGGGCCGTGACCGCCTACCTGGCGGTCCCACTGCTGGTTCTGGTGAGCGCATTCGGCATTCTTGTAATCACGAGGACCCCGATTCACGCGGTGCCGGAGCGGCTGCGGGAGTTCCGGGACAAGCTCATGGTCGTCGTCGAGTCGCCCGACGACCGGCATGACGAACCCGGTGCGGACCGGTATTACGAGCCTGCGCCCGCCCGCGCGGTGCGGCAGCAGACGTCGCGCAGCCTTGTGGACGACCTGCTCGGGATCGGACCGTCCGGAAATGACCGGGTCGGGGATGATCGGACCGGGGATGGCGAGGGCACGCCGGAGCGCCGCGCGAACCGCGGCCGCCGTGCCCGGGCCGCACCGGACCCGGATGTCTTCGACGTTGACGCGCACGTTGACGCGCACGTTGACGCGCACGCGGTCGACTCCCGTCCAGACGATGGCGGGGCAGCTCGGCGTCGAACGCCGCGCATCCGGCCACAAGGCCCTGGTCCGACCCCGTTGCCCGATCCGTCGCAGGTGGAGCATTTCGTCGCTCCGACCGCTGGTGGGCTGGTCGACAGCAACTATGTGTTGCCGTCGCCGACGTTGCTCCAGCAGGGAACACCCCCGAAGGTGCGGTCGGCAGCGACGGACACTGTGATCGCTTCGCTGACGGACGTGTTCACCCAGTTCCGGGTGGACGCCCGGGTGACGGGTTTCACTCGGGGTCCGACGGTGACCCGGTACGAGGTGGAGCTGGGTTCGGCGGTGAAGGTGGAACGGATCACCCAGCTGGCCAAGAACATCGCCTATGCGGTGAAGAGCCCGGATGTCCGGATCATCAGTCCGATTCCGGGTAAGAGCGCGGTGGGTATCGAGATCCCGAACACCGACCGGGAGCTGGTCTCGCTCGGTGACGTGCTGCGCAGTGAGGAGTCGACCGGCAACCCGCATCCGCTGCTGGTGGGGCTCGGCAAGGACATCGAGGGCGGCTATGTCGTCGCGAATCTCGCGAAGATGCCCCACATCCTCATCGCGGGTGCGACCGGTGCGGGTAAGTCGACGTGTATCAACACGCTGATCACGAGTGTGCTGGCGCGGGCCACTCCTGACCAGGTGCGGATGGTGCTGGTCGACCCGAAACGGGTCGAACTGACGAACTACCAGGGTATTCCACATCTGATCACGCCGATCATCACGAGTCCGAAGAAGGCTGCGGACGCGTTGCAGTGGGTCGTGAAGGAGATGGAGAACCGCTACGAGGATCTCGCCTCGTGCGGGGTCCGGCATGTGGACGACTTCAACCGCAAGGTCCGAGCGGGGGAGATCGTGGCACCGCCGGGGTCGGAGCGTGTGTACACGCCGTATCCGTACATCCTGGCGATAGTGGACGAGCTCGCGGATCTGATGATGGTCGCTCCCCGGGACGTGGAGGACGCGATCTGTCGGATCACGGCGATGGCGCGGGCCGTCGGCATCCATCTCGTGTTGGCGACGCAGCGGCCGTCCGTGGACGTGGTGACAGGGCTTATCAAGGCAAATGTGCCGTCGCGGTTGGCGTTCGCGACCTCGTCGTTGGCGGACAGCCGGGTCATCCTCGACCAGACCGGTGCGGAAAAGCTCGTAGGGCTTGGCGACGCGCTGTTCCTGCCGATGGGTGCCGGTAAGCCGGCACGCATCCAGGGCGCGTTTGTTTCCGAGGAGGAGATAGCGGCAATTGTCGCGCACACGAAGGAGCAGGCGGCTCCGGCCTTCCGCGAAGACGTGTTCGCCGGCGGTGGCGAGTCCAAGAAGGATGTCGACGAGGAGATCGGTGACGATCTCCAGTTGTTCCTGCAAGCCGTCGAACTGGTGGTATCCACCCAGTTCGGGTCGACGTCGATGCTTCAGCGCAAACTACGGGTGGGTTTCGCAAAGGCCGGCCGGTTGATGGACCTCATGGAAAGTCGCGGCATCGTCGGTCCCAGCGAAGGTTCG
>NZ_CADDZT010000087.1:59728-62017 GCF_902812655.1 Candidatus Frankia meridionalis | reverse complement strand
CATGCCGGATGAACTAGAGGGTCTTCTGACAACCCTGCGTAATGGATAGTGACGGTGCTGGTGGCCACCGGGGTGCGCTGTCGGCAATCGGCCGGCGACCGTAGACTCGGTGGTACAGCCGATCCGACCGGTGCGGAGGTTGGCCATGCGGTCCGCTGACCCGACTGTGTCCCCCGGCGGTGTGGGTGCCGCGCTCGCCGCGGCGCGTGCCGAGCAGGGTCTGTCCGTTGCTGATGTGAGCGACCGCACCAACGTTCGCGCCACGCTCATCCGGCAGATGGAGAACGACGACTTCAGCGGTTGTGGTGGCTCCGTGTATGCGCGTGGTCATATTCGTGGCATTTCTCGGACGCTCGGGATCGACCCGGTGCCGCTGATAGCGGAGTTCGACCGGGCGCACAGCCGGATGACCCAGCCGCAGGTGTTCCCCTCGCGGGAGTTCGATCCCCTGACCGGCAGGAACGGGCGCGGGCGGGGGCGGGGATTCCCCTGGGCGCCCGCCATGGGCGTCTCGCTGGCCGCGGTCTGCGTGCTGGCGCTGCTCGCCTTCCTGCTTCCGGGGGGCTCCGGCAGCTCGGCCCGCAACCCGACCGTCGGCGCCACGGTCGTGACGCCGACCGCCTCCACCATGCCGGCCTCGCCCGCGCCCACCCGGTCCACCGTGGCCCGGCTGGACGGGGTCAACGTCCAGGTGGCTGTCAGGGACAACCCGAGCTGGCTGGAGGCACGCGACGAGACCAGACGGGTACTGCTGCAGCAGATCCTGCAGCCTGGCGACAGCCGGACGTTGACCGCGGCCCGGTCGATGGAGATCAGGATCGGTAACGCGGGAGCGGTGGACGTGTCGTGTAACGGGCGCGGCATCGGCCCCAGCGGCAGTCCGGGCCAGGTAGTTACTGTTCGTGTTGGTATCGGCGCGTCGGGGGACTGTGCTGTTGGTGACTCGGCGCCCCGGTAGCCTGACGTCGTGCCCGATCGCCCAGTTCGCCGTGTCGCACTGATCACGTTGGGGTGTTCCCGCAACGACGTGGACTCCGAGGAGCTTGCGGCGCGGCTCGGGGTCGACGGCTGGACGGTGGTGGACGACCCGGCCGGCGCCGACGCGGTGGTCGTCAACACCTGCGGCTTCGTCGAGGTCGCGAAGAAGGACTCGATCGACACGGTGCTCGCCGCGGCCGACCTGCGCGACGGTGCCGGCGGCCCGAAGGCGGTGGTCGCCGTGGGTTGCCTGGCCGAACGATACGGACGGGAACTCGCCGACAGCCTCCCGGAAGCGGACGCGGTCCTCGGTTTCGACGCCTATCCGGCTCTGGGCACGCACCTGGACGCGGTCCTGCGTGGTGAGGCGCCGAAGGCACACACCCCGCGTGACCGGCGGACACTGCTGCCGATCACCCCGGTCGACCGGCAGGCCTCGAGGGAGCGGACAGAGCCGGCGCAGGACCAGGCGCGGGTGGGGCCGGCGTCCGGCCCGCCTGTTCTGCGGCAACGGCTGGCCGGCGGTCCCGTCGCGCCCCTGAAGATCTCCAGCGGCTGCGACCGACGCTGCGCGTTCTGCGCGATCCCGACCTTTCGCGGTTCGCATGTCTCCCGCCCGCCCCACGACGTCCTCGCCGAGGCCGAGTGGCTCGCCGGTCAGGGTGTGCGGGAACTCGTCCTGGTCAGCGAGAACTCGACCTCCTACGGCAAGGACCTCGGGGACCTGCGGGCGCTGGAGAAGCTGCTTCCCCAGCTTGCCGCGATCAGCGGGGTGGTGCGGGTCCGCGCCGTGTATCTGCAGCCTGCGGAGGTACGTCCGTCCCTGCTGGAGACGTTGCTGACCACCCCCGGAGTCGCTCCCTACCTCGATCTGTCCTTCCAGCACGCGAGCCCGTCGGTGCTGCGGCGGATGCGCCGTTTCGGTGGCGCCGACGCCTTCTGCGAGCTGCTGGCCAGGGCTCGCTCGTTCGCGCCGGAGCTCGGGGCACGTTCGAACGTCATCGTCGGTTTCCCGGGGGAGACGAGGGCGGATGTCGCGATCCTCGAACGCTTCCTTGAGGACGCGGACCTCGACGCCGTCGGGGTGTTCGGTTACTCCGACGAAGACGGTACCGAGGCCGCGAATCTGCCTGACAAGGTGGCGCCGGCAACCGTGAGCCGGCGCCACCGGCGCCTGACCGATCTGGTGGAGCAACTGACCGCCGTACGTGCCGAGTCGCGGATCGGCTCAGGCGTCGAGGTGCTCGTCGAGGAGATCGCCGGTGGGTTGGCGTACGGACGCGCGGCGCACCAGCAGCCCGACGTCGACGG
>NZ_CADDZT010000087.1:52958-59185 GCF_902812655.1 Candidatus Frankia meridionalis | reverse complement strand
CGTCGATTCCGTAACGACGTGACCGCACCCGAGCCGGACGCTGTCGTCAGTCGGGTCAACCTGGCCAACGCACTCACCGTCATGCGGCTCGCGCTCGTTCCGGTGTTCGTGGTGCTCATGTTCACCGGCGGTGGCCATGCCACGGTGTGGCGGGTGGCGGCCTTCGTCGCCTATGCGGTCGCCGCGGTCACCGACCAGATCGATGGATACGTGGCCCGCAGCAGGCGTATCGTCACCGATTTCGGGATCATCCTCGATCCGATCGCGGACAAGGCTCTCACCGGCGCCGCGTTGGTGTCCCTGTCGCTGCTGGGTGATCTGCCATGGTTGGTGACGATCGTCGTCGCGGTCCGGGAGACCGGCGTCACGTTCCTGCGTCTGTGGGTGATCCGCCATGGGGTCATGGCCGCCAGCCGCGGAGGCAAGCTGAAAACCTTGTTGCTCAACTGTGCGATCGGACTTTACGTCCTTCCGTTGGAAGGGACGGCCGCCTCGGCCCGGGCGGTCATTCTCGCCGCCGGGGTGCTGGTCGCCGCCGTCACAGGTCTGGACTATGTGGGACGGGCGCTCGCGTTGCGGCGGCGGGGAACGTCGGTTACCGAAGGGTTACTGGAGGACAGTGATGCGGGCTGAACTGCTGGCGGTGGGCGACGAGCTGCTCTTCGGGGACATCGTCAACGGCAACGCCGCATGGCTCGGGCGGCAGCTTGCCGACGTGGGTGTGGTCCTGACGACGTCCACGGTGGTGGGCGATGACATCGAGATGATCGCGACCAGGGTCTCCGAGGGCCTGGGCCGAGCCGACGCCGTCATCATGACGGGCGGTCTCGGGCCGACCCAGGACGATCTGACCAGGGAGGGGATCGCCCGGGCCGCCGGGGTGGGCCTGCGTCGCGACCCCTTCCTGGAGGCGATGCTGCGTCGGCGGTTCCGTGCCCTCGGGCGGGAGGGGTCGACCGGCTCGGGCGTCAGGGCGCCGGAGATGAACTACCGGCAGGCGGACCTTCCCGAAGGCGCCGAGCCGCTGCCGAACGAGGTGGGTACCGCGCCCGGGATCCGTCTGGAGACGGCGGGTGGCGTGGTGTACGCGATGCCCGGCGTGCCCCACGAGATGTATCCCATGTTCACCGGGTCGGTCCTGCCTGACCTGCTCCGCCGGGCAGGGGAGCCGGCGGTCGTGGTGCACCGGGTGCTGCGGACCGCGGGGGTCTGGGAGTCGGTCGTGGCGGAGGCCCTCGCGGGGGAGATCGACAGGCTCGCTCCCATCGGGAACCCGACGATCGCCTTCCTGGCCAGCGGCGGTCAGACCCGGGTACGGATCAGCGCCCGTGCCGGTGACCGGGCCGCAGCTCAGAAGATTATCGAGCCGGTCGAGGAGGCGGCGCGGGTCGCGCTCGGTATCGCGCTCTACGGCGCCGACGAGGACACGCTGGAGGGAACCGTCGTGCGGCTGCTCGCGGACCGGGGCGAGACGCTTGCCGTCGCCGAGTCGTTGACGGGCGGCCTGCTGGCGGGCCGGCTCACCGACGTTCCAGGCGCGAGCGCGGTGTTGCGGGGTGCGGTGGTCGCCTACGCCACGGACGCCAAGGCATCGGTGCTCGGGGTCGACGGCGACGTGCTTGCCACCAACGGCGCGGTGTCTCCCGAAGCGGCCGCGGCGATGGCCACGGGTGTCCGGGACCTGCTGGGGGCGACCCACGGGCTGGCCGTGACCGGTGTGGCCGGTCCTGACGAGCAGGAGGGCAAACCTGTCGGGACCTTGCACATCGGCATGGTGGGACCTTTCGGGCTGCTGACCCGGTCCGTGCGGCTGCTCGGCGACCGTCCACAGAACCGGACCTACGCGGTCGTCCAGGCGTTGGACGCTCTTCGGCGTACCCTGTCGGTTCATACCCGTTGACGGGAACGAATCGCCGGACGCGGGTTGCTTACATAGTTACAGTCGCATCAACGGCCGGCCATCTCGGTGGACGGCAGGTATACGGTAGGCCCAGCCCGAGGACGAAGGAGGAGGCACGATGGTCCTGCTCCGACGCATGCTCGGCGAGGCATTGCGCCGCCGCCGTCAAGATCAACATAGGACCCTTCGTGAGGTGTCCTCCGTCGCGAGGGTCTCGCTCGGGTACCTCTCCGAGATCGAGCGAGGCCAGAAGGAGGCGAGTTCCGAGCTGCTCGCCTCGATCTGCGACGCGCTCGGCGTCCGCCTCGCCGACCTGTTGCGCGAGGTGAGCGACGATCTGGAGCTCGCCGAGTTCGCAGCCGGTGGGCCACGGGTCGGTGGTCCGGTGGGTGGCATGCCACCGATGGCCGCCATGCAGAGTCGCGGGGTTGGCACCACCACCGCAGTGGTCGACCGCGCCGCGTAGCTGGGAGTTCCTTTTCGGGGTCGGGGGCTCACCACCTCCGAGCCGACGTGCGACGATCGATACATGGCGAACGTCGTCCGCAAGTTGTACCGCTACCTTTCCGCGTCTGCGAACCGGAAGTTGGACGAGAAGGCCGACCCGCGCGTCCAGATCGACCAGGCGATCACCGAGGCGCAGCAGCAGCACAGGGCACTCGTCCAGCAGGCCGCCGCGGTCGTGGGAAATCAGCGGCAGCTGGAGATGCGGATGGCGCGCCAGATCGACGAGGTCGAGAACCTTGCCGACTCCGCGCGCCAGGCCCTTGTGCTCGCGGACGCGGCCGGCGCAAAAGGCGATACGGCAGCGGCCGAACGCTACGAGCAGACCGCGCAGGCGTTCGCCGGTCAGCTCGTGGCCGCTGAGGGTTCCCTCGAAGACCTCAAGAACCTGCACCAGCAGGCGGCTCGCTCGGCCGAGCAGGCCCGCCGTGCGGTGGAGGACAACACCGCGCGGTTGCAGGGGCAGCTTGCGGAGCGTGCCCGACTGCTGACCCAGATCGAGCACGCCGCCATGCAGGAGCAGATGAGCAAGGCACTGGACGGCATGTCCCAGCTCACTCCGCCGGGTGACACACCCACGCTCGCGCAGGTTCGGGACAAGGTCGAGCAGCGCTATGCCGTCTCCCTGGGACGCCACGAGCTCGCGTCCCAGGGCGTGGAGGCCCGGATGCTGGAGATCCGCAGGGCATCGTTGGACGCGAAGGCGTCCAACCGGCTGGCGGAGATCCGTACGGCCCTGGCAGCCGGCTCGGGATCGTCGTCGGCCGCATCGGGTTCCCTGCCGGCCGGTTCAGGCGCAGGCGACCAACTGTCCCTCGACAAGGGTTCCTCCGGCCAGCCGGAATCCTGACCGGAATCGGGATGATGGTGGTGAGCCGCATGCCGGACCGGCTCCGCGCCGATCTCGAACGCCGGAGCCTCCTGCGCGGCGAACAGCGGCTGGTACGGACCCGGTCGCGCCAGGCGCGGCGGGCTTCCCGGTCCGCGCGGATGTGGGCCGGGGTGGCCGTACTCACCCCCGGCGTGGCCGTGGTGGAGGGAACCTGGGGGTGGCTGGTCGTCGGAGCCGGCGCCCTCGCTCGTGCAGGCCTGTCCTGGCGCCAATCGCGGCTGTCGACACCGCCGCCGACGGTCCTGCCGCTCCCGACCGCGCCGCTGCCGTCCCGGTTGATGCTGCGCGGTTCGGCGGCGGCGAAACCGCTGTACCGCGGCGAGGCGGCGATGACGGCGCTCGGCACGATGCTGCGAGCGTTGCCGGCCGGACCGGCCGCGGCGACGGTCCGTGCCGCGATGGTGCCCGCCGCGGAGGTGGTGGACGGCCTCCGGTTCCAGGCCGCCCGGGTCCTGGCCTGCGAGTCGGCCGCCCGGGCGGTCGCGGACGGCGATCGCCGGGCTGAGATCACCAGGACGCTCTTGGAACTGGTCGGCTCGATGAACGCCGCGGTGGAAGGCCTCGACAGCATGCTGGCTGCCGCCAGTGACCTGCTCGCGTCGGCGTCGGCGTCGGCCCTGGCGCTGGGGCCGGTCGGCAGCCTTGAACGTCAGACCGCATCCCTGCGCGGGTTCGCTGACGGCCTGCGCGAACTCATGCGTTGAACCTCAGGCACCCGGGTTCAGGCACCCGGGTTCAGGCACCCGGGTTCAGGCACGAAGCCGCAGGCCGCGCGGAGTGGGATGGAAACCCGCGCGTTCGAGCGCATAACCGAGCTCACTGGTCAGCAGTTCACTGGTCAACACGGCCTGACCATCGGCCTTCTCGACCGACAGCGGGCCAAGCCAGCCCTCCCGTACGGCAAGGGCGAGGGCGTCCACCGCGGGTTGCACCCGGGCAGGGTCGTGCGTCCATGTCAGTAGCGTCCTGCCACCGCGCTCCACATACAGCACCAGTTCACCGTCGACAAGGACGACCAGTGCGCCGGGTCCGCGGCCCGGTTTGTGGCCGCCGTTCGTCGGTGCCGGCCACGGCAGGGCGGCACCGTAGGGGTTCGCCGGGTCGGCCGCGGCCAGCACGAGCACGGCCGGTCCGGCCCCGACCGCCCGCAACCGGTCGACCGCGCCGGGGATGGCGAACTGGGCTGCGCCGAGAGACTCCACGAAGTAGCCGCGCCGGCACCTGCCGGCATCCTCGAACGCGGACAGGATGCGGTACACGCCCGCGAAGCCGCCTGGTACCCGCTCGGCCGTGACCGCACCACGGGTGACGATCCCGTAGCGCTCGAGTAGGGCTTCGGCCTGGGCGTGGGCCCGTAGCGTCAGGTCGGGGTCCCGTTCGGGCAGCAGTGACCAACGGCCCGCGACCGTCGGCGGGCCTGCCCGTTGCGGCATCGCCGGGCGCGCTAGCCCCGGGCGCGCGTACCGCGCCGGCCGCACCCGCGAGTTTCGGCGGGTCCCCGGTCCTGCGCCGTGCCGGGTGCCCAGCGAGGCCCGCAGCGGGGCGAGGGTGTCGTTCGTGACCAGACCGGCCCACACCAGATCCCACAGGGCGGTCGTGAGAGCGGTGTCGTCGAGGCTCCCGGTCCGGTCCGACAACGCGCGGAAGAACAACGCCGTCTGTCCGTCCAGGGCCTCGAGTACGGCGGTGTGCAGGGGGGTGATCGCCGCGTCCGGTATCGCGGTCGGCAGCAGCAGGGGCGCGGTGTCCGCGAGGACGAACGTCATCCAGCCGTCGTTGCCGGGCAGCCCGCCCGCGCCCACCCACAGCACCTCTCCGGACACGCACAGTTCGTCAAGCATAGCCGGGTTGTAGTCCGGCACCCGGTTCGGCAGGACAAGCTGCTCCCAGGCGCTGGCCGGGATGAGCGCGCCCTGGAGCTGCTCGATGGTCCGTGCTACCGCGTCGACGCCGCGCGAGCCCCCGTGCGAGCCGGAGCTGCCCTGCCCGCGTGACACCGACTGCCATGCGGGCAGAAACCGGGCGAAGGTCCGGACCGGCGCAGGCTCGATCTCCCGACGCGAAGCCGCCAGGCTGCGCCGGCGCAGGACACGCAGCACACCTTCGTCACACCACTGCTCGCCGGTCCCACCCGGACGCAGTTCACCGCGGACGAGCCGGCCGGCCGCGAGCATCTGTTCTAGGCCTGCTGTAACCACGGCGACACCGAGGCCGAACCGGCGCGCGGCGGTTTCGGTGTCGAACGGTCCGTGCGTGCGGGCGTAACGCGAGAGCAGGTCACCCAGGGGATCACGGACCGGTTCGGTGAAAGTCGTGGGAACGCCGGGGGGGACCGGGATGCCGAGGGCGTCACGGAGGCGTCCGGCGTCCTCGACCGCCACCCACCGTTGCTCGCCGGCGATGCGGACCCGTAACGCGCGGTGCGTCTCGACGAGCTCGGTGAGCCGGGCCGGGGTGGCACCGCGGGCGAGCGCCTCGGGCTCGCTGAGGTCACCGACCATGCGCAGTAGATCGGCCGCCCCCTCGACATCGCGTGCGTGCCGGTCGGGCGCAAGCCGCTGCAACTCGGCCTCCACCTGAACGAGGACGGCCGTGTCGATCAGTTCCCGCAGGTCGGCCTGGCCCAGCAGCTGCGCGAGCAGGGAGCTGTCCAACGCGAGCATCTGGGCCCGGCGCTCGGCCAGGGGGGTGTCTGCGGCGTACATGAACGCGGCGACGTAACCGAACAGCATGGACCGGGCGAACGGCGACGGCGCAGCGGTCTGCACCTCCACCACCCGCAGGGTCCGCGAGGCGATGTCGCGCATGAGCCCGGTCAGGGCCGGGACGTCGAAGACGTCCTGCAGGCATTCCCGCATGGTCTCCAGCACGATCGGGAAGTTGTCGAACCGTGCTGTGACCTCCAGCAGGTGGGCGCTGCGCTGGCGCTGC
>NZ_CADDZT010000087.1:52114-52580 GCF_902812655.1 Candidatus Frankia meridionalis | reverse complement strand
GGCTCGCGAACAGTGCGCTACCCCCCACCTCGTCGCGGACCGCCGCCTCGACGTCGTCCGGGTCGAACACGACGACGTCGGCGGTGGGGGTCACGTCGGCGTCCGGTATCCGCGCCACGACGCCGTCGTCGGAATGCATGATCTGCACCTCCACGCCGAAGCGTGCCCGCAGCCGTGCGCCGATGGCCAGCGCCCACGGCGCGTTGACCGGGGCACCGAACGGCGAGTGGACGGCCAGCCGCCAGTCGCCGAGCTCGTCGTGGAACCGTTCGACGACGATCGTCCGGTCGTCGGGAAGGTGACCGGTGGCCTCCTGTTGCTCGGCCAGGTAGGCGATCAGGTTGTCGGCGGCCCAGTCGTCGAGGCCCGCCGCCTGGATGCGTTCGCGTGCCCGCGCCGGGCCGAGACGGGCAAGCATCCGGGTGAAGGTACCGAGCGCACGACCGAGTTCGGCCGGGCGTCCGGG
>NZ_CADDZT010000087.1:38860-51749 GCF_902812655.1 Candidatus Frankia meridionalis | reverse complement strand
GCACCCGGTCGGGGGTGATCTCCTCGATGCGCCAGCTGGACGACCCGAGCAGCACGACGTCACCGACCCGGGACTCGTACACCATCTCCTCGTCCAGCTCCCCGACCCGGCTCGCCTTCTCCCCGACGAGGAAGACGCCGAACAGGCCTCGATCGGGGATCGTTCCACCGCTGGTCACCGCGAGACGACCGGCGCCGGGCCGGCCGGTGAGCATGCCCGTGCCTCGATCCCAGACGATGCGTGGACGCAGCTCGGCGAAGTCGTCGGACGGGTACCGGCCGGAGAGCATGTCCAGCACCGCGTCCAGTGCGGAGGAGGGCAGGGTCGCGAACGGTGCGGCGCGGCGGACCAACGCGGCGAGGTCGTCGACCGCCCACGACTCCATCGCGATCATCGCCACGATCTGCTGGGCGAGGACGTCCAGCGGGTTGCGCGGATATCGCAGTTCCTCGATCCCTCCGTCACGCATCCGCTCGGCGACGACCGCGCATGCCAGCAGGTCACCCCGGTGCTTGGGCAGGATCACCCCCCGGCTCGCGGCCCCGACCTGGTGCCCGGCGCGTCCCACCCGCTGCATCCCGACCGCGACGCTCGGCGGGGACTCGACCTGGACGACGAGGTCGACCGCTCCCATGTCGATGCCGAGTTCCAGGCTGGAGGTGGCCACCACCGCGGGCAGCCGCCCGGCCTTGAGGTCGTCCTCGATGAGCGCTCGCTGCTGCCGGCTGACGCTGCCGTGATGGGCTCGAGCCACCTCGACCGGGGCCGCGTCGGTCGGCCGGCCGGACCCGGCGTTGCCCATCAGCTCCGCCGGGGTGCGTTGCTCGGGAGCTCTCGGCACGGTCCGGTTCGCGGTCCCGGGCTGGTCGGCGGCAATCCGGTCGGCGGCATCCATCCGGTCGGCGTATGCCTCGTTCAGCCGGGCGCACAGCCGTTCGGCGAGCCGCCGGGAGTTGGCGAACACGATCGTCGAGCGGTGGGCGAGGACGAGGTCGAGGATCCGCTCCTCGACGGCGGGCCAGATCGACGCCTTTGGTTCCGGCCCGGCCTGGGTCCCGTCGAGGCGGGTCATGTCCGCAACGGGTACGACCACGTCGATCTGTAGCGTCTTCGTGGTCGGCGGGCGGACGATCGTGACCGGGCGGGCCCCGCCGAGGAACCGCGCGACCTCCTCGACCGGGCGCACGGTCGCTGACAGGCCCACCCGTTGGGCGGGTGTTTCCAACAGCGCGTCGAGACGTTCCAGGCTGAGGGCGAGGTGCGCGCCGCGTTTCGTACCGGCCACGGCGTGCACCTCGTCCACGATCACCGTCCGAACCCCGCGCAGCGACTCCCGAGCCCGGCTGGTCAGGATCAGGAACAGCGATTCGGGGGTGGTGATGAGCACGTCCGGTGGGATGCGGCTGAAAGCCCGCCGTTCGCCGGCCGGGGTGTCACCGGACCGGATGCCCACGGTCACGTCGGGTTCGGGTAGGCCGAGGCGTTGCGCGGCCGCCCGGATTCCCGTGAGCGGGGCCCGCAGGTTGCGTTCGACATCCACGGCCAGCGCCTTGAGCGGGCTGACGTAGAGCACGCGACACCGCCGGGCGGGCTCGGTCGGCGGGTCGGCGCGGATGAGCTGGTCCAATGACCAGAGGAAGGCTGCAAGCGTCTTGCCTGAGCCGGTCGGAGCGATGACAAGGACGTTGTCACCGCCGCTGATCGCCTGCCACGCCCCTGCCTGCGCGGGTGTCGGCGCTGCGAAGACGCTCGTGAACCAGGCCCGGGTGGGGGCCGAGAACGGCGCGAGGGAGGATCGGGCGGACATGGTCCGAGTCTGCCTCCTGGGTACGACACTCCGAGGAAACGGGAGACTGACAACCGTGCGACTGACCGAGTTCTGGGCGCGGATGAACAACCAGTTCGGCTCCGGCTACGCGGAGTCGGTTGCCCGCGACCATGTTGTCGCCGGGTTGGGCGGGGTGACGGTGCACGACGCGCTGGCGCGCGGTGATGACGCGAAGGCTGTCTGGCGGGCCGTGTGCGACGAGTTCGACCTGTCCGCCAGGGAGCGCTGAGCCCGTTTTCGGGGTGTCGGCCAGGTGGTCGAACGAATGTTCGGCTACTGTGGATGTCGAGTGTTCCGGTTCGTCGGGGCAGGCTGGTTATCCACAGACCGGACCCGGTGCTCGAAATTGTCGGACCCGCCCCCTACCGTCGCCAACGTGGCCAAGACTCGACGACCTCAGCCTGGAGTGACTCCCATGGCAGGACTCGACCGTGAGAAGGCGTTGGAGAACGCCCTCGCTCAGATCGACAAGCAGTTCGGCAAGGGCTCGGTGATGCGGCTCGGTGACGAGACCCGCCCACCGATCCAGGTCATCCCGACCGGTTCCATCGCCCTGGATGTGGCGCTCGGCATCGGTGGGCTTCCTCGCGGGCGGATCGTGGAGATCTACGGTCCGGAGTCGTCCGGGAAGACGACCGTGGCGCTACACGCCGTCGCGAACGCCCAGGCGGCCGGCGGGATCGCCGCTTTCATCGACGCCGAGCATGCGCTCGACCCCGACTACGCGGCCAAGCTCGGCGTCAACACCGACGCGCTACTGGTCTCCCAACCCGACACCGGTGAACAGGCGCTGGAGATCGCCGACATGCTCATCCGGTCCGGCGCGATCGACATCATCGTCATCGACTCGGTGGCGGCTCTGGTGCCCAGGGCCGAGATCGAAGGTGAAATGGGCGACAGTCATGTCGGCCTCCAGGCCAGGCTGATGTCCCAGGCCCTGCGCAAGATCACCGGCGCGCTCTCGAATTCGGGCACGACCGCCGTCTTCATCAACCAGCTCCGGGAAAAGGTCGGGGTCATGTTCGGTTCGCCTGAGACGACCACGGGTGGTAAGGCGCTGAAGTTCTATGCCTCCGTGCGCCTGGACGTTCGCCGTATCGAGACCTTGAAGGACGGATCGGAGGCCGTGGGTAACCGTACCCGCGTGAAGGTCGCGAAGAACAAGATGGCACCTCCGTTCCGCACGGCGGAGTTCGACATCGTCTATGGCGGGGGTATCAGCCGAGAGGGTTCTCTGATCGACATGGGTGTCGAACACGGCATCATCCGTAAGTCCGGAGCCTGGTACACCTACGATGGTGATCAGCTGGGTCAGGGCAAGGAGAACGCGCGCTCCTTCATGCGGGAAAACCCGGATCTGGCAAACGAGATCGAGAAGCGGATCAAGGAAACGCTCGGTCTGGTGCCGAGGGTTGACGCTGACCCGGCTTCCCCGCCACCGATAGATCTCTGACCGGTACCGAGGCACTGATCGATGGTGATGATGTCACCGGGTGACGGCAATGCCCGCTCCGCGATGGATCGTGGTCGAGGAGCGGGCACGGACCCAGATGTCAGCCCTACCGCCAGAGCCAGGGAGATCTGTCTGCACCAGCTTGAAGCCCGGCCGCGAAGCCGTGCGGAACTGGCAGCCGTCCTGGGTCGCCGCGGCATTGATCCGGAAACGGCGGATGCGGTGCTCGACCGTCTCGTCGAGGTGGGTCTCGTCGACGATGCTGCGTTCGCCCGGGCACTGGTATCGTCCGCCCGGGTGAACCGGGGTCTCGGCCGACGGGGGCTTGCCCAGGAGCTGCGTCGACGTGGGGTGGACCCGGAGATCTCGTTCGTGGCGCTGGCCGAAGTGGACGCCGACGACGAGGAGGTCACCGCACGGGAGCTGGTGCGGCGGCGACTGCCGGCCATGGACGACCTGGCGGTGCATGTCCGTGTCCGACGCCTGACCGCGTTACTCGGCCGACGTGGCTACCCTTTCGATCTTGCGGTACGGGTGGTCACGGAGGAGCTCGGGGGCGCTTCCGACGGCTAGAGACGCTCAGGGCCGCCAACGGCTTTTCTTGACCGTGCACGAGTCGCAGACCTACTCTCACCAAAGGTGAGAGGACTCCCGCGCTGACGCGGTTCCGATAGCGTGAAACAACTTCACACGAGGGTGGCTGGCCCGGATTGCGGCGTCCGCGGACGCCGTTCTGCTTGCCTGGGCTCAATCATTTCTCGGTAGCGACTCGGGCTGAAGTTCCGCAGAGGGTCCGTTTCGTGGGTCCCTTACCGCTCCGGCCCGCTCATCGCGGGCTATGTCGGTAGCGGGAGGAGGACCGATGGGTGTTCTCCTCGCTGTGCTTGGGGCCTGTGTACTCATGGGCCTGACGGTCATAGCTGTGCTTCTGGTTCGGGTGTTGAGCTCGGGAGCTCTGGCAGGGCCTCGTTCCCGCACGGGCGACGGGCAGCTGACCGAACCTGCCGACGGCCAGGGGATCGCACCTCCCGAAGCTGATCTCGAAACGGTACGGCCCGAGGCCGCCGAGATCTTCAGGCAGGCAGCCGAGCTTCGCGAACAGGCGGAGCGGGATGCCGCGGAACTTCTACGCCGGGCGGAAGGGACCGCGCAGGCGCTTCGGGAACGGGTGGAGGCCGAATCCGCGCTGCGTGGCTCCCTTGCCGAGGCGGAAGCACGCGAAGCGGGCCGGAAGGCGGCGGAGACCTTTCGGACACAGGCCGAGGCGGAGGTGCGGGCGCTACGCGCGGAGCTGCATGCGCAGGACACCCGACTCGTCCAGCGAGAACAGCGCCTGGAGACCCGGGCCACGGCGCTCGAGGAGCAGGCCCGCCAGATCGAGGTCCGCGACCATGGCCTCACCGTCCAGGACGCTGAGCTTGGTCGGCGTCGGGCGGAACTGGTGGATCTGGAGGACGAACGTCGCCGGACCCTCGAACACGCGGCCCGGCTCACCGCTGTCCAGGCGCGGGCCGAACTCGTCAAGATTGTCGAGGCTGACGCCCGCCGGGACGCGGCCGTGCTGGTCCGCGACATTGAGGCGCAAGCCCGTGAGCAGGGCGAGGAGCGGGCACGAAAGATCGTGACACTCGCGATCCAGCGGGTCGCCTCGGAGGCGACCACGGAGTCGGTCGTGTCCGTACTGCACCTGCCCAGCGACGAGATGAAGGGCCGCATCATCGGCCGCGAGGGACGAAACATCCGGTCGTTCGAGTCGGTCACCGGGGTGAACGTCATCATTGACGACACCCCCGAGGCGGTCCTGCTCAGTTGCTTTGACCCGGTACGACGCGAGATCGGCAAGATTGCGCTGGAGGCTCTTGTCACGGACGGGCGGATCCACCCGCACCGAATCGAGGAGGAGTACGAGCGGGCGAAGCGTGAGGTCGAGGCGAGATGCGTGCGCGCCGGCGAGGACGCGCTTGTGCAGACCGGGATCGCGGAGATGCATCCTGAGCTGATCGCGCTCCTCGGCCGGCTGCGATACCGGACCAGCTACGGCCAGAACGTCCTCGCGCATCTTGTCGAGTCGGCTCACCTGGCCGGCATCATGGCCGCTGAACTGCGCCTGCCCCCGACGCTGGCCAAGCGGGGGACGTTGCTGCACGATCTCGGTAAGGCGCTGACCCACGAGGTGGAGGGCAGTCATGCCCTCATCGGATCGGAGATTGCGCGGCGTTACGGCGAGGATGAGGAGGTCGTCCACGCCATCGAGGCGCACCACAACGAGGTTGAGCCGCGTTCGATCGGGGCGGTACTCACCCAGGCCGCCGATCAGATCTCCGGTGGGCGGCCGGGCGCTCGCCGGGAAAGCCTCGAGTCCTATGTCAAGCGTCTCGAGCGCATCGAGCAGATCGCCGCCGAGCATCCCGGTGTCGAGAAGGTTTTCGCCATGCAGGCCGGCCGTGAGGTCCGGGTGATGGTGGTGCCGGACCAGGTCGACGACATTGCCGCCCACATGCTGGCCCGCGATGTGGCCAAGCAGATCGAGGACGAGCTGACCTACCCTGGTCAGATCCGAGTCACGGTGGTCCGGGAGACCCGCGCCGTCGAGACCGCCCGTTAGGGTGTATACCCCGTAGGCTGGCCGGGTGAGTCCCCGCAGCTACCAGGTCCGTACGTTCGGGTGTCAGATGAACGTTCACGACTCCGAGCGGATCGCCGGCATGCTGGAGGCCGCCGGCTACGTTCCGGCCGATACCGATGACACTGCCGACCTGGTGGTGTTCAACACCTGCGCGGTGCGGGAGAATGCGGACAACAGGCTCTACGGCAACCTGGGCCAGATGTATCCGGTCAAGAAGGACAACCCGGGTATGCAGATAGCTGTCGGCGGTTGCCTCGCGCAGAAGGACCGCGGGCTGATCACCGAACGTGCTCCCTGGGTGGACGTCGTGTTCGGTACCCACAACCTGCACCGGCTACCCGTCCTGCTGGAGCGCGCGCGGCACAACGCGAGCGCCGAGGTCGAGATCGCCGAGGCGTTGGAGGTCTTCCCCAGCGCACTTCCGTCACGTCGAGCGACGCATCATTCGGCATGGGTGAGTATCAGCGTCGGTTGCGACAACACCTGCACCTTCTGTATTGTGCCGAGCCTGCGGGGCAAGGAGACCGACCGCCGTCCCGGGGACGTACTCGCAGAGATCGAGGCACTGGTCGCCGACGGCGTCCTCGAGATCACTCTGCTCGGCCAGAACGTGAACTCCTATGGCAGGTCGCTGGGCGACCCCGGAGCGTTCGCGAAGCTGCTACGCGCCTGCGGGACGGTGGACGGCCTTGAGCGGGTACGGTTCACCTCCCCGCATCCACGGGACTTCACCGACGACGTCATCGAGGCCATGGCGGTGACGCCGAACGTCTGTCCACAGCTACACATGCCGCTGCAGTCGGGGTCGGATGCCGTGCTGCGGAGGATGCGCCGTTCCTACCGTCAGGATCGTTTCCTCGGGATCGTCGAACGGGTACGGGCCGCGATGCCGCAGGCGGCGATCACAACCGACATCATCGTGGGCTTCCCCGGCGAGACCGAGGCGGATTTCACCGAAACCCTGCACGTCGTGCGGGAAGCGCGGTTCGCCGGCGCCTTCACGTTCCAGTACTCGCCGCGGCTCGGTACTCCGGCGGCGACCATGGACGGTCAGATCGACCCGGCGGTTGTGCGGGACCGATACGACCGGTTGGTGGCCGTCCAGGAGGAGATCTCCTGGGAGGGGAACCGTGCGCTTGTCGGTCAGCGGGTGGAGGTCCTCGTCGTCGAGGGCGAGGGACGCAAGGACGCAGCCACCGGGCGACGAACCGGTCGGGCTCGGGACGGCCGGCTCGTCCATCTGCGTCCGACGTCGGCCGAGGGCATGACGTCGGCCGAGGGCATGACGTCGGCCGAGGAGATACGGGCCGGTGACGTGGTCGAGACTGTGATCACCAGGGGTGCGCCGCACCACCTGGTCGCGGACGGGCTGTTGCTGGCCCACCGGCGGACCCGAGCCGGCGACGTCTGGGATGCCGCACGCCTCGATGCGGGCGGTGAGCGGTCCACGGACCTCGGCATGCCCACCCTCCTGCGGTGACGCTGGTAGCGGCGGCGGTCTGCCCGCATCCTCCGTTGCTCGTGCCCGAGGTCGCGCGGGGGGAGCCGGTGGCGGTGCGGGAGCCTGCGGCCGAGGTCACCCGCCGGCTGGTGGCGTACGACCCGGACCTCGTCGTCGTCGTCGGCGACGCGCCGCGGACCGGGGCATTCGCTGCCGGTGAGTCCGGGACGCTGGCAGGTTTCGGCGTGCCGCTGTCGGTCACGCTGGGACGTGCCACCGACCCGTCCGTGCATGCGCCGACCCCGCGCCGGCCGACCCTGCCGCTGTCGCTCACGGTCGGGGCGTGGCTGCTCGAACAGACTTCCTGGGCGGGAAAGGTCACCGGCTTCGGGGTGAGCGCGACGACCGCTGCGCTGGCGGCATCCGAGATCGGCGCCGAGCTTGCCCGCTGTGCCGACAGGGTCGGGCTGCTGGTGATGGGGGATGGCAGCGCAAGGCGGACGGTCGGCGCGCCCGGGGGATTCGACGCACGGGCGCAGGCCCACGACGACACGGTCGTGGCAGCCCTGTCGGGCGGCGACGTGGCCGCGCTCGGGCAGCTGGACCCCGGTCACTCACGGGAGCTGATGGCGGCGGGCCGCGCGTCCTGGCAGGTGCTCGCCGGCGCGAGTCGGCCGTCGTCGACGCAGGACGACCTGCACATACGGTCCGACACGCACATGCAGTCGTTAAGATCTCACGTCGAGTACGTCGATGCCCCTTACGGTGTCGGATACGTGGTCGCTTTCTGGGAGTGGGGGAGTCCTTAACCATGGTCTCGACGCCGACAGAACTGCCGCCGGGCGTGCAGCGCTCGAAGTGTGCGGGTCACGCGGCACTGCGAGCCGGTTCGCCCGGTGACCCGCCGGTCCTCCTGCTGCCTGGTTACACCGACAGCAAGGAGGACTTCCTGCCGATCATGTCCGGGTTGGCGTGGGCCGGGTTCGAGGTTGTCTCAGTGGACCAGCGTGGCCAGTACGAGTCATCCGCCGTCGACCCGGAACGGGAGTGCACCGTCGACGCTCTCGCCGCGGACGTCGGTCGGCTGGTTGACGAGATCGGCCAGCCGGTGCACCTGCTCGGTCATTCCTTCGGCGGTCTGGTCGCCCGGGCTGCAGTCATCGCACGTCCGTCGTGCGTGGCAAGCCTGGCGTTGCTCAGCTCGGGTCCCGCCGGGATCGTCGGAGCCCGCCGGATCGCGCTGCGGGCGATGCGGGTCGTCTACGAGCGTGGCGGCCGGGACGCGGTGTGGGCGGCCATGCGTGCGGCGGACACCACGGTGTATCCGCCCGGAGGCCTCGAGTTCCTCGAACACCGGTTCTTCGCCAGCAGCGATGTCGGTCTGCGGGTCATGGGGGAGCAGCTCCTCGACGAACCCGACCGGGTCGCGGAGCTTGCCGCGGCGACCCGCGAGGCCGGTGTGCCCGTCCTGGTCGCACACGGGATCGCCGACGACGCCTGGGCGCCCCACCTGCAGGCGGAGATGGCAGCACGTCTTGGCGCCCGCTACGAGGTGATCGCGGACGCCGTGCACTCGCCTGCGGCCGAGAACCCGGCGGTCACCGAGGCACTGCTGGTCGACTTCTGGCGGGCGGTCGCGGACCAACGCGCCGCGTAGGCAGTCCGAGGGTCCGAGTGCCCGAGGTATCGGCGGTTCGCCGAACAGACGACTCAGACTGGTTCGAGGTGGAAGGCGGCCAGCTCCGCGGCGAGGCCGACAGGGACGCGTGCCCGCAGCACGGTGCCGTCCGCGGTGTGGGTGACATCGCCGATCTCGCCCGTGGCGTGTACCCGTGAGACCAGATCCCCACGGGTGAACGGCACCAGAACGCACACCTCGACCTCGGGGTGGGGAACACGTTCGGCCAGCGCGTCCACCAGGCTGGAAAGGCCGTCTCCGGTGCGGGCCGAGACAAAGACGGCGTCCGGGACCAGCCTGCGCAGGCGGGCAAGAGCCTCCGGGTCGGCGGCGTCGGTCTTGTTCACGACGACCAGCTCAGGGATATCACCGGCGTCAAGGTCGTTCACGACCGTCCGGACCGCGGAGATCTGGGACGCCGGATCGGGATGCGAACCGTCGACCACGTGTAGAAGCAGGTCGGCGTCCGCGACCTCCTCCAGCGTCGAGCGGAATGCCTCGACGATCTGGTGCGGCAGGTGGCGTACGAAACCTACGGTGTCGGCGAGGGTGAACGTCCGGCCGTCCGGGAGCGTGGCCCGTCGTACCGTCGGGTCCAGTGTTGCGAACAATGCGTCCTCAACGAGCACGCCGGCGCCGGTGAGCCGGTTGAGCAGTGAGGACTTGCCGGCGTTGGTGTAGCCGGCGATCGCGACGGCAGGGACTCCGCTGCGCTGCCGCGACGATCGTTTCGTCGCCCGGACGGTCTTCATCTCCGCGAGTTCCCGGCGAAGCTTCGCCATCCGCGCGCGGAGTCGCCGACGGTCAGTTTCGATCTTCGTCTCGCCGGGCCCTCGGGTGCCGATGCCACCGCCGGACCGCGACATCGACTCACCCCAGCCGCGCAGGCGCGGCAGCATGTACTGCAACTGGGCGAGCTCCACCTGCGCCTTGCCCTCCCGGGACGTGGCGTGCTGGGCGAAGATATCGAGGATCAGCGCGGTCCGGTCGATGACCTTGACCTTGACGACATCCTCCAACTGCCGCAGCTGGCCCGGGGTCAGCTCGCCGTCGCAGATGACGGTGTCGGCACCGGTGGCGGCAACCACCTCACACAGCTCGCGCGCCTTCCCGGAGCCGACATACGTCGCAGCGTCAGGTGTGGCCCGACGTTGCACGAGCGCGTCCAGGACCACCGAACCGGCGGTGGTTGCCAGCGCCGCGAGTTCGGCCATGGAGGTTTCCGCCTCCACTACCGTCCCGGCGGTCCACACCCCGATGAGGACAACCCGTTCCAGACGAAGCTGGCGGTACTCGACCTCGGTGACGTCGTCGAGTTCGGTCGCAAGACCTGGCACCCGGCGAAGGGCGGAGCGGTCTGCGAGGTCGAGCCCTTCGCCGGAGGCATCGAAGAAACGGCCGTGGTCCGGGTCGTGGATGGCGGATAGCGTCATATTGCCCTTCTTCTGCGCGGCCGGGAGCTGGCCTCATCGGAGGGAAGCCGTCCTCGGTCGACACGTCCTGTATCGCAGAGTCCCACGTGGAGCCACAGGTCGCGACCGCTTTTCGCCCGTTGGGTCCTCGCCCGTCGCGGCATCGTGCGATGGGAAGAAGGGCGGAGCCGGTCAGCCGGCCGTGGCGGCGGTCCGCATCGGAACGGTGGCGGTGGCACCGGCCGGTGCTGACCGGGACCGCTGGCGGGAACGTTGCGGCCGCCCCCGACCAAGGGCGATCATACGGGCATCGTCGGTGGGGACCGGTGGGCAGAACAGCCGGCCGGCCCCGCGGTCACAGTTCATCGCGGCCAACCGGGAGGCGGTGACCGTGCTGTCGACGCCCTCGGCGGTCACGATCATCCGGCGCCGGTGGGCCAGCGCGATGATGGATGCCAGCACCGCCTCGCCTTCAAGATCCCGTTGCATCGCACGCAGGAACCTACCGTCGATCTTCACCATGTCCAGCGGCAGGACGTCGAGTGTGGACAGTGATGCATACCAGGTACCGAAGCCGTCGACGCCGACGGCCGGTCCGAGTGAGCGCAGCCGGGCCAGCAGCTGTGGGATACCGATATGCGCGAGGCCCAGGGTCTGTTCGGTGAACTCCAGCCCGAGTGCTCCGGGTGGTAGCGCCCGATCATGCGCGAGCCGTTCCACCTCGACCGGGAAGTCCGGCCGGGTGAGTTGGTCGGCGGAAATGTTCACCCATAGCCGGGGCGGGCGGATCATGGTTCCGGAAGCCATCTCGTGCCATGTCCGGGCTTCCGCCACGGCGGTCCGTAGAACCCAGTTGCCGACCTGCTCGGCGAGGCCGGCGGCTGCGGCGACCGGCATGAACTGCGACGGGCACAGCAGTCCCCGCTCGGGATGCTGCCACCGCAGGAACGCCTCCATCCCCGGAACCGATCCGTTGCGCAGATCGACCTCGGGTTGGTAGTGCAGCTGTAACGACCCGTCGTCGAACGCGGCGCACAGGGCCGGGACGAGGTTCAGCTCGAGCGCGGTCACAGGTGTCTCCAGACGCCGGGATGAACGGGCCGCACCTGGCCCATCGCACGTCAGGGCGAGCTGACCATGCCCGCCACCTGTTCGACGTCGGGACGGTCCAGCCAGATTATGCGGGGATCACGGCGAAACCACGACCTTTGTCTACGAGCGAATCGGCGCGTCGCGGCAATCGTGGCAAGTCGGGCGGACTCGGCCGACTCCAGTTCACCGTCCAGCCAGGCGAGGACCTGAGCGTAGCCCAGTGCGCGCGATGCGGTACGACCCTCCCGCAGGCCGATACCGGCGAGTGTGCGGACCTCCTCGACCATGCCCACGGCCCACATCACCGCCACGCGGTCGGAGATCCGGGAGTCGAGGTGCGGATGGTCGATGCCGATCTGGATCACGTCATATACCGCGCGATGGTCGGGAAGGGATGCGTTGAAACCGCCCGTGAGCTCCACCACCTCCAACGCGCGCACAATCCGACGGCCGTTGCTGGGCAGGATGGCGGCAGCCGCCTGGGGCGCCCGGCCGGCGAGATCGGCATGCAACGCCGCGGAGCCCCGCTCGGCCAGTTCCTGTTCCAGCCGGGCCCGCACCGCCGGGTCGGTGCCGGGGAAGTGGAGATCGTCGAGGACCGCCCGGACGTAGAGCCCGGAGCCACCCACGAGAACCGGGGTACGGCCGGCGGCGAGGAGCCCGTCGACCACCGTTCGTGCATGCGCCTGGTAGGACGCCACGTCGGCGGTACGGGTGACGTCCCAGACGTCGAGCAGGTGGTGCGGGATGCCGCTGCGCTCTCCTGGCGGCACCTTGGCCGTACCGATGTCCATTCCGCGGTAGAGCTGCATGGAATCGGCATTCACGACCTCGCCGCCCAGCGCGGCTGCCAGGCCGATCGCGAGGTCGCTCTTGCCGGCCGCGGTCGGCCCGACAACGGCCACGACCCGACCGGCATTCCGCCGGTTGGTAACGACATCCACTTGTGCAGCTCCCCGCGGGCCGTCAGACCCGGCGCAGGACCGCGACGATCCGGCCGAGGATCGACGCCTCGTCACCCGGAATTTCAGCATAGGCCGGGTTCTGCGGCTGGAGCCAGATGTGGCCGTCGCGGCGGCGTAGCGTCTTGACCGTCGCCTCGCCATCGATCATCGCGGCGACGATCTCGCCGTTGTCCGCGACCGGCTGCTGGCGGACAACCACCCAGTCCCCGTCACAGATCGCAGCATTGATCATAGAGTCGCCGGCAACCCGCAGCAGGAACAGGGTGCCCTCGCCGACGATCTCACGGGGAAGCGGGAAGACGTCCTCGACGGCCTGCTCGGCGAGGATCGGGCCGCCCGCGGCGATGCGGCCGAGCAGGGGTATGTATGCCGTCTGGGCATGGTTGCCCGCCGG
>NZ_CADDZT010000087.1:34632-38596 GCF_902812655.1 Candidatus Frankia meridionalis | reverse complement strand
GAACCTCGCGTGCCGCAGGCCGTACCGGCGCATCCGCGGACAGCACCTCCATGGCTCGTGGGCGGTTCGGGTCCCGACGCAGGAAGCCCTTCTCCTCCAGAGTCTTGAGCTGGTGCGCCACGCTGCTGGTGCTGGTCAGCCCGACGGCCTCGCCGATCTCGCGCACGCTCGGCGGGTAACCACGGCGTTCGACGGAATTGCGGATCACTTCCAGCACCTTGCGCTGCCGAGGGGTCAGGCCCGAGGCGTCCGCCGGCCCGTCCGGCAGGTCGCGCACTGAGCCGCGGGGGGGCCTGCCGCGTCGGGCGCGGTTCTGGTCGGTGGTCATGCCTGCCGCTCTCCTTCGTTTTCGGTCGTGGGAGACTCCGCTCCCGGCATACCTGATGGTTTCACCATGAACCAGAGCTGGTGGCCACGACCTGCATCTGATCGGTACGACCGTAACCGCCGCGGCCGAATATCTCAAACGTCTGTTCGAGCGTGTTACGACGATTCCGTCGGATTCGGAAGTGCATACTCGACCAGACGTTCGATCGAACTTATGTTCATTATAGGTGCTGTTCGCGGTAGTGGAAGTAGAGGAGGTGGGTGTGGTGGAGAGATCGGCCGCACCTCCGCTGAGGCTGACCAGGCGGGGTCGAATCGTCCTGGTTGTTCTGGTTATGGTGGTTTTCAGCCTGGTCCTGTCTCTTGCGCGGGTGAGGTCGTCGGCCACGTCGCGGGTGGGTGACGGCTCTACTCGAGTGCACGTGGTGCGCCCCGGGGAGACCTTGTGGGGGATCGCCCGTGCGGTGGCTCCGGACAACGACACGCGGGTGGTTGTCGCCCGCCTGGCCGGTATGAACCAGCTCGACTCGACCGATCTTGTGCCCGGTCAGGCGCTGCGCCTGCCGTGACGGCGCGACACGCCGTTGGTTTGCCTGTTTGCTGTGTCTCGCCCTAGGCTCGACCACAACATCTTGTAGTTACGGGAATGTAAGTCATCAATACCTAGTGGCCAACGGGTGCGCGATCATGTTTTTTCGCGCGGCCGGAGGCTCCGGGACCTTGGGGGGATCGTCGGTGCGGTGTCCGTTCTGCCGACACCCTGACAGCAGGGTCGTGGACAGTCGCGAAGCCGAGGAAGGCGCCGCGATCCGTCGCCGTCGGTCATGCCCGTCCTGTAACCGTCGCTTTACGACGATCGAAGAGGCATCGCTGCGGGTGATCAAACGTAGCGGTGTGACCGAACCGTTCAGTCGTTCGAAGGTGGTCGCGGGGGTTCGGCGGGCGTGCCAGGGCCGTCCCGTCGAGGCGGATGCACTGGCCGTGCTCGCCCAGCTGGTCGAGGACACGCTGCGCGCGTCGGGGACCGCGGAGGTTCCCTCCGACGAGATCGGCCGGGCCATTCTCGGGCCGCTGCGGGAGCTCGACGAGGTCGCCTACCTGAGGTTCGCCTCGGTGTATCTGGCCTTTGATTCCCTGGACGACTTCGAGACCGCGATAGTCGATCTCCGGGCACAGACCAGGTCGTTGTAGTAGCTGCACACCGCAGACGCCGAACGCCGGCCGGCCGAAGGTGACGCGATCATGATTTTTCGCGTCGGCGGAGGTCCGAGGGCACCAGACGAGGAGCGCCATGACCGAGACCCGCGGGACGAAGTCGAGCAAGTCCGCAGGCAAGGCCACCGGCCTGAAGGTGAGACGGGTCAACACCTCGCCCGGCGTGCATCCCTACGACGAGGTCACCTGGGAAGCACGCGATGTCGTCATGACCAACTGGCGGGACGGCTCGGTCAACTTCGAGCAGCGTGGTGTGGAGTTCCCCGACTTCTGGTCGGCGAACGCCACGAACATCGTCACGAGCAAGTACTTCCGCGGCGCGCTGGGCAGCACGGCCCGCGAGTGGTCCCTGCGCCAGCTCATCGACCGGGTGGTGCGCGCCTATGCGGCAGCCGGGCGCGAGAACGGGTACTTCGCGTCGGAGACGGACTCCGAGATCTTCGAGCATGAGTTGACCTGGATGCTGCTGCACCAGGTGTTCAGCTTCAACAGCCCGGTGTGGTTCAACGTCGGCACCTCCGCCCCGCAACAGGTCTCGGCCTGTTTCATCCTTGCCGTCGACGACACGATGGAGTCGATCCTCAACTGGTACCGGGAGGAGGGGCTGATCTTCAAGGGCGGGTCCGGCGCGGGGCTGAACCTGTCACGCATCCGCTCGTCCAAGGAACTGCTGTCCTCGGGTGGTACCGCATCCGGCCCGGTGAGCTTCATGCGCGGTGCCGACGCATCGGCCGGCACGATCAAGTCGGGTGGCGCTACCCGACGAGCCGCGAAGATGGTCGTGCTTGATGTCGACCACCCCGACATCGTCGACTTCGTCGAGACCAAGGCCCGCGAGGAGAGCAAGATCCGTGCACTGCGGGATGCCGGTTTCGACATGGACCTCGGCGGCCGGGACATCGTCTCGGTGCAATACCAGAACGCCAACAACTCCGTCCGGGTGACCGACGAGTTCATGCGGGCGGTCGTCGACGGCATCGACTTCGATCTGCGGGCCAGGCTTGACGGGCGGACGGTCGAGACGATCCAGGCCCGGTCCCTGTTCCGCACGATCGCACAGGCGGCGTGGGACTGCGCGGACCCCGGGATCCAGTACGACGACACGATCAACGACTGGCACACCTGCCCGGAGTCCGGTCGGATCAGTGCCAGCAATCCGTGCAGCGAATATGTGCACCTGGACAACTCCAGCTGCAACCTTGCCTCGCTCAACCTGATGCGGTTCCTGCGTGAGGATCTGAGCTTCGATGCCGATGCGTTCGTGGCGGCCGTCGAACTGATCATTACCGCGATGGACATCTCGATCTGTTTCGCGGACTTCCCGACCCCGGAGATCACCCGGGTAACCCGGATGTACCGCCAGCTCGGCATCGGCTACGCGAACCTCGGCGCGCTGCTGATGGCCACCGGTCGCGCATACGACTCCGAGGGCGGACGGGCAATGGGCGCGGCCATCACCTCGCTGATGACCGGTACGGCCTACCGGCGCTCGGCGGAGCTTGCCGCGACCGTCGGGGCCTATGACGGCTTCGCGCGTAACGCCGATGCCCATCGCAGGGTGATCCGCAAACATTCCGCGGCGACGGACACGGTCCGCACGGTCGGGACCGACGACGCCCGGGTGCTTGCCGTCGCCGCCCGTGAGTGGGAGCGTGCGCAGGCCGTCGGGGACAAGCACGGGTGGCGCAACGCGCAGGTCAGTCTGCTTGCCCCGACAGGCACGATCGGCCTGGCGATGGACTGCGACACCACCGGCATCGAACCCGATCTTGCATTGGTGAAGATGAAGAAGATGGTCGGCGGCTCCAGCATGCGGATCGTCAACCAGACGGTTCCTGGCGCGCTGCGTGCGCTCGGCTACGCCGAGGAGACCATCGAGGCGATCGTCGAGTACATCGGGGAGCATGGTCACGTCATCGACGCGCCGGGCCTGCGCCGTGAGCACTACGAGGTCTTCGACTGCGCGATCGGCGAACGTGCGATCAGCCCGATGGGCCATATCCGGATGATGGCGGCGGTCCAGCCGTTCCTGTCCGGGGCCATTTCGAAGACCGTCAACATGCCGGCCTCGGCAACCGTCGAGGATGTCGAACAGATCTACCTGGAAGGCTGGCGCCTCGGCATCAAGGCCCTGGCGATCTACCGGGACAACTGCAAGGTCGGTCAGCCGCTGTCGGACCTACGAGGCGCGAAGAGGTCCGCGAAAGCCGCCGCGGACCTTGACACGGCCCTGTCCGCGGCGGCCACGGCGCAGCCGGAGGAATACCGACCGGTCCGTCGCCGCCTACCGAAGATCCGGCCGTCGCAGACGGTGTCGTTCTCCGTCGGCGGGGCCGAGGGGTACATGACCGCGGGGTCCTACCCCGATGACGGTCTTGGCGAGGTCTTCGTCAAGATGTCCAAGCAGGGTTCGACCCTGTCC
>NZ_CADDZT010000087.1:25390-34607 GCF_902812655.1 Candidatus Frankia meridionalis | reverse complement strand
ATGGACGCGTTCTCCATCGCGATATCGATCGCGCTCCAGTACGGTGTCCCCCTCGAGACCTACGTCCGCAAGTTCATCAACATGCGTTTCGAACCGGCCGGCATGACCGACGACCCAGACGTACGGATAGCTCAGTCGGTGATGGACTACCTTTTCCGCCGCCTGGCCCTGGACTACCTGCCCGAGGAGACCCGGGCGGAGCTCGGCGTGCTCAGCGCGCGGGAACGGGCGCGCCAGGTGACCGGCCAGTACGGCGGGTCCGGCTCGGCGGACGTGATCGGTGCGCCTGACGCGGCCGAGGCGGCGGTTGCGTCGGCGGCGGCCGGGTTCCCCGTGGAGCTGCTGGCGGCGCAGAACGTGGTGGACGCGCCCCTGTGCTTCACCTGCGGGGTCACCATGCGCCCGGCCGGCAGCTGCTACGTGTGCGAGCAGTGCGGTTCCACCAGCGGTTGTTCCTAGCGCTGTCGGGGTCCAGGTTGGCGCCGGGCCACGGAGAAGTTCAGGCGTCGCGCTGCTCGAGAAGGTCGATGAGCAGCGCGGCCGTCCAGGAGAAGTGGTTGCTGCCGACCCCTGCGCCGTCGAGTGGCGAGTAGTACTCGTACAGCCCGCCGGCGCCGGCGATCATGTTCACCGTGTCGGCGCGGAGCCGTTCGGCGAGCTCGGCCGCACCGGCACGGTCGAGACCGTCGGCGATCAGCCAGTTCATGTTCACCCACACCGGCCCCTGCCAGTAGCAGCGTGGTTGAAAGCTCGGGTCGTCGGTCGGGACACTCGCGATGCCGTGGGCCGGCCAGAACCGCGGCGCGGTCATCCGGGCGACGAGGTCGGTGACACCGGCCGCGGGTACGACACCTGCGTACAGGGCGAGGAACCCGGCGATCGTCGGCCTGCGGATCAGCTGGCCGGAACGTGCGTCACGACTCCAGTACATACCGTCGTCGAACAGGGTGGCGAACGCGGCGGCGGTCCGGCGTGCCGCACGATCAAGGTGGGCTGGAAGATCCTGGCCGATTCCGCCGGCGATGTCACGCAGGTGGTGGTTGGCGCGGATGAGAATCGCGTTGAAGGCGACGTCCTGGACGAGCGGGATGCGGGTCGTCCGAATCCGCCCGAAGTCATACCGGGCGTCGCGCAGTTCCCCGACCAGGTGGTAAAGGGTGAACAGATCGGTCGCGGACAGTCGTTGTCCGGCCGGGACCTCCTTGGTGTCCCGGCGCAGCACGTCGAGCGCGCCGTCCCCGTTGAACCAGCGGACGAGTCTCAGCGGGATGGGTGCCCCGCGGCGCGTCAGCTCCATCCAGGTCGGGGTGTTGTCCATGCCCGACTCCCAGGAGTGAACGAGCGATATCAGACCGGTGTCGTCCGGGTCGCGTTCGGAGTACAGCCACGAGTGGTACCGGACAAGGCCCGGGTAGACGGCACGGTAGAACTCGCGGCGGCGCGCCGGGGCAAGCATCTCACCGACGCGGACCACAGCCTCGGCGATCATCGGTGGCTGGGTGACGCCGGTCGTCTGTACCCGACCCGGGGTGGTGGTCACGAGGTCGCAGCGCCATCTGTCCGGCCCGGCGTGATATTCCCCGGAGCCGGAGAAGATGACGTGGGGGATCATGCCGTTCGGCCACTGGCCCCGAAACAACGACAGGATCTCCCTGCAGGCCCGTTCGGGGTCGACATGACGCAGTCCCACGGCGATGAAACAGCTGTCCCACAACCACTGGTGGGGATACAGCGTCGACGATGGTTTCGTCGCGTCACCCAGATCGTTGTCCGCAAGTACCCGTAGGGCGGATATCCGGAGCTGGGCGAGCACATCGGAGGACGGGGCCGGCACGGACATCGTGCGAGGGTAACCGCGACCGGACCCCGCGCGTCACTCCTCGGACCGCCCTGGGGATACCTATAGTAATGACATGGTCACGCAGCGGCTGTCTAAGTGGCACTGCGTGACGACCATTACGTTATGCTGCCACCGTTGTGGTCATGTTGATGGTCTGTCGGGACTAGGCTTGGAGTCGACCCGCGGATGTGGACCGCCGAAGAGATTGTTAGTTATTCGTGCCACACCGACCGATCTGCGGGGTAGTCTTCGCGACAGCGGGTGCGGCGTCCCGAGGGCGAGGGTCTACACTGCTTCGTAGACCCGGCGATCGCTTACGTCCGGTTGTGTCTGAACACGGAATGGGAGAGACGTCCCCAGACGTTGCCCATACGTGCCAGCAACAAGACCCGCCACCCGCACCGACCTTCGGATCTGCTACTGATGACGCTGCCTGCCCTGGAACTTCACGAGCGCGCCGACGAGCCGCGTACGCGTGCCACGAGCACACGACGCACCCGCCGGTCATCCACTCCTGCACGCACTGCGCCCAGCCGCGGTCTGGCCGCCGTGCCCGATGATACCGACGAACTCGACGTTACTCAGGTCGCCGAGCTAGTCGCGCGTGGACGAGAGTCCGGCGAACTCAGCCGGACCGAGCTCCGCGAAGCGCTGGAGACCGCTGACCTCGGTCTTGAACTACTTCCCGTCCTGATTGCCCGGTTGACCACTCTCGGCGTCGAGGTTCTCGACGACGAGGAGGAGCAGCCTGGTGGAGCGCCTGCCGCCCGCGTGTCCTCCGAGCATGCCGGCACCGCCGACCTCGTGCGAATGTACCTGCGCGAGATCGGTAAGGTTCCGCTGCTCAACGCCGCGCAGGAGGTTGAGCTGTCCAAGCGGGTCGAGGCCGGCCTGTTCGCCGAGTACAAGCTGGACACCGATACCGACCTGGCTGGGGACCTGCGGCAGGATTTGCAGGCTCTGGTCCGGGACGGGCACGCTGCCAAACAGCAGCTGGTCTCGGCGAACCTGCGCCTGGTCGTCTCGGTCGCCAAGAAGTACAGCGGCCGCGGTATGACCCTGCTCGACCTGGTACAGGAGGGCAATCTCGGCCTGATCCGCGCGGTCGAGAAGTTCGACTATGCCAAGGGTTACAAGTTCTCGACCTATGCCACCTGGTGGATCAGGCAGGCTATCGGTCGGGCACTTGCCGACCAGGCAAGGACCATCCGGATCCCCGTCCATGTCGTCGAGCAGATCAACAAGATCACTCGATTGCAGCGCCAGCTCGTCTCCACGCTCGGTCGCGAGCCGACCGACGAGGAACTGGCGCTGGAACTTGACATGCCGATCGAGCAGGTTGTCGAACTGCGCCGGTACGCCCAGGACACGGTCAGCCTGGAGACCACGGTCGGTGATGACGGTGACTCCGTTCTCGGGGACTTCATCGAGGACGCGGATGCGACCTCTCCTGCGGACGCGGCCTCGTACGGCGCCATGCAGGACGAGATCGAGGGCGTGCTGAGTGGGCTTACGCCGCGTGAGCGTGAGGTTATGCGGCTGCGGTTCGGTCTTGCCGACGGTAAGCAGCACACGCTCGCCGAGGTGGGTAACCGCCTCGGGCTGACTCGTGAGCGGATCCGCCAGATCGAGCGCGACACCCTGCGTGAGCTGCGCAAGCCGGCGGTCGCGAGCAGGCTGCGCGAGTTCCTCGACTAGGAGCACGTCGTGGTGGTGAGATCCCCTGTCCGGCCACCGGGCAGGGGATCTCGCGTATCCGGGCCGGGGCCGTCGGTTGACGGCCTGTACTCAGCGTGTCCCGGACTGGATGAACGGCAGCAGCGCCTCGGGATTGGCGACCGCGCCCAAGCTGACCGCCTGCTCCAGCGGCTCGCCCATGAGCAGGCGCTTGACCGGCACTTCCAGTTTTTTGCCGTTGTGGGTGTGGGGAACCTCGGCGATCTGTTCGATCCGATCCGGCACGTGACGTGGGCTCAGCTCGTTACGGATCGTGGTCCGCAGAGTCTGGATGACGGAGTCGTCGAGCACCTCCCCGTCCACCAGAGTGACGTACAGCACAAGTTCGCCGGGCAGGTCGGCGGTCGACGTGTCGATGATCAGGCTGTCCGTCACGTCGGTGGACCTCTCGAGCACCTGGTACACCTCGGCGGTACCGATCCGGACGCCGCCGCGGTTCAGGGTCGCGTCGGAGCGGCCATATATGAGCATGGATCCGCGGGGTGTGAGGCGGGCCCAGTCGCCGTGCCGCCACACGCCCTCGTAGGTGGAGAAGTAGGACGCATGCATGAGGGAGCCGTCCTCGTCGCCCCATAGGAAGACCGGCATGGAGGGCATGGGCGAGGTGACCACGAGCTCACCGACCTCATCGATGATCTCCTTGCCGTCGTCGTCGAAAGTGGCTACCGCGCAGCCGAGCCCGCGCATCCCCATCTCACCGGCGTACACGGGCAGGGTGGGCATGCCCAGCGTGAGTGCTGTGCATATCTCCGTCCCACCGCTGATCGACGAGAGCATCAGGTCGGAGCCGACAGCCTCATACACCCACGCTGAGCAGTCCGGGCTCAGTGGTGAACCGGTGGAACCGACGGTGCGTATCGCCGACAGGTCCGCTTCCGCGCGGGGGATGCGGCCCGCCTGCGCGCACTCGCTGAAGAACCCGGGGCTTGCCCCGAAGCAGGTGACCCGGGCTGCCTCGGCCAGCCGCCACAGGGCACCCGGATCCGGAGACTTCGGGCTCCCGTCGTAGAGCACCACGGTCGTGCCGGCAAGCAGGCCGGAAACCAGCAGGTTCCACATCATCCAGCCGGTGTTCGTCACCCACAGGAAGCGGTCGTCGGGGCCGAGGTCGAGATGGAGCACCAGTGACTTGAGGTGCTCCAGCAGGATGCCGCCGTGCCCCTGCACGATCGGCCTGGGCGGCCCGGTCGAACCCGAGGAGTACAGGATCCACAGCGGTGCGTCGAACGGGACCCGGTGGAAGGCCGGGACGGGGTCGTCGCAGCCGGCGAGCAGGTCCTCCCAGGACAGGACTGCCGGCAGGTGGGCGGCATGGGCACGTTCGAGCGCGTCGGTGGCCAGATACGGGACCACGACAGTCGCGCGGAGCCCAGGTATCCGCTCGGCCACCCTGGCGAGCGCACCGAGCGTGTCGAACGACTTCCCGCCGAAGGTGTATCCATCGACACCGATGAGCACGGTCGGGGAGATCTGGGCGAACCGGTCGGCAAGACCGGTGGGCCCGAAATCCGGAGAGCAGGACGACCAGACAGCCCCGATCGCCGTCGCCGCGAGCATCGCCACAACAGCGTGGACACAGTTCGGCAGTACCGCACAGACTCGGTCGCCGGGGTTCACCCCCAGACGCCGCAGGCCCGCCGCTGCCGCAGCCACGTCACGGCGCAACTCGTCCCAGGACACCACTGCGGTGGTGGCGTCCTCGCGAACCGCGATCACCGCGGGGGCCGGGCCATGCCGGGTGAGGGCGTTTTCGGCGTAGTTCACGCGGGCGGTTGGAAACCACCGGGCGCCCGGCATTCGGGCGTCCGCGAGCGCGGGTCCGTCCCCACGCTCACCTTCGATCGCGCAGAAGTCCCAGATCGAGTTCCAGAACCCCTCCAGGTCCTCCACCGACCAGCGCCACAGTGCTTCGGCGTCGGCCAGGTGCCGGCCGTGCTCAGCCGCCAGCCAGGAGAGGTAGGCGGTGACCCCAGCGTTGCGGACCCGTTCTGGCGATGGCGCCCACAACGGGTGCCCCCTGGTGTCCGCCTTCGGCCCGGCATCCGGCGCAACCCCGTGTTCGTTACCGTGTCCAACAGCCACGGACTCAGACCCTAACGAATCCCGGACTCCGCGATGCCCGCCCGAACGCCAGGACGGCACTGAAAACATCACCACGTGCGACTGTTGTCATGGGTTGTGCCGACCTGACCGATTCGGCCTTGCCGTCTGTCGAGTTTTGAATGGGTGTGGGACCCTCGCCCGGCTAGTGTCAGCCCATGGGCGGTTCCACGCGGCCGGACGCTTCGGCCGACAAGGACCGGTCCGGGCCGCCCACCCTTGTCGTGTGGGATGCCGAGCTGGTCCACTACGATTTCGGGCGGACTCACCCCCTGCACCCGGTCCGCCTTGAGCTGACCATGGACCTGGCCATGCGCGCCGGCGTGCTGAACGGGCCAGACGTGATCGTCCGCCCGGCAGGCCTTGCCTCCGACGAGTTGATCGAGCTCGTGCACGACCCTGCCTACGTGCAGGCGGTGCGACACCTGCCGGAGTCGGCCACCCGCCGGCTGGCTGTCGCGTTCGGCCTCGGGACGCCGGACAATCCGGTCTTCGCGTCCATGCATGAGGCGGCCGCCCGCGTGACCGGAGCAACGTTGGCGGCGACGCAGGCCGTGTGGACGCGACAGTACGGCCATGGCGTGAGCCTGGCCGGCGGACTGCACCATGCCATGCGTCGCGCGGCCAGCGGGTTCTGCATCTACAACGACCCCGCGGTGGCGATCGCCTGGTTGCTGGGCAACGGTGCGTCCCGGGTGGCCTATGTCGACGTGGATGTCCATCACGGCGACGGGGTCCAGGCAGCCTTCTACGACGACCCGCGGGTGCTGACGATCTCGTTGCACCAGTCCGGCCGGACCCTGTTTCCCGGCACCGGTTTCCCGGAGGAGTCGGGCGTGGGGGAGGCGACCGGGACGTCGGTCAACGTGGCGCTGCCGCCGTCCACAGGCGATGAAGGCTGGCTGCGGGCGTTCAGTGGTGTGGTCCCGGTGCTGCTGCGTGAGTTCCGGCCTGAGATTCTGATCACCCAGAACGGGTGTGATACCCACTACCTTGACCCCCTTGCGGACCTGACACTGTCGGTCGAGGGACAGCGCGCGTCCTACCAAGCCCTGCACGATCTGGCACATGAGGTGTGCGCCGGACGATGGGTCGCCTGCGGAGGCGGCGGGTACGCGCTCGCGTCGGTGGTGCCACGTGCCTGGACGCATCTGCTGGCAGTCGCCTGCCATATGCCGTTGGACTGTTCACGGCCGGTGCCGGACGACTGGCGCCGTGCCGCCGCCGAGCGGGTTCGGGACGCCACCGGGTCAACAGCTGGCGACGATCTCCCGCCGGGCCGTTTCGGTGACGGCGCCGACATCGGTTTCCATACCTGGGACGCCGGGGAGGGCGATCCGGACGACCCGCTGGACCGGGCCGTCGCGGCCACCCGGCGGGAGATCCTGCCGCTGCACGGTCTCGACCCCCTTGGCGACCGATGAGTGACCCGGCCTGCCCGGGACGGATCATGCAGGTGGAGGGCGACGCCGCGATGGTGTACCCGGCACGCTGGGAGGCCGATGTCGTCCTCGCGGACGGGGGCACCTCCCACCTGCGGCCCGTCCTACCCGCGGATGGAGACAGGCTGCGGGCGTTCTGGGGGCGCCTGTCGACGCGCAGCATTTACTTCCGCTTCTTCAGCGCGCGCGGGCCCCTGACCGACGCCGACGTCAACCGGATGACCGTCGTTGACCAGTGGGTCCGTGGCGCGTTGGTCGCCCTGATCGGAGACGAGATCGTGGCCTTCGCCCACTGGGAGGGCGTCCCCGGGCAACAGCCGGCGGGGGAGCCGGGGCAGGCCGGTCCGGACAGCCCACCGCCCGGGGCGCGGTTCCCCGCGCCGGCGGCCGAGGTCGCCTTCCTCGTGGAGGACGCGCACCAGGGTCGTGGACTCGGTTCGGTGCTGCTGGAACATCTCGCCGCCGCGGCGGCGGAACGCGGCATCCGTCGTTTCGATGCCGACGTGCTCGGCGAGAACCGGCAGATGATCGGGGTCTTCCTGGACGCCGGCTACACCGTGTCACGAGCGTGGGACAGCGGGGCGGTCCGGTTGTCGTTCGAGATCGCTCCGACGAAGACCTCGGTGGACGTCATGCGCGCTCGTGAGCACCACGCGGAGGCAGCATCGATCGTCCGGCTGCTGCATCCGCGGTCCATCGCCGTGATCGGGGCGTCCCGGGACCGGGACGCGGTCGGTCACACGGTTCTGCGTCACCTGCTGGCAGGCGGGTTCGCCGGACCGGTGTATCCGGTCAATCCCGCCGCGGCCGAGTTTCCCGGAGCGGTGGCGTCCGTGCGGGCGGTCGCCTCGGTCACCGACATCGAGGGCCCGGTCGACCTTGCCGTGGTGTGTGTTCCGCCACCGAACGTGTCCGAGGTCATCGAGCAGTGCGGGCGCAAGGGCGTGCGCGGTCTGGTGGTCCTCACGGACCTGGGCGACTACCAGATGGAAATCGAGGTGACGGCCGCGGCTCGGGCGTCCGGGATGCGTGTGGTGGGTCCGGCGAGTCTGGGCATCCAGAACCTCGCCACCGGGCTGAACGCGTCGTTGGCTCCCCGGATGCCCGCACCGGGGCGGGTCGGTTGTTATTCCCAGTCCGGTCCGCTCGGCGCGGCGCTGCTGGACGCGGCGGCCGGGCGAGGGGTGGGCCTGTCCGGTTTCGTCTCGGCCGGTGACCGGGTCGACGTGAGCGGCAACGACCTTCTGCAGTACTGGGAGGAGGACCCGGCCACCGACGTGGTCTTCATGCACGTGGAGACGTTCGGTAACCCTCGGAAGTTCGCTCGGCTCGCGCGGCGGGTCGGGCGGCGCACACCGGTGGTGGTCGTCACCAGCGGCCGCTCCACGCTGGACGACGCGTTGCTGCGACAGACCGGGGTCATCCGGGTCGATCGGATCTCCCAGGGCTTCGACGTGGCGCTGCTGCTCACCTCACAGCCGCTGCCGGCCGGCCGGCGGGTCGCGGTCGTCGGCGATTCCCGGGCGCTGGTCTGGCTGACCTGCCAGGCGGCGGAGGCGTCCGGTCTGGAGGTGGAACGGATCCTGCTGCCCGGCGGCACCGCGCCGGAGGTGTTCACGGAGGCGCTGGTCGACGCTGCCGGCCGTGCTGACGCTCTGATCGCGACGGTGGTGCGACTCTCGCCGTCCGAACCCGGTCCGGTGGCGGTGGCGGTGGCGGCGGCGGCCCAGGTGGTCGACGTGCCCGTCCTCGCAACGGTGCTGGGTATCGAGGTACCGCCGGAACTGGCGCCAGTACCGGGCTACCCCTCGCCGGAAGGCGCTGTGGCGGCACTCGTGCGGGCGGTGTCCTACGCCCGGTGGCGGGCGGAACCGACCGGTTCGGTGCCGGACCTGGCCCGGCGGGTCGAGGAGGCCCGGACGTTGTTAGCCGGATGTGGCGGCCCACTCGACGACGCCCGAACGGCCGAGCTGCTCGACTGCTACGGCATCGACGTGCAGCCCTTCATCACGGTCGGCTCCGCCGACGAGGCGGTTCTCGCCGCGGAACGGCTCGGGTGGCCGGTGGCGCTCAAGGCGCGCATCCGCCCGTACCGGCA
>NZ_CADDZT010000087.1:24079-24724 GCF_902812655.1 Candidatus Frankia meridionalis | reverse complement strand
TACGCGGCCGAGCCGACCCGACCGTCCCTCGGCGTCGAGGATGTCACGAGCGTGGGGACGGCCGGGGGTGGGGCATGAGGTCGAGTCGGTGTCCGGAAATGTCAGGGGTAGGGCGATGAGCACAACGTTGCCCCACCGGTCACAATCTTTTCCCATGACAACGCCGTTCCTCGAGGAGCCGTCCGGACAACCGCCGCCGGCGTCGGCGCGTGGCCGGAGCGACGAGGGTGGGGCCCGCGAGGCGGATGACTGTGACGGAAATTTCACGGAAGGTACAGAAGGGCGCGGAGTTGATCCGGCCGGCATCGCCATGAGTGCTGCGACCGGTTCGCTGGGGTCAACCATCGGTCTGCTCGAGGCCATGTTCACCCAGGCGCCGGTCGGATTTGCCTTCTACGACATCCAGGGGCGCTACCTGCGGGTCAATGAGGTCCTGGCTCGGCTGAACGGGCGATCGGCGGATGATCACATCGGTCGCACCATGCCGGAGCTACTGGGTGACATCGGCCACGAGATGGACCGATTGCTGCACCGGGTGCTGGCGACCGGAGATCCCGTGGTCAATCTTGAGGTGAGTGTCGCGACCGGTGGCCCGCACCCGCCGCAGACCTGGACGGTGAGCTGGTATCCGGCGACGGACGCCCG
>NZ_CADDZT010000087.1:11125-23710 GCF_902812655.1 Candidatus Frankia meridionalis | reverse complement strand
GGTACCGCGCGCTCGCCGAGGCCGAGGCCGCGGACGCGGACGTGTTTCACGTAGGCGAGCGGGGCGCCCTTGAGGTCGACATGCCGCGGTGGCGCGCGATCACGGGTCAGCGGCGTTCGGAGATCGCTGGCGTCGGTTGGCTCGACGCGGTCCACGCCGAGGACCGGGACCGGGTCGCGCAGGCCTGGTGGCGGGCGGTCGAGCAGCGAACCGCCTTCGAAGCAGAGTTCCGTATCGCAGGCATGGACGGCACGCAGCGGGTACTCGCCATCCGGGCACTACCCGTCGCGGATGGTGACCAGCTGGTCGAGTGGATCGGTACCTGCCGGGACGTCACCGAGGTACGCGCTGCTGAGACGGTCCGTAGTGCGTTGGCGGCTCGCGCGCAGAACGCGGCCGAGCGCACCGAGCGCCTGCACCTGGTTACCGCGGCACTGTCGCGTGCGGTGACGGTCGATGAGGTCACCGCGGTGGTGCTGGACGCCGGGAAGCAGGCGTTGGGTGTTGCCGGGCGGGGCGTGGCCCTGGTCGACGAGGGCCACGACCGCCTGCGATTCCGGTCGCTGCTCGGCTACCCGCCGCTGTTCGTCCGTAGCTGGTCCGACATCAGCCTCGGGGCGGTCCACCCGGCGGCGGAAACGGTTCGAGGCGGTCGGCCGTTGTTCCTTTCCGGCAGGGAGGAACTGGCTGAGCGGTGGCCGATACCGGATCTGACCGCGAGCCTGGCCGAGACCGATGAGCATGCCTGGGCGGTTCTGCCACTGGCGACCACCGATGCTCCCTTCGGCGTGCTGGCCTTCGGTTTCCCGGCTCCCCGCGAGTTCTCCGCGGCGGACCGCGCCTACCTCACCGCGCTCGCGGATCAGTGCGCCCAGGCATTGGAACGCGCAACCCTGTTCGAGCGGGTTCTCGCCGAGGCCCAGTCGAGCCGCCGGGCGGAGGAGATCCCGGACGGCTGAGGCCGCCGCCCGGGAGGCCGGCCGGCGGCTCGAACTGCTCGCACGGGCGACCGGGGCGGTCGGGAGTGCGCTCGAGCCGGAACGTGCGCTACGCGCGCTCACCGACGTCGTCGTGGGCGAGCTCGCCGACTCATGCGCGGTCTACCTGGTCGAGTCCGGTTCGGACGGTCAGGCCGACGACCATGGATCTGTCACGGCGATCAGCGGGCCGGTTCTGCGTCGTGCCGTCGCCTCCGTCCGCGCCGGCCTCACCCAGCTGCCGATGCCCCGGGCCCGGACCGGCCAGTGGCCGCAGGACAGCCCGGTCAACCTCGCCGCGCTCACCGGCCGCGGCCATATCGCCCCGCTGGGCGGCGCGTCCTGGTTGTCGTCCACGGACATGGCACGGTGGATGCGGCACGTGGGCGCGCACACCCTCGCCGCGGTCCCGTTGATCCTGCGTGGGCAGGTCGCCGGAGTGGTGACCCTGATGGCGGCCGGGGACCGCCCGCCGTTCACCGAGGCCGATGTCGCGTTCCTTGAGGAACTTGCCGGGCGCGCGGCGGTGGCGGTGGAACATGGCGAGCTCTACCGCCGGAGCCGGGACACCGCGCTGACCCTGCAGCGCAGCCTCCTGCCGCCGACGGTGGTCGAGCCGGAAGGCCTTGAGGTCGCCGCCCGTTATGTACCCGGCGTCGCGGACACCGAGGTCGGTGGTGACTGGTTCGACGTCATCGACCTCGGAGCGGGTCGGGTCGGTCTGGTCATCGGTGACGTCATGGGCAGGGGAGTCCGGGCCGCGGCGGTGATGGGCCAGCTGCGGACCGCCGTACGGACGTGCGCACGGCTCGACCTGTCGCCCTACGAGGTGCTGACGCTGCTGGACAGCGTTGTCTGCGAGATCGACGAAGGCCAGATCGCGACCTGCATCTACGGCGTCGTCGAGCCGCACACGGGCCTGCTGACGCTTGCGAACGCGGGTCATCCGCCGCCGCTGGTGGTGGCGGCCGACGGCCTGGTGTCCCGGCTCTACATGGAGGTCGGGACCCCGCTCGGTCTCGGCCGCGGCGACGTCAAGGAGTACACGGTCCGTCTGCACCGGGGTGCTCTGCTCGTGCTGTTCACCGACGGGCTGGTGGAAAGCCGGGACCGCGACATCGACGCGGGTGTCTCGGATCTCGCCGCGGTGCTTTCGCGTCAGGACGGTTCGCTGGGGAAACGGGCGGACCAGGCGCTCGCGGCTCTCGGGCGGGACGAGGGCCACGAGGACGATGTCGCGCTGCTGCTGGTCGGCCTGCCTGACACCGACTCCGGCGGGGCGACCCGCTTTGCCGACATCGGGGTTCCCGAGGGGTCCGCGGGCCTCGGCGAGGCCCGCGGACGCGCTCATGATCTGCTGACGCTGTGGTCGGTGGATCCCGACACGGTCGACTCCGTGGTCCTTCTGATGTCGGAGCTCGTCACGAATGCGTTGGTGCACGGCCGCTCCCCGCTGTCCGTCCGGCTGCGTCGGACCGGATCGCGAGTGATCGTGGAAGTTGCCGACTGTGACCCGCGGGTGCCGCGACGTCGCCACGCGGCCTTCGACGACGAGGGCGGTCGTGGCCTTGAACTGGTCTCCCTGATCGCGTCCCGGTGGGGGACACGTTCTGCCGGCGACGGCAAGGTCGTGTGGGCGGAGATCGCCGCACCGCTTTCCCGGTAGAGCCCCTTCGGGCTCCGGACACGGGCGAAGAACCATGATCGCTCGCTCTTCGGCCGACTAGTCGGCGGAGCGTAACCAAGCGAGACTCATGCGTGGTATCCGTCGGCGTCCGGACTGGCACGGTCCGCGACCGGCGATCTCACCCACCACCTGAGCGAGGTGCATCGTTGAGCAGCACCGCTGAACATCTCGAGGTCGCAAGGCGTGCGGTGGAGGAGGCCCGACGCCGGATCGGGGCGCTCCACGCGTCCTCCGGACATCGCCTGACCGCACGGATAGAGGTCGCGATCAGGCGGGTTGTGGAGGACCTCGACGATCTGGCGGCCGATCTCGTCGTACCCGTCGACTCTGTTCAGGGTGGTCATTCGCCGACGGCCGCCGCCGTCGGCGCGGGTCATGGACCGCCACGGCGCCGCGGCCGGATACCGGTACCGCCTCGTCAGAATGAACCGGAATTCCATCCGGAGTGCGATGACGAAGGGCTGTCGGGCGGTTGGCAGCCTGCCGCCCGCATGTCGAACCCGCCCCGTCGCCGCCGGCTGTTCTGAGAAGTCGGTCACCCCCACGGCGGACACAGCATCCCGGTCGGCTCTGCGCCCCGATGGGGCGCGTAACGTGAGCGCCGTGCCCGACGTGGTGTTGCGCCTGGACGCTGTAACCGTTGTGAGAGACGGCGCGACGCTGCTTTCTGACATCCACTGGACTGTCGCGGACGGTGAGCGTTGGGTGATTCTCGGGCCGAACGGCGCCGGGAAGACAACCCTGCTTCAGGTTGCGGCGAGCCGGGTTTTCCCGACTCTGGGAACGGTCGAGCTGCTCGGCGGCCGACTCGGTGAGATCGATGTCTTCGACCTTCGAAGTCGGGTGGGCCTGGCGAGTTCCGCAGTGGCGGACGTCCTGCCCACCCATGAACGCGTCATCGACGTGGTCATGACCGCCGCGTGGTCCGTTGTCGGGCGCGCGGGCGAAAAGTACGCCGACGACGACCTGCGCCGGGCACGGGATCTGCTTGTGCAGGTCGGGTGCAGGAATCTCATCGAGCGGCGATACGGCACTTTGTCCGAAGGAGAGCGCAAACGCGTCCAGATCGCTCGTGCGCTGATGACGGACCCCGAGCTACTTCTGATGGACGAACCGGCCGCCGGGCTCGATCTGGGGGCACGTGAGGCCCTGCTGCGCCATCTCACCCGGCTGGTCGCGGACCCCCTGTCGCCGGTGACCGTAATTGTCAGCCACCACGTCGAGGAAATTCCGCCGGGCATCACCCACGCGCTGCTGTTGCGCGCGGGCAGCGTGGCGGCTGCGGGGCCGGTCGCGACGACCCTGACGGGTCCGTTGCTGTCGGCGTGCTTCGGCATTCCCCTGAAGGTCAGCGTCAGCGCCGGCAGGTTCGCGGCGTGGATGCTTCCTGTCCCCGGAGGTCCGGAGCGGCCCGCTACGTCGGTCTGAGCCGGTCCTGAGGGGCCTTCAGGGGCCTTCAGGGGCCTTCAGACCGGGCCGGTGTCGTCGAGAACAGCCCACAGCCATCCTGGCCTCACCACGGTCGCGCCCGCTGCCTGAGCACGGCCACGAAGCTCCCGGTCGGCAGTGATGACAAATACCGGACCGGGCTGTCGGTGGATTTGGTCGATGACGGCGTCGTCACCCGATCCGGTCGCGTGGATGACGACGAGCCGGGTGGTGTCCGTGTCCGGCCCGGCCGCGACCCCGGCCCGGGCCGTGCCCTCCAATACCAGGACCACCCGATCGGGCGGTTCGGGGCCGCCGGGTGTTCGCGGCACGTATGTGCCTGCGCAGAACCCGGACAAGCGTTGGTGGAGGCGTAGGGCGGCGGCTGCGCGGTCGCGCCACCATCCGTCCGGTCGTGCCCCGATCACATTTGCCGCATCGACGATCCATGTCCGCGCATCCACCGCACGCCTCGCTCTCTACCAGACCGTGAATCGGATGAGCCCATCCCCGGCCCGTACGTGGTGTAAGACATTCGCTGCCGCGCATCCTTGATGGCGTTGCGTGGTGCTCACTCCGCCTTCCGGACCGTGACGTCCTTGTCTGCGCCGACCACCGGCGTTTCGGATCGGAAGTCGCGATTCGGCGACAACTCATGATCAAAAATTATCCTGACGGTGGCATCGGGTCCTTTGGTAGACGTGACTCACGTCTACCCGAGGGGTGTTGTGTGGCGTCGATGACGCCTCCGGTGGCATGTCCGGAGGCGATGGCAGTCGCGCGTGTCCGAAGCAGCCGTTACAGTTCTTCCTGATGACGTGGTAATACTAGTCCCGAGAGTTCCGCGGTTCGCTGACCTGAAGGAGAGTGGCATGGCGCAGAAGACCATCGTGTCGTTGATTGACGATCTCGATGGACACGAGGCTGACGAGACTGTTCGGTTCGGACTGGACGGCGCTTCGTACGAGATCGATCTGTCCGAGAAGAACGCCACCAAGCTGCGTGAGTCGTTGGCTCCGTTCGTTGGAGCGGCGCGTCGCTCTGGTGGCCGGGCAACTGCCGCCCGGCGTGGGCCGCGTGGCGCTTCTCGCCGTACCGGTGGTACCGACCGTACTGCCGACATTCGCGAGTGGGCGCGCGCTAACGGCTACACGGTCAGTGACCGTGGCCGTATCGCTTCCAACATCGTCGAGGCGTACGACAAGGCTCACTGAGTGGCTCTCGGTCGCATTCGCCGTGGGTGCGACCGAGTAGTGGTCCATGGACCTGTGGGGGTCGGCCGCGGTGTGGTGCCAGTATGCGGAGGTCAAACCCCTGGTTGGTACCGCTTGCGTCCTATATGGGGGCATGTGACGAGAACTGTTTCCTGGGCGACGGGTTGAGAAGTCGACAACCTGTCGCCCAGGTCATGTCGGGCTCAGCCCGTCCGATGCCGGGCCATCCAGCTTTCCACCGCCGTCGACGTACGGGGAAGAGCCTCGGACAGGTTGCGGTGGCCATCGGTGGTGACGAGAATGTCGTCCTCAATGCGGACCCCGATCCCACGCAGCTCCGGGGGCACCGTAATGTCGTCAGGTTGGAAGTACAGTCCTGGTTCGACCGTCAGTACCATCCCGGCTACCAGCGGCGCGTCGCGGTAGGCCTCATCCCGGGCCTGGGCGCAGTCGTGGACGTCGAGTCCCAACATATGTGACGTTGAGTGCAGGGTATATCTGCGATGCAGGCCCGCGTTCGGGGCTTCCGGAGCTTCCGAGAGGGACTCGTCGACGCTCACCGGAAGCAGCCCCCAGTCGTGCAGCGCCTCAGCTATCACCCGCATTGCGGCCCGGTGCGGGTCGAGGAACTTCACCCCCGGACCCACTGCGTCGATTCCGGCCTGTTGGGCCGCATGGACCACGTCGTATACCCGACGCTGCACGTCGCTGAAATGTCCGTCCACGGGAAGTGTGCGTGTGATGTCGGCGGTGTAAAGCGAACGGGACTCCACACCCATGTCCAGTAGCGCGAGGTCGCCACTGCACACCGGCCCGTCGTCACGGACCCAGTGCAGCGTTGTGGCGTGATGGCCGCAGGCGACGATGGACCCGTACCCGACGTCGTTGCCGTCGACTCGAGCGCGACGCCAGAACGTGCCTTCCAGCCACCGTTCACCGTTCGGCAGGGCCATCGCGTGGCCCATCTCACGCACGCACTCGGAAAACCCGAGCACGGTCGCGGCGACCGCGTTCTCCAGCATCGCCGTCTCGTGATCGTCTTTGACCAGTCGCAGCTCGGAGAGGGTCTGTGCCAGCTCCAGGTCACGGTCGGCCGGGCCGCCGGAACCACGGTCGGACCTGGCCGGGCCGAAAGGCACGTACCGCAGAACCTGGCGGTCCACCCGCGGGTCCATCCCGCGCAGCACCCGGGTCGTCGCCGGCGACAGCCGGCCCAGAGCTTCGGTGAGTTCGCCGAGCGGCCGGCATTCGATCTCGAGGGTCACCGACCTTTCCCGCATGCCGGGTCGCGGGCCGACCCACAGTTCGCCGTAACGCCGATCGGTGTAGAAGGCCGGGGTGGAGCGGTCCGAGCGGTCGGCGACATACAGGACCGCGTCGTGATCGCCGGCCGCGCTTGGATGGAGAATCACCACCGCGTCGGGTTCGTGACAACCGGTCAGCCAGAAGAAGTCGCTTCCAGGCCGGAACGGGTAATCTGTGTCGTTTGCTCGCACCTGAAGTCCGCCGCTGGGCACCACCAGTGTGTCGGACGGGAACCGCGATCCCAACAGTGCGCGGCGCTTGGCCGCGTAGGGAACTACATCGGCACGAGCCGGTGTCACGGCGGGTGTCGGAGCCCATCCGCTGGCCATGAATCGACGGAAGGCGGCCTGTGGCTGTTGGTCGTGGCCGGCCTGGCCCTTGTCGACTTCGTCTTCGCTTACTTCGTCCTCGCCGGCCTGGTCTTCGCCGTTGAAACCGGACGACACATCCGCCGTGGATGTGTCGTCCGCTGCCGTGGCCGGCCCCACCGGGTCCGTCGATGACACGGCGGGGGGCGCGGTCTGCGCTGTGGTGGTACTGCCGAGGACCGCGGTTTGACTATCAGCGACGGTAAGGCGCTGGGACCTGTCGGGAGAAGGCGGGGTTCCACCTGGGCACGCACTCATAGTTCCAACGGTAGGCCGCGCCGGCCCGTAACGGGTAGCGTCCGAGGAGTGCCGATGTCATGCGGTCCCATGGATGGTCTTCTTGTTGTCGATCTCACTCGGGTATTGGCAGGGCCGTTAGCCACTCTGATGCTCGCTGATCTCGGCGCTCGCGTCATCAAGGTCGAACGCCCCGGCCACGGAGATGACTCTCGCTCATACGGTCCGTTCAAGGACGATCGGTCGCTCTACTTCGCCCGGGTGAACCGTGGCAAACAGTCGGTTGCGCTCGATCTGAAGGATCCGGTCGATCACGCGACGTTACTCTCTATCATCGACCGGGCCGATGTGCTCGTGGAGAACTTCCGTCCCGGTGTGATGGACCGGCTCGGTCTCGGTTGGGATACGTTGTCGCAGCGTAATCCTCGGTTGGTATACGCGAGCATCTCAGGCTTCGGGCAGACCGGGCCGTGGCGAAACCGACCCGCCTACGACGCGGTCGTGCAGGCCGCCACCGGTATTATGTCGATCACCGGTTCGCCGGACGGCGAACCGGTGAAGCCAGGGATCCCGATCGCGGACCTGGCTGCCGGTCTGTACGCCTTCGGCGCGATCGGAGCGGCGTTGCATGGACGGACGGCGACCGGTCGCGGTACCCATATCGACATCGCCATGTTCGATGCCACACTGTCGTTGCTCGAGGGTGCCGCATTGTCCTATCTGGCGACCGGCACAACCCCACCACGCATAGGCAACGCACATTACTCGATCGCGCCGTTCGACACGTTCGCGTGTGCGGACCGCAGCATTGTGATCTGCGCCGCGAACGATGGACTCTTCGGAAAGTTGTGCCGTGCACTGGATCGCCCGGATCTCGGCACCGATCCCCGGTATGCCACCAACGGCGCGCGACTGTCAGCTCGGGACACGTTCAAACGCGAGGTGGAGGACACTCTTCGCACCCGACCGGCGGCCGAATGGCTGCCGGTTCTGGACGAAGCGGGCGTCCCGTGCGGCCTTATCAACGATGTCGCGGAGGCGGTGTCCTCGGATCAGGCTGATTTCCGCCGCATGGTGGTGGCGGCCGGCGGTCTTCCCCTGCCTGGCAATCCGGTGAAGATGACGGACTGGCCGGACCCGTTCGAGCGGCCGCCCGCGCCCGGACTTGACGCCGACGGTCCCGCCATCCGGGCGGAGTTCGGCTGACCGTAGCCGGCCGGACGGGGGCCACGGCGGTCACCGGCGTCGCGGACCTGACACCCATGATTGGGAACCTGCGGTCAGGCGCGGGTCGTCCAGAGGGTTGGCGCCACAGGACCCACCAGTCCAGCGGCGCTGCGATGGTGGGGCGGACGAGGGGACGTGGCCATGACGTGGCCTCCGGACGGGTTGGGCCGTTCCGCCACGCAACGGCGGGGCGGCATCGGCCCCGGGCCGGGCTTACCCGGTGGGTCACCCGACGGTCAGCTCCCGGGCCCGCGGCAGCCCCCGACTTCCACCCGACGGCGGGTGGCCATCATGGTGGCGGCGCTGGCGTCGGTACTGGTACTGGCCGCCTCCTGCGGTGGGTGGCTGGTACTTCGGTACTACGACGGGAAGGTCCACCGCGTCCCACTGACCTTCTCCCCGTCCGTCCGGCGGCCGGCGGCGGCCGGCGGTGGCACACAGAACATCCTCATGGTCGGCTCGGACAGCCGTGCCGGTACGGGTGGCGAGTTCGGCGAGGTCGAGGGCCAGCGTTCGGACACCACGATCCTCGTCCATCTGGACGCGGACGGTTCCACCACCCTGGTCTCGTTCCCACGCGACCTCTGGGTGACGATCCCCGGCTACACCGACTCCTCCGGGCGCGGCCACGCGAGCCAGAAAGCGAAGCTCAACGCCGCTTTCGCACTGGGCGGGCCTTCTCTGCTGATGGCCACCCTGGAGACGCTGACGAAGATTCGTATCGATCACTACCTACAGATCGATTTCATCGGCTTCCAGCGGATGACCGACGCTCTCGGCGGGGTGACCGTATGCGTGAAGCCGTTGCCCGGCGGGAGCACGAGTAACCTCGACGACCGAATGTCGGGATGGCACGGCCATGTCGGTGACAACGTGTTGAACGGCGAGCAGGCACTTGCCTTCGTCCGACAGCGCTACGGCCTGCCGGAAGGCGACCTCGACCGGATCCGGCGCCAGCAGCAGTTCATCGGCGTGGTCTTCCGGTCGGCTACATCGACCAGCACGCTCACCAGTCCCGCGAAGCTGACCTCGTTTCTGGACGCGGCCACCTCGTCCATCACGGTTGATGACGGCACGTCCCTGGCGGATCTGCAGCCGCTCGCGGTCCGGTTACACGGCATCGGCACCCCGGGTGTGCGTTTCACGACGGTCCCGGCATCACCTGGCCAGCTCGGCGGCCAGTCGGTGCTGCTCACCGACCCGAACAAACTGGCGGCCTTCCTCGCCGATCTCGGTGCGGCACCCCCGACCGCGAGCGCTTCGCTGCCGAACATCGTCTCCGTGTCTGCTGTCGAGCCTGCCGCCCTTACCGCCGTCATGGCTCCGGTGGCAGCCCGAGCTCCGGCTACCATCAGGACCTCGCCTGCGACGAAGGCGCCGCTTACGACCAAGGCGCCGGGCGCTGCGACAGCCCCGGGTGCGGGTGCTGCAGGTTCCTGCACCTACTGAGGTGCCTGTTGAACCCGGGGCGCCTACTGAACCCGTGACCGGCGCAGCCGGAAACGGGAGTGCCACGGCCGGCCGGCGGTGCTCCGGCTGGATGGTGGTATGGCATCCGCCGGTACGGGCGCGGGCTCGACCACCTCGTCGATGGCGGCATTGAGCTCGGCTCCGAGCAGGACGGCAAGCGCGGTGATGTAGAAGAACAGCAGCGCGGCGACCGGTGCCGCCACCGAGCCGTAGATCAGTTCATGGCCGAAGACGGTCTCCAGGTAGAGCCGCAGCAGGTAACTGCCGACGATCCAGAGCACCAGCGCGAGCAGTCCGCCCGGCAGGGCCCGCCGCCATGGGCGCCGGGATGGCAGCGACAGGTGGTACAGCGAGGTGAGCATCCCCAGGGAGAGCAGCGCCACCACCGGCCAGAACAGGATCTTCAACAACCAGTCCACGACGTGGTGGTGTTCGGCGTTCAGGATCTGGGCGATCAGGCCCGGTCCGAGAACCAGCGCGGGTAGGAGTATCACCCCGCTGGTTACCTGGGTGATGTAGAGCCGGAGCGCCAGCAGCCGGCTGCGGACCGCTGAGCGCAGCTCACGCTGTCCGTAGGCGATGGTGATGGTGTTCACGTAGGTGGACATCGCGGACGAGCCGGTCCACAACGACAGCAGGAAGCCAATCGAGATCACATCTGGACGGCCGTGCGTGAGGATCTCGTTGATGGTCGGACGAACCACGTCGTCGACGACCGACGGCGTGAGTAGATCGTTGGCGCCGGAGAGGAGACTTTGCCGGACGCTTTCGACAGCGTCCCCACCGACAGCGTCCCCGACATAGCCGATCGTGCCCAGGATCGCCAGCAGTAAGGGGGGAAGGGATAGCAACTGCCAGAAGCCGGCTTCGGCTGCCAGGCCCAGCACCCGGTCACGCCATGCGCCGGCGACGGTCTGCCGGACAAGAATAAATGCACGCATGGACACCCGTCCGCGCGAGGTGGCCACTGCCGCCACTGCCGCCGGTGTCACAGCCGGTGATGGCGGAAGGCTCGATGGACGAGGAGGGGCCGGGCGTACCAGCGCAGGTGACGGCGACGGTTCGGACACAGGACCAGTCAACGGTGGCACGACGGGACGCATCTTGTTCGCCATCGACACGGCACCCACGGTACGGCCCCCGGCCAGCGGACACACTGGGGGATAACAGTAGGCCTCGAGTGGGATCTGCTGGCGGTCACCGGCATCACCCGGCGTCTCGATACGGATAACGGAGGCATGTCGCCTGTTGGCGCGCCATGCCTCCGGACGACATCAAAATGCCCCCGCCGACAGGGCTCCGTAGGTGTCCGCGGGGGTCAGGCAGAGGGGTCCGTTCCGCCGAACGGCGGACGATTCAGGGTGAAATGGTCAGTTTGTCGGATTCATCATGGTATTCGATCGCCATGGCCCGCAGCTTCGAGTCGTGGGACTTGGCGTGGTGTCGGCAGAAGAGCAGTTCGCCGCCACCGGGAAGCACGACCCGCACATACGCCTGCGCGCCGCACCGGTCGCACCGGTCGAGGTTGGTCAGCGTCGGTTTGGTAGTGGTTCCAGTCACACCATCTTCAACAGTCTTCGTCGGGATTTGGTTCCAGCCCGCTGGTGTGACGGTTCCCTCACGACAGAACTGGCAATTGACCCTCGCTGAAGCCCCTGGACATGCTGTCTTCCAGTTGTTGGGCTTCCGGCTTCCGGGTGTTGTTCTCCTGGCTGTTGTTCTTCCGGGCGTCGGGGGGTGTCCTACGGGCGTCGTGCGCCGAAGACGATGTCGTCCCAGGCCGGCACGGACTTGCGACCTCGACGACCGCCGGAGGCACGCTCCGACGTACGGCCGGATGTCGCGGGCCGCCCCCGGGCCGCCGGCTGCTGTGCCGTGGCTTCGTCGACGTCGGATTCCGGGTCATCACCTGGCGTTGCCTGCGGCTGCGGGTCCGACTCGGCGACTTTCCGCAACGGCGCATCGTCCGTCAGCCCGGTTTCGGCCGGTGCGGGCAGCGGGTCGGCTGGTGCCGGGCCGGAGGGCACGGGGTCCGGCACGACCGACTTGGGCGTCGCCGGGGCGACAGCATCCACGGAAACACCCGTAGCGCCTGGCCCTGGCCGAGTACCCCGCGCGGGGGCCGCCGACACCGGAGAGGGCTCGGGACTCGATGACGCCGCTCTGCCGACCATCGGGGTGGTCACGGCCGGTGCGCGATCAGCAGGTGCCCCGCCCCGGGCGGCGGGTCGTGACGTCCCGTGCGTGCGCCCCCGCGCCGCGGCCGGCTGGATCGGCGTGGGCGGCACTGAAACGGCGACCGGGGCCCCGGTCGTCTGAGACGGCACGCTTGACGCAACCGGTGTCGCGGGCGTGGTGGTGGGTTGCTGCACGAGGGTAAGGGCCGGGGCGGCCGGCCGAACCGCGGCCGAGGGCGCGGGCTGCGGGGAGACGGCGGGCTCGACCGGCGTTTCCGGAGCTACCAGTGCCCGGGCCGCATCGTCGTGCGGGCGAACGCGGCGAACGACCGGGTCCCAGGTCCAGCGTGCGCACCGGCTTTCCGACGTGAGTTGGACGAGCCAGATCCCGTCGACGCGGCGCCAGGCATCCCACTGGGCGCCATCCGGGTTGTCCTGCGCAGCCATCAGACGTGCGTCGACCACCTCGCCCAGCGGCCGGCCGGGCGTGCCGCC
>NZ_CADDZT010000087.1:7397-10839 GCF_902812655.1 Candidatus Frankia meridionalis | reverse complement strand
GCGGCACGCGCCTCCTGCACCACCCGGGCCCGTTCGGCAAGAACCGGACCCTCATACCGTTCCACCCGTTCGACCGGGATGCCCGCGACCCGCGCTACTTCGGCGGCGGTCTCGCCAGCCCGAAGGCGGGCCTGGATCTCTCGGGGAGTCAGCGCGCTTTCCTGGCGGACCTCGCTGCGTCGAGCCCCGCGCAACGCAGCGCGAAGCCGGTCGTCGACCGGCACCCGGAACTTCTCCGTATCGGGTCCGCTCGCGATGTCGGCGAGCACGAGGTAGCCGCCGTCCTCGCTGAGCGCGACCGCTCGCAGCTCACGCATGGCGCCTCCTCATCGGGGTCGTCCGAGTCCGCCGCGGCATGTTCCATCGCGGTGACTGCCCGGACCGTCGAACCCGCCGCCCATGCCTACACCCACACCTTGCCATCGGCACACCCATGGTGTCTCACCCCGGCGTCCGACACGCTCTGTCGGAGTCCATGCAGACGTCGGAGTGCGCGCGGGTATGGTCCCCGAGACGATGGTCCTCGACGAAATACCGGTCGGCCTGCTGCGTACCCACCGGGTGGACGTGGCAGCAGCTCGGCTCGTCGGCGGTTGTCTCGTCGTGTTCAGGGACGGCGACCTCCAGGAGGTCGGGTAGCGGGCGGGCGGCGGCGGGGCGGTCTGACCGCTGCCTTCGGACGGGTCTGGTCGCCGACAGCAGCGAACAGCGCCGCACCGACAATTCCTGCCTCGTTCTGCAGCTGCGCCGGAACAATCTTCGTGCGCACGTCGAGGTGGTCGAGGAAACGGTCCGCCTTTCGGCTTGCGCCGCCCCCGATGATGATGAGATCCGGCCACAGCAGCGCCTCCAGGGCGCTCAGATAGCGAGTGACCCGCTTCGCCCACTTCTCCCAGGAAAGATCGTCGCGTTCGCGCGCGGCGTCGGAGGCCTTCATCTCCGCATCGTGTCCACCGATCTCCAGGTGACCGAGCTCGGTATTCGGTACGAGCTGGCCGTGCAGGAACAGCGCCGTACCGATACCGGTGCCGAAGGTCGTCATGATGACGACACCACCGACGTCGCGACCGGCTCCGAAGGTCATTTCGGCGACCCCGGCCGCGTCCGCGTCGTTCAGCACGGCGACCCCGCCGGGCAGCACCGATCCAAGTACCCCCGCGACGTCGGTGTTCACCCAGCCCGGGTCGACGTTGGCCGCGGTCCTTGCGACACCGCCCTTGATGACAGCGGGAAAGGTGGCCCCGACCGCACCCGTCCAGCCGAAGTGCGCCACGACATCGGCGACGGTCTTGGATACGGCGGCCGGCTCTGCCGGTTGCGGCGTGGGTAGTCGGAAGCGGGGCGCGGCGAGCTTTCCCTCGTCGATGTCGACGGGCGCACCCTTGATGCCGGTACCACCGATATCGACGCCGAAGACCTGCATTTCGCCTGTGCCCTCCCGTTGCCGCGACCGACGCTGGGCGTACCCGGACCCGACACGTGCCGCGCGCAGCGCGGCACCGCGGGAACCGCCCGGTCAACCCGGTGCCCACTCCACCATAGATCCGCACACGTCGCCGGCCCATCCGAGTGTGACACCGATTCCGATGTCGTCCTGGGCGACGGGTGCCTGCCGTGGTAAAGGTGCCTAGGCTGAGAAGGTGACTTTGCGGGATTCCTTCGGCCGGGTGGCCACCGATCTACGGTTGTCGCTGACCGACCGCTGCAACCTGCGGTGCACCTACTGCATGCCCGCTGACGGTCTGGCCTGGATGCCGAGGGAGGAGCAGCTGACCGATGACGAGGTTGTTCGTCTCGTCCACATAGCCGTGACCCGACTCGGCGTCGACGAGGTCAGACTGACCGGCGGAGAGCCGACGGTCCGGCCCCACCTGGTCGACATCGTCGCCCGACTGTCGGATCTGCGTCCCCGTCCCCGGCTGTCGATGACCACCAACGGCACCTCGCTCACCCGCCTGGCCGGGGCGTTGCGTGCGGCCGGCCTGGACCGGGTCAACGTGTCCCTCGACACGCTGTCGGCCGACCGGTATCTGGCGATCACGAACCGGGACCGGCTGGCGGACGCGCAGGCCGGGCTGGCTGCGGCGGTCGCGGCGGGGCTGACCCCGGTGAAGGTCAACGCGGTGCTGCTGCGTGGGGTCAACGACGACGAGGCGCCGGCCCTGCTGCGGTGGTGCCTCGACCGGGGCTATGCCCTGCGCTTCATCGAACAGATGCCGCTGGACCCCCAGCACTCCTGGAACCGGGGTGTGATGGTGACCGGGGCGGAGATCCTGGCCAGCCTGCGAACCGAGTTCACGGTGACCGCGCTGTCCGGTCGGGGCAGTGCACCCGCCGAGGTGTTCGCCGTCGACGGGGGCCCCGGTACGGTCGGGGTGATCGGTTCGGTGACGGCGCCGTTCTGCGCCGCCTGCGACCGGGTCCGGCTCACCGCCGACGGGCAGGTCCGCTCCTGCCTGTTCGCGCGGGAGGAGACCGACCTGCGTGTTGCGATGCGAGCCGGGGCTGATGACGCCCGGCTTGCGGCGTTGTGGGTGGCGGCGGTCCGGGGCAAGCGCGCCGGGCACGGGATCGACGGTCCCGCCTTCGTGCAGCCGGTGCGGCCGATGTCGGCGATCGGCGGATGAGCTGGGACGCAGTGGTGCTGGCCGGCGGCTCGGCCCGCAGGCTCGGCGGTGTCGACAAGCCTCGGGTGACGATCGGTGGCCGGACCCTGCTGGAACGCGTCCTCGCCGCGGTGGACGACGCCCGTGGGATCATCGTCGTGGGCCCACCACGTCCTGTCCCGGGGCCGCGTCCGATCATCTGGACGCGTGAGCACCCGCTCGGCGGGGGGCCGGTTGCCGCGCTTGCCGCCGGTCTGGAGCTGGTGAGGGCACCCCTCGTCGCCGTGCTCGCGGCCGATCTGCCGTTTCTGGCGGCGGAAACGGTAGGCGCGCTCGTACGGGCCGCTGGTGGCGGTGACGACGGCAGCGACGTCGACGGTGGCGGTGACGACGGCAGCGCTGACCGGGCCGCCCACGGCGATGCCCCGCAGGGTGCCCTGTTGGTCGATCCACCGGGCCGCCACCAGTATCTGGCCGGGGTGTGGCGGACCGGCGCGCTGCGCGGGCAGCTGCCGGCAGTCACCTACGGCGTCCCGTTGCGAGATGTTCTGTCGGGGCTTCGGACGGTGGTGCTTCCCGTCGACGCCCGCACCGCGCTGGACTGTGACGAGCCGGCGGACGTCGAACGCGCACGGCAGTGGGCGGAGACGCCCGGGTCGGAGATGCCCGGGTCGGGGGCACCGACTGGCCGGAGCCAGGCCAGGATGGATGGGTGAACCCTCTCGATGACTGGGTGGTTGACGCGGCCGGCGCGCTGGGCCTCGACCCGGCGAGCCTTGACATCGCAGGTGTTCTTGACCTTGCCCGTGATGTCGCGCACAACGTCGCGAGACCGG
>NZ_CADDZT010000087.1:0-7103 GCF_902812655.1 Candidatus Frankia meridionalis | reverse complement strand
CGGCCGGGCGGGACGGCGGTGATCCGGACGCTGTCCGGCTGGCCACCGAGCGGGTGTTTGCCCTCCTCGCGGCCCGAGCCGGTACCGGCGGCTGACCTCGACGGGTCCGCTCAGCGTCCGTTCGGTGTCCGTTCAGCGCACCCAGACCGGGCCGTCGTCCAGGAACGCCCGCATGTCGATGGCCATGGTGTGCGCGGCATCCGGGTCGTCCGGCCGCAGAATCTGCGGGCTTGACCAGGACAGCACGTCGTCCGCTACAGGTGATTCCCACTTACGGCGTGGTGGCCGGTGGTGTGGGTCGACGGGTCGGACACGGGGCAGCGCCATCGTGACCGCCTCGCCGTCGAGGCGGTCGCCGGAACCGAAGGCCGGGGAATCGGCGGATGCCTGTGATCGTGACCGGGCCCGGGTGGTGACGATGGCCTGGTCCAGAGCTCCGAGCCCGGCAATCACCACGAGCGCCGGCACGGCGAAGAACGCCGGTCGCCACATGGTCAGCGTCACGAGAGCGAAGACGAGCACAATCGTGGCCGCTCCGATCGCGTGGCGTTGCGCAGGTGGCAGTGCCGGGACCTTCCGCCCGTGTCGGTAGTGCGCCACGAGTCCGAGTGTGCCCCATCGTCGTCGTGTTCGCGTCACCACTGTTGTTGATTTTTCCGATATCGTCCGCTTCGCCGGCCTGATCGGTATAGCTGGTGTTGTCTGCGCCGGGACTCCTGTGGCGGGACTCCGACGATGGGACTCGGCGTGAACGGGCCGAGGCGGCAGAGGTCGGCTTTCAGTAAAGTTCTCGACTGCGGTGCGTAGCCGTCCCATGGGCCGTCATGGTAGCCGGGGGTGGCGTAGAGCGTTCTCTGCCGTGCGGAGAGTCATGATGATGCCGTGCTGTTTCGGTAAGGGCGGGAGTTGCCTGCCAAGTTCTTCCGGCGGATGTTGGCCGCCATGAACGGCGATACCGTGAAGCGGATGTTTTTGTACCGGGACGCTCCTGTACGACAAAACGGATGTTGATCACATTTGGTCCGTCCCGATCGGGACGGGTTCGACGGAGCGGATTGCACTCGGCCCGCTTCAATTAATGATCTACCGGATCCGGGTCGACCGACGGCACCGGGACCGACGGCACCGGAACTGCCGGTGTCGAGACTATTGCGTCTTCACGGTTTCCTCGGAGAAGGTGCCACGCAGGGGGGCTGTGCTGCACCATAGGCTCAGCCTCATCACATTCTGGAGGTTGGCTGTGGGTAGGAGAAGCGGCATGCTGCGGGAACGCGTCCTGGCGGTTGTGTCGGTGCTCCTCGCCGCTCTCCTTCTCCTTGCCGGCTGCGGCTCCGCTCGTTACCAGTATGTGACGAACAAGGGCGCGGGGACGTTTCTCAAGATCCCGACCTCCTGGCGGCACCAGGTCCTGTTCGGCCCCGCCTACATCGGGATCGACGCCCGCAACGTCAGTCCCGAGGCGGCCCGCGTGCTGGCCTCCCGTGAGTGGCTCGTGGGGATCGACGCCGCGGCGAAGTTCGACGACAAGAACCTGCTGCTCCCGGATGCGACCCAACCGAAGGGATTCGTGCAGGTCCGCCAGCTCCTGCCGGAGGAGGCGGCGACGTTGTCCACCAATGACCTGCGCAATCTCTTTGTCTCCATCGACCAGGAGGAACAGGCGCAGGTGGAGGCGGTCCGAACGGACCCCCAGGGCGCGCGGCTGGCGCCGCACTTCCTCCTGTTCGCCGACGAGGTCGTCCACAAGGGGGGCGGTGTTCACGGTGTTCACCTGGTCTACCAGCTTCGGCTGAACAACGGGCTCGTCACCTTTGACCAGACGAGCCTGCTCGATCAGGACCAGACCGTGCTCTATCAGCTTGTGTTTGCCTGCTCGTCCTGGTGCTACGCCGAGCACGGCGCCGAAATCCAGAAGGTCCAGACATCGTTCACGATCAAGCCGATAACCTGAGGGTAGAGATCATGAATCAGACCTCGCCGGCGCAGCCACCCCTGATCGGCCCCGCGGCACCGCCGCAGGCTGCGGCGAACCCGCCGGTGCGCAAGCGTCTGGTCCTGTGGGACAGGGTGAAGTTCCTCATCCTGTTCGGCGTTCTGTTCGTGTTCGTGGTGGCCGCGGCCATGTCGGACAACCCGATCATGGGCTGGGTCGACGCCGTGCGCGAGCAGGCGTCGACGAGCTGGTGGCTGCTGGCGCTGATCGTGATCGAGGTCGTCCGCCAGGTCCACATGTTCACCGGTGAGCGATCCTCGGGCTACTACGTCTTCTGGACCGACACCGTCTTCGGTCGCTTCGAGCGTCGGCTGCTCCGGCTGAACGACTGGAACCGCTACCGCATCAGTCGCACGCTGAAGTGGGTCGCGGTCTTCGCGGTCTTCGCGTTCGTCTACGCCCGGATCAAGAACGACTCGGTCCTTAACGCTCTCGTCAGACTCCCGGGTGACATCTGGCACGCGGCTCCGTTCGTGGTGCAGATCGTTCTGATCATGACCATCACGATCGGGCAGTTCGCGCTGCTGTTCTGGTTCCTCTCCCGTGGTGGCGTGGACGTCTACTTCCCCGAGGACATCAAGACCCGGTTCTCCGACGTCTGGGGGCAGGACCACGTCCTGTCCAGGGTCAAGGAGGCGGTCTTCCACCTGGAGAAGCCCCAGGAGATCGAAAGCCGGGGCGGATACGTGCCCGGTGGCATCCTGCTGTGGGGGCCGCCCGGCACCGGCAAGACCCTGATCGCCGAGGCGGTCGCCGGCGAGACCGGGAAACCCTACGTGTTCGTCGACCCGGGGGCCTTCCAGGCGATGTTCTTCGGTGTCGGCGTGATGAAGGTCAAGAGTCTGTTCCGGAAGCTGCGCAAGCTCTCCCTGCGGTACGGCGGCGTGATCGTGTTCTTCGATGAGGCCGATACCCTGGGTAACCGTGGTCAGTTGACCGGCGACTTCGGACGGGCCAACCCATCCGGACAGGCCGGTGGCGGCCGGGTCGGGCTGATCGATCCCGCCAACGCGTGCAACGGGATGGCGTACGCCAGCGCGTCGACGCGCCGGAACCTGGCCGAGGCCCAGTTCGTGGTTCCCAACGGCGGCGGTGGCGGCCAGTCCAGCTTCGACGGGACGCTGCAGGCGCTGCTGACCGAGATCTCGGGTCTGAAGAAGCCGCGTGGCTTTCTCAACCGGGTGGTGCGCCGTGCTCTCGGCATGCGACCGAAGCCGCCGCCGAAGTACCGAATTATGATCATGATGGCGACGAACATGCCGCAGTCGCTGGACGAGGCGCTGCTTCGTCCAGGCCGGATCGACCGCATCTACAAGGTCGGTTACCCGAGCAAGGAGGGCCGGGTGCGGACCTTCCGGGGATACCTGGAGAAGGTCAACCACGAGGTGAGCCCGGCCCAGGTCGAGCGGCTCGCCGTCATGAGCCCCTACGCCACCGGCGCGAGCATCAAGGACATGGTCAACGAGGCGCTCATTCAGGCGATCAAGGCCGGCCGGGAGGTCGTGACCTGGAAGGATCTGTTGCGAGCCAAGTCGATCAAAGAGCATGGCCTGCCCGACGACCACGAGTACGTGGAACGGGAACGCCACAGCGTCGCGTTGCACGAGGCATGCCATGCCGTGGTCATGTACCGGCTGCAGAAGCACATGGCGATTGACATGGCGACCATCGAACGCCGCGGGGACACCGGCGGCTTCGTCGCCCCGGTGCCGTTGGAGGACCGGTTCGTCGACTGGCGGTCCGAGGTCGAGATCGATGTGATGACGTTCCTGGCCTCCATCGTCGGCGAGCGGATGTTCTTCGACGGTGACCACACCCAGGGCGTCGGCGGAGACCTGCACGCCGCCACCGAACTGGTCGCGCGCAGCATCGGTAGGCACGCCATGGGCAGCACCCTCGTCTCGCGTCCCGCCCTGGCCTCGGGTCTCGGCAGCAATGCCGCGTACTCCGGAAGCAGCCCGGGCTACCTCGGCGGCGGGTTCGTCGACGAGGTGGAGGCGAAGCTGCAGGAACTCTACGAACGGACGGAGGTGATCCTGTCGGCCAACCGCCGGGAGGTGCTCGCGGTGACCCACGCATTGGAGACGAACAAGACGATCACCGGTGAGGATGTCGAGGCGATCATGGAGGGTACGCTCGGCCCCACCCTGGACGGTCGTCGCTACCACGAACCCGACTTCCTCCACCTGGCTGAGGAGTACCACTTCAGTGCGGTCCAGGCACACCGGGGTCATCAGACCGAACAGTTGCAGCTACCCGAACTTGGCAGGGCGGCTGCCTCGGCGGCGCCGCCGTCGGAGCGGACCGACTGACCGGCCGATCGGACAGATGCCGCGCGCCGTACCAGGCCGCGGCCAGGGCGGCGAGTCCTCCGGTGGCCAGTCCCGCACGAGCCCCGAGCTGCTCGCTGATCCATCCGATCGTCGGGCCGCCGACGGGGGTGCTGCCTAGAAAGGCCACGGTCCACAACGCCATGACCCGGCCACGCATGTGCGGTTCGGACGCCAACTGGAGTGCCGCGTTGCCGGCGGACAGGAACGCGACGCTGCCTGCGCCGACCAGCACCATGGCGGCAGCGGCGAGATGGACCTCCGGCGCGCTTGAGGCAAGCAGGATGACGGCGCCGAAGCCCGCCGCGGAGACCACCAGGGTCCGAAGGCTTGCTCGGCTCCGCCTGGCGACGAACAGCCCGCCGATCACCGCGCCGACGCCCATCGCGCCGGTGAGCAGCCCGTAGGTGCCGGCCCCGCCATGGAACACCACCCGGCCGAGCAGGGGAAGTACGACCTGGAACTCGTAGGCGAGCGTGCCGATGACGGCCATCATGGCCAGTGGTACCCGCAGCGCCGGGGTGCGCAGGACATACCCGAAGCCCTCCCGGACCTGGCCCCGGGCGCGGGGTAGCGGGTCCCGGCGGCGAAGTGCCCGTGGGTCCATGCGGGTCAGCGAGACGATGACCGCGAGGAACGACACCGCGTTGACCATGAAACACACGCCGGTACCGGCGACGGCGATCAGCACTCCGGCAACCCCCGGCCCGACCGCCCGAGCCGCGTTGACCACTACCGAGTTGAGTGATATGGCGTTTGCCAGTACGTCCGCGCCGACCATCTCGTGGACAAAGCTCTGCCGGGTCGGGTTGTCGACCGCATTGACGGCGCCGAGTCCGGCCGCCACCAGGGCCACCATCCACAACTGGACGACGCCGGTGAGGTCGAGTACGGCGAGACCGGCAGCCAGCAGCCCGGACGTCAACTGGGTGTAGACAAGCAGACGTCGCTTGTCGGCGCGATCGGCGAGGAGCCCTCCATAGGCGCCGAGTAGTAGAACCGGCGCGAACTGCGCGGCCGTGATGAGTCCGAGCACCGTACCCGATGCCCCCAACTGAAGCACCAGCCAGCCCAATGCGACGGCCTGCATCCAGGTGCCGACCAGTGACACCGCCTGTCCGCCCAGGTAGATGCGGTAATTCGGGACGGACAGCGCGAGCAGGGCGCGACGGGGTCGGGTCCGGGGCCGCCAGGGGTGGGGGCGAACACGGTACGTGTCGCTCTTGCAAGGTATATCCGTGGTCATGGGTATATCGCCTAATACGGTCATCGTTCCTTCCTGTCGCCGCGGGTGATGTCTTCACGGGTGACAACCATGTCGTCCATTTATTTATTTCATATCAGCTAACTATCTTGGTGGGTGTCATCCTGCGGATGGGGCATCGCCGGCGCCACGGACCGGTGGATCGGACGGACGAAGTCCGCTACCTGCTACTAGATCCCGGACCGTGCACCCTCAGTCGAGTGTCCTGCGTGACATCCGGGGGTGCGTTGCGTGCCTGACGGCCGTGTGCCGGATGAACGACGAGGCCTGTTGTTCCATCTGACGGCCGCCAGTGATGTTCCAGTCCATGTCGGCCGTGACCCGGGGGTCGCGTCCGTCCCGGTGTGAGCGCCAGCGCGGCCCATCCGCAGCGCCGCCGTTCATCTTCGGGGAGGACCCGTTCCATGTCAGCAGACAGCTGGTCATTCGAAACCCGCTAGATCCACGCGGGTGCCCAGCCCGACCCGACGACCGGGGCGCGTGCCGTCCCGATCTACCAGACGACGAGCTACGTCTTCAGGGACACCGACCACGCCGCCGCGTTGTTCGCACTCGGCGAGCCGGGCAACATCTATACCCGGATCATGAATCCGACGCAGGACGTCCTCGAGCAGCGGATCAACGTGCTGGAGGGTGGTGTCGGAGCGCTTGCGGTGTCCTCCGGCCAGGCCGCCGAGACCCTGGCGATCCTGAACCTGGCCGAGTCCGGCGACCACGTCGTGTCCTCGGCGAGTCTGTACGGCGGCACCTACAACCTGTTCCACTACACGCTGCCCAAACTCGGCATCGAGGTCAGCTTCGTCGACGACCCGGACGACCTCGCCGCGTGGCGCGCCGCGATCCGTCCCGGCACCAAGGCGTTCTACGGTGAGACCATCGGCAATCCCAAGGGTGACGTCCTCGACACCGCCGGGATCGCCGAGGTCGGCCACGCCGCCGGCATCCCGCTCATCGTCGACAACACGCTGGCCACGCCGTATCTCTACCGGCCGATCGAGCACGGAGCGGACATCGTCGTGCACTCGGCGACGAAGTTCATCGGCGGCCACGGCACCACGATCGGTGGTGTGATCGTCGATGGTGGACGCTTCGACTACGGGGCGTCGGGCCGATTCGCGAACTTCACCACACCGGACCCGAACTATCACGGCCTGGTCTACTGGGACGCTCTCGGTCACGGCTCCTACATCGCCAAGGCCCGTGTCCAACTGCTGCGGGACATCGGCGCGGCGATCTCGCCATTCAACGCGTTTCTCCTGCTCCAGGGCCTGGAGACGTTGTCATTGCGGATCGAGCGGCACACCTCCAACGCCCAGCGTGTGGCGGAATGGCTTGCCGGGCGTGATGATGTCAGCTGGGTCAACTACCCGGGGTTGTCGTCCTCGAAATGGTACGACCGGGCACAGCGTGTGCTACCGAAAGGGGCCGGCGCGATCCTGTCGTTCGGGATCGCCGGCGGTCTCGCCGCAGGAAAGAAGTTCGTCGAAGGCGTTGAACTGTTCAGCCATCTCGCCAA
>NZ_CADDZT010000086.1:54102-61531 GCF_902812655.1 Candidatus Frankia meridionalis | reverse complement strand
CGGGGACGTGCGCTCGCTCATCATCCACCCGGCGACCACCACCCATTCCCAGCTCACCGGGTCCGAGCAGGCGGCAAGTGGAGTAACTCCGGACCTGATCCGGCTGTCCGTCGGGATCGACGACATCCTCGCTGATCTCGATGCCGGCTTCCGCGCAGCCAAGGGATGACATCTCGGTCAGGGGATGACGTCGCCCCGGACGGGACGGCGGACGCGGTCGCGACCGCCGAGCAGATCGCCCTGTATTCGACCCAGATCGCGGCCATCACAGCCGACCCCCGCTGGCACGGCGGTGACTACCACGGCCGGCCGCCGGGCTTCGGCCCCCATGCCGGGATGGGGCTCGCCCGGAGAATGGCGCAGGTCAGTTACCGCAGCGAGCAGGAACTCGCCGCCTGGTTCGGTGACAGGGTGCAGCCTGACGGGCGTTTCGCGGCCGAGTCCTATGTCGAACACCATGCGGACAAGCTTGCGCGCCGGTTCGACGCAGGCACCTACGTGATCCTGACCCGGGCAATGATGACCCAGAACGTCGGCCGGAACCGCGGTGGTGTGGCCGCGGCCCTGGCGGGTTGCCCGGTCGCGGTGACAGTGGCCGGAGTCGACTCCGACCGGCTCTATCCTCTGCGCCTTCAGCATGAGATCGCGGACGGCATGGGCGTGCGTCCGCCGGGCGCCGGCGGCGGTGCGGGCAGCGGCGTCGCGGTGGTGCGATCGGAGTACGGACACGACTCCTTCCTGCTGGAGACCGAACAGGTCGGAGCGGTCATACGTGCCGCGCTCGCGGCGTCCGCGCCGTCGTTCCAGCGGTGATACCGGAACGACAGCGCGGGAGACAGCGTGGGAGCGGCCGGGGAACCCACCGAGGGATCAGGACCTACAAGGGGATGTTGCCGTGGGTTCCGCGTCCGACGGGCCCACGGGTCAGGGCATCGGCGATGGCTGCCCGGGTGGCCGAAGGTGTGACCACGCCGTCCACCACGCCGAGTTCCACCGCCCGGTCGATCCCGCCGACCGCACGCACGTGCTCGGCGGCCAGTTCGGCCAGCACGGTCGAACGACGCTGGGCCGGGACCTCCGCCAGCTGCCGCCGGTGCAGGATCCCCACGGCAGCCTCGGCTCCCATCACCGCCACCTCGGCGGTCGGCCATGCGAACACGGCCGTCGCACCGAGGCAGCGGGCGTTCATCGCGATATACGCGCCGCCGTAGGCCTTGCGGGTGACGACCGTGACCCGGGCGACCGTGCATTCCGAGAACGCGTACAGCAGTTTCGCGCCGCGCCTGACCACGCCCTCCCACTCCTGGCCGACGCCCGGAAGGTACCCGGGGACGTCGACCAGCACAACCAACGGCACCCCGAACGAGTCGCACATCCGCACGAAACGTGACGCCTTCTCCGCGGACGTCGCATCAAGGCATCCGCCGCGGCGCAGCGGGTTGTTGGCGACCACACCGACCGTACGGCCACCGAGCCGGCCGAGAGCGGTGACGATGTTCGGTGCCCATCTGGGGTGGAGCTCGATCACCTCATCGTCCAGAACGCGCGCCACCAGCGGACGTACGTCGTAGGCGCGACGCGGCGACTCCGGCAGCAGGCTGTCGAGATCGCGGGCTTCGACCTGTCCGACCTTGCCCTGGTCGCCCAGCAGGACGCAGAGCCGGCGGGTACGCGCGACGGCAGCCTCATCGGAGTCGCAGGTGATCGCGACAACCCCGCTGCGGCGTGCGTGTACGTCGGGCCCACCCAGGCTGTCGGCGGTGCACTGCTCACCGGTCACCGAGCGCACCACGTCCGGCCCGGTGACGAAGATCTTCGCGTCCGGACCCATGATGACGATGTCGGTGAGCGCGGGGCCGTACGCCGCGCCACCCGCCGCGGCACCCAGCACCAGGGACAGCTGTGGGATCCGTCCGGATGCCCGTACCGTCGAGGCGAACACCCGGCCGACTCCGTCGAGGGACGCCACGCCCTCCTGGAGCCGAGCGCCACCTGAATGCCAGATCCCCACCACCGGGTGATCGAGGCGTACCGCAGCCTCGATCGCGTGGACGATCCGCGCACAACCGTCGTGGCCCATCGCCCCGCCCTGGACGGTCGCGTCGGTTGCGAAGGCAACCACCGGAACGCCCTCGACGGTTCCTTTTCCGGCCAGCACGCCGGATGCGTCCGCCGTGGCGAACGGTTCGAATGTCCCCGGATCGAAGAACTGGGTCAGCCGGGCGAATGGAATACGCGGGTCAACGCGTTCGAGCGTGGAGAGACTCACCGTTTATCTCCTTGAGATTATTGGGGTCTCCAGCGACGCGAAAAGCGATAACTGCGCCGCCTTCGACCGGTCGGACCCACCGGTCGTGGAATAGGACGACACCCGGAGAGTAACGAGGGCGCTCGTCGGATGTCCGGTCGGACCTGAAATCACGGCGATTTCAGGTCTCGCGATCGAAGGCGCGGGGCCTGGAGCTGTCAGGGAGTGAAGGCGAGGCAGACGTCGTGCCCGCCGAACCCGAACGAGTTCGACAGGGCCGCGCCGGCGGGAATGGAACGGTTGTCGATGGATACCACGTCGAGATCGATCTCGTCGTCGAGCGCGTCGAGGTTGCGGGTTGCCGGCACGGTCCGCTCCCGCAACGCGAGGACGGAGATCACCGCTTCGACCGCCCCGGCCGCGCCCAGCAGGTGCCCGGTCATCGACTTGGTGGAGGTCACGGTCACGCCGTCGATCGCGTCCCCGAGTGCGGCCCGTAGCGCGCGGGCCTCGGCAACGTCCCCGACGGGTGTGGACGTGGCATGGGCGTTGATATGGATGACGTCGGCCGGGGTGAGTTCGCCGGAGCGCAGGGCCGCGCGGATGGCCCGGGCCGCACCGGCACCGCTCGGCTCGGGTGCGGCTACGTGGTAGGCGTCCGCGCTGGTTCCGGCGCCGGCCAGGGTGGCGTATACGGTCGCGCCGCGGGCCCGGGCGTGTTCGGCTGCTTCCAGCACCAGTACCCCGGCGCCTTCTCCCAGGATGAAGCCGTCCCGTCCCTTGTCGAATGGCCGGGATGCCGTGTGTGGCGAGTCGTTGCGCTTGGACAGGGCCTGCATCTGGGCGAACCCGGCAATGGGCAGCGGGTGGATCGCCGCCTCGGAGCCACCGGCGATCGCGACGTCCGCCCGGCCTGTCCGGATCATGTCCAGGGCGTAGGCGATGGCCTCCGCGCCGGACGCGCACGCGCTGACCGGCGCGTGCACCCCCGCGCGGGCGGTGAAGGCGAGACCCACGGTCGCGGCCGGGCCGTTGGGCATCAGCATCGGTACGACATGCGGGGAGACCCGACGCGGTCCCCGTTCGCGTAGCACGTCGTACTGGTGCAGCAGGGTCAGGACCCCGCCGATGCCGGAGCCGATCACCGCTGCGAGGCGTTCCGGGTCGATCTCGGGTGTCCCGGCGTCGGCCCAGGCCTCCCGGGCGGCTACCAGGGCGAGCTGTTGCACCCGGTCGAGGGTTCGTGCCTCCACCCTGCCCAGCGGGGGTTCCACTGCCACGGGCGCGGCGATGTGCACCGGCAGCTGCTCGACCCAGTCCTCGGTGAGGCGGCGGACGCCGGAGCGGCCCGTGAGCAGCCCCTCCCATGTGGACGCAACGTCGCCGCCGAGAGGAGTGGTTGCCCCGAGGCCGGTGACCACAACCTGCCTGGGGGTCTCGGTCACGCCGCGACACCCGCCCGCTGGATGTAGGAGACCGCGTCACCGACGGTCTTGAGGCTCTTGACGTCCTCGTCGGGGATCTTGACGCTGAACTTCTCCTCGGCCGCGACCACGACCTCGACCATGGACAGCGAGTCCACGTCGAGGTCGTCGATGAAGGTCTTGTCCACGGTCACGTCGGCCGGGTCGACACCGGCGACCTCCTCGAGAATCGCGGCGAGGCCTTCCAGAATGTCGGACTGCGACATGTGTTCCTCCTTGTATGTGGTTCTCTGTTGAGGTCTCATGGTGTGGGTCCCATGGTATGGGCTTTGTGCGGTGGATTCTACGGGCAGCGGACGACCTGGCCGCAATAGGTCAGACCCGCGCCGAACCCGAACAGCAGGACGGGGTCACCCGGTCGCAGTTCGCCGCCGTCCAGTATCCGGCTGAACGCGAGCGGGATACTGGCGGCCGAGGTGTTTCCGGAATCCACCACGTCTCGGGCGACAATAGCGTTCGTCGCGCCGATACCGGCCACCAGCGCATCGATTATCCGGAGATTGGCCTGGTGTGGGACGACAGCGGCGAGTTCGGATGGCGTGACGCCGGCGAGTTCGCAGGCGCGCCGAACCGTCGGAGTCAAGGCGATAGCCCAGCGGAACACGGTCTGGCCTTCCATCCGGAACAGGTTGTCACCGTACCCCGGAATGCGGATGGCGTCGGACTTCCCGCCGTCGTGGCCCCACACCGCGGGTCCGATCTCCCGGGTGGCGGCAGGTCCGACAACCGCGGCACCGGCTCCGTCGGCAAGCAGGATGCAGGTCGACCGGTCGTCCCAGTCGGTGTAGTCCGACAGCCGCTCGGCCGCGACGACCAGCACATGCCTGGCGCTTTCGGCCCGAACCATGTCGGAGGCCATCGACAGGGCATAGGAAAATCCGGCACAGCCTGCGTTGATGTCGAACGCACCGGCGTTGTCGGCACCGAGCCGGTGGGCGATCTGCGGTCCCGATCCCGGTATCTGGGATGGGTTCGTGCAGGTCGCGAGCAGCACCATGTCGATGTCGGCGGCGTCGATCCCGGCCGCGGCCAGTGCCTTGCCCGCGGCGGTGGTTCCCATCGCGACGATGGTCTCGTCGGCGTCCGCGATGCGGCGGGTGGCGATACCGGTCCGTGAGCGGACCCACTCGTCGGATGTCGCGACGCGCTTCGCAAGGTCGTCGTTGGTGACCACGCGGGCGGGACGGTAGGTCCCCAACCCCATTATCCGGGCACCTGTCATCGGGTCACTCCGATGAGACCGGTGCGTTGCCGTCCGACCTCGATATCACCCTGGTCGCCGGTATCACTCCGGTTGGTGGCGGTGGTCGAGCCGGTGTACTCGGCGACGAGTGCCCGGGCTGAGGGCAGGTCGTCAGGGGTCTTCACCGTGAGGATCTTCATGCCTTTGAACTCCCTTTTGGCTATCCCCGCCAGCGTGCCGGCCGGCGGGAGCTCCACAACGGCGGTCACCCCGAGATCGCGCATCCGAGCCATGCACAGGTCCCACCGGACCGGGGCGGCCACCTGCGCGACGAGGCGATGAACCAGTTCCGGCCCGGTCCGGATGATGGAGCCGTCCGCGTTGGACAGCTGCGGTAGGGCCGGAGTCCGTGGCCGCAGGCCCGGGGCGATGTCCGCGAGGCGCTCGCGGGCGGGCTCCATGAAGTGGGTGTGGAAGGCGCCTGCAACCGACAGCGGCCGCAGCTTGGTACGCGCCGGCGGGTCGTCGGCGAGGCGGGCCAGCGCCTCGGCCGAACCGGCCGCGACGATCTGCCCGGCGCCATTGCGGTTCGCGGCGGTCAGCCCGAGTTGCTCGAGGTGGTCGGTGACCGCGTCCGGCTCGCCGCCGAGGACCACGGTCATGCCGGTGACGGTACCCGCCGAGGCTTCCGCCATGGCGCGTCCTCGCAGCCCGACGAATACCAGCGCGCTTTCGGCGTCCAGGGTGCCGGCGAGAACAGAAGCTGTGATCTCACCCACACTGTGGCCGGCGACAAGAAAGTTCCCTGAACTGCTCAGGGAAAGCTGTTCGGCGGCGATGAGACCCGTCGCGACGATCAGCGGCTGAGCGATGGCCGTGTCGCGGATCGTGTCAGTGGACGCGTTGCAGCCGGCGTCGACAAGGTCGATTCCAACCGCGGCCGACCACCATCGCAGGCGGGCCTCAACCCCGGCGATCTCAAGCCAGGGCCGGAGCTGACCTGGAGTCTGGGCACCTTGACCTGGCGCGAGGATAGCGAGCACCGGACTACCTAACCCTTTCCGACCGGTGGCTGTCGCTGGCGGGCGCTCACCGTTGTGGCGTCACCTCCTTGTGGGATACCTACAAAATGATTCGGTCTTACTAGATCTTTATTCCACGTCTTCGTACTGGACCGGAATTCTGTGACACGGGCGACAAGCAGCGGCAACGCATCCTGCGCGAGTGGCCGTGGCAGGCGTGTCCGGTGACCGTTCGGGCCTTCACTCGGGCGATCAGACGGTCGCGAGCCTGCCCAGGATGAGCGCTACGTGCAGGGTGAACCGTTCACGATGGTCTGTCGGGTCGAGCCCGCACGCATCCGCGGCCTTGCGAAGGCGGTAACGGACCGTGTTGGGATGCAGGTAGAGGGCGCGTGCCGTCGCCTCCAGGGAAGCACCGAAGTCGAGATAGGCCCCGGCCGTCGCCAGCAGGGGCGCACCGGCTTCGCGCAGGGGGACGTAGACGTTCTCGACCAGCGCCCGACGTGCCCCGGTGTCGCCGGCGAGTGCCCGCTCAGGCAGGAGCGCCTGCGCCGTCACCGGTCGTGGAGCCGCCGGCCATGCCGCGACGACGTCGGCGGCGGCCAGCGCCGCGTGCGCCGAGGACGCCGCCGCGGCCAGGTCGGACGCGATCGGGCCGACGACGACCGGGCCGGGTCCGCAGGCGGGCAGCAGGGCCTCGGCCGCGTCGAGCAGGGCTCGCTCGCCCTGGTCGAGGCCGGGCCTGATCGACCGTGACGCCTGAGCACCCCCGAAGTCCCCCCCGACGATCACGACCAGTCGGTCGTGGTGGACGCCGGTGAGCACCTCCAGCCCGGCCCCGCGCCCGAGGCGGTGGACCTGGTCGACGACCACCTCGGGGGAGTGGTCCGGGGTGTCCCCGACGATCACCGCGACCATGGGTGGGTTGCGCCACCCGAGCGCCGCGGCCCGCGACGGCAGGGCCCGCTCGACCTCGCCGCGCACGACGTGGTCGACGACGAGCGCTTCGAGGCGGGCGTCCCACGCGCCCCGTTCCTCGGCGGCGCGGGCGTAGACGACGGCCCCGGCGAAGGCGATGTCGCGGGAGTAGCGCAGCACGTCGGCAAGCAGCCGCTGTTCGTGGTCGGGGCCGGCGAGGGAGGACACCTCCGCCTCGACCGCCTCAACGGCGACTCGGACCAGGTCGACCAGGCGCCGGAAGGTGACTGCCCGAACGAGATCGCGGGGGGCCACTTTGAACACGTCCCCGGACAGTTCCCGGGCGTGCTCAGGACGCCGGCACCATTCCACGAACGAGGAGATCCCGGCCTGCACCACCAGCTGGATGTCGGCCCGGTGCCGGGCCGACATGCTCGCGAACCACGGGAGCACGTCGTGCATGCGCGTCACCGCCCGGCCGGCGAGCATCCCACTCGAACGTTCGATCCGGCGGATGACCTCCTCGGCTGCCGTCGGGTCCATGCCCTGTGCCGTGGGGGAGTCGGCGGCCGGA
>NZ_CADDZT010000086.1:47173-54041 GCF_902812655.1 Candidatus Frankia meridionalis | reverse complement strand
TCCGGCCGCCGGGCCGGTTCGGAAACGCCGTTCACCACCGTCGAACATGTCTGCTCCGTAAGATCGAATGAGTCGAACGGGTCGTGTGCGCCCGGGGCGCGTCGGGCGGATTCTCGCTGACGCCGATATCACGAAGATCCAGGAGATACTCCCCCGTCGGACTCGCCCGGTCATGGCCTGCCCGGTGGTTCGGATCCTCGTCCTTCATGGCGGTAGGTCCTTCATGGCGGTAGGCCCTTCGTGAGGGTAGGTCCCTCTTGACGATAGGGATGTCAGCATGCCGCAGTCGTCGGAGTCCACCCGGTAGAAATGCCGGCATCGTCGGCCCGCGGTCATACCGGTCGGAGCCGCCTGTCAGAGCTGCCTGTTGAATCGGCTGGCCCAACTGTGAACGTTCGCGACATACGCCCGCGTCTCGCTGAAGGCGGGAACTCCGTGGGCGTCGCGGACTGCCTGCGGCCCGGCGTTGTACGCGGCAAGGATCAGCGACAGGCGGTCACCGGGCAGTTCCTGGACGAGCTTCGCCAGATGGGCGTCGTAACGTGCGGCGGAGGGGATGGCGTCCGCGGGATCCAGCGGGTCGGTCCGGCCGTCAGCGTTGCCGTCAACGCCGAACTGCCTCCAGGTCTCGGGAAGGAACTGCATGAGGCCCTGGGCTCCGGCAGGGGATACCGCTTCGCGATTGAACTTGCTCTCCACCCGGGCCTGGGCCGCAAGCTGCGCCGCGGTGAGCACACCGTAGGCGGTGGCGGCGCCCCGAAACAGGGGGACGAGATCCGGCGGGACTCTCGACGCCGATCGGGACGGAGCGCCGTCGCATCCGGCGAGCACCGTGGCCAGGAGGAGAGTGAGGGTCAGTGTGACGCCGGGTAACGCGTGGGGCCGGGCTGCGCTCACCCGCTTATTGTGCTGGGCCGGATAGCCGCATGTGCGGACCTACGCGATTTCCCTGGTGCCGCCGTGTCGGCACGCGATGTCGGCACGCGATGTCGGCACTGCGGGTCGGCTGGTCCGGACGGTCGGCCGGGTTCAGTCGAGCAGGTTGTCACGCAGCGCCCGGAGCGCGGCTTCCGGCACACCCGCCTGTCGGGCCCACTGTGCGGCTCCACCCCAGGTGTGGTCGACCGCGGCGAGGAAACGGGTCATGACATCGGGCCGACAACTCGACTGGTCCGCCTTGCGGGGATTGTCCGGACGGTGGTAGCTGGGCCGTCTGGCCAGCCGGAGGTCCACCCGGTCGATCCGTTCGTTGGTGACGGTGTAGTCGGCGACGATCGCCTCCCGGTGGACCCCGGCGATGTCGAGCAGCAGGGCGGCGAGCACGCCCGTGCGGTCCTTGCCTGCGGCGCAGTGGAAGAGCGCCGGCAGCGAGCCGGGCCGTGCGAGTAGTCTCAGCGCACCGGCGACGGCTTCGGGTGCCAGCCGCAGGTAGTCGAGGTAGTGCTCAGCCCGGTCCTGTGATGAGAGATCGGCGATGATCAGGGGAAATCGCGGGTCGTCGGGCATCACGAACTCGCCCGGGATGAACGACAGATGGTGGTAGGCGATCTTCTCGTGTGCGAGTGGGCCGCGGCCCTCCCTCGCGATCTCGACTTTCGCTCGAAGATCAAGAATGGTGCGCAGTCCGTAGTAATCGCGTAACGTGACAACGTCGTCGCTGGTGAGTTCCTGGACGGTGTCGCTACGCAGCAGTCGTCCCGATCGGGTCGACCTGCCGTCGGTGGTGGGAAGCCCGCCAAGGTCCCGGACGTTGTCGGCGCCGACGAGGTTGAACCACCGATCCACCCGATGACCATAACTATTCGGCTATTCGGGTGTCTGTCGAAGTCGTGAACCGGTTGGCCGACATCCGGGGAGCCCGGGCGTGGGCGATGGGGATGACTCGGCGGACGGATTCATGGTGCGTCGCGGGAAGCGACCGCCATGCTATTACTAAAAGGCGTAATGATGCTTCGAGGAGTGACGCCATTGGCATCGCGACGCGTCCCGGATCCCGGCTTGTCCTTGACGGTGGCTGGCCCGTGGACGTGGACGTGGACGTGGACGTGGACGTGGACGTGGACGGGCTGCGGGATCTTGCCCGTCCGTACGGCCTGTCGATTATCGAGGACTGTGCGCAGGCGCACGGAGCGACGCCGCGCGGTCGGCCGGGCGGCATTGCCGTCCCTGCCGGAGATGGTCGAGCGGCGCAGGGACAACGCGCTCCCGGTGTCCCTGCGCCTGCGGGATGTCGCGGCGCTGTGGCTGAGACTCCGCCACCGTCGAACGTCGGCCATGCTTACTACCGCTGGTATGCGTTTGTGTGCGGTGACCTGCTGCGCGAGGGCTGGAACCGTGACCGGGTCGTGGCCGCGGTCCGGGCCGAGGGCGTCTCGTGCTCGACCGGTTGTCACGGCGAGGTGTACCGGGAGGCGGCGGTACCCATGCAGTGGCGTCCAGCGGTGCCGCTGCCTCCGACGCGGTCGTCAAGGTCATGTCGGTCGCGGCAGTGGCATAGCGGGTTCCGGCGGGTCACATCGCAGGGATGGTGTCGCACCCGTCGTCGCATCCGTCGTCGCATCTGTCATCGCACCCGTCAGCGGTCGTTGCCGATCGCGGTGGCCGTCCCGGTCATCCTGGGCTGGCTGGGTACTACGGGTGTGAACTGCGGCTGGACGCCGAGGTCCTCACAGAGGGCGAGCTGGCGCAGGGCCGTGCGGGTCGTGTCGGAGTGCCCCCAGGGATCGAGATCGAGGATCTGCGCCCGGTCCACCGGTGGCGCGGACACGTAGGAGATCAGGGGATGGTGGCGGCGGATGTCGTGTTCGTTGTCGTCGAAGAGCTCCTCGTGCAGTTTTTCGCCGGAGCTGAGCCCCGTGTAGACCACGTCGACCGGTCGTGGGCTGCGGGCCGCGAGCCGTCTGGCGACGTCGGCGATCCGCACCGGCTGGCCCATGTCGAGCACGAGAACGTCGCCGTTGTCGCCCAACGCTCCGGCCTGGATGACGAGTTCCACGGCCTCCTCCACGGTCATGAAGTATCGAGTGACATCGGGATGTGTGACTGTGAGCGGCCCACCGGCAGCCAGCTGGCTGGCGAAGACCCTCAGCACGGAGCCCTGGCTGCCGAGCACGTTGCCGAACCGCACGCTGACGAACACCCCCTGCGCGTGCCGGGACACCTGGGCGGTCAGCCGCTCGGTGACCCGCTTGGAATAGCCGAGGACGCTCGTCGGGTTCGCGGCCTTGTCCGTCGAGATGTTGACGAATTGTTCGACACCCGAGGTCACAGCGGCGTCCAGGACGGCCAGGGTGCCCCAGACATTGGTCTTGACGGACTCGCCGGGGAAGCGTTCCAGCAGGGGCAGGTGCTTTAGCGCGGCGGCGTGGAAGACGACCTGCGGCCGGTGCAGGTCGAACAGGGCGCCCAGGGCGTCGACGTCTCTGATGTCGCAGAGCACGACGGCTTCGTCATCCGCTCTCGCCCGACCGTGGATGGACAGTTGGACGGCCCGCAGAGCCGACTCGTCCCGGTCCAACATGATCAGCTTGTCGGGTCCGTAGCGGTGGATCTGCTGACACAGCTCGGAACCGATCGAGCCACCGGCTCCGGTGACCAGTACCCGTCTGCCGGTGAGGTAGCCCGCGACCGAATCCACATCGGTCTGGATCTGGCGGCGTCCCAGCAGGTCGGTGAGGTCGAGGTCGCGGATGTCACGCACGTCGACGCGGCCGTCGATGAGGTCGACGACCCGGGGGAGCACCTTGACGGCGAGGCCCGCGTCCTCCGCGACTCCGGTGATCTCCCGTAGCAGCGCGGCGTCGGCGCTCGGGATCGCCACCAGCAGGGTGCGCGCGCCGGTCTGTTGGGCGACGGTGGCGATGGCCTCGCGCCCGCCCCGCACGCGGACACCGGCGAGGGCCAGGTTCTGGGCGTGCGGATCGTCGTCGAGCAGCGCCACGGGCCGGTATGGGCTGTCCGGGGTGCGCAGCATCGAGGCGAGCACCCGGTCGGCTCCTTCACCCGCACCGAAGACGATGATCGGTTCGGCGTCGCTCCGGTGCTGGCGACGCCTGCGTTCCAGGGCCAGGCGCCACAGGTAGCGGACGCCGAACATCCCGACGAGCGCGTTGGCGCCGGCGAGTGGGAGAACACCTGCGGGCAACAGCCGGGGCCGGCCGAAGGCGATGTCGATGAGGATGATCCCGAGTGTGGTGAGCCCGATGGAGAAGATCAGGGCCCGTACCTCGTCGAAGCCACCGAACCGGTAGCGGCCGAGGTAGAGGTGCAGAGCCGTCCCGGTGAAGTACAGCAGGAAGACCCCGAGTACGGCGATCGTCCAGAACCCGGTGTCGCCGAGCGGGGAGCGGGCGAACCGGCCGCCGTAGGCCGCGCCCAGCCCGGCCAGCAGGCACGCCGCGTCAGCGCCGATCTGCAGCCCGACCCGCTTGCGCAGTTCCAGCAGGTGGAGCGGTGACAGCCGGGTGCCGGCCGTCCACCGCGGGAGTCTCCGAGAATCAACAACCTTCCGCTTCTGCATGACTCCACAGCGTAGTAACTACGGATGGTAAGTGTACAGGCGTGAATCAAGTATGTTGGTTGCGCAGCGTGGTTATATGGTAGCCGGGAGCTTTCCCGGGGAGGGTTGGATCTGCTGGTGGAACTTCGGGACTACGTCAGAGCACTCCGCCGGAGCTGGCCACTCCTGTTGGTGTGTGTCATTTTGGGCGGCCTGATAGCGGCAGCCGTGACCTGGCGGGAGAAAAAGATCTATGCCGCGGTGGAGACGATGGTGGTCTCCTCGTCGGACGGCTCCGACACCGCGGCATCGGCGTACCAGGGAGGCCTGCTGTCGCAACAGCGGGTGAAGTCATATGCTGATCTTCTGGCGAGCGAACGGGTTGCCGCGGCAGTCATCGGCAAGCTCGGTCTCAACGACTCCCCGGGGAGCCTGCGAGGCCACATAGCGGCCCAGGCCGTTCCGGACACGGTGCTGTTGCGTGCGGTCGTCACCGACCCGGACCGGCGACGTGCCCAGATGATCGCGGATGCCGTCGGTGAGGCGTTCTCCGACGCGGTCGCGCAGATCGAGACGCCGGCTCCGGGTAAGGTGCCGTCGGTCCGGGTGAACGTGTGGGAGAAGGCGAAGCTCCCGGACGCGCCCGTCTCACCGAAACCGGCGCGCTCCATCGGGCTGGGCGCGCTCCTGGGCCTGATCGTGAGCACGGCCGCGGCAGTGGCGCGACACCGGCTCGATACCAGTGTCGGGACCGATACCGACGTCACCGCGGCGACGGGCCTGTCCACCCTGGGCACGATCGCCTTCGACTCGTCGGGTGCCAGCCGGCTCCTGGCCGGCATCCTGGGCGCGCAGTCGGCGCGTGCCGAGGCGTTCCGGCAGCTTCGGACGAACCTCCAGTTCGTCGATGTGGACGAACCCCCGAGGACCGTCGTGGTCACCAGTTCGACGTCGGCCGAAGGCAAGACGACGACCACCTGCAACCTCGCGATCGCCCTCGCGCAGACCGGCGTCCGGGTGGCACTGGTCGAAGCGGACCTGCGGCGGCCTTCCTTCGGGAACTATCTCGGGATCGAGACGGCCGCTGGTCTGACATCCGTACTGATCGGTACTGCAGATCTCGACGACGTACTGCTGCCGTGGGGCGACGAGACCGGTCGGCTGCATGTCCTGCCCAGCGGGCCGTTGCCGCCCAACCCCAGCGAACTGCTCGGGTCCCGCGGGATGGGCGAGCTGCTCGGCAAGCTGTCCGACCGCTTCGACCTGGTGCTGATAGACGCACCGCCCCTGCTCCCGGTCACCGACGCCGCTGTACTGGCCACGCAGACCGACGGCGCCCTGCTGGTCGTCCGCAGTGGTCGAACCCGGCGCGAACAGTTGACCAGGGCCACTGAAGCGCTACGAACGGTCGATGCGCGGATACTGGGAGTGGTTCTCAACATGGTCCCCGTCAAGGGACGTGACGCCGCCTCCTACTACGGCTTTCCAACTGCCGGGATGCATTTCGGAGCCGGGGTGGAACCGGGCGGGTCACGCCGCCGGACGGCAGCCATTGACCAGCGGGTGCCCACTGCACCCGGTTCTGGTTCCCGCCCCGCGAAGGCCAGGCATCTTGCCAGGGCGCACACGGCGAGGTCCTACCCCGCAGGGTCACACCCAGGAGGGGATCTCGAACGGGTGGCGATCGCGTCCCAGCGTAGGCCGCACGGCCATGAACTGCACGATGCCGATACCTCCGAGAGCATCACCGCGGATTTCGCTCTCGACGTGGACCACGCTCGCGTCGCCGGTCGCACCACGGACCGGGACACCGGTAGGGACGCGCCCCTTGACCACGGCTCGGTTGCCGATGATCTGGCGACCGACCGGACGACACCACTGACCTTCGACGCGAAGACGGTCGCCTCCCGTCGCCACAAGCGTTCCTGACGATCGGCGCGCGAAGCGTCGGGACGCGCCTGCCATGCACTTTCCGTCGTCAAACATCGGAAGGCTTGCCCGCAATCCCGGCAAGGGGAGTATTGCATGAGGTTTCGCGCATTCGGAGTTGCGCTGCTCCCGGGTGGTGGGCTGGCGCTGGGCGTGACGTCGGTCTCTCCGGTGTTCGCGCAGGGTCCGGAGGTGGCGAGCGCGGCGACCGGGGTACCGTGGCGCGCGGTCACCGCAACTGTGACCGTGCCTCCGCCGCTCGGCGGTGGGGTGATTCTTCGGGTTGCGGCGCGTCGCCGCCGGACCGCCGGACCGCCGGACCGCTGGCCTAGAGCCGGTGGGGTCCAGACCCCTGCACCCGTCCGGTCGAAGATCGACTGTGGACCGAAACTGCGTCGCGGAGATCCACGCCGCCTGGCTACGATGGGTCGTCGGCGCGCG
>NZ_CADDZT010000086.1:46282-46893 GCF_902812655.1 Candidatus Frankia meridionalis | reverse complement strand
AACCCGGCACGGCTCCTTCTTCCAGATGTGCGGGAACTTCTCCTTCGGCGACTACTTCAAGGAGACCGTGATCCCGCTCGCGTGGGAACTGCTCACCACGCCGGTGACGGACGGCGGGTACGGCCTGGATGCGGACCGGCTGTGGGTGACTGTCTACCTCGACGACGACGAGACGGCCGACATCTGGCAGTCCAAGGTCGGGGTGCCCGCCGAGCGCATCCAGCGCCTCGGGATGGAGGACAACTTCTGGTCGATGGGTGTACCGGGCCCGTGCGGACCGTGTTCCGAGATCAACTACGATCGTGGGCCGGACTTCGGCGTGGCCGGCGGCCCGGCCGTGAACGGCGAACGCTACCTGGAGATCTGGAATCTGGTCTTCATGCAGTACATCCGGGGTGAAGGGTCCTCGAAGAAGGACTACCCGATCCTCGGCGATCTCCCGTCGAAGAACATCGACACCGGCCTGGGACTTGAGCGGCTCGCCGCCATCCTGCAGGGGGTCGACAACCTCTACGAGATAGACACATCCCGGACGATCCTCGACCGGGCGTCTGAACTGACCGGCACCCGCTACGGCGCCGACCATCGGTCGGACGTGTCGCTGCGGGTGG
>NZ_CADDZT010000086.1:43874-45960 GCF_902812655.1 Candidatus Frankia meridionalis | reverse complement strand
CGGCGCACACGACGCGACCATGCGCGAGATGGTCGCGGCCACGGTCGACGCGATGGGCACGCAGTATCCCGAGCTGGTCACCGATCTCGCCCGGATCGACTCGGTGGCCACCGCCGAGGAGGCGTCGTTCCTGCAGACGCTGCGCACCGGAACTTCGATCTTCGATGTGGCGGCGACCGAGACGAAGAAGGCCGGCGGCGGCGTTCTCGCGGGCGAGCGGGCGTTCCAGCTGCACGACACCTACGGATTCCCGATCGACCTCACCCTGGAGATGGCGGCCGAGCAGGGTCTCGCCGTTGACGAGGAGGGTTTCCGCCGGCTCATGGGTGAGCAGCGGCAACGCGCCAAGGCGGACGCCCGGGCGAAGAAGACCGGGCATGTGGACACCTCGGCATACCGCGAGGTCCTGGATGTCGCCGGCCCCTCGGCGTTCACCGGATACGACAGCACCGCCGAGGAAGCCCGGGTGCGTGGACTGCTGGTCGACGGCGTGCCCGCTCATGAGGCCGGCGAGGGCGACGACGTCGAGATCGTGCTCGACCGCACCCCGTTCTACGCCGAGGGTGGTGGCCAGCTCGCCGACGCCGGCGTGATCCGCCTGGGCAGTGGCACCGAGATCGAGATCTTCGATGTGCAGAAGCCGCTGCCCGGCCTGATCGTCCACCGCGGTCGGGTGCGCTCGGGCGGAGTCGTCGTCGGCGCCGACGCCGAGGCGCGCATCGACCTTGCCCGGCGAGGGGCGATCTCCCGGTCCCACAGCGCCACGCACCTGACGCATCAGGCCCTGCGGGACGCTCTCGGCCCGACCGCTGCCCAGGCCGGCTCGGAGAACTCACCCGGCCGGTTCCGTTTCGACTTCTCCTCGGCTGGTGCGGTCCCGACGTCGGTGCTGGCCGATGTGGAGGAGACGATCAACCAGGTGCTGATCGAGGACCTCGACGTCCAGGCCGAGGTCATGAACGCCGACGACGCCCGCCGGACCGGCGCGATCGCGATGTTCGGCGAGAAGTACGGCGACCGGGTGCGGGTCGTCTCGATCGGTGACTACTCCCGGGAGCTGTGCGGTGGCACGCACGTCCGCCGCTCCGGGGAGCTGGGCCTGGTGAAGCTGCTCGGCGAGTCGTCGGTCGGAGCCGGAGTACGGCGGGTGGAGGCCCTCGTCGGCCTCGACGCCTACCGCTACCTGGCCCGGGAGGCCGTGCTCGTCTCGCAGATCACCGACGTGCTCAAGGCTCCCCGGGCGGACGTCCCCGAGCGGCTGTCCCAGGTACTCGCACGCCTGCGCGAGGTTGAGAAGGAACTGGAGAAGCTGCGGGCCGCGGAGGTCCTGGCCGTGGCCGGTGATCTCGCTCGGGCGGCCGAGGACGTCGGCGGGACGGCGCTGGTGGCCCACCAGGCACCCGACGACACGTCAGCGGACGATCTGCGCAGGCTGGTCCTAGACATTCGGGGCCGGATTCCCGCGGACCGCCCGGCGGTCGTCGCGGTCGCGGCGGCGGTCGGCGGCCGGCCGGTCCTCGTGGTCGGTACCAGCGGCCCGGCGCGCGAGCGTGGGATCAAGGCAGGGGATCTCGTCCGGGTCGCCGCGAAGATCCTCGGTGGTGGTGGCGGAGGCAAGGACGATCTCGCCCAGGGCGGTGGCAGCAACCCGGCCGCGATCGCGGACGCGCTCGCGGCGGTGGGGCGGTCCGTCGCGCAACGGGCGGCGGCTGCCTGACGGCCCGCCGCCCGCAACGGCGTTTCGTCCATTGACGTAAAGAATCACATCCGGCAACCCGCGCCGAGTCTCCTTCGTTGATCAGGGTGGTTCACCCGTATCTACAGGCAACATCAACCTGCAGGTAACAGGACTCGGACTGGCGGTCGGATGCGGGCGGGGGCGCCCACTGGTCGGCCCTTGAGACCGGCACGGTCGTCGTCATCACCATGCGGCGCCCTCGGGGCGATCTTCATCGCGACATCCTGTCCGATGCCGATCAGACCTCGAGGAGGGTGGCGTGGCCGTCCCCACACCATCACAGTCAGCGTCGTCACAGTCACAGTCACAGTCACAATCGCCGTCGTTGGCGCAGCACAGCCACTCGCC
>NZ_CADDZT010000086.1:37689-43440 GCF_902812655.1 Candidatus Frankia meridionalis | reverse complement strand
CGGCGAGCCGAGCAGCCATGCCATCGACAACATCGCGGCGCTGCCCGGACGGATCGTCCACAGTCACAACGGCGCGGCTCTGATCGGCACCGTGACGATCGTCGTCATCCTGCTGTGGCCCCAGCTGGTCAGAAGGCTGCCGAGCGGGCTGCGGGTGATCCCCGCGCCGCTGGCCGCGATAGCCGTCGGGACCACACTCGCCGCGGCCGTCCACCTCGACCTGCCCCGGGTGGACCTGCCCGGATCGATCCTCGGCTCGGTGGCGCTGCCGGTCTTCCCCGATCGGGACTGGTCCGGGATCGTGATCGGCGTCCTGACGATCGCGATCGTCGCGAGCGTCGAGTCGCTCCTGTCGGCGGTGGCGGTGGAGAAGCTGGCCGCCGCGCATGGCCGGGGGGCGGGCCGGGTCGGTCTCGACCGGGAACTTCTCGGGCAGGGGGCAGCCAACGTCCTGTCCGGCCTGGCCGGCGGACTGCCCGTGACAGGTGTGATCGTGCGCGGTTCCACCAACGTCGCCGCCGGGGCGAGAACCCGTGCCTCCGCGGTCCTGCATGGCGTGTGGGTGCTGCTGTTCGCCGTGCTCCTCGGCGGTGTGGTCGAGTGGATTCCCCTGTCCGCCCTTGCCGGGCTGCTGGTGGTCGTCGGGGTCCGGCTGGTGGACGTCGCACACCTCCGCCATGTGCGGCGGCACGGAGAGCTACCCGTGTACGTCGTCACGCTTGTCGGTGTCGTCACCCTCGACCTGCTCCAAGGGGTCGTGCTCGGGATGGCCACCGCGCTGGGGCTGGTCGGGCGCCGGGTCCTGTGGTCGAACATCCATCTCATCCGGTCGGGGGAGACGTGGCGGGTGGACGTCGAGGGAACCCTGAGCTTTCTGTCCCTGCCCCGCCTCGCCCGGGTCCTCGGCCGGGTTCCCACCGGGGCTTCGGTGTCGATCGAGCTGGTGGTGGACTACCTCGACCACGCGGCCTTCGACCATCTGCACGCCTGGTGCGCCGCGCACGAGCGGGCCGGCGGGCACGTGACCGTCGATGAGATCGGTCATGCCTGGTTCCGGCCGTCTCGTGACGGCCAGGCCCACCGGCGCCGGACCGTCCTCCCGCACCTGCCCCGCTGGTTCGCACCCTGGTCGCAATGGCAGGAGCTGGCCGCGTCCCATGGGGACGCGCACCGCGCGAAAGCGCCCGGGACGGCGGGTGACCTCGGCGCGCAAGGGCCGGAGCCGGCGGATGCCGCCGACGGTCATGTGCATCCCGTCGGCACGATGCTGGTGGGGGTGGACGAGTTCCACCGCCGGGCCGCTTCGTTGCTGCGTCCGACTCTCGGGAACCTCGCCGAGGGCCAGCGTCCCAGCGCGCTGTTCCTCACCTGTGCGGACTCCCGTGTCGTACCGAACATCATCACCAGTAGCGGTCCTGGCGACCTTTTTACCGTGCGTAACGTCGGTAACCTCGTCCCGCTCGGTCGGGACGGCGGATCGGTCGCCCAGGGGTGGGATGGCGATCTGTCGGTGACGGCGGCGCTCGACTACGCCGTCGACGTCCTGCGGGTTCCCTCGATCGTGGTGTGCGGGCACTCCGGGTGCGGTGCCATGCAGGCGCTGCTTTCCGGCGACGCCGACCGGGATCCGGATTCGGCGCTGGAGGGTTGGCTGACCCATGCCCGCGGGGCGCTGTCACGTATGCCGCTGCCGGGCACGGAGTCACTGTCGCCCCTGGAACAGCTGGGTCGGGCGAACGTCGTCCAGCAGTTGGAGCACCTGCGCGGCCATCCTGCGGTGCGCCGCGCGCTGGAGCGCGGCCCCCTCGAGCTCGTGGGCCTCTACTTCGACATCTCCGCCGCCTACACCTGGGTCCTGGACGAGGCGACGGGCCGTTTCATCGACCCCTCGGTCGCCCTGACCGCGGTCGCGCCGCATCATCGCCGCCGTCCGCACCGCGGGTGGGACACGCAGACCGGGGCCTCGGCCACCGCCCGCCCGCCCACCGCGCATCCACAGCCGGCGCATCCACAGCCAGGGCCGCGTACTCGTGGTTCCGGGCAGGCCCCCCTCGACAGCGGTCGCCACGCCCGCCGCCGCCGAGGAACCCCGGCGTAGAACATCTCGATCACCTGGCACGGATGCCCGGCCGCCGTCTTCGTCTCCGTCTCCGTCGAACCGTTTCCGGTTATGGGCTGGTTAGCGCCGGCTGTTCCCGGATCAGGTGGCGTAGAATTCTGGGCCAGGGAGCACGAAAGGATTTCCAGGGTTACCGAACGGTCTTTTCCCCGGATGCAGAAGGCCGTCCACGGCCGGGTACTTGTGCCGGATTTCCGTAGGCCATCGACCCTGACGAACGTCCCGCTCCGGTCGGATACTGGATGGCATGCGTATTCTGGTCTTCGGTGGCGGAGTCATCGGTACGCTGCATGCCTGGGCGCTGTCGAGGGCCGGGCATGACATCAGCGTGCTCGTCCGCCCGGAACAGGTAACCCGCTGGTCCGACGGTATCGACCTGCAAATTCTCGATCTCCGGGGGAGACGACGCCGGGATGTCGCCGAGCGGTTCCGTCCCCGTGTCGTCACCGAGCTGCGTCCGTCGGACGGCGTCGAGCTGGTCGTCCTCGCGGTCCGGCACACCCAGACGCCCGACATACTGCCCGCACTGGCGCACAATCTCGGTCCGGCCACGGTGCTGTTCCTGAACCACAACTGGCGTGGCCTGGACTTCATCGACGCCTGCCTGCGCAAGGATCAGTACGTGCTGGGTGCCCCGCGGGCCGGCGGCAGCATCATCGACAATGTGTTGGACGGCGCGCTCGAAGGCGGAATCATGCTCGGGTCGAGCCTGTCCGGGAATCCTTTGCGGGGCGAGGTGACGGATACCGCGGAACAGAACCTGGGACGTCTCACCGCGCTCTTCGCCGAGGCTGGCTTCCGACCGGAGATCCAGCCTGATATGGAACACTGGTTGTGGGTGCATTTCGCGGCCACCACGGCGTGGATTTGCGGTGCTGCCCGGGCCCGCGGCTTCGCCTCGTTCACGCGCAGCAACCGGGCTGTTTATGACGCTTTGCACGCCGGGCGCGAGGCAATGCAGATATGCGCGGCCCGGGGCGCCGACATGCGGTTCGCGCAGAATGCCCGGCCGTTCCTGCTCCCACCGTCGACAGTGGCTCCGGCGGTACGGGTCATGCTCCGCGCGGAGCTGCCCCAGCGGGTCATGAACAATTACGGCCGGTACGCCCCCGTGGATCTCTACGAGATCTATGACGATCTTGTCCGTGTCGGCGAGCGGCTCGATGTTTCCATGCCCTGCCTGTCGTCCTACCGAAATGATGTGGAACGGATGGTGGAACTCGCCCCGACCCTGTGACCGCTGCCCATCGCCATCGCGGCCGGGTACCCGAGCAGTGCCCGCAGGAGGATGTTCAGCTCCGCGCTGCTGCTCGGGTCGAGCGGTGCTGTCAGCTCGGTGGCCAGCAGGTCCAGCGCGGCACGTGCGTGGGAGAGGACGTCCCGGCCGGAGTCGGTGAGCCGGAGATCATTGCGCCGGCGGTCGGTTCGGCTGGGTCGGCGTTCGACCAGCCGGTGTTCCTCCAGATCGTCGACGAGCTGGACGACGGCGGTGGCGCTCACGTGCAACTGTTCGGCGACCTGCTGTTGGGTGCATGGCTGGCCCGCAGCCAGTAGTGCCATTGCGCCGTAGTGGCGCGGGGTGATCCCTACCGGTATGAGGACGGTGTGGGCGAGTTCGCGCGCCCGAAGGTGTGCGCTCGCGAGGAGGAATCCGGTCCGTGCCGTCAGCTCGGCCGGCAGGTCCGGAACACGGTCGTTGCCGTAGAGCAGCCGGCGGAGCAGTTCGGCGAGGCGCCCGCGCTGGCCGGGCGTCAGGTGCCCGGTGGCCCGCTGATCGCCCCTGTCGATCGCGGGTCGCATCCCGTGGAGTTGCTCGGCGCCGAGTTCGGTGAGGACGAGCTGGTAGCTGCGCCGGTCGGTCGGGTTGCGGCGGCGGGCCACCAGACCCGCCGCCTCCAGCCGGTCGACAAGCTTGACCATGATGGTGCGGTTCACGGCCAGGCGTTCGGCAAGGTTCTGCTGGGACGTGGCTGTGCGGTGTTCAAGGGTGGTGAGGACCGCGTAGTCACGTGGATGCTGCCCGGGCGGCAGCATGACAAGCGCGCATTGCTCTGCCCACTCGTGGGCGAGCCTCAGCAGGTAACCGACCGAGTCTGCAAGTGCCGGTGGGATGGAGACAGAAGCCGGGTGGTGCATCGCGGGCATGCACACCTCCTGATCCAAAGATATCCGTAAGGGTGTCCTGCGGTCATCACCATGCACTCGCCCGGGTCTGGTGACCCGGGTTGCCCGGTCAGGAGGGCCTGGAGCGGTTGGCGACAACCGCGGCGATCGGCGGGATTACCGCGGCCACCAGCATCATCGCCAGGGCCGCGGGCACCGACACGAGCCGGACGACGCTGCCCGCGAGCACGAACAGGACGAGACAGACCGTCATCATTGCCAGATATCGTCGCCGTATCCGGTTCGCTTCCTCATGACCTTCACAGGTCGCGGTCATCGAGGACGGATGTGCTCCGCTGTTTTCGGCGGGCTGTGCCCCCGCAGTCCGGGGGGGACCGGTGTTCTGCTGCGGCGCCGGTGGCCCCCGGAAGTCCCCGGCCGTTCGGGCGAGCAGGTGACGGTCGTAGTCACGCCGTCGGTCGGGGTCGGCGAGGACCTGGTATGCCGCGGTGACCTGCTGGAACGCTCCCGCGGACCCGCCGGTGTCTGGATGCGTCCGCCGCGCCGCCCGCCGGTAGGCGGTGACGATCTGGGCGGGCGAGGCGGTCGGCTGCACGCCCAGAACGTCGTAGAGCGAGAGTCGGGCCACATGGCACCTTTACCCGGCTGTGAACGCCGGTTACCTCGCCCACCCGGTTACCTCGCCCACCCCACCGCTCCCGGACGATGGCGGATGTTCAGATGGAGATGATGAGGAGTACCGCGACGACCGCTCCAAGAGTGACAACTGTGGCACGCAGCGCGGTCGCCGGCAGTAGTCGGGCGATCCGTGCGCCCATGACGCCGCCGACGCATGACGTCACGAGCAGGATCGTGGCGAACGCCCAGGAGACCTGTGCGCTCGCCACGAACACGGCGATGCCGACAGCGTTGATCCCGAACGAGAGCAGCGTCTTGCCCGCGTTGGTGCGCTGAAGATCATCAGGTAGCAGGATGCCCAGTACGCCGAGCAGCAGCACGCCCAGGCCGGCGCCGAAGTAGGAGCCGTAGGCCCCGGCAAGGAAGACTCCGACGCGGGTCGGCCAGGTAACAGCGCCGGCGGTGTCCGTCCCGCTGGAACCGCTGGAACCGTCCGGGCGAGGGCTGTCGCCGGCCACGGCCGACCGCAGGGCCGCGGCGGCGCGGCGGCGGCCGACCAGCCGGGCCAGCCACGGTTGGGCGGCAAGCAGAAGGCATGCCGCCAACACCAGGTAGCCGACTGCTGCCCGAAAGGAGTCGGCGGGTGTGAGCAGCAGGATCACCGCGCCGGTCAGCCCGCCGAGCAGTGCGGGGACACCGAGCGCCCGGAGCCGGTCGGCCTGGCCGGAAAGCTCCCGCCGGTAGCCGAACGCGCCGCCGGCGTATCCGGTGACGAGGCCGACCGAGGACGTGATGTTCGCGGTGAACGCCGGCATACCGGTGGCGAGCAGCGCGGGGAAGGCGATCAGGGTGCCTCCGCCCGCCACGGCGTTGACCGCCCCGGCCAGCAG
>NZ_CADDZT010000086.1:32194-37451 GCF_902812655.1 Candidatus Frankia meridionalis | reverse complement strand
GGTTCCATTCCGTCCCCGTCCCCTCGTCCAGCCGCTCCAGTAGAACTGGTCGTGGCCGGCGGGAGGATGCTCGAAAAGTGACGCCGACGACCTGCCGGGCGGCTGTGCCGGGCAAGAACAAAATTCTCGACCGGGCCGATTCCCGATTTCGTATTAAGCTTTATACCTTATATGACAATTCGACTTGATATCCACCTTGTCTATAATATCGCTTACCGCTAGGTTCCGGATGATTGTGCAACAGGTTTGAGTGCCCGGACGGAGGATGTGGCGGCTCATGGGCGTCGGATTCGGCATGGTGACGGACGCTGACCGTGGGTGTACGGTGCTGTGAGTGACATGCTGGGATACGCTGTGCTCAGCCTCGGGACCGGCGCGTTGTACGCGCTGGTGGCATCAGGCGTTGTCGTCATTCAACGTGGCACCGGTGTTCTCAACTTCGCGCAGGGCGCGCTGGTCATGTGGTCCGCGTATTTCTTCAGCGGGGCACACGAGGGCTTGGGTCTGCCGCTCGCGCTAGCGGGCGTTCTGACCGTCGCGGTCACGGCGGGGATGGGCTTCGCCTTCGCGGTGCTGGTGATGCGGCCCCTGGGCGGCGCGCCGCAGCTGACCCGCGTCATGGCGACGCTCGGCCTTTTGATCATCCTGCAGGCGCTGATCGGTCTGTTCTACGGGGCCGGGATACGCTCCTCGCCCTCGGTACTGCCGATTGGCCAGGTGGCGCTGTCCGGCACGGTGATCGGCGTCGACGTGTTCGTCCGGCTCGCGGTAGTGACGGTCGTGGTGGTCACCCTGTGGGCAGGTTTCCGGTTCACCACGCTGGGTCTGGCCACGACCGCCGTTGTCGAGAACCCGTTGGCCGCCGCCGCGTCCGGATGGTCGGCCAACGCTGTCGCGGCCGCCGCGTGGTGCGCGGGCTCGGCCATTGCCGGCCTGGCGGGGGTGCTGCTGGCGCCGCTGGCGAACCCGCTGTCGTCGGCAAATCTGATCATGCTGGTGGTGCCGGCACTCGCCGTCGCGCTCATCGCGCACTTCCGCTCGTTTCCGGGGGTGCTTGCCGGCGGTCTCGCGCTCGGGCTGGTGGAGCTTGAGACCCAGGTCCACCTCATCACCGGGCACCCCGGTTGGAGCGGAGCGGACCGGGCGATCCCGCTCGTAGTGATCATTTTTTACCTGGTGGTGCGCGGAGGTGTCATTCCCGGACGCGGGCACGTCACGGTGGGACACCCTGCACTGGGCAGCGGCCGGATCCACTGGCCCGCCCTCGTCCTGTTGCTGGCCACGGCACTCTCGCTCATCTGGTTCGTGCTGCCGGACGACTGGGTGAACGCGGTGGGCGCAAACGCGATCTGGGCCCTGCTCATGCTGTCGCTGGTCGTCCTGGTGGGCTTCACCGGCCAGATCTCCCTGGGCCAGCTGTCGCTCGCCGGCGTCGCGGCGCTCATCGCCGGACGCCTCGTCGCTGTCCGGCACTGGCCGCTGGAGGCTGCGCTCGTCGTCGGCGTACTCGGTGCTGTGCTGGCCGGGCTGCTGTTCGCGCTACCCGCGTTGCGCACCCGGGGCCTGCAGCTCGCCGTCGTCACGTTGGGCATGGGTGCGGCTGCCGACGCTGTGCTGTTTCAACGTGGCTACCACTCGCCGCCGCCGTCCGGTGCTGCGGCGCGCATCTTCGGCAAGCTGGGCTCGCCCGAGGGGACGATCGTCGGCTCACAGTCCTTCCTCGGTGTCGAACTCAACAAGATTGACGATCCGGCCGGCTTCGCCACGCTCGTGCTCGTCGTCTTCACGCTGGTGGCCCTGGCCGTCGCGAACCTTCGGCGGGGCCGCGCCGGGCGGCGGCTGATCGCGGTGCGCACCAACGAGCGGGCCGCGGCGGCGCTCGGCATCAGCGTGGTCGGGGCCAAGCTGTACGCGTTCGCGTTGTCGGCCGCGATCGCCGGGTTCGGCGGTGTTCTGTACGCCTTCTACCAGTACGGCGAGCTCGGGAACATCAACTATGGAACGGGGATGTTCGCACCGTTCGGCTCGATCGTTCTTATCGCCTTCGCGGTGGTGGGCGGGATCGGCTGGGTGAGCGGCTCCTTCGCGGGTGCCACGATGGTCGTCGGAGCGCTCGGTACGCGCGTCGGAGTATTCCTCGGTGACTTTCTCGGCAGGCTCGGATGGCTGGCACGCCTTGCCGTCGTCGCCGGTGGCGGTGCCCTCGGCCGAACTCTCGGCCGAACTCTCGACCGCCGAATGCGGGGTGGTCGAAGTGGCTCGGGCTCGCGGCATGCGCCGTGGGCCGGCGCCGCGGTGCTGGCGGCACTCGCCGTCGTCCTGGGTTCGATGATCGACGACTGGCTCGTCCAGCTCGACCGTTACATGCCGCTGGTCAGCGGCGTCGTACTACTAATGATCATGATTGGTTCCGGTGGTGGGATGGCCGCCGAGAATGCCCGTACCTTTCGACGGATCCTGGACCGGACGCGGCCGGCCTGGCACGTCCTGAAACGATGCCTGCCGTTCGGGTGGCTGCCGCCCGGATGCCCGCCGTTCGGGCGGACGTCGGCGCGGCCCGCCGACGTCCGACGGGAGCGTCGTCTCGCCCGCCTGCTGAAACCCGCCGCCGGTGCGCGGCACCCGACGGTCCGGCCGGCGTGCCTGTCGATCTCGGGTCTGACCGTCACGTTCGGCGGGATCACCGCCGTCCGCGACGTCGGTTTCGCTGTGGACGCCGGCGAGATGGTCGGGCTGATCGGCCCTAACGGGGCCGGGAAGACAACCGTCATCGACGCGGTCAGCGGCTACAACCGGCCGGCGTCCGGCATGCTGATGCTCGGGGGGACACGACTGGACCAGCTTTGCGCGCATCGGCGGGCACGTGCCGGGATCGGCCGCTCGTTCCAGCAGCTCGACCTGTTCGAGGACCTCACCGTGCTGGAGAACATCCAGGCCGCGAGTGACCCGCGGGACACACTGGCCTACCTCACCAACCTGCTGGTGGCACGGGAACGGCCATTGTCACCGATGGCGGTGGCCGCGATCGACGTGTTCGGGCTGCGCGACGACCTGTTCCGCAGGGTGTCGGAGCTGCCGTACGGCCGCAGGCGGCTGCTCGCGGTTGCGCGCGCTGTTGCCGCCAGTCCGTCCGTCCTGCTGCTCGACGAGCCGTGCGCCGGGCTGGACGAGGCGGAAAGCGCGCGGCTTGCCGGACTGCTGCGGCTCCTTGCCGACGACTGGGGGCTCGCCATCCTGCTCAACGAACACGACATGAACGTCGTCATGGGTGTCTGCGACCGCGTTGTCGTCCTCGATGCCGGAAACAAGATCGCCGAAGGTTCGCCGGATGAGGTCCGAGGCGACGTCCGGGTGCGCACGGCGTATCTGGGTGAAGCCCCACCGAGTCGCCGACCACCGGGCCGGCCCCGCTCCAGGCAACTGCCCTTGAGCCTGCCGGTCGGACCGGCTGTGCCCGGCCATGATGCCGCTCGAATAGCTGAATAGCTGAATAGGCAGATATGGCGAACTGATATTGATAAAAGACTGAATAACGGCATGCGCGGGTCTGGTCTATCGTCCGGAATTGTCGGCACGGCATCGGCAGGGCGACATCATAAGAAGAAATGGAAGGGGCTCACGGTGCGGCGCAGAACGAGGCTCCAGGTGGTGGTGGCGGGCCTGGGCGCGGCGGTGACGCTGGTCGCCTGCTCGGACGGCGGTGACGGGTCCGGTTCGCGGCGGGCGTCGGGCCAGTCCGGTTCGCCGGTCAAGATGATGGTCATTGCGCCCACGGGGACCACCGGTGGGAACTACCCGGAGATGGTGGCGGCGGCGAGAGCGGCTGTCCTCGGCGTCAACAGCCGTGGCGGGATCAAAGGGCATCCGGTCGAGCTGGTCTACTGCAATGAGAAGAACGACACGTCCGCGGCGCAGGCGTGCGCGAAACAGGCTGCCGACACCGGCGTCCTCGCGGTCGTGTCGGAGACCAGCGGGGCCGGTGGCATCATGCCGACATTGGCGAAGGCGGGCATCGCCTCGGTCGGGTCCGCCGGGGTCTCGGCGGACGGGTCGGAACTCAGCTCGCCGATCAGCTTCGTGATCAGTCCGTTGGTTCTGTACCCCACGGTCTGCGCGGCGCTGTTGAAGAAGGCCGGTGCCCGTCATCTCGGGATGGTCGGCTATGACCTGGGCGCGAGCGACCGTTTCCTGACCCTTGGCGAGGTCGGGGGTAAGGCCGTCGACCTGCCCGTCAACCCTGTTGTCAGGGTGCCGGTGACGACGGGCGACTTTACCCCGACCGTCTCCCAGCTGACCGGGGCGGGCGTCGACGGCGCGGTCCTGGTGGTGACCGAACAGGCGGCTGTGGCGGTGATGCGTGACGGCGGGGAGCGGTTTTCCTACTGCCATGCGACAGGCACCGTCTCCGATACGAGCCTCGCGAAGCTCGGACCGGTGGCCGACAGGCTGGTCGAGGCGACCGCCTACCCTGAACTCGACCAGTCCGACCAGTTCAGCGAACTGCGACGGATGAGCGCGGAGCTTGCCGCCGAGTACTCGGCCGGTGACAAGGATGCGGCCCCCGCGCTGTGGCGGTCGAGCACGTCGTTGAACGGCTGGCTGTCCGTTCAGATCGTTGAGAAGGTCGGCAACCAGGTGCCGGGCGACCTCACGGCGTCCGCCCTGCTCGCGCAGTTGGGCCGGACCTCCAGGTTGGATCTGCAGCTCGTACCGACGCTGGACTTCACCAGGCCCAATCCCATTCCTGGGGTGGAACGGGTGTTCAACACGACTCTGCGTGGGGCACGCTGGAGCAGCGCCGAAGGCAGGCACGTGTCGCTGGGCAGCGAGACATACCCGGCACTCGACCTGCTGGAAAAGGGTTCCCGGTAGTCGAGTCCGGTCGACGTCGTCCGTATTCGGTGAGCGGAGGGTCGATGTCGGGAACACCCCGTGGGAAGGACTCGGCGGGTGAAGGGAAGTAGCGGGATGCTCACGCAAGCGCGATGGACGCATGTGGCCCTACCGTCCAGCGACATGGACGCCTCGATCGACTTCTATACGACGATGACGCCGCTCGTGGTTGTCGCGACCCGAGGGGATGAGCTGGGGCGCATTGTCTGGCTGTCCAATGCAGGGCAGTGGCAGGAGCCGTTCGTGCTGGTCCTCGCCGAGTTCACCAGCGAGCGTGGGCATCGACAGCCGATCATGGCGCCGTTCGCGCACATCGGGATCGAGCTGCCCGACCGGGCCGACGTCGACGAGATCGCGGGTCGGG
>NZ_CADDZT010000086.1:31090-31674 GCF_902812655.1 Candidatus Frankia meridionalis | reverse complement strand
CCCGACCCGGTCGGGTACATCTGCGCGGTGACCGATCCGGACGGCAACGTGATCGAGTTCAGTCATAACCAGCGGGTGTATCAGACCGTCCGCGAACTGTGGGGTCCGCCGGTGAGCGCTGCACGGTGAGCGCTGAGTGATAGGTGGCACCGGGTGACCCCGTGGCGTTCGATCGAAGCATGGTGATCGAAGCATGGTGAGACGAGGCCATCAGGAGCGGCACCGTGGTGAGCGGTCAGGCTGGCTGCGCGCCGCGGTGCTCGGCGCGGACGACGGCCTGGTGTCCACCGCGAGCCTGATGCTCGGGGTGGCGGCGTCGTCGGCGTCCCGAGCGGCAGTGGTGACCGCGGGCCTTGCCGGGCTTGTCGCAGGAGCGACGTCGATGGCCGCGGGCGAGTTTGTCTCGGTGAGCTCCCAGAAGGACGTCGAGCAGCAGGATCTTTCCGTTGAGGCGGCGGAGCTTATGGCCGATCCCGCAGCCGAACTGGACGAGCTGACAGGCATCTACGTACAGCGCGGGTTGAACCCGCGGCTGGCCAGGGAGGTTGCGGTCGAGTTCAGCCGGGCTGATCCGCTCGCCGCCC
>NZ_CADDZT010000086.1:22077-30822 GCF_902812655.1 Candidatus Frankia meridionalis | reverse complement strand
CGGCGGCGAGTTTCGCGGGTGGTGCGGTGCTTCCGCTGATCGCAATGTTGGCCGGCTCCGGCACTGCCCGGATCGTGTTGTTGGTCGTGGTGGCCGTGGTAGGGCTCGGCTTTCTCGGAGGTCTCGGTGCCGCGCTCGGTGGTGCGAACCGTAGGCGTGCGGCCGTTCGCGTCGTCCTTGGCGGTTCCATCGCCATGGCTGTGACAGCCCTGGTCGGCGCCCTGGTCGGAACCGCCATCGGCTGACCTCCGGCTGTCGACTTTCTTCAGAGCACCGCACAGATGACTGACATCCATGTCACTAACATCAATGTTACTAACTTGGATGTTAGTCTTACAGGCCAGCGATGTCCTGCGGACGATCGGCGCCGACGAACGGGCTTACTCGGCGATTGCCGCCCGGTCTGGGCTTGTGGCGACGCCGCTGACCCGTATCTGCGGTTCTGGTTGCGCTTTGTCGAGCCGGGAATCAACGACATCCAACGCGGGGGGCCGGACCTGGCCCGGGCCAGGATCACCATGTCATGGGCGCAGTACCGCGGGCGTGCGGTCGAGCCGCTGGTTCGGGAGGCCCTGGCCCGGCTGGCCGCGTCCGACCCCGATCTCGGGGGCGCGGAAACGGTCGGTAGCTGGTGGCCTCGTGGCAACATTCCCGAGGTCGATCTGGTCGGCGTCCGCCACGGCGACGCTGGGAAGGCGGTTTCGTTCATCGGCTCGATCAAGTGGCGTGAACGTGAGCCGTTCACCCAGGCTGACCTCGACGAACTTCTGGCGGTCCGACCGGTCGTGCCCGGTGCGGCAGGCGCTGCCTCGGTGGCGGTAGCCCGAACAACGTGCACGGCAGCAGGCGTCGCGTTCTACGACCCGGCGCGCCTCATCCGAAGGCGTTATCGTTCCCGTCATCGGACGCGACCGTGCCCCGGCGGAAACCGACAATAACCACGCCGGGTGACTTCAGAATAATGGTGCAGGATACCGATTCTCGGTATTTGAAGGAGTATGTATGGTCAGGGTAAGACTACTTACGAGTATTCTCATAGGCGTATTGTTCGGAACTGTCGGCACGGTGCTTGTCGCTGGTCAAGCACAGGCAACTGAGGGATACTGCGGGATTGCATGGGGCAGTTCTCCCAAGACCGCCGAGCCGTACAGCCAGGACGGGTTGACCGATATACGGACCGGCGGACATCAGTGCTGGGACCGCATGGTGCTGCAGATGAACGGGCCGGCCGCCGGCTATGACGTCCACTATGTGGGAAATGTCTACGCTGATGGCTCGGGTCAGCTCGTCCCGCTGAGCGGTGGCGCGAAGCTCCAGATCGTCCTCAAGGCGCCTTCCTACGACCAGAGTGGTCGGCCAACATATTCCCAGACCGCTGGTGGCAGTCTTCCCGGCGTGAACCTCGCCGGCTATCGGACGTTCCGGGACGCCAGGTTCGCCGGCAGCTTCGAAGGGCAGTCCACAATCGGGCTCGGAGTTCGCGCCCGCCTGCCCTTCCGGGTATTCAAGCTGGACGACCGAGTGGTGCTGGACGTGGCTCACTTCTGGTGAGCGGACCGGCGTTCTGGCCGGCCCGTGGCTCGGGTCTCGAGGCGTGTTCCGCGGAACACACCAACCTGCGCCGCGCCGGGTTCGCCCGACAGGCTACCCGGGCATGGTCTCCATCAGCGCCAGCACGGCTTTCTCCGATACGGGCGTCCAGTCCCAGACGTCCACTCCAACGTTGATCTGCCGGTCGTGGACCTGCCAGGCGTCGTGCACATGCCCACACAGCAGTGGCCGACCGTCGTCCTGTGGGCGGCGGTCGGCGTACCTGTCCTGGGCCGTATGATCGCCGCGATAGGGAAAGTGCGCCAGCGTGACGAGCTGGTTGCCGATACGATGATCCCGTACGACCCCGGACGCATGGATATCGGCGAACCCGGCCTCGACATATCGACTGGCCTGGCCGGCGTGCCGACGGTGCCCGGACCAGCACGAGTCGTGGTTACCCGCGACGAGAATCTTGCGTCCATTCAGATCGGCGACCGGGTCGAGCTTCGTCGGCGTGAGGGTGACGTCACCGAGAACCCAGACGGTGTCGGTCGGCGCCACCACGGCGTTCCACAGCTTCACCAGGCCCGCGTTCATCGCCTCCACGTCAGGCCATGGCCGTGAGGCATAGGTCAGAATGTTCGTATGGCCGAAATGGAGATCGGCCGTATACCACGTCGTCAAGCTTCCTCTCTTCATTCCGCCGGTGTCCGACGTCGCGGCCGAAGTCGCTCGCGTCGTTGCTGTCCATGTTGTTACGTTGATGTTAACATCGTGGTGTGGGTTCGGACTCGCCGTCGGACTCCGTTCGGAACCAGCCCCAGGCTTTCTGAGGCAGGCTGACGCGGTGAGCTGCCGCTCAGTGGTTGGTCGAGTCCCGGCGGCGCAGGGCCGGGTCGGTCAGCAACAGCGGCTGGTAGCCGGCGTCCGCCGGGTTGATCGTCGTACCCGGCAGCGTGATCTCGTCGCCCAGCCGCTTGATCCGTGCCTTGTGTCTGCGCCGCTCGGCTCGGGAGAGCGCCGTACCCATAGTCCCTTGTCCGACAAGTTCAATATCGGTAAATAACGGACTAAGAGGGCGGGGCTTGAGTGACGGGGGGTGGCTGTCTTCCAGTAGTTGGTGGTGTTGAGATTTCGGTCCGCGGTGCGTGCTCGGTGGTCGGTGGTGCTGAACTCTCCGTCGGGGTCGACGGCTCGGTGGTCGACGGCTCGGTGGTCTGTGGTGCTGAACTCTCCGTCGGCGTCGGCGTCGGCGTCGACGGTGACGGCGGTGGTGACGGAGACGGTCCGGTGGTCGGCGTCGGCGGTGTCCACGACGGACCTGGCTGCGGCAGCACGTACGCCGGGCCGTCATCGGCTCCGGATGTGCCGATGGGGCGATCGAAGACCATGCCGTTCGACAGATCCCTGAGGGTGAAGCTGGCGATGGTCACGGTCACGGCTGTGACAGATGTGACGGTTGCGCGGGAGAACGCCGGCCACGGTGTGCCGACATACCTGAGACCCGCGGTCGCGGTCGGTTGAGTAAGTGGATTTCCACAGTTACATTTCGTCACCGGCTGCCCGAACTTGTCGACAATCACTGCAGTGCCGGCCTGGATGACGGCGGGCACTGGTTGGGCTTTCCCGTCAACGAAAGAATATTTGGTGAGATAGGTGTCATACTGGAGAAGTACCGGAGTAAGATCGGCCAGGTAGTCGGGAATGTTGACCGGCAGGATTCCCAGTACGCCGGCCCAGGCAGCCGCCCGGTCGGGGTGTGTCGTGAGATCTAGGCCGAGTTCCTTCGTATCGCATGTGGATACGTTGTGTATCCCCCCGTACAGGCCTGCGGTGTCCGCCCGGAACGCACCGCTTATTCCTCGCGGCGGCGTCACGTCCGTCCGGTCGGTGGCTGCGGTCCGCGCGAAAGGATCAGTGCCGGACGCCGATGCCGGCGTCAGGTCCACGTCCACCCCGGGCTTCGCCCCGCCATGGATATGAACCACTGCGAAACCGGTACCGCCCGCGATCACGGCTATGGCAAAAATAATTTGTAGGGACATTGGTAGGGGCATTGTGAAGGAAATTCTCCCGCGACCGCCGGTTGACGCCGCCCGCTACCCATCGGGTGGTGCGGTATGTCGGATTATGAGAATGCGTTTGGAAGCAGCCCCAGGCTTTCTGCGGCAGGCTGACAGGCGGTGAGAGATCAGGGCCAGTCGATGTCGCGGGTCAGTTCCGCGGCGGTGACGTGGAGCAGGTCGCTTCGCCCGGTCTCGTCGTACTTGCCGTTGACCAGTTGCCAGATCTGCACTGTCCGACGTGCCGGATCGGCGACGACCAGCTCATCCACCCCGTGCGCGGCATAGAAATCAATCTTGGCGAAGGTCTCGTCGTCCGGCGAGACGATCTCGATCACCACGGCGGCGGTGGGCAGGAAGACACCGCTGGGGCTCCCGCGGTGCAACCCGCCGTCGGGTACCCGGTAGTCATCGCGGCGTCCGAGGTTGAACGGACCGGTGCCAACGAGCCCGGCGGCGCGTGCCCGAGGTCGCAGCAGAGCACTGAGTTCGTAGTCGACGCGGCCGTGCTCGGCGGATGGTCCCGGCGCCATGTGGTACTCCCCGTTCCAGACCTCGTCGAAGGTGTCCTGCCCGAGGGTCTGGCGTCGGGCGATGAACTCCTCGAGAACACGGGGACGCTCGCCGAGGACTACGGTACGCACGTTGAACCACCTCCCTGTGACCTTATGGTCACACCAGATTATAGATCGAGACGGTGTCATTCGTGTCCGAGGGTGTCCTTCACCGGAGCGAGGTCATGTGATCCGGAGGCCTTCAGGAGTTCCCGGCCTCCGGATCACATTGTTCGGCGGCAGTTCGGCGCGGTGAGCTGTCGCTCAGCTGTTGGTCGAGCTCCGGCGGCGCAGGGCCGGGTCGGTCAGCGAGGGCGGCTGGTAGCCGGCGTCCGCCGGGTTGATCGTGGTACCCGGAGGCACGATCTCGTCGATCCGGTCCAGCACGTCCGCCGAGAGCGTCACCTTGACCGCGTCGAGCTGTGACTCGAGCTGTTCCAGGGTTCGTGGACCGATGATCGCCGAGGTGATGGCGGGGTGGGAGAGCACGAACGCGATGGCCAGGTGGACGAGGGACAGCCCCGCATCCTCGGCCAGCACGGCCAGCTGTTCAACGGCGTCGATCTTGGTGATATTCGCCGGAAGCGTCAGGTCGAAACGTCCGGGGGTGCGCTGGCTTCGACCGGAGACGGGGAGGTCGGCTCCCTTACGGTACCGTCCGGACAGCCACCCGCCGGCCAGCGGGCTCCACGGGATCACCGCAAGTCCGTAGCGCTGTGCCACGGGAAGCACTTCACGCTCGACTCCCCGCGCCAGAACGGAGTAGGGCGGCTGCTCGGACACGACGCGTTCACGTCCGCGGCGCTCGGCGATCCACTGCCCTTCCACGATGTCGGACGGCTCGAAGGTCGACGTCCCGATGTAGCGGATCTTGCCTTGGTGGACGAGGTCGCTGAGCGCGCCCAGGGTCTCGTCGAAGTCGGTGCCGGGCTCGGGCCGGTGCACCTGGTAAAGGTCGATCCAGTCGGTCCGCAGGCGCCGCAGGCTGTTCTCCACCTCACGGTGGATCCAGCGACGGGAATTCCCGCGGTGGTTGAGATTGTCGTCCATCGGCGCGTGGAATTTCGTCGCGAGCACGACGTCATCCCGAACGCCTCCGGCGAGAGCCTTGCCGACGATCTCCTCCGACTCGCCGTACGAGTACATGTCCGCGGTGTCGACGATGTTGATGCCCGCGTCCAGGGCGCGGTGAATGATCCGAATGCTGTCGTCATGGTCGGGATTTCCCCAGGCGCCGAACATCATGGCCCCGAGCGTCAGTGGACTGACCTTCACCCCGGTCCGTCCGAATTCGCGAAACAGCACTGATCCGACTCCTCTTCGAGCTTTCAGTCGACTTCGAGTTCTCGGTCGACGTGGTGGCGGCGCGGTATGGAGATGCGATCGCGCGATGCGATTGGCCGCGCCTGAGCGCAGACCGACCCATGTACTCAGAACGATGTGGAACGGGCGATGTTCCCGTGTCGATCAGAGCGTCAACTGGTCCATCGCCCGGAAGATCCGTTCCACGGACACCGGATACGCTGTGCGCAGGGTCTGGGCGAAGAAGCTGACACGCAGTTCCTCGATCATCCAGCGGATCCGTTGCAGCTCGTCGGCGGGTGGGATGCCCGGTGGCAGTCGGTCGAGCAGCCGCTGGTAGTCGTGCGTGACCTGCTCGACCTGACGCATGCGTTCCCGGTCGCGGTTCGGGTCGTTCGGTAGTTTCTCCAGGCGTCGTTCGATCCCCGAGAGATAGCGGGCAACGTCGGGTAGGCGTTGCCAGCCGGTGGTGCTGACGAAGTCCCGGTGCACCAGTCCCGACAACTGCGACCGGATGTCGGTCAGAGCCGGTACCAGCGCGAGGTTGGTCGTCGCCGCGAGCTGCCGCGCAACCGTGTGCGCCGTCGCCAGAATCCGCTCCACCTTCGTCGCCACGTCGACCGCGGTCTCGTTCAGATCCGCGTGGACGATTTCGCGCAACTTGCCGAACCCGTCGGCGTCCCATGTCGGACCGCCGCCCTCCGCGATCAGTTTGTCCACCGCGCAGGCGACGCAGTCATCGAGCAGATCCATCACGTTCCGGTATGGATGATGGCTGAGTGTCAGTTTTTCCTTGTTGGTCAGGTGTGTGTTGATGTATTTGATCGGGGACGGCACGGTCAACAGCAGCAGGCGCCGGGTGCCCCGCCACATGGCATGGCGCTGCTCGGCTTCGGTGGCGAACACACAGATCGCCACGCTGTCGGTCTCGTCGACCAGCGCCGGATACGCCCGTACCGGCTGACCGGGCCGTTGCTGCTCGACGATCTGCGCGAGCGGGCCGAAATCCCAGGCACGAAGGCCGCGACGTTCGACGCCGTCCGCGGCGGCGGAAACCGCCGCCCGCATCGTCGGGGCAAGCCGGCGGGTGAGCGCGCCGAGGTCCTTGCCTTCCGCGAGGGTCCGGTGCGCCTCGTCCACCACCCGAAATGTGATCTTCAGGTGGCCTGGCACCCGATCCGGCTGCCAGGCCTCCCGCGGCACATCCACGCCGGTCAGGCGGTCCAGTTCGCGTTCCAGAACACCGAGCAGCGGACCGTCTGGCGGAGCCACGGATTCCAGAACACGTTTCGCGTAGTCGGGTGCCGGGACGAAACTGCGCCGAACCTGCTTCGGCAGCGACCTGATCAGCGCGGTCACCAGTTCTTCCCGCAGACCCGGCACCTGCCAGTCGAAACCTTCACCAGTCACCTGGTTGAGGACCGGCAGGGGGATATGGACGGTGACGCCGTCGGCGTCGGCGCCCGGTTCGAACTGGTAGGACAGTGGCAGGGCCAGCTCGCCGTGGCGCCACACGTCCGGGTAGTCGAGTTCGTCGATGCCGTCCGCGTCGCTGTTGACGAGCATCGACATGGAGAAGGTGAGCAGGTCGGGTCGGGCCCCGCGGGCCTTCTTCCACCAGCTGTCGAAATGCCGGCCGGAGACGACGTCCGCGGGAATGCGCTGGTCGTAGAAATCGAAAAGGGTCTCGTCGTCGACGAGGATGTCACGGCGCCGCGCCCGGTGTTCCAGCTCCTCGATGTCGTCGAGCAGTTTGCGGTTGTTGTGGAAGAACGTGTGATAGGTCTGCCAGTCGCCTTCCACCAGGGCATTCCGAATGAACAGATCCCGGCACAGTTCGGGCTCGACCGAGGAGTAGTTGACCTTTCTGGACGCGACCAGTGGTACCCCGTACAAGGTCACCTTCTCGAAGGCGACCACCGCGGCCCGGTTCTTCTCCCAGTGCGGCTCGCTGTAGCTGCGTCTGACCAGATGGGCCGCGAGTGTCTCCGCCCATTCCGGTTCGATGCGCGCCACCATCCGTCCCCACAGCCGGGACGTCTCCACGAGTTCGGCGGCCACTACCAGGCGTGGCTGCTTCCTGAACAACGCCGAACCCGGGAAAATGGCGAACCGGGCGTTCCTCGCGCCCTGATACTCCTGCTTGTCGCCGTCCTTGAGGCCGATGTGAGAAAGTAGACCGGCGAGCAGGCAGAGGTGGATGTTCCGTGGGTCGCCGGGCGTGCTGTTCGGTGATATCCCGAGGGTTTTTGCCACCTGGCGCAGCTGGCTGTAGATATCCTGCCACTCGCGGACGCGCAGGTAGTTCAAGAAATCGGCCCGGCACAGCTTGCGGAACTGGTTGCCGGACAGCTCCTTCTGCTGTTCCCGCAGGTACTCCCACAGGTTCAGAAAGGTCATGAAGTCCGACTGTTTATCCGTGAAGCGGCCGTGTTTCTCCGCGGCGGCCTGCTGGGCGTCGACGGGACGTTCACGGGGGTCCTGGATGGACAGCGCGGCAGCGATGACCATCACTTCGCGTGCGCAGCCGTTGCCCTCGGCCTCCAGCACCATGCGGCCCAGCCTGGGGTCGAGAGGAAGCTGCGCCAATTTGCGACCGAGCGGAGTCAGGTTTCCGCGCGCGGCCTTGCCGGAAGGCTCCATCCCGAAGGCGCCGAGCTCCTGGAGCAGCAGCACACCGTCGGAGATACTGCGTGAATCAGGGGCGTCGATGAACGGAAATGCCGCTATTTCACCGAGGCCCAGCGCGGTCATCTGCAGGATGACCGAGGCGAGGTTCGTGCGCAGGATCTCAGGGTCGGTGAACTCCGGACGGCCGGCGAAATCATCCTCCGAGTACAGCCGGATGCAGATGCCGTCGGCCACCCGTCCGCAACGGCCCTTACGCTGGTTCGCCGAGGCCTGCGAGATGGCCTCGATCGGCAACCGCTGCACCTTTGTCCGGTTGCTGTAACGGGAGATGCGCGCCATCCCCGGGTCGATCACGTACCTGATTCCCGGAACCGTCAGCGAGGTTTCCGCGACATTGGTGGCGAGCACTATCCGGCGTCCGGTATGGGGCTGGAACACCCGGTGCTGTTCCGCGGCGGACAGCCGCGCGTACAGCGGCACGATCTCGGTGTCGCGCAGTGTATTCTTCGCCAGCGCATCGGCGGTGTCCCGGATTTCCCGTTCACCGCTGAGGAAGACCAGGATGTCTCCGGGTCCGGCCGCGCACAGTTCGTCCACCGCGGACGCTATCGCTTCTGTCGGGTCGCGCTCTACCGCCTTGCCGTCCCTGGCCGCGGAACCGG
>NZ_CADDZT010000086.1:0-21754 GCF_902812655.1 Candidatus Frankia meridionalis | reverse complement strand
CGGTTCCGTCCCTCTCCACGACGAGCGGCCGGTAACGGACCTCCACCGGATACGTCCGGCCGGTGACCTCGATCACCGGCGCGTCGCCGAAATGGCGGGAGAAGCGCTGCGGGTCGATCGTCGCCGAGGTGATGATCACTTTCAGGTCGGGTCGGCGTGGCAGCAGCTGTCGCAGATAGCCGAGGATGAAGTCGATGTTGAGGCTGCGTTCGTGGGCCTCGTCGATGATCAGGGTGTCGTACTGGTACAGCGATCGATCAGTCTGGATCTCCGCCAGCAGGATGCCGTCCGTCATCAGCTTGACCAGGGTGTCGTTGCCGACCTGGTCGGTGAAGCGCACCTTGTAGCCGACGATCCCACCCGGCTGCCCGCCGGGTTCACCCAGCTCCTGGGCAATCCGCTCGGCCACCGCGCGGGCCGCCAGCCGGCGCGGCTGGGTGTGGCCGATCAGCCCGCGCACACCTCGTCCCAGCTCCAGGCAGATCTTCGGAAGCTGGGTCGTCTTTCCGGAGCCGGTCTCACCGGCGAGGATCACAACCTGGTGGTCGCGGATCGCGGCGAGGATCTCGTCCTTCTTCTGGCTGACCGGCAGTTCCTGCGGGTAGCTGATCCTGGGTACACCTGAGCGTCGCCGCTCGACACGCAGCGCTGCCGCGGCGACGGCGCTCGCGATCCTGGCGGCTGCCGCATCGCGGGCCCCGGGGTCGCGTAGCCGGCGCGCGCCGTCGACGCGGCGTTGCAGGCGGTGCTGGTCGAGCACCATCAGGTCGGGTAGACGTTCGGCCAGGTCGGCGAGCGGAGGCATCACGAAGCAGCGTCCAACGAAGTGCGGAGAGCGGGCAAGGGGGCGCGGGTACCGACCCGGAGGTCAACCGTCTGTCAACTGGTGGGCATTCCCAGCATCATGACCCAGTAAATCAGGACGAAGGCCCGCTGCGCGCTCGACGAAATGCGCGATCTTTGCGTTCTCGTGAGTTGCTGTCACTGTGCGTCAGGTCACCTCGACGACTCATGTCCGTCGTAGGCCAAGGGTCCGTGCCAAGTGAGTGGGCCTGCCGTGGCACGAGATGCGTGCCGTGCCGAAGGTGGCATCATCCGTGGCATGAGTCCGGTCAGCCGTGGGCGGAAGAAGGCCAGGAAGCCGCAGCGACGCAGCGGAAATGTTCGCGTTCCCAACCCTGATGATGTTTTTGCGCAGATGCTGCGGATTTTTCACCCGATCGTCTCCGAACCCGATCCCCTCCAGGTGGAGATCTTCACCTCGGGTCTGATCGGTTCATGGTGGAACGAGTTCCCGGCGGACGAGAACCCGGACGAGAACCCGGACGAGATGTTGGGCGGCAGTCTGATCGACTACGCCTCTCGGCGTGCAACCACCACCGATCTCGCCTTTCTGCGGGCGATGGAGGTTATGGCGGTGGGGGAGCGGCAACGGGATTCGGCCGCCGCCGGTGCCGCGACACTGGCGGCCCGGGGGGTGGCGGAGCCCGTGTGGGCGTCCACCATCGGCCGGGTCCGGGTGGGTGAATGCTGGCAGCTGTCGGATGTCTACGGAGATCAGGCATCGCTGTTCTGTGCGTTCGACCGGGACTTCGACCGGGATGACGTAGGGGACGGCGCCGGGCACGCCCTGATGACACTGGTCGACTTCAACCAGCTTGCAGGTTCGGTCATCGATGTGTTCGTCACGGACGAACCGGCGGCCACGTTGGACGACATGCGTACGGACACGCATCGCAGCGATGGGATCATCCTGCTGCGGCAGGTCTCGCCCAAGGACGCCCGCAGGCTGATCGAGCGTGCTTTCGCCGCCACGGACATGACTCTGGATCCTGACGTGAGCGCCGATTTCAGGGAGTACCGAGCCCTGGCGCTGGCCCGCTGCCGGGTGCTGCCGGAACCCGGCGAACCGTCCGCCGGCCCGGCGGAGATCACATCCGCCGAGCGGGACGCCCTGGTCGAGTCGTTTCTCGCCGAGGCGAGCCCCGGGTTCGCCGACCAGCTTCCGGACCAGGCCGCGGTCCGCTACTGCACGCGGCTGATCGTGGATTTCGGCTGCGACTACGACAGGGGCCAGCCTTTGCGGGTCGGTCCGGCCAGGACCGAGGTCTTTCTGCTGCACTGGTTGCCCGGGAAGGCGATGCTCGACGCCGACGACCGAGAGGCGATGCCGACGGTACTGCGTGCCTGGGTGCGTTGGGCCGCCGCGCGCAACCGGCTTCCGGAGGCGGCGGTCACCGAACTCGTCGAGGTTACCGAAGAATGCATCGAGGAATGGCAGGAAATCGCCGACGAGGATGACGAGTATGACGGGAACGGTAAAATTCTCACCCCAAGCCCGGTACATATGCTGCTTCGTGGCGTGGGCGAAATCGGCGGTCTGGAGGAAGCACAGGATATTCTCGACCGGCGGATCTTCGCGATGCCCTATTTCGGTACCCGTATCGGGGACGAGGACTACCCGAACCTTGATCCCGGGGATCCTGACGAGCGCCGGCTGTTGATAATCGGTGAGCATCCAGAATTCCACCGGGCGCTGGACGACCCGGAGTTCGACGCCGACACCGGCGGGGTGAACCCGCGACTGCACATCGCGGTCGACGAGATTGTGGTCCACCAGCTCTGGGAGAACGATCCCGCTGAGGTCTGGCAGGCCGCCCAGCGGCTCACCTTGGCCGGGATGGACCGGTTGGACGTCCTGCACATGCTGGGCGAGATGGTGCTTGAGCACCTTCACGGCGCGGCTGGCGGCGGCAGGCCGATCGACACGGAGGCCTACCGGACGGCGCTGAACGCCCTCGCTCCCCGGTAACGTCGCTGCCCGCGCCGGTAACATCCCTGACCCGTCGGACCGCGCATGAGCTGGTACCGATAGTGGTTGCCCGGGGCTGGAACATGTGGGCTGTTCCTGTGGGTAGGACTACCGGTGATGGACGGATCTGAGTCAATGGGAGCCGATACCCGCGGCGACCGATCCGCCGTGCCGCCGTTCGCCACCGCGATACTGGACCGGCACGGCAGGATCATCCGGTGGAGCTCCGCGGCGGAACAGCTGCTTGGTCATACCGCGGCGGAGGTACTGAGCGGGTCGGCTGTGGATCTGCTCTACAGGACGGCGGATGCGGCGACGGTGCCCGCCGTGGTCGAGCGGTGCCGGGCCGCCGGCGGCTGGAGCGGCCTGGTGTTCGCTCGGCATTCCGACGGTCACCGGGTGGACGTCGGAGCGCAGGTCTGTCCGCTGATCGACAGGGAAGGCGAGTCGGGTTGGCTCCTCCTCGCCTTCGACGCGGCACGGACCCATTGGTGGCGAGCGGACCAGTCGATTCTGGACAACCTGTTTGTCTCCTCGCCGTTCGGTATCGGTGTCCTCGATGAGAACATGCGGTATTTGTGGGTGAATGCCGCGTTGGAACGTTTCGGGGGGGTCCCACGTGAGGAGCGTCTCGGAAAGCGACTGAGCGAGGTGAGTCCGGGCCTTTCCGTCGAGACCGGGGAGGCGCGGGTGCGGGAGGTGCTGGAGACCGGCGTACCTGTGCTCGACCTCGAATACCAGGGCTGGCTACCCAGGGACCCGAACCGCATACATGTCTTTTCTTCATGGGTCTTCCGGCTGGAGGACCCGACCGGACGGCCGTTCGGCGTGTGCTTCGTGATGATCGATGTCACCGACCACTGGCGGGCGCGGCAGCGGCTGACGTTGCTGAACGAGGCCAGCGAACGCATCGGGCGCAGCCTCGACGTGACGCGGACCGCTCAGGACCTTGCGGACGTGGCCGTGCCGCGTGTCGCCGACTTCGTCACCGTCGACCTGCTGGAGTCGGTCCTGCGTGGCGAGGAACCGGCTTCGGGACCGGTCACCGGCACCCCCGAGATGCGACGGGCGGGGCAGCAGTCGGTACGCGAAGGCTGCCCGGAATCGGTCATAGAGGCGGGGGAGGCGGTTGTCCTGTCGCCGTCCGCCGCTCGCTGCCTGATCGACGGCAAGGCTGTCCTGGAACCGGTGCTGGACGTCGCTGCCAGCAAGTGGATGGATAAAGATCCACTTCGGGTGGCGCGGATCGAGGAGTTCCGGCTCCGCTCGTTGATGGCGGTGCCGATACGGGCACGTGGCGTCATCATGGGCGTGGCTTCCTTCATCCGGTGGCAGAGTCCGGATCCGTTCGAGGAGGACGACCTGCTCCTCGCGGAGGAGTTCGTCTCGCGGGCCGCGGTGTGTATCGACAACGCTCGCCGCTACACCCGGGAACACGCCGCGGCTCTGGCCCTGCAACGCAGTCTGCTACCGCACGGTCTGCCCCGGCAGACCGCCGTGGATGTGGCCTCCTACTACCTACCCGCGGAGGAGCGTGTCGGCGTGGGTGGGGACTGGTTCGACGTGATCCCGCTTTCAGGCTTTCGGGTGGCGCTGGTCGTCGGAGATGTGGTCGGCCGAGGGCTGCACGCGGCGGCGACCATGGGACGGCTGCGTACCGCCGTGCACACCCTGGCCGGCCTGGATCTGCCCCCCGACGAGTTGCTGGCACACCTTGATGACCTGGTCATCCGACTGGCGGACGAGGAGGACACGGGCGAGGCGGCTGTCGGCACCGCGGTTGCGGGAGCCACCTGCGTGTACGCGGTGTACGACCCGGTCAGCCGGTCGTGCACCCTGGCGCGTGCCGGCCATCCGCCACCGGTGGTCGTCAGTCCCGACGAGCAGGTCGGCTTCCTCGGCCTACCCGCGGGCCTGCCGTTGGGGCTGGGTGGTATGCCGTTCGAGTCCGCCGAGTTCGAGCTGGCCGAAGGCAGTCTGCTCGCCCTTTACACCAACGGTCTCGTCGAGGCCCGTGGCCACGACGTCGACGTCGGGCTGGGCCGGTTGCGCGAGGCCCTGGCCCCCGCGAATCGGCCGCTGGAAGAGATCCGCAAGCAGGTGATCGAGACTCTGCTGCCCGACCGTCCAGACGATGACGTCGCTTTTCTCCTCGCGCGCACCCATACCTTCACAGCGGACCAGGTCGCCTCCTGGGAACTGGCTGCCGACCCGGCCGTCGTATCGGTCGCCCGCTCCCGGGTGGCGGGGCAACTGGCCGGGTGGGGGTTCGCCGAAGAGGCGTTCACCACCGAACTGGTCGTCAGCGAACTGGTCACCAACGCGATCCGGCACGCCTCCGGGCCGATCCGGTTGCGCCTCATCCGTGACCACACCCTGATCTGCGAGGTTTCCGACTGCAGCAACACATCTCCCCGCCTGCGGCATGCTCGAACCAGCGATGAAGGGGGCCGGGGCCTGTTCCTGGTGGCGCAGTTCACCCAGCGCTGGGGTGCCCGGTACACGGCCGGGGGCAAGATCATCTGGGCCGAGCAATCCCTGCGCCCGGCCGGAGCGGGCCTTGCCGCTCTGCAGGAGGCCTGGGACGACCCTCTGAACGAAGCCTGGGGCGATTCCGGGGACGATGCCTGACGCCTCTGTATGACCTGACGCCTCGCATGAAAAGACCGCGGTCGCTGCGGGCAGAAACCGCGGTCTTTGTCTTCAGGATTTCACGGACACTGATCTTCACATGTCACGGTGGGACACCCGGCGTGCGGTTCGCCGACCCGCTCGTCGTCCGGTTCGGCGGGCAACCCTGCGAGATCGTCCAAGCATTGTCATTCCTCTCTGTCCGGCCGGTCGTCCGGTATGAGTAAAACCGGTATGAGCAAAAACCGCGGTTTGATACTCCGATTCTCAGATCGCGGCCTTTTCCGAGGATGCCAGTGCCTGCGCTTCCTGAGCTTCTACCAGACCGAGGGACACCAGGTCGAGGGGGCTGATGAACTCCGACGCGAGCCGGAGTCCACCCGCACGCGCGATCGCGTCCCGAAGCGGGATCGCCCACCGATGCTCAAGCATGATCAGAGCGGCCGCGCAGTCCTCGGGGACCTCCGCGAGAACGTCCCACTCGTCCTCCTCGGTGAACACCCCGCCCCGTTCCGCGGCGGCCTGCGCGCCGCGCTTGGCGCCCGCCTTCATGCCCTCCTCACCGCCTTCACCGAGCCCGATGAGCGCTCCCACCATGGCACCCAGCTCGACCTTCTCCTTGTCGGTAAGCTGGCTGTCCCGCAGAGCTGCCACATTCCCCTGGGCGTCCTTGTACACGACCAGGGCATCGATCACCCGTACGAGGTCGTTGTCCCGGAGCCGCTGCAGTTCCTCTTGGATCTTCCCCTGGAAATCAGGCTGCTTGAAACCGAGAACCAACAACTGAACAGGTCCGATCGTCATGTCTGTTTCCTCCTAGTCCGCAGGTGACGACCCCTTGGGGCCTGTATCGAACGATGAACCGCGGTCGTGGTCGGGTCCTCACCCCAGTCGGGTGAGTCACTCCCACGGCAACGCCCACCGGCCTGGCTCTGCGCGGGACCGGCGCTGCCCGGGAAAACGGTGCCCTAGCGGGCCGCAGGCTTCAGCTGGGCCGGGCCCGGCGCAGCCGGCGTTTCGCCGTCCTCGTCACCCCAGTCGATCGTCGCCGCATCCGGACGGTCGATCAACGCGGGTGTACGGCTTGCGCTGAAGTAGTCCCATCCCCACGACACGAGCGCGTCGACACGGCTGCGGACCCCACTCATGAGCCATGTGTGCACACCGAGCCAGGCCGCGAAGGCAATCGCGCCGTGCAACTCGTGACGCTTCGCGCCGACCTCGGCCACCGCCGCGCCACGGCCGATCATGGCCATGATTCCCTTGTCGTGGTAATGGAAGCTGCCTCGGGGCCTGCCCGCGATGTCCGCCAGGATGCTCTTCGCGGCCCACTGGCCCGTCTGCAACGCCACCGAGCCGAGCTGGGGGAACGCGGTCCCGTCGGGGCTCGGGATGTCGGCCACGTCACCGAGGGCGTAGACACGGTCGAACCCCTCGACGGTCAGATCCGACAGCACGGTGATGCGCCCTCCTCGTCCCCGCGACACCCCGGCGTTGGCAGCCAGCGGCGCGGCTCGGACACCACCGGCCCAGATGGCGCACCTGGTGGCAATCGCACTGCCGTCGCTCAGGACGACCGAGTTCGAGGTGACCTCCTTGACGGACGTGCCAAGCATGATCTGGACGCCGTCGCGTTGCAGCACCCTGATCGCGTACTCGTGGGCGTCCCTGGAAAACGGCGCGAGGACGGCATGCCCGTGTTCGACGAGATAGATCCTTGTGGCCTGGACCGCCAGATCGCGGTACTCGTCGGGCAGGACGTTGTGGACGAGGTCCGCGAGCGCGCCGGCGATCTCCACACCGGTCGCGCCCGCACCGACGATGACAAAGGTGAGGGCTCCGGCGTCCACCAGTTTCGGGTCACGGTCCGCGGCCTCGAAAAGCTCGAAGATGCGGGAGCGCAGCCGCTGCGCGTCCGCCAGGCTGTAGAGCGGGAAGGCGTGGGTGTCCGCGCCCGGCGTGCGGAAGAAGTTCGGCTGCGAGCCGACCGCCAGGACCAGGTATTCGCCACGGTAGCTGTGGCCGTCGGTGGTCGTGACCGTGCGCGTCGCCGCATCCACGCTGACGACCTCGTCCTTTTTGATGCTGACGGTCTCGTCCTTGTGGAACAGGGTGCGCAGCGGGGTCCCGACGTCGCTCGCGGCCAACTGCGCCGTGGCCGCCTGGTAGAGCAGCGGCTGGAACTGATGGTAGTTGTTCCGTTCCACCAGCAGCACCTGCACCCGGTGTCTGGCGAGGACCCGGGCGCATCCGACGCCGGCAAAGCCGGCTCCGACGATCACGACGGTCGTGTCGGTCGTGCCGTCCTCAGCCGCGCGGGTCATACCAGGACTCTCCTTCCGGGAGCAGGCCGTCGGCCTCGCGGGGGCCCCAGGAACCGCGCGGATACGGATGCACGGGCACGGCGTCCCCGAGCGCCGGATCGACGATGCGCCAGGCGGCCTCGACAACGTCCTGCCGGGCGAACAGAAACCGCCAACCGGCGAGCGCGGCGCCGATGAGCCGGTCGTAGGGCCGCATGTCCGACCCGGGTTCCTGCGCGTACGTCAGTTCGTCCTTCTGCGGATGCCTTCCGACACCCGGCTTCTTACCCGCCAGTGTGAGCGCGATCTGCGTCTCGGGCCAGATACGGAAACGCAGCATGTTCATGCTGCCGAACCGCTCGACACCGAAGACGTTCTGCGGCGGACGTCGGAACCGGATGGTGATCTCGGTAGCGGTTACCGGCAGGCACTTGCCCACCCGGATGAGGATCGGAACACCCGCCCACCGCCAGCTGTCGGCCGTCAGCCGGACCGCGGCGAACGTCTCCACAGCCGAGGTCGGTGACACACCTGCCACGTCGCGGTAGCCGTCGTACTGACCGCGGACCACGTCCTGTGGGGACAGCGGCCCCAGCGACCAGATCGCGTTCGCGGTGGCATCGCGCAGATGCGCCAGTCCCGATCCGGGCGGAGGTTCGGTCAGCACGGTCGCGAGCGCCTGAATCATGTGATTCTGCAGGACGTCGCGGATCGCGCCGGTGCGGTCGTAGAAACGCCCGCGGTCGGACACGTCGAATGCTTCCGCCATCGTGATCTGGATGCTCTGGACATAGGTCCGGTTGAGTAGCGGTTCGAGGACGGTGTTCGCGAAGCGCGCGGCGAGTACGTTCGCCAACGGGTCCAGACCGAGCCAGTGGTCGACGCGGTAGATGTCACCTTCGGCAAAGGTGGCATGCATGGTGGCGTTGAGCTGCTGGGCGCTGTGCAGGTCGGTGCCGAACGGCTTCTCCACCATGACTCGGGCGCCGTCGGCCAGGCCGGCGTGCCGTATCCCCTCGGCGATCGTCCCGAACAACGCCGGCGGCACCTCCAGGTAGAACAGCACCTTTGCGCCTTCTGGGAGTGCGCCGGCGATTTCCTGGTAGGTCGCGTCGGCGGTGAGGTCGCCGTCGATGTAACGCAGGAGGTCCAGCATTCTCTTGCCCGCGTCCCCGTCAGGGTCCATGCCGTTGGACCGGAGGGACGCCGCGGCATAGTTCCGGAACTGCTCGAGATTCCACCCGCTTTTTGCGACGCCGACGACGGGAACGCTCAGTACGCCGCGTTCGACCAGCCCCACGAGTGCCGGGAATGTTTCCAGTTTGGCCAGGTCACCGGTCGCGCCGAAGATGACGAGGGCGTCCATCCGGGCGGTTGTCGCATCTGACGTTTCTGTCATGTCGCCTCCTGCTGAGAATCGGAATTTCCGGTGGTCGCAGCCGGATCCGTGGCGGCGGTGCCCGCCGGGGTCTGCCTCGGGGGAGGAACGATGTCCGAGCGGGAGATCCGGCGTCGAAAGACGTGGTAGGTCCAGGCCTGGTAGGCGAGCACCACGGGAAGAAGGACGGCCACCACAACGGTCATCACCCGCAGCGAATAGGACGACGACGCCGTTCCCGTCACCGTCAGATCGTTTGCCGGACCCAGGGTGGAGACCATGACCCGCGGGTACAGGTCAACGAAGATCATCGAAATCGTCGCAGCCATGGTCAGCGACGTCGCCGCAAACGCGGCGAGGTCTGTTCCACCGCATCCAGCGAGGTCCGTTGTGTCGCCTCCGGCGAGGCCGGTGAGTTCGCCGCGGCTCCGGAACGCGAACCAGCCGGCCACGGCGACCGCCAGAACCGCGATGACCTCGAGCGCCACGGAGGGAAGGCCCTTCCCGGCCGACACCTGGGTCCAGACAGCGAAGGCGAGGACGGCACAGACCGTCACCGGACCGATCCGGCGGGCGGCGCGCACGGCGCGCTCACGCACGTCGCCGGTGGTCCGCAGGGCCAGGAACGTGGCGCCGTGCAGCAGGCAGACCAGCACGACCGTGACCCCGGTGAACAGCGCGTACCCGTTCAGCAGGTCGAGCAGGTTCCCGGCGTACTCCTGGTCCGCCCCGATCGGCACCCCGTGCAGCAGGTTTCCCAGGGCCACGCCGACAAGCAGGGGAGCGAGCAGGCTGCCGCCGGCCATCGCCGCGTCCCAGCTCCGGCGCCAGCCCGCCGCGTCCCTTTTGCCACGGAACTCGAACGACAGGCCGCGGCCGATGAGCGCGACCAGCAACAGCACGAGAGTGGGGTAGAAACCGGAGAACATGGTCGCGTACCAGGAGGGGAAGGCGGCGAACATTCCGGCCCCAGCCACGATCAGCCAGACCTCGTTGGCATCCCAGACCGGCCCGATGGTGTTGATCGCGACCCGGCGGCCGACATCGTCTCGACCGATCACCCCGGCCAGCATGCCGACCCCGAAGTCGAAGCCATCCAGCACGAGAAAACCGGTCCACAGCACGGCGAGAACGACGAACCAGAACGTGGCGAGGGTCATCGCGGCCTCAGTAACCTGCCTGGGCGGCGGCCGGTTCGACCCCGGCAGCGGGGGCCATGGTCAGCTCCCGGCGTGCGAAGCGCAGCATCAGGGCCACGTCGACGAGCGCGAGAACAAGGTAGAGCAGAAGGAACACGCAGAGGCTAGCGACAACTGCCGTCGTGCTCACCGAAGGCGATCGGGCATTTCTGGTCAGTTGCAGGCCCTGGACGATCCACGGCTGACGTCCGCTCTCGGTCAGCAGCCAGCCCGCGGTGTTCATGAGGAAAGGCAGCACAGCCGACCAGACGGCCAGCCGGAGAAACCACCGGGAATGCTCCAGTCGTCCTTTGCGCAGCAACCAGGCCCCCCACAGCGACAGCAGGAGCACGACCGCGCCGAGGTAGGCCATCACCCGCATCGACCAGTACTGGACGAAGACGTTGGGAATGTAGTACCCGGGCCCGTACCGCTGCTGGTACTGGGCCTGCAAATCATTGAGTCCCTCGACCTTGCCGTCCCACGAGCCGGTGGCCAGCACCGACAGCAGGTGCGGAATCTGGATGACCTTCGACGGATTCTGGTCGTTGTTGCCGCCACCGACCTGGAACAGCGAGAATGCGCACGGCTGACAGGTGTTCCACTGCGCTTCGGCCGCGGCTATCTTCATCGGCTGGTATGCCGTCTCGACAATACCGAGATGGCTGCCGACCATGACGGCCAGCAGGGATGCGGGTACGAGAACGACGACCGCGAGCTTCGCCGACCGGTGGAACACCGCGAGGTTCGAACCATGCCGCAGATGCCAGGCCGATACGGCGAGCATCACGACGCCCGCGGTCACCAGCGAGGCGAGCAGCACATGAATGAAACCCCACACGAACACCGTGTTGGCCAGCACCGCCCAGATGTCGGTGAGCTGCGCCCGGCCGGTTACGCTGTTGATTGCGTAGCCCACCGGGCGTTGCATCCACGAGTTCGCCGCCATGATGAACGCCGCCGACGCGACACCGCCGACGGCGACCGCCCAGATCGTCGCCAGATGTACCCGCCTGGGCAGGCGGTCCCACCCGAACAGCCACAGACCGAGAAAGGTCGACTCCAGGAAGAACGCCGCGAGCCCCTCCATGGCGAGTGGCGCGCCGAAGACATCCCCGACGAACCTCGAGTAGACCGACCAGTTCATGCCGAACTGGAACTCCTGGACGAGACCCGTCACCACTCCGACAGCGATGTTGATGACAAGCAGAGTGCCGAAAAAATAGGTCAGCCGCAGATACTCCGGACGTCCGCCCCGGTACCAGGCGGTCTGGAGAAGTGCGGTGAGAAATGCCAGTCCGATAGTCAGCGGAACGAACAGGAAATGGTAGATCGACGTACTGGCGAACTGCAACCGTGCCAGATCGACCGTCGACACATCGACATCCAGGTTCTCCGGGAAACATCTTCACCACAGGGAACCGGACTCCGAAGCCCGTCGCCTCACCGGGCGGGGGTGAACCGCGGGGGTGAGTGCGAAAAGCCGGCAGGCAGCGGCGCTCGACGGCTGTCGGCGGTGGAACGTGTGCCTCACCCAGCGGTGCCTCAGGTCGGCTTTGCCTCAGGTCGGCTTTGCCTCAGGTCGGCTGGTCCGGGGTCGGGTCGGCGAGAGCGTTCGCCACTGCCTGGTGCGCGCGCCGTCGTGCCCGCGTGTGGATGATGAAGGCGAGCACGGCCAGCGCGACAAGGGCAAGAGCATAGGGGCTGTAACGGGATCCGGTCTCGTAGATCGAGTCGATTCGGTTGCCGGCAAGGTAGCCGAGCGCCGAGAAGACGCCGACCCACAGCGCGGCTCCAAGGGCGTTGAAGGCGATGAAACGCCGCCAGGGCATCATGACGATGCCGGCGATGATCCCATTGAGCTGACGCAGACCTTCGATGAACCGCGCGACAGTGACAATCTTGCCGCCATGCCGGTCGAACCAGTGCTCGGCCCTGGCCAACCGCTTGTCGGTGAGCAGCACATAGCGGCCGGCACGCAGAGCGAGCTGACGGCCACCAAAGCGCCCGATCGCGTAGCCGATGTTGTCTCCGATGACTGCGGCGACGAACGCTATGACGACGACCGCGGTGATGTTCAAATGGTGCGCCCCGGCGTAGATGGACGCGGCGATGAGGATGGTCTCGCCGGGGACCGGGATACCGAAGTCCTCGAGAAGGACGATGCCGCCCAGCGCGAAATAGCCGTAGTCGTTCAGAACCGGGGCGAGGCTGCCGAAAACTCCTGGCAGGGCAGGTCCGTCGCCCATGGACACGACTCCTTTTCCGCCATGGTGGTTCCTGGCCCTGCCACGGCTTACGGTTTCTGCGCCGCTGACCGGCGGGGACGGCTGGGACGGTGGGGCCGGGACGGTCCGGCCGCCCACCGGCGGATGATCCACCTGATGGTCCTCGCCCCAGACCCTGTCCAGTCGGACGGACGGATGGAGACCACTCTATTGGCTTGCGCGTCCCACCCGGCCGTGAGCAGGTTGAATTCTGAGCACCTGTGGCCGTGGGACGAGCGCGCGCAACTGCCATCGTCCGCCATCGCTCTCTGTCCTCGTCGGCCGGATGCCGCTCGCGGCTGGCGCTGTCGAGGGGTCATGTCCGTATGACCGCTGCGCGATAGCGGATATGCTCGCCTCCGTTGGCACCAGTTACCGATGCAGTGTGGTCCGGCTGGTGCGACGGTCACGGGGCGGTAGCTCAGTCGGTTAGAGCAGCGGACTCATAATCCGTCGGTCGTGGGTTCGAGTCCCACCCGCCCCACACCTGCTGACCTGCGTAAACAGGTTACAGAGATCGCGATAGAGATCCACGGTTGGCCCCGGTGGTGACGTGGTGGTGACGTTGCAACGGCAACCATATTCGGTCCCTCGGATGGCAGCTACGGATAGTGCTTTCCGGTCGTCGACCGTAGACGACCATCATGGTGGGCGACGGCTGATACCGATGGCGCAAGGAGGTATCGGACGATGAGCCGGTATGCGTTTGACTCTGGCCGGCGTGCGCTGGTCGTCTCCTGGGCGACCGGTGCCGGGGATGTAGCGGTGACCGTTGCCATGCTGCCCGTGGCAACGTCCGAGAGCGACGCCTTGCGGCTGGCTGAGCAGTTGACTTTCCTCGCTGCCGCGGCGTGGCGGACCTATACCCATCCGGCGAGCGCCACCCTGGATCTCACCGCTGGGAGTGAAGGTTGGCGGCGGCACGGCGACCGGGCGGCGTTCGTGAACGTGCTCACCGCGATCCGCCATCCTCACCTGCCGCGGGACGGCGCTGTGTTGCAGTCCTACGTGATCGTGGATGAGGCCGCGCATCGTGCTGGCCGGGCGTTGCATGCGATCGGCGATAGCGAGCTCACGGACCGGGTGGTGGTGGATGTCCGTGCTGAGCTGGACGCGATCGAGCAGGCGGAACGGGGAGAGCTGTCCGGTCGGGCGCGTCAGGCGATTGCGCTGACTCGGGCTGATGCGTCGCCTGTGCAGGTTGCCGCTGCCGACGTGGTCCTGGCCGGCGACCCGTTCGGGGACGCTCGGTTGTTCACCGAGGTCGATCCGGTGGCGGCTGCGGTCGCTGCGGCGCACTGGCTGTATGCGGCTGCCACGGTTACGGCGAGACGTGTGGGTCTTGACCCTGGTCAGGTGGTGGTTGAGGCGGACAACATCGAGGCGCTGGCTCATGAGAGCCCCACGGTTGTCCTTGAACGCATGGACGCGGGGGAGACGCCTCGTCAGGTTGTTCTCGGGTTGATCGCCGATGCGATGGTGGTCGCCGGGGGAGAGATCCCTGATCTTGACGGGTTGCTGGCCATGGTGGAGGAGGCGCATGTTCGGGCGGATTCGTTGGGTGAGCGGGCAGAGGAGGCGCGGGAGGCGTTGATGCCGCGGCGTCTTACGCCGTTGGACCCGGCCCGGCCTGCTATGGATCTTCTTGAGGATCTGCTTTCGGGGATCCATGGCTGTTGGCTGCTCTACCGGGAGTACGCCGACGACGCCGACGACGTCGATGACATGGACACAGACCCGGCGGATACTGCGGATACTGTCGACACCGGGCTGGACGACGTCGACGACAGCACCACCGGCGAGCTTCGGGATGAGCAGGTCGCCGTTGCCTTTCTCGCCGAGGTTCGGGCGGAAGCAGCCGTCCGACGTTTCGACCTGCTGTGATACCGGCCGCAGCCGGCATCGTGGGCGGACCGGACCGGACCGGCGCGGAGCGGTCTTACCTGGTTATTGTCTTCGCCGGTCGAGGTTGATGATCTGCCCGGTGGGGGTGTCGGCCGTGCCCGTGCTCTCGGGTGAGGACGGGACCGGGCGGTGGGCGCGGGGGACGATGGTTGCGACTGCTTTGGCGGCGTCCCGGTCCACTTCCTCGAAGATTGAGGTGTAGACGTCGCTGGTGAACTGGATGCTGGCATGGCCGAGGAGCTCGGATACCAGTTTGAGGTCGCGTGTGGCGCGGTAGGTGAGGCTGGCCGCGGTGTGTCGGAGGTCGTGGAGGCGGATGGGTGGCAGTGGCCCGAACTCGCAAGGCGTGGAACGCGGCGGCCAGGTGCGCTTTCACCTCGCTCCCGCGATCAGCGAGGACAAGCTGACGGCGAAGAAAGCCGAGGTCCGTTCCTGGCGGATGCATAGGCGTACCGGGCGGACACTGGACGACCTCGCGACAGCGATAAACCCGATCGTGCGAGGTTGGATGAACTACTGGGGCCGGCACAACCGGTCGGAGATGTATCCGCTTCTCAGAAGCATCAATACCTACCTGGTGCGATGGGCTCGTAAGAAATACAAGCGGCTGAGGGCGTTCAGGAACGTCCAGGCGTGGTGGCTGACGGTTATCAGAAGAGACCGGAAGTTGTTCGCGCACTGGGCCTGGATGCCATATTTCTGGCTGGCTGGATGAGAAGAGTGGAGTGATGGGTGACCATCACGCTCCGTTCTATGGGAGCCGGGGAGTGGGATCCTCCCCGGCCACCCGACTATTGTGGTGCATTAGGTCCACATTGCGCCGTTACGCGAACCATTCGATCTTTCGACTCTGTGGCACGGCTGGTTGGCCAGGGTGCGGCACGAGTGCGGTTAGCGGCCGGCGCTGGCCTGCTGTCCACCTATGAGGACGGCTAGCCCGTCGAGTACCCGGGCCAGGCCGAACTGGTACGCGTGGTCGGGGTGGTGGGCGCTGCCATGGGCGGCGCCGGCGGCAGTGCCGACTCGGGCCGCAGTGGGGTAGGCGGTCGAGTCGAACACGCGGGCCAGCAGGGGTGCGTTGGCGGCCCACCACTGTTCGTCGCTCATCGTGCTGTCGCGCTGTGACGCACGGGTGCTGATGGCCGTCCGGGCTGCGGCCTGGACGAAGGTGAGCAGGTAGGTGAGGGCGTCGTCGATGGCGACGTCGTCAAGGCCCAAGCCGTTGAACGCGGACAGTTCGTACTCGTATTTCGCCATGAGCCCGGGCCCGAGGGGTGGCCGGGCGGTGGATACGTCGGCGATCCACGGGTGCATGCCGAACAGTGCCCGGTTCTGTTCGGCGATGGCGGTGAGCCGGGACCGCCAGGACTGTCTGTCGACCGGGGGGCGCTCCATGCGGAGGTACACGGCGTCGAGCATGAGGTCGACCAGTTCAGCCTTGCCGGGGACGTAGGTGTAAAGCGCCATCGTTGAGACGTCGACGGCGCGGGCGACGCTGCGCATGGACAGCCCGTCCAGGCCAGCCGTGTCGGCCAGGGTGATCGCGGCGTCGACGACCCTGTCGACGGACAGTCCCTGCTTCGGTCCACGCGCCGACTGCCCGAACCCGGGCTCGCGCCACAGCAGCGCCAACGTGTGAGCTGGATTACCTGAACCGCTTCGGTAAGCGGGCATCGCTCGCCCTTCGCCTACGTTATACGACGTACAGAGTACCATGTACAGAGTTCTTTGCCGGCGAGCCGAGGGGTCCTGATGCAGGTCACATCCACCACCCTTTCATTGACGGTCGACGACGTCGCGGCCTCCCGCGACTTCCTCGTCGATCACTTCGGATACCGGGAGAGGGCCGTCGCCGACGGTTTCGCCTCCCTGGGCCGTGACGATGCCGCCGTCGACATCGTGCTGCTGCGGCGGGGGATCGATGTGCTACCCGAGGGTCTGCGCGACCAATCCGCGACCGGCGTGATCGTCGCCCTGGTCGTGGCCGACCTTGCCGCGCAGGAGGCGCGACTGCGTCGGGAAGGGGTGCCGATCACGATGCCGATGCAGGAGGAGGAGTGGGGCGAGCGGCTGTTCCAGGTCACCGACCCGAACGGCGTCGTCATCCAACTCGTCGAGTGGGTCGACGGCGGGCCCTCCTGGGCCGGCGACCGAAGCTGATCGGACAACGCACCGCACGCCATCGACGATTAGGGAGAGCGGGATCATCATCCACGACGGTGAGGTCCACGGCCGGGGCAACCAACGGAGCCACCCAGATTGGGACTCCGAGACGCACCAGCCGACAGCTCTCCATCGGAAGACAGACCGCGCAACGGTACCGATGGCCGCGGTGGCCGAGCCTCGGTGGGCTGGCCAACACGCCCGGCCAAAGATCTTCCGGATGGTCCGGCGCCGCAGACCCGCGTCGATCGACGCGAGCAGCGTGGTGGTGAATCTGATTTTCAGATACGCTGGTGGTCATGCGAACCATCACGGCTACGGAGGCATCTCGGAGGTTTTCGGACCTGCTGGACGCGATCGAGGCCGGCGAGACCATCACTATTACACGGGGCAACCATCCGATCGCGGAGATCAGACCGGCGCGTCGAAGGACTGGCGCTGACCTTCGAACTGCGCTCGTCGCCACCACACCGCCGGACGACACCTTCGAGCGTAGTATCGCGGAGGCGGTAGGTTACCTGGCTGCGGACAAGGGTGACCCATGGGCCGCAGTTTGATCCTCGACACCAACATTCTGATCGCCTACGAACGAGGAGCTGTCGACAGGTCCGCCCTGGACAACGACGAGCTCGCGGTTGCGGCGGTCTCGATCGCTGAATACCGCGTGGGGATAGAGCTGGCCGACACCGCCGCCAGGGCAGCCGATCGTTCACGATCATTGTCCGCCATGACGTCCGTGCTGGATGTACTCGACTACACAGAAAGCACGGCCGTCCATCACGCTCGTCTCATCGCGGCATCGCGCCGGATCGGACGGCAACGGGGCGCCCACGATCTGATTATCGCGGCCCACGCGGCCGAGACCGGGCGGATCATCTTGAGCCGCGACGCCAAGGCGCGCTTCGCCGATCTTCCAGGTGTCCTCGCGATGGAACCGTAGGCGTCCGTCCCGGTCACCGGATGATCTCGCTGTCTGCGAGTAGACCCGCTTGGCTTCCGGTCACGACAAGGTCAGGCCCTTTCGCCCAGGGAGTCGAACCACGGCGGCGACGTTCATCGTGCGCACGGCCCTACCAGGTTTGCGGAACATGCGTTCGAGACCGACTGCGGCGTGATCTATTCGGCGCTCACCGGGCATCGCCCCTGGCCGGCGGGCGTGCGGCGACCGGGTGGACGACGATTTCGGGACCTTCGACCAAGATCAAGGGGTTCTTCCAATGACACGTTAGGTCCACCTGGTAGTCCGATGGGTAGGGGGTTAGGTAGCTCCGAGACCCGGGCTGACCTGGCACTTCGCGACCGAGCGATAGGCCGGGCAAATCGGACCCTGGCCGTGTCATTGCGCGAACCATCCGAGCTTAGATGATCTTCGAGGGCACCCTGTGGGGCTAAATGCCGATCAGTTGGGACAGCCGTCCGGGCGTGGCACCCGGGGTCTGCGTTCGAGACGTGAGGGTGGTGGCCAGCCGGAGCGCGGTTACAGGTCGGCGAAGGTTCGGTTGAGGTTTCCGAGGACGGTGAGGGTCCGGGTGATCTGATCGGGCGGTCCGTAGGGAACGGGGAGGAACTCGGTGGCACCGGCGTCGGCAAATCGGCGGAGGTGTTTCTCTACCTGGTGTTCGTTGCCGACGACCACGACGACCACGACGACCGCCGGGCCGCGCCCGCCTTCGAGCTCGAACATGGCCTGGTAGCTCGGAACTTGGGTACTGGCCCCGAAGTGCTCGGCGATCCAGGCTCGTGCGCTGTCTGGATCGTCGGTGATGGCGATGGGGAGGTTGAGCACGACGCGCGGTGCGGATCGGCCGGCGGCGTCAGTTCGGTGCCGGTCGCAGTCTGCTCAGTCTGTCCGGGGTGATGCCCAGGGGCGAATGGTGGTGCGCTTCAGCCGCAGCATAGGCCTGTGCCCGAACAGCCGAAAGAGGTTGGCGAAGCCGCTGGGTAGCCGGGCCCGGTCGCAACCATGGCCCGCCCGGGCGCCCGTTGACGTGCCGCCGGCGTCCCCCGACCCTGCTGGACGCTCGATAAGATCCACGGAAAGGCCGTCGGCCTGCGACCGAATGAGAATTGGGCGGTTGGTGACATGCCGACGGCGTCCTGCGTCGGATGCGGTGCGAACGTGCCGGACGTAACCGGGCCGGTCCATGTCTACATGCGTTCGTCCCCGGGGTGTTGGCAGCTGTACGGCGAGGTGACCGCTCAGGACCTGGGCCAGGCGGAGCTGAGGCTGGCCATGGACTGTTACGCGGCGCAGCATCCGGGAGGGGCGGAGCATGAGCCACGGCAGCGTCAATCGGTGGCGGTGCATCTGACGTCGCTGTGTCTGCACCTTGAGGAGCGGCTGCCGGCGGCGCAGCTGATGACACGGCTGAACAGGATGAGCCGTACCGTCCTGCCGCTTCTGGGCACGAGCGGTTGGCCCTACCTGCCTCCGCCGGAGCGAATGGGTGAGGTGACCGTGGCCGATGTCCGTCCCGCGGTCCCTGAGCAACGCGTCGCCCGCATCGACGACTGGGCTGGGGCCGTGTGGCGGGCCTGGTCGGACCAGCACGAGACAGTGCGTGGCTGGGCGCGGCTGGCACTGAAAGGCAGGTGAGGGCGTAATGACGGACTCGTCGGCAGGGCCGGCGCGGGACTGCCCCGGCTGCGGGCTGGTGTGGCCGGAGCCACCGGTGCAGCTGCCCGACCAGGCCGGGGCGTCGGCCGGGTGCTGGTCGCTGTACACGGAGATGCTCGGCCGGTCCTACAACGACCCGGCCCGCCACTCCTTGCACCAGCTGCTCGTGGACAGTTACACCGCGCAGCACGTCGACTGGTCGCAGCCGTGTCGGGTGCAGGCCCTGTCCATCTGCCTGATGACGCTGTGCCTGTTCGTGGAGGACGGGGCCGACCCGAGGGAAGGACCGCAGCTGCACCGGCGCATGGTCGCCCGACCGGTGTTCCACCCCTTGGACCTCGACCCCGCACTGCTGCACGGCCGGATGACGATCGCCGACCTCGCCCCCGCCGACGATGCCGGCGAGTACGAGACCCTGCTCAGAGCTTGGGCGGCGCAGGTGTGGGACGCCTGGGCTGCTCACCACACCACGATCAGGGACTGGATTGAGAAGGCCCTCCCCTGAAGCAGCAGGCTGGTCGTGGCGGGCGACTTGACGGAGAGTTCGAAGGAACGGTCCTTGAAGATCGAAATATCTGCCGAGACCTGAAGTCTGCGGTGGATCGCCATGACCGCTTGATTCCGCCCCACTTGATTCCGCCCATGTTTCACTTTCCCATAATGCAACTGGCCCCGTCACGGCTGCCGACCTCGACCGACAGTCCCATGGACCAACCCGTAAACTTCAAGCCGAGGTTAGTAGGGGGCGTCTACCAAGGACGGCCACGTTGAGGAGAGTCGGGCCGCGTCGCTCCCATGCTCGTCGGCGTATGCGTCGTCGAACGACACCGGTGAGGCGTCCGCCGTCCCGGAAGTGGTCAACCGGCACTGCCCGTCGACGCAGGTCCGCTCGACGCGGCCGCGGGTGACGGTCTCGACAAGTCCCATCACCCAGCACATCGGGCACCCCCGTAGGGCCACCAGGCCGAGCGGCGCCAGCCCGAGAGCCACCGGCCCGACTGTCGGGACCAGCGCGAACGAGCTGGCGAGCAGGCCGAATCCAATGGCCCCGCGTAGCAGGTGCCGGGGTACCGAGCTGCTGGCGAACATCGAGTCTTTACTCATGGTTAACCTCCAGACGCGAGATCAATCCCGCAGTTGCAGACTTTCGCGCAGCGTGGCGCGTGCGCGGTGGAGCCGTGACTTCATGGCCGCAGGGCTCAGACCCAGGTATCTCGCCACCGCGTTGCCCGGGTACCCCTGAATATCCCGCATGATCAGGACCATCCGCTGGTCGGTCGGAAGGGCGACGATCGCCGCGGCCACGCGTTCGGCCTCCAACCGCCGCAACGCCTCCTCCTCGGCGGACGGGCCCTCCCAGTCCTCGCAGGGAGCGGCACGGGTGAACATCAGCCGTGCCCGCCGCATGCACTCGTTGCGGACGATCCGGTACATCCACGAGGCCAGTGCGCCGGAAGCCCGCAGCGTGCCGATCTTCCGATAAAGGATGATCAGTGCTTCCTGTGCGGCATCCTCGGCGTCCTGTGGAGTTGCGCACAACGAGCTCGCGAAGCGGCGAATGTGCGGATGGGAGCCGGAGATGACGGCCGAGAGCGATGCCACGTCGCCCTGCTGGGCGGCGTTGACCAGGTGCTCGCTCGGCCACCCGGTCTGCCGGCTCACCGGATGCCGGACCGGCACGGACGGCACCGCTCGCGGGTGCCGGCCACCGTCCAGTGGCATTGCTCAGCCACGTGACCTGCTCCGGCGCCGCAGCAGGACCACGCTGCACATGCAGACGAGCAATGCGGCGGCGATGATGATGATCGTGGTCATGCCTGTCTCTCCTCATCGAGTCTGCCGGCCTTCGCGACCGGTTCCCTGATAAGAGTCGGCACCGGTACCAAAGGATTCACCCTCATGGCCCGGGATCCGGGTGAGCCCGCGGGCCACCCCACGGCGAAGGTGTCCCTCCCATCGAACGCGGCGACGAAGGCTTCGACGACCGGCGGGCGGGCCCTCCTGCGGCGTCTGCCGGAGCGGGAGCGCCACGCCACCATCCGGCGGGTGGTGCTCGGCGCGATCAACGACGTGCTCGGCCGGGAGACGTCGGACGAGGTCGAGCCGCGCCGGTCGTTCCGGGAGATGGGCTTCGACTCGCTGCTCGCGGTGAAATTGCGCAACCGGATCGAGCAGGCGACCGGCCTGAGCCTGCCCGCCACACTGGCCTTCGACCATCCCGACCTTGAGTCGCTCGCAGACCACCTCACCGCCGAGGTTGGTGGGCGGCGCCCACGGGCGTCCGTGTCCGTGCCTGCGCTGGGTGCCGCTACCGCGCCCGATGTCCCGCCGAACGTCGATCCGGTGGTGCTGGTCGGGATGGGGTGTCGTTTCCCGGGGGGTGTCGTGTCGCCGGAGGGGTTGTGGGATCTCGTGATGGACGGGGGCGATGCGATTTCCCAATGGCCGGTGTCGCGGGGGTGGGACGTAACGGGTCTATTCGATCCGAGCGGGGAACGGG
>NZ_CADDZT010000085.1:7043-7843 GCF_902812655.1 Candidatus Frankia meridionalis | reverse complement strand
TAACGGTCAGTCGCGGCGCAGCGTCACGCCCTGCGCGTTGAAGAAGAAGCCTCCGGCGGTGACGATGGCCCGACGGGCGTCGGGGACCTGGCGGTCTCCGGCCAGGCCCTGCAGCTGGTGCACGGCCTCCCGGACGTGACCCGAACCCTGTGTGCCGCCTTCGGACAACGCGCCGCCGTGGGGGTTCACCGGGACCCGACCGTTGATCAGAATACGGTTGGTCTTGTCGTCCCAGTGTTCCCTGATGAAGTGGCCCGCCTCGCCGGGGCCGCAGTAGCCGACGTTCTCCAACCAGTTCAGCGTGATGATGGTGAAGCCGTCATACGGAAAGTAGACGTCGACGTCGTCGATCCAGAAGTCGCTCTTCGCCTTGAGGGTTTCCACGACGACCTGCTGCCCGTGCTGGCGAAGGCTGGGTGTCTGGTCCTCCTCGTGCTTGTCGACCATGCCCAGCGCCGCGGCCTGGACGAGAACCGGCGGGTGCGGCAGGTCGCGGGCACGCTCCGCGGTCGTGACCACGAAGGCGTCCCCGCCGTCCACCGGCACGTCCATGTCCAGCATGCACAGGGGCCAGCGGATCATGCGTGCGGACAGGTAGTCGTCCATGGTGAGGGGCTTGCGCATGGCCGCTGCCGGGTTGGCGGCGGCGTTCGTGCGGTCGTTGATGGCGACGTAGCCGAAGTGCTCCTTCGGGACGCCGTACTCGTGCATGTACCGGGACGCCCAGGCTGTGTATCCGACACCGCCGAAGATCGTCTCGGGTCCGGCGGTGACACCGGCGCCCGCGGCCGAGGGACGGC
>NZ_CADDZT010000085.1:0-6645 GCF_902812655.1 Candidatus Frankia meridionalis | reverse complement strand
TCGTCGAGCGCGACCGTGACGACCGGGTAGGGAGTGGAGTAGTCCACCCCCTCGGCCGGCGGCCCCTGGTGCAGGAAGACCGTCATGAAGATGCTGCCCTGCCCCGCGACCTCGGTGGGAACGATGTTCCACGACCAGCACGCCGGACATACCGGCTTCGGTGGGTGTCGCCAGATGCCGCAGTCGCCACAGCGGTTGATTATCAGTCGGTGGGCGAGCCGGCCCCGGTAGTGCGCGGCGTTGTCGCGGGTCAGCGTGTGCCCCGGGAAGCGGGTCACCAGTTCCTCGTCGCTGATCGGTTCGCCCATCTGGCCTTCTCTCTTTCCGTCTTTCCGTCGCGGCACGCGGTCCGCCGCCCACCCTACGGTTAGCCAGGTTAGACGAATAGACTGCTTGTCCGTCACGGGTGGGGAGCGGACAGGCGTGGACCGCGGCTACCTGAGGTGTGCCTGGACTGTTTCGGTCACCAGCGCCGGTGGATCCAGCGGTTCTCCCACCAGTTGCGGACTGCGGTTGGCCGCGAGGACGGCCATCTCGTGCAGGTTCGTCCAGACTCCGAGCGCCGGACCGGTGGCTCTGCCGGTGCCGGGTAGAGGCCGGTGGTGTCGCGTACCCACGCGAGTGCCGCGCCATGGCCGTGCAGTACCGCCACTGCCCGGTCGGCAGCCTGATCGGACTGGCCTAACAGATCATCGACCAGTGCGTGCGCGCGGGTCCGGTCGTCTCCTGCGGTCTTGAAGGTGGATCTTACGTGCTGAGCCCGACCGCCGGCCGCCCAGTGCGAGATTCCGGTCGCAGGCGAGAGTCGTTCACCGGTGTGTCGGGAGGCCCTGGGAACCGGTGGTCTGCAGCGACTGCTTCTGGAGCCAGGACAGGACGGCGTCCGCGACTTCGCGCCAACCGCTGTCCAGCGCCAGTGAATGACCGCGGTCGGGAAACTCCCGGTATTCCGTCACCGTGGGGGCGCTGAGGTACTGCTTCAGGGTGGATTTGATGATCGTCGCAGGAACGGTGTGGTCCTTGCCGCCGGCGATCAGCAGGAGAGGTCCCCGCTTCGCGTTGCCGGTGTCGACGTGCGCCGGGGACCGCGACGAGAAGGTGGCCGAGGCGGCCTCGAACAGCGGTCTCCCCGGCGACGGGACGACCCACCGCTCGAACAGCTCGTCGGATTCCTGCTCGGGCAGCATGTTGCCGAACCCGTAGCGAAACTGCTGGGATGTCAGGGACACGGCGCGCCGCTTGTTGGCGGGGTTGCGCAGTGCGACGGAGGCGACGCGCAGCGCCGACGGCGGCAGGTACACCACACCCTTGATCGGCGCCGCGTCGATCGCCACCGCGGCAGCGGCGAGGTCCTGACCGAGAAGCCGCTGGGCGATCAGGCCGCCGAAGGAGTGGCCGATGACGATCGGTTTCGTCTCGAACGATTCGATGATCTTTGCATAATGGTCGACCACGTCGTTGATCCCGTACCCGGCCACCGCCTCAGGCCTGCGCCGGGCCTCCTCGACGGTGCCGGGCTCGCCCGGCCAGGCCGGCGCGACCGGCTCGTAGCCGTTCTCCCGGAACAGTTCGGCCCAGGCGCCCCACGAATCGGAGTGCAGCCACAGACCGTGGACGAAGACGACGGGAACGCGATGCACGGACATGTTCTCTCTTTTCCTGCTGCTACGGAATGGACACGGAATGGACATTGCTACGGCCATGCCGGACACCTGCACCCTGGCCGTCCGACAGGCTCCGCAGGTCGTGGCAAAGCCTGTGATGGTCAGGAATACCCACAGGCGACGGGCGTCACGCCGCCAGGCAGGAAGATCCCGCGGTATCAGCGGGTGTCCGGTATCAGCGGGTGTAGTCGCGGTCGGGGAGGCTGACGGCGAGCACCGCGATGTCATCGCTGCCGCCGTCCGGCCCGGTCATCGCACCGGGCAACTGGTCGCACAGCTGGTCGGGAGCGGTGCCGGCCAGGCGGGCCGCGTGATGGTGCAGGCGGGCGAGGCCGTGGTCGAGCGCCGCGCCGCGGGTTTCGATGAGGCCATCCGTGTACAGCAACAACGTGCCGCCGTGGGGAAGCACGGCGGTGTGGTCGTGCCGGTCGGTGGTGGGATCGACGCCGAGGAGAAGGTCTTCGGACGCGGTGAGGAACCGGTGGTGTCCCTCGGGGTGAAGCAGCAGGGGCGGGGGGTGGCCGGCGTTCGACCAGCGCAGGAAGAACTGTTCCGTCCCGTCCAGGGCGAAACAGCGGAGGTGCGCGACGAGGGCGGTGGTGAGGACGTCGACGCCGAGGCCCGCGGTGAGCCGGTCGAGGCGGCTAAGGACGGCGGCGGGTGTTTCGTGACGGTCGTAGGCGCATCCGCGCAGCAGGTTCCGTAGCTGCCCCATGCATGCGGCCGCGGTGAAGTCGTGGCCGGCCACATCGCCGATGACGAGGGTGAGGGTGCCGTCGAGGAGGGTGAACGCGTCGTACCAGTCGCCGCCCAGATCGGCGCCTTCTCCGGCGGGCAGGTAGCGGGCGGCCAGCCGCAGACGGCCGACGTCGGGGAGCCGGGTGAGCATGCCGGCCTGCAGGACCGCGGCGGCGTTGCGTTGCAGGTCGTACAACCGGGTGGCCTCGACGGCGAGGCCCCGGGTCACTTCCGCGACCAGGGCGAGGCGTTCGTTCGCCCGCTCGGCCTGCCGCTGCGCGGCCTGCGCCTTCCGGCCGGCGGTCTCCGCGTCGGTGCGGGCCGCCTCCGCCGCCCGCCGGGCCGCCTCCGCCTCGCGCCACATGGCCTCGGTGTGACTCATCGCGGGGGTGGTTCCGCTATCCTGACCAACCGTCGGCCTCCAGACCCTGCCGCGGTCCGTGCTCGGACGGATGCTGGTCCCGGACGCGGCGTGCCCCTCGAAGAGGGGATCGTGCCTTCACTATGACGCGATTACCGTCAACCCGCTACACCACCCTGATCGGACGGGTTGTCGGGCTTTCCTGGAGCAATGGAGGTGATCTATCCAGCTGAATGTCGGAAATTATCGGATCGGATTTCCCGGCGGATGGCAGGTTCTGTCGCGGGCCGACGGGACCTCCGGATATTACGCTCCTATGGGGTGAACCGGATATTTTCCGGATTTCGTGCGGGACCTCTCATTCGACTCGAGGATTTAGGTCCAGGGTGAATGTACCTTCGATCTGTTGGGGGATTGTCCAGGCGGATATGCTCGGCACGGAGGCGCCGCGCGACATCCTTATCGTCGACCGAAAAGCGGAATATCCAGCTGAAACCGACGTGGACAAGGTAATGTGGGTAGCGATGCCGAGGAAGACCGTTTCGATGACTTCTCTGTCCGTCGACGTCAGTACCGGAATCGACGCGGAGAACGCCGAGAGAATACCGTCCCCGAGTATCGGCCGGCGCCTGTTCGCGCTGGCTTCCTGGCTGACGACGCCGTTGTTGCCCGATGACTACCTCGAACTGGTTGATCCACTCTGGTCGTCCCGCGGGCTGCGTGGCCGCGTCGAGGCCGTCCGGCCGGAGACCGGGGACGCCGTAACCCTCGTGATCCGTCCCGGTCCGGGCTGGAACGGTCATCAGGCCGGTCAGTACGTCCCGGTCGGCGTCGACGTCGACGGTGTGCGGCACTGGCGGACGTATTCGCTGACATCGGCGCCGGAGCACCCCGACGGTTGCATCACGGTCACCGTCAAGGTGGTTCCCGGCGGAGGTGTCTCCCCGTACCTCGCGCACCGGATTCGGGCCGGGACCGTTCTGCGGCTCGGGCCTGCGCAGGGTCGGTTCGTGCTGCCGCGGCCACTTGTGTCGCGGTTGCTGTTCCTCACCGCGGGCAGCGGGATCACACCGGTGATGGGCATGCTGCGCAGCCTGGCCGCGCGCGGCGAGATGCCGGACGCGGTCCTGGTGCATTGCGCGCCGACGGCTGATGACGTCATCTTCGGCGCCGAACTGCGAGGGCTGGCAGTGCGGTTCCCGAGCCTGCGGCTGTATGAGCGCCACACGCGGGTGGACGCCGGTGACCCGCACCGCGGCCGTCTCACCATGGCGCAGCTGTCGATCATCTGCCCGGACCACGCCGAGCGGGAGGTGTGGGCATGCGGACCCCGCGCGATGCTCGATGACGCCGAGGCGCACTGGCGCCACGCCGGGATCGCCGGCCGGCTGCACGTCGAGCGTTTCCATCCGGTCCGACCGGCCGTGGTCTCAGGGGGAGGGGCCGGGGGAGGGGGACGGGTCCGCTTCGTCGGCAGTGGGCGGGAGGCGGACGCCGACGGCGGCACCCCGCTGCTGACCGTCGGCGAGGCCGCCGGCGTCCTCATGCCCAGCGGCTGCCGGATGGGCATCTGTCACAGCTGCGTGACACCGCTCGTCTCGGGCCGCGTCCGGGACCTACGGACCGGTCGGGAGCACGGTGATGAAGGCGAACTTATCCAGACGTGTGTGTCGGCCGCGGCCGGCGACGTCGAGATCGATCTGTAGTGCGAACCGTAGGGGAAAAAGGATGACTGTCACCGACCATCTCACCGAGGCCGACATCGAGGAGTTCGGCCATGAGCTCGACCGGATCCGGGACGAGGTGATCGCGAACCGCGGCGAGAGCGACGCTCGCTACATCCGCCGGGTGATCGCGGTCCAGCGCGGCCTGGAGGTGGGCGGCCGGACCGTGCTGTTCGTTGCCTTCCTGCCACCGGCCTGGCTCGCCGGCACCGCGATGCTGGCCACGGCGAAGATCCTGGAGAACATGGAGATCGGCCATAACGTCCTACACGGGCAGTGGGACTGGATGCGCGATCCCGAGATCCACTCCACCACCTGGGAGTGGGACTCGGCGTCCCCCGCCGAGCAGTGGAAACATTCGCACAACTACATACACCACACCTACACCAACGTGCTCGGTAAGGACCGCGACATCGGCTACAGCGCGATGCGGGTCAGCCCGCGGCAGCCGTGGCATCCGGTCTACCTCGCCCAGCCGTTCTACAACCTGGCGCTCGCGGCGTTTTTCGAGTGGGGAATCGCGATCTATGACGCCGAACTCGAACGGGCCTGGCGAGGCGAGAAGAGCTGGAACGAGACGCTGCGGCAACTGCGGGGCGTGGTACGTAAGGCCCGGCGCCAGGTCGTCAAGGACTATGTGGCGTTTCCGCTGCTCGCCGGCCCCGCTTTCCTGCCCGTGCTGCTCGCCAACCTTACCGCCAACGCGGCCCGCAACATCTGGGCGCATACGATCATCTTCTGCGGTCACTTCCCTGACGGGGCCGAGTTCTTCACCGCAGAACAGATCGAGGGGGAAACCCGGGGTGGATGGTACGTTCGGCAGGTGCTGGGCTCCGCCAACATCGACGGTTCTCCGTTCCTGCACATCATGAGCGGCAACCTCAGCCATCAGATCGAGCATCATCTGTTCCCCGACCTGCCCAGCAACCGGTACCCCGAACTCGCTCCGCGGGTGCGCGACCTCTGCCAGCGGTACGGGCTTCCCTACACCACCGGATCGCTGATCCGCCAGACCGCGCGTGTCTGGAAGCGCATCGTCGAACTGGCTCTTCCCGGGCCGAAGTCACAGCCTGCCGGTGTCGCGTCGGCCAGGCCCGAACCCGTGTCCGCCGCAGCCGTCTGACCGTACCGGGACGTGATTTTTGCCTGACGACCAGCAGGTACCGGCGCAGGTCTCCGCTGCCGGCCAGGGCCGGGTGGTCACCTGCGACCTCGTCTTCCGCGTCCTGGAACCCGCACTGATCGCGTTGCAGGTCGCTGCCGCGAGCGGTGCCGGTCAGGTGCGCGCCGAACGGCTCGACACGGCGACGGACACAACGATGCTTCCGGTACCGACAGAACTGGCCGCACCGCACGGCGGACGACTCCACCTTCTGCAGGCACCCCGCGGAACCCTGTCCGTGTCCTACCGTGCGGAGCTGTCCCACGGGGTGGAACTCGACCAGCCGGTCGCCGGACGCCGGCCCCCCGGCGCCGTCCCAGGTCCCGAGCTGGTCGACCTCGAGCAGGTCACCTATCTACGGCCGAGCCGTTACTGCCCATCGGATCATGTAGTCGGACTCGCGGTCGCCGAATTCGGCGGCCTGCCACCGGGACGGCCCCGCGTGGACGCGGTCGTGGCCTGGGTGCATCACCGGGTCGGCTACGTCGCGGGATCCAGTGCGGTCCACGACACCGCCGAAGACACCCTGCTCACCGGGCAGGGCGTGTGCCGGGACTTCGCCCACCTCGGCATCACGCTGTGCCGCGCGCTGCAGATACCCGCCCGTTTTGTCGCCGTCTACGCACCCGGCCTCACCCCCATGGACTTCCACGCCGTCTTCGAAGCCTGGACCGACGGTGCATGGCGGGTGTACGACGCGACACGCAGGGCTCCCCGGTCCAGCCTGGTCCGCATCGCGACCGGCCGGGACGCCGCAGACACCGCCTTCGTCAGCGTCCTGCGCGGCATCGCCACCCTTCAGTCGATCGAGGTCACCGCGACCGTCACCGGCAGCCTCCCGGTCGACGACCACCAGGCCGACGTCCAGCTCACCTGATGCGGCGCTCCCCGGCCGGTACCGGTACCGGTACCGGGGTCCATTGCCTTCCTTCATGGCGGGGGCTATACATGCGTTAGCACTCACCAGGCTCGAGTGCCAACCACTGGTGCGACGGG
>NZ_CADDZT010000084.1:97682-104184 GCF_902812655.1 Candidatus Frankia meridionalis | reverse complement strand
ATCATCACCGCCCTGGAGAAAGCCGTCGCGGAGGAGGAGAAGGAGGCCCGGAAAAAGGAGGCGGCCCGGACGGACAAGACGGGCAGAACCCCGGAGGCGATCGGGCGAGGGAAGAACAGCGACGCATCCGGCGCCGCACCCGACCCGTCGCCGTCGCCGACGCGGTCGCCGCAGACAAGGCCCACTCGTCCCGCGGCAACCGCGTCTACCTGCGTAGACGCCACATCACGGCGGTCATCCCGGAAAAGGCCGACCAGGCCGCCAACCGGAAGAACAAGGGCCGCAGGGGCGGCCAACCCGTCCGCCACGACGCCGACCTGTACACGGAACGGAACACCGTCGAGCGTCTGATCAACAAGCTGAAGGCCTGGCGAGGCATCGCCACCCGCTATGACAAGACCCCGCAGAGCTACCTTTCTGGTCTCCATCTCCGCGCCTCGATGATCTGGATCAAGGAGCTCACGCGGACCGCCCCTTGATTGCAACCGAATACACGCCCTAACGCACCACAATAAGAACTGTTCGATCTCGGTTCAGTGCCCCGAAATCACCGTCCGTCCGGTCGCCAAGCGGCTCCCGACCAGGGGCGATGCCCAGTGAGTCTCCCGCCGACAACATCATCCGCCGAGTCGAACACGTGTTCCGCAAATCTGGTGGGTCCGGACGCCGCGGTCCGTCTGGTGACCGCGGCGTGGGCATGGTCGAGCTGAAATCCGGATGGGGGCCGGTCGTCGCTCATCCGCCGGTGATTTCCTGACGCCAGGCGGAGAAGAAGTGGCGTAGCCGGTCGGCAGCCGGGCGAGGCAGCCCCAGGTCGTCGTCGGTGAACCGACCGATGGTTCCGATCATGTCTGCGAACACCTGCAGGTCGAAGCCGCCGTCCTGGGTCTGGGCGAGGTGGACGAGCTCCTCCTTGGCGAAGACGTTCACCAAGTCGTACACGTCGGTGAAATCGCGTGCCTCGGCTCGGCCGAACAGGGCGAGGGTCTTGCGGGCCGCCAGGTCATGGGCGCTGAGTGTCGGGCCGAGTTCGGTGAGGGTGGGTGGTTCGTCCGGCGGGCTGTCGACGCCGAGATCCACGATCAACGCCTCGCCGCCTGCCTCGACGACAAGTCTGGCGAAGCTGCCCGTGAGCTGGACCCGCCGGGTGACCCAGCCCTGCGAAGCCGCCGCGCGTTCGAACGCCGCCGCCGTGTCGGGGATCGATGCCGTGGGCGGGAGGGCGGTGAACAGATCGACGTCGCGGGTCTCGCGGTCGACGAGATCACGTGCGATGAGCGCGGCGCCGCCCGCGACCGCGAAGCCCGCGCTCTCGGGCAGCCCGAAGAAGACCCGCGCAACCGCCCGCTGCAACGATGTGATCACCTGAAGGCGGCTCGCTCCCAGGCACGCCGGATCGGGATGGGAAGGACAAGCTCCGGCCAGGCGTCGACGAGCAGTGCCCCGTCGACGTAGGCGAGGATGTCCTCCGCCGTCCCCTCACGCAGGACGATCTCGTACAGCCGGTGACGCTGTCGACGATCCGTAAGGTCGTAGGTCCGATCAGGGTCGGACCAGTTCAGATGGACGGGCAGGCGTACCCGTGCCAACGCCTGCCGGACCGGGAGCCGGGGCAGCCGATCCGGCACGGTGAACGGTCGTCCTCGGCTGTCCACCACGACCTCGAACGAGGGCACCGGCACGGCGTCGAGCCGGAAGCCCGCCGCCGCCAGCAGGCGCGTCGCGGTCTCCAACGTCGGTGACTTCACCCCGTGCTCATAGGCCGCCAACGTCGGCCGCGACGTGCGCGCCCGCCGCGCGAGCTCCGCCCCGGACAGGCCCGCCTCCAGCCGCGCCGATTCGATCAGCCGCCCTGCCAGCGAATCCGCCATTCCCCCTCCACCGCGACCCCTCCATCACGACGCCAAACGTATCCGAAGGGATACGCTACTCGTCTTTCGGTACGTTCGCCGGCCCATCCGGCGTGACCTCGGCATGAGCCCTGCCGCGAAGCGGCTTGAGCCGTCGAATGATCTCTGTCCAACGGCGCGGTGAACCTGGCAGCCTCGCCGGACTGCCAGGTTCTCGACAAGCCAGGCCAAGGACGCGTTCACACGCAGCCGCAACCTCAGGCCCGGAGTCCGAGAAGAGGTGCGTAGCCCTGGCGACGGTTTGGTTGGGTGAGGACTTCCACGCTGTCGACGGCCTGGTCGATCGCGCCGGGGAGATGGCCGAGTAGGCCGTCAGGTCGGTGCCCGAGGCGGGCGAGAAGGGCTCGCGGCTGCGGATCGCTGATCGCGTCGGTCAGCACACGGGTGAGACGGTCAGCGCCGAGTACCTGGATGTCCCGGGAGTGAAAGCGGCGCGGCGCGGGGTCAACCGGCTCAGCCAGACCAAGCTGGTTCGTGACGTCGGCGAGGTGACTGGCCGCGGCGCACAGCGCCGCTCCCGACGCCGCCCGGTAAGCAGATCGAGCGGGTCATGCAGAACCACACCGCCCGTGAGACTCGCCAGGATCTGCGTCGGGGCCAACAACCAGTCCGCCAGACCCATCCCGTCAGCAGGGTCGACACCGTGTCGATCGACGAAGAACGCCCGCGCGGTCGTCACCTCCACCTGATGGTGCGGCCGGCCGTCATATCGGTCACTGTCCGGATAGACAACCGGGAAATCCTCGAACCGAGCCGGCAGCCTCTCCAGTGCGATGTCGACAGGCTCGGCGTCAAAGCCCGGCAGGACGAACAGCTGTACGCGGGGGCCGAAGTCGTGGTCCGGGGAGATCTCGTCATCAAAGCCGAGTACCTCGGAACCCTCACCGAGCAACGCCGCCGCATGAGGCACACCCGAGACCAGCGGCCGGACCGCCTGCTCGTAGAACCGCCGAGAAAGATCGCGACCAGACACGGCTCCGAGATCTCCTCACGACATCCCGTCATGAACCAGACGACGCGACGACGCCATGATCCCACCGCCCCGCCAACGGATCGCGCCCGCGAGGTCCCGGAGGCTCACCCAGGAGACCCACAACCCCGGCTCGCCCAGACACCACCTGACCACCCTGGGCCAGCTCCACGCCGGCCGGACGGGGGCTCGGGGGGTCGTCCCCCCGAAAAACATCGCGGCCCGCCGCGAAGCTGACCAAAGTCAGCGACCGCGGCGTGCCAGCTCGTGGACCATGTGTACCAGCATCCGAACCATTTGATCTTTGTTGCTGGCCCTGAAATCACTGTCCGGCCGGTCGCTACCCGGGCCCTGACCAGGGACGCTGCTCCGTGACCGCGTCAACCGCCACATCATCTACCGAATCGAACAGGCGTTCCGCGGACCTGGCGGTTTCGGACGCTTCGGCCCGTCTCGTAACGGTGATCGTCGGCGTGGTCGTGGCGGCGGTCGTGGCGCACCCCGCGTCGGAGCAGCGCCCGCGAAGCGCTGCGTTCAGGAGCCAGACGTAGACATTCGCGTCGTCGGACGCCAGCAGTTCCGCGACGTCGAGCTTCTCCGTGGAGTTGGGATCGACCGCCTCCTTGATCGGACCTCGTGGATCAGCCAGGTCGTGAAACGCCCACACGTCACCTTTGATCAGGGCGAAGGGCAGCACCTGTTCGCGTCTCGGGCGCGGCAGGTGCTCGCCGACCTCGGCACCCGTACGGAATAGCGACGTCGCCTTCCAGACGGTGTCCGGCAGCGCGGAGACCGGCAGCAGAGAAAGATCGACCGGGTCCGTCTCCAACGCCGGCGGAGGCATGCGGAGCTCCGTGGGCGCGAGCCTTGCCTCGTGGTCGGCCTTGTACTTCGCGAGCACCTCGACCGAGTAGATACGAGGGTTGCGGTCAACGATCAGATGATGCTCGCCGCAGAACAAGATCATGTTTTTCGCGGCGTAGACGTCGCCTGCCAGCGGAACCTCCCGCGAGCGTGGCCCCTGGCGTCCGACAGCGACGATGTGCGCACGTTGCGCCAGTGTCACTGACTGCTCGCCGGGCGCGATCTGATGGGTGACCGCGTTCGTGCAGCCCGGGACGGCGCACTGGTTGCCGGACAGCGCAAACAGCCGGTTAGCCGGACCCTTCGGGGCAGACCCGTGCGCCGATCGACGACAGGTTGACGATGGCGCCGGAGCGGCGGGCGCGCATGCAGCACAGCCTTGATGGTGCGGACGGTGCCGAAGACGTGGGTGTCGAACAATTGCCGGACCGGCCCGTCCTCGCCCTCCTCGACCTGCGCGTATGCACAGAGTGTCACATAGGAGTTACACCGTTGGTTTTACAGTCCCAGTCCCACCAGGGCGGACAGGCGGGGATGTGTGCTATTCGCCGGGTGGGTAGTCGGTGGAGGCGGCGAGGTCGCACTGGGTCTCGAAGTTCTCGATGCGGGTTCGCAGGGTGCGCAGGGTGGCGTCGAGTGCCTGGGTGCCGAGGACGATGCGCAGGGGTGCGGGTTCGGTCTCGACGCTGGCGATGATGCGCGCGGCCATCCGGGCCGGGTCTCCGGGCGCGAGGCCGCCGGCTGGGTCGAGCATGGCGCGGAACGCGTGCGCCGGGGTGTCGTCGTACACGTCCATGAGCTCGGCTACCTGTGCGCTGCCGTAGCGGAACTCGGTGCGTGCGCCGCCGGGTTCGACGATCGTGACGCCGATCCCGAAGCCGGCGACTTCCTGGGCGACGGATTCGGCGAAGCCTTCGATGCCCCATTTGGTGGCGTGGTAGAGCGAGTTGCCTGGGAGGGCGACCTGGCCGCCGTGGGAGGAGATCTGGATGATCCGGCCGCCACCCTGGGCGCGCAGGTGGGGCAGGGCGGAGCGGATGAGCTGGATCGACCCGGTGAGGTTGGTGGCGATGATGTGGTCGATCTGGGCGTCGGTGAGTTCCTCGGCCGCGCCGAACAGGCCGTAGCCGGCGTTGGAGACGACGACATCGATCCGACCGTGGGTGGCGAAGGCGTGGTCGACGACGGTGTGGATCGCCGGTGTGTCGGTCACGTCGAGGATCTCGGCGTGGAAGGCGTCGGGGTGCTTGTCGGTCAGGTCCTGGACTCTGGCTGTGTCGCGGACGGTGCCGACGACGCGGTCGCCGCGAGCGAGCAGCTGCTCGGTGATTTCGCGGCCGAAGCCGCTGTTGACTCCGGTGATCAGCCAGGTGCGTGCTGCCATCACGTTCTCCCTGCCAAATTGAGGGCTGTCAGCGCCGCGGGGCCGCAGTGGCCGCGTCCAAGGCGCGCAGGCCGTTGAGGGTGCGGGGGTAGCCGATGTAGGGGATGAGCTGGGTGAGGACGTCGAGCAGGCAGGTCCGGTCGATGCCGACGTGGAGGTTCGCCGCGACGTGGCCTTTGACCTGGGGGTCGCAGCCACCGAGAGCGACGAGCATCGCGAAGGTGAGCAGCTCGCGGGTGGGGATGTCGATGCCGGTGCGGGTGTAGTGGTCCCCGAAGCAGTTCGCCGACAGGAACCGCTGGATGTGCTGCTCGTCGTCGGGTGCGCCCGCGTACAGGGCGTCCACGGCGCCGTCGCCGATGATCTGCCTCTGGGTCGCGAGTCCGCGCGCGGCGCGGGTGTCCGGGGTCGTGGTCGACTGGCCGGGCAGCGGCAGGTCGATGCCGCGTGCGGTCAGGACGTCGTTAGTGGCGTGCAGGAAGTCGAAGACCTTCGCCATCCCGACATACGGCACGGCCTGGTAGACGATCTCCTTGACCTGGATGGGGCTCACGCCGGTGGTGAGGGCCGCGCCGAGCATGACCCGGTACTCGGCCAGGGCCTGGCAGGCGATCATCGCGGCGAGCTGGACCATGATCCGCGTCCGGGCGTCCAGCCTGGAGTCGGCGAGAACCTCGTCGAAGGCGAAGTTGTCGAAGTACTCGATGAGCTCGGGATCCGTCACCGCCAGGGTGGAGACATGACCGGGGAACAGCGCCTCATGGTTGCGGCGGGCCTGCTCGGTAGGCGCCATGGCGAAGCTCCTGTCTGATGGGGTGATCCTGCGTCAGGGGCGGACGATGACCTTGAGAGCCTGCCGGGAGTCCATGGCCTGGTAGGCGTCGGCGACGTGATCGAGGTCGACGGTGCGGTCGAAGACCCGCCCGGGCTCGATGCGGCCCTCGAGGACGTCGGGCAGGGCCTGCTCGATGTAGGCGCGTACCGGGGCGGGGCCGCCGGTGAGGGTGATGTTCTTGCCGAACAGCGACCCGAACCCGACCGGTGCCTGCTCGTACTGCGGGACGCCGACCCGGGAGACAACTCCGCCAGGCCGCACGATGCCGTAGGCCTGCTCGTAGGCGGGCATGTGCCCGACGGCTTCGAGCACGACGTGGCTGCCCTCGCCGGCGGTGAGGTCGCGGACCTTCGCGATGCCCTCGTCGCCGCGTTCGGCGACGACGTCGGTCGCTCCGAACTCACGGCCGAGGTTGGTGCGGTCGGTGTGGCGGCCCATCAGGATGATCCGGTCGGCTCCGAGGCGCTTCGAGGCGAGGACCGCGGACAGGCCGACCGCGCCGTCACCGATGACGGTGACGGTCCGCCCCGGGGCGACCC
>NZ_CADDZT010000084.1:96297-97657 GCF_902812655.1 Candidatus Frankia meridionalis | reverse complement strand
TGCCCATGTGCGCCGCGTGCCAGCCGGTGAGGTACACGTCCGAGAGGGTCAGCAGCGAGGGCCACAGCGCCTCGTCGACCCCGGCCGGGATCTTTACCAGCGTGCCCTCGGCCTGCGGGACCCGCACCGCCTCGGCCTGGGCGCCGCCGACCCCGCCGGCGCCGTACCAGCCGCCGTGCGCGCAGGCGGTGTGGAATCCCTCCCGGCAGAACGCGCAGGTGTTGTCGGAGAACGCGAACGGGGAGACCACGAAGTCGCCCGGGGCCAGGCCGGTCACCTGCGCGCCGACCTCCTCCACGACGCCGAGGAACTCGTGCCCCATCGGGACGCCCTCGTCAGTGGGTGACATCGAGTGATACGGGTGGAGGTCGGACCCGCACACGCAGGCCAGGACCACCCTCACGACGGCGTCGGTCGGCTCGTGCAGCTTCGCGTCCGGGACGTCCTCGACGCGGACGTCACCCGCGCCGAACATGAAGGTCGCTCGCATGATGTCGCTGTCCTTTGTAGTCGAGATCGAGAAGGAGGATGCGGTAGCTACCGCGGGAGCATCTCGAGGGTGGTGGAACGAGCCTGGGAGCTCGTGATGCGGTTGATGGTCTGCGCGGAGTAGCGACCGTATTTCGCCCGGTAGGCGGCACCCGTTCACGGACCGCACGTAGAGACGGTCACCCACCCGCACCGTCCACACGATGCGAGCACGGCACGTCGGGTGCTCAGCGCCCGATGGGGACCTTGCGGACTCCCCAGTCGGCCAGCGGAGTCGGCGCCACGCAGGCGCGTGAGGCGGTCGCTGGCAGACCCGGTCACGTCGTCAACTCTGGCGTCGGCCGCGGCGCCCGGGGAGTGTCTGCTCTTCCAGGTAACGGCAGTACCTCCTTGCCTCCCGCGGCCATGCCTACCGTGGAGGTATGGACAGCCGCGCGGACAACCGGGCCCAGGTACGCGAGTTCCTCGTCTCGCGCCGCGAGCGGCTCACCCCCGATCAGGCCGGGCTGCCCGCCTACGGCAGCGGCAACCGCCGGGTCAAGGGACTACGCCGCGAGGAGGTCGCGCTGCTGGCCGGCGTGAGCATCGACTACTACGTCCGGATGGAGCGCGGGAACCTCGCCGGCGCGTCCGACGCCGTCCTCGACGGGCTCGCGACGGCGCTGCAGCTCGACGAGGCCGAGCGCGAGCACCTGTTTGACCTCGCCCGCGCGGCCACGCCCGCGCCCGCCCGGACGCGGCGGACGAAGTTTACCGGCGTCACCGACGGCATCCAGCAGGTCCTTGACGCCATCACCGACGCCCCCGCCTGGGTACGCAACGCCCGCCACGACGTGCTCGCCACCAACCGCCTGGCCCGCGCCCTGTACGC
>NZ_CADDZT010000084.1:95095-95730 GCF_902812655.1 Candidatus Frankia meridionalis | reverse complement strand
GGCGAACACCGCCCGTTTCATCTACCTCGACCCCGCCGCGCCCGCGTTCTTCGTCGGCTGGGAACGCGCCGCCGACGACGTCGCCGCGATGCTGCGCTCCGAGGCGGGTCGCAATCCCCAGGACAAGCAGCTCATGGAGCTGATCGGCGAGCTGTCGACCCGCAGCGAGGACTTCCGCACCCGTTGGGCGGCCCACAACGTCCGCTTCCACCGCACCGGCCAGAAGAAGCTCCACCACCCGGTGGTCGGCGCGCTCGACCTCAACTTCGAGGCCATGGAGTTCCCGTCCCACCCCGGGCTCACCCTGCTCACCTACACCGCGCCCGCCGGCACACCGACCGCCGACGGACTCAAGCTGCTCGCCAACTGGGCCGCCGCCGCCGAAGCCGCCGGCGACCCAGCACACCAGTGATCAGGCCGCACGTTCGAGCGCTGAAACGTTTCCCCTTACTGCTGATTGCCGTCTTGTGCGGCTTGGGACGATGACGGCGTGACGGTTTCCGCTTTGCCCTGTGCGGCAAGCATGTCGAGGAGGACGATCTTGTCGTGTTCTGGGGTGGCGGGTTCGGCGACGTAGGTGATCAGGTGTTGGCCGGGGGTGCCGAGGAGTTTCATGACCTGGTAGCTGAGTGTCA
>NZ_CADDZT010000084.1:92577-94968 GCF_902812655.1 Candidatus Frankia meridionalis | reverse complement strand
CCGGCGACGGGCGCGAGATCGGGTGCGTCCGGGTCGGTTCCAGCGAAGGCGCGCAGGAACCCGACCATCTCCTGGGCCTGGCGACCCCAGTCCGGGAACAGGTCACGCGCGGCTGGGTGCAGGAAGACGTAGCGGGCTATGTTGCGCTGCGGGGCCTGCCAGCGCTCCAGGCCCGCGAGCAGGCGTAGGCCGGCGGGGTTGTGGGCGAGCACGTCGCCGGTGCGGCCGATCACGTGTGCGGGAAAGGGCCGCAGGCTTTCGAGCAGCAGGTGCACGGTCGGACTCACGGACCGACTGAGCACCTCACGCGCGGGCGGGGTCTGGCCGGTGGCGCGGGCCACCAGCTGGCGCAGGTACTCGTGTTCGGTATCGTCGAGTCGCAGGACGCGCGCCAGGCTGTTGAGCACCGACGGGCTGGGACGGGTTTCCTTGCCCTGTTCGATGCGGACGTAGTAGTCGACGCTCACCCCGGCCAGGGAGGCCAGTTCCTCGCGGCGCAGGCCGGGGGTGCGGCGCAGGCCGGTGCCGACAGGCAGGCCGACGTCGCCCGGCGCGACCCGGCCGCGCCGGGCCCGCAGGAACCGTCCGAGTTCGCTGCCGTGCTGGGCGTTGGGCGTCACATCCGAACAGTCTCCCCTCGGGTCGGCGCCGGTCCACCCGACTGAGTAGCCCTGTCATTGCCAGGAACAGCCGGCCCTCCCACGCCGGTCGCCCGACGCCCACCATCGGTGGTGGCGGTTGCCGCTGTGTGTCAGCGGCCCGCTGCTACCACGGAGCTGGGGAGGAATGATCGTGAAGCACGTGAAGCTGGGAACCCTCGACGTTGGCAGGATCGGCCTGGGCGCGATGGGCATGTCCGCCGCGTACACCGGCGCGGGCAGCGACGACAGCGAGTCGATCCGCACGATCCACCGGGCGCTCGACCTGGGCGTCACGCTGATCGACACGGCCGAGGTCTACGGGCCATACACCAACGAGGAACTCGTCGGCCGGGCGATCAAAGGCCGGCGCGACGAGCTGGTACTCGCGACGAAGTTCGGGTTCATATCTCACCGCGGTGACACTGGAGGCCGGGCCGGCGTCGCGGACAGTACGCCGGAGAACATCCGGATCGCGGTCGAGGGTTCACTGCGCCGGCTCGGCACCGACCGCATCGACCTGTACTACCAGCACCGGGTCGACCGGCGCACCCCGATCGAGGAGACCATCGGCGTGCTCGCCGAGCTTGTCAGCGAGGGCAAGGTTCTGCACCTCGGGCTTTCCGAGGCGTGGCTGGACACAATCCGTCGCGCCCACGCGGTGCATCCGATCAGCGTGCTGCAGTCGGAGTACTCGCTGTGGACTCGCGATCAGGAACCCGAGGTACTGCCGCTGCTGCGTGAGCTCGGGATCGGATTCGTGCCCTATTCGCCGCTGGGCCACGGGTTTCTCACCGGGCAGGTCCGGTCGCTCGACGATCTCGCAGCCGACGACTGGCGGCGGACCAACCCCCGGTTCACCGGTGCGAACTTCCAGCGCAACCTGCGCATCGCCGACGAGGTCGGCGCCGTCGCCCGCGAGGCCGCCGCGACACCGGCCCAGGTCGCGTTGGCGTGGCTGCTGGCCAAGGGCGACGACATCGCCCCGATCCCCGGCACGAAGCGGGTGACCCGGCTGGAGGAGAACCTCGCCGCCGACGACCTGCTCCTCACCTCCCAGCAGTTGGCGACGCTCGACGCCCTGACCCCCGCGGAAGGCGACCACCACAACGAAGCCCAAGCGCGAACCCTCGAACGCTGACCCGATGACCGACAGCCCCATCCAACGTTCACGACCAGGAGAAGCGCCATGCGTAACAGAGACGTCGTCGCCGTAATCGGTGCCGGTGGAATCGGCCAGGCCATCGCGCGACGGCTCGGCGCCGGTCGATTGGTGCTCCTCGCCGACCTCAACGACGACATCCTCCAGACGGCCACCGAGGTACTCGAACGAGACGGACACACCGTCATCGCCGAGACCGTCGACGTCTCCTCCCGCGCTTCGGTCGAGGCCCTCGTCAAGACCGCGACCAGCCTCGGCGACATCGTCCAGGTCATCAACACCGCGGGGCTCTCCCCGGTCCAGGCCAACCCGGCGGCGATCCTGCGGGTCGACCTCTACGGCACGGCGCTGTTCCTCGAACAGTTCGGGACCGTGATCGCCCCGTGCGGGGCAGGGTTGGTCATCTCCAGCATGGCCGGATACATGCTCCCGCGGCTGGCACCAGACCAGGACCGGGCGCTCGCCCAGACCGACACCGACGAGCTACTCGCGCTTCCATTCCTCGCGCCAGACGCGGTCCCCAACTCCGGTGCGGCCTACGCCCTGGCCAAACACGCCAACCACGTCCAGGTCGAGGCGGCAAGCCTGCGC
>NZ_CADDZT010000084.1:81965-92345 GCF_902812655.1 Candidatus Frankia meridionalis | reverse complement strand
GGCCCCGGCGCCGCCGGCTACCAGGCGATGATCGAACACAGTCCGGCCGGCCGGACCGGCACCGTCGACGAGGTCGCTGCCGCAGCGGGCTTCCTCCTCGGCCCCGACGCCGGCTTCCTCACCGGCACAGACCTACGCATCGACGGCGGCGTGATCCCCGCCCTTCGCGCCGGCCAGATCCACGTCCAGCTCTGACCCACATTTCCCTCCCCCGCGGACGTCGTCACTGCGGGGATTCAAAGATCTCCGCCGGACTTGCCAACGGCTCCCCGAAACTGCCCGACCGCGCCGCCCATGCAGCGACCCGCCAGCAGGACATCGCACGACTACAACCGACGCCAGAGGCCCGAACTGGCACTCATGGTCACCATCCGAGCCGTCCATTCCGAAGCCCCGGCATTGTACGAACCCGCTTCCCGTGACCGCCGACCTGCAACTTCAGATCCTCACGACCACCCCGACGCGATAGATCAAACCTATTTGCCCAGTTCAGTGACTTACTACGCAGGGTAGTGGACCTTACGTACCAGCATAAGAACCGCTTGATGTTGGTCGAAGGTCCCGAAATCACGGTCCGTCCCGTCCACACGCGCGTCCTGACCAGGGGCGAAGCCCAGTGAGCGCCGCGACGGAAGCACTTCAAGCCCACTCGAACACACGTTCCGAACCATTGGTAGCTCCTGCACTGATAGAGCACCACCGCGGGGGGATCCGCTGAATCGCAGCAAACGGATCTCTCGTGGTATGGAGCCGCCTCGGAGAGTGCACACTACGATGGACGAAGCGGATCCAGACTCGCTGTGCAGGTTCCGGGAGGTGCGTCGTGACCGCGGAGATGGTCGCCCCCGCGTGGATGCATGATCAGATCACAGCGGAAGAGTACGACTCCTGGTCCGAGGAGCAGTGCGCGGGCATCGAGATCGTGGACGGGATGGTCGTCGTGAGCCCCAGCGCGTCCAAACGGCACAACCGCGTGGCCCGGATCGTCGCGAACGCTCTGGACACCGCCGCAGGAGATGACTGGAACGCCGACACGGACATCGACGTCCGGCTGCAGGACGTGCCGCTCACTAATCGTCGTCCTGACGTGGTCGTGTACCGCGCGGACTCGATCGACGTCACGCCCACCCGTCCCGAACACGTGCTGCTGGTCGTGGAGGTCGTTTCGCCGGGTTCGGAGACCACCGACAGGATCGTGAAGGCGGACCAGTACGCCAGGGCCGGCATCGCGTTCTACTGGCGGATCGAGCAGGCCGCTACCGGCGTTCCGCTGATCTACACCTATCTCCTCGACCCGGCTACCAGGGCCTACCGGGACGGGGACGTTTTCACCGCTGTGGTCAAGGTCTCGGCTCCTTTCCCAGCGAAGATCGATCTGGGTCAAATCTGACAAACAGTCACGTCGAACTTGCCGCGCTCGCCCACAGCGCCGCGCAGCCATGTCGGCGGGGCTGAAGGTCACCGCCCGTGGTGCCATCAACAAGACCGGGCGGGACAGCAGCGTCGTGCGGAAGAAAGCGCCGGGCCCTACTGGTCTTCAGGTCAGATCGCGAGTCGGAGTTCGGTGCCGTAGACTGGCTCGGTCCAGTCGACCGACTGCAACCTCTGCACCCAAAGTTAAGACAGTGGCATTCATAGTGGCCGCCGTGGCCGGGCTGACATTCCTGTTCGGCACCACCAGCAGACCCTGCAAGTCATATCCGCCGCGCTTGACAATTCTTTCAGAGTCCTGAAGCGGGAACGGGTGATCAGCATCATCCACCCGGAGAACGCCGCCTCCATCCGGGTCGCGGAGAAGCTCGGTCTCAGGCTCGCCGAGACCGCCGAACGCGGCGGCCAGCCCCGCAGCATCTACGCGACCACCCACGACGACTGGGCCGGGCGCACTGGCGATCTCTAGCGGACGAAACCACTATCCCGTGACGTATCGGGGTGCCATAGCTTCCATCTGCTCGATCACGAGGCGGATGGCCTCCGGCTGCTTGTCCGGCGGGTACTTGTACTTGACGAGCAGCCGTTTGACCGACGATCGGAGCTTGGCGCGCACGTCGTCTCGCACGGTCCAGTCGGTCTTGACGTCACGGCGCATGACCGCGACCAGCTCGCGGGCGATCTGGGCGAGCACGTCATCGCCCTGGAGCGCAACGGCCGACTCGTTGGTGCTGACCGCGTCGTAGAACGCCAGTTCGTCGCCGGAGAGCGGTGGGCTGAAGTGCTGGCCGCGGTTTCCCTCAGCGGCGACCTCCTTGGCCAGTTCGATGAGCTCGGCGATCACGTCGGCCGAGGTGAGCTGCTGGTTGGTGTACTTCCGCATCAGTTCGGCGATGCGCTCGGAGAACGCCCGCTGGCGTACCAGGTTGTGCCGCGAGACCTGGCCCGACTCCTCGACGAGAAGCGCCCGCAGCGCCTCGATCGCAAGATGCGGGTTCGACGCTGACTGTGCCTTGACGTGGAACTCCGGCCCAAGGTCGGAGAGCGACGGCTTCGGTAGGCCGGCGGCCTCGTAGATATCGATGATCTCGCCGGAGGCGGTCGAGGTCGCGACCAGCGTGGCGAGCATCCGCTGGATCTCTTCCGGTACCGGTTTGCCCTCGGCCTGCCGCTGCTGGGCGTCGAACTTGCCCATCCAGACCCGGACTTCCTCGTAGAACCTCGCCGTGGAGCGTAGGTGCTCGAGAGTCTGGCTGCCCGAACACAGCGCCCACGCCCGGGCCAGTTGGTTGGACAGTTTGCGGAAGCGGTCGCCGATGGTCTCTTCGCCTTCCGCCACCTGGTTGCCGGGGGTGGTCGGGGAGCGCAGGTAGTTGGTGAGTCCATAGACAGCCTTGACCCAGCTTTTCTGGGCACCGGTCAACTGCTTCCGCCACGGATAGCCGGCGCACAGCTCGTCCAGGGAGGCTATGAGCGTGGTGGTGAGGTCGACGGCCTCGTCGATGCTCTTGCCGACCGGCTTCTTGGCCCGGTCGGTGTCGGTGTACTCGGCGAGCGCCCGGCTCAGGTTGTCGACCAGGGGGGCGAAGGCGACGAGCAGCCCGTCCGGCTTGCCGCGGAAGGTGCGGTTCACCCGCGCCAGCGTCTGCATCAACAGGGCGCCCTTGAGCGGGCGGTCGAGGTAGAGCGTGTGCAGCGGTGGCGCGTCGAAGCCGGTGAGCATCATGTCCTTGACGATGACGATCTGCAGTTCGTCCTCGGCGTCACGCAGCCGCTTCTGGATGGTCTTGTTTTGCCCCTCGCGGCGGACATGCTTCGCCACCGGCATGACGTCCTGCACCGAGCCGGAGTACACGACCTTGATCACACCCTTGTCGACGGCGTCGTGGTGCCACTCCGGTCTGAGCTTGACGATCTCGTCATAGAGGCGGGCGCAGATCTCGCGGGTCGCGCCGACGATGAACGCCTTGCCCGGGGAGCCGATGAACTTTCGCATCTCCCCCGAGCGGGCCGCCCAGTGCGTGACGATCTCGCCCGCGAGCGAGGCCAGCCGGGCCGGCGCCCCGTACACGGCGTTGATCACAACGACCGATTTCTCGATCTTCGCCCGCTCCACCTCGTCAAGCCCGGCCGTGGCCTCGTCGGCGGCCCGGTCAAGATCTTCCTCGCTGACGTCCTTGGCCAGGGCGACCTTCGGCAGCCGCGGTTCGAAGTAGACGGGGACGGTCGCCCCGTCCTCGACGGCCCGGGTCAGGTCGTAGATGTCGATGTAGTCGCCGAACACCTCGCGGGTGTTGCGGTCCTCGAAGGAGATCGGCGTCCCGGTGAAGGCGATCAGCGCGGCATTCGGAAGGGCATCCTTCAGGTGGCGGGCGTAGCCGTCAAGGTCGTCGTAGTGGCTGCGATGCGCCTCGTCGGCGATGACGATGATGTTGCGCCGCTCTGACAGCAGCGGATGGTCCAGGCCGGCGTCCTTCTCTGCCTTGCTGAGGCCGAATTTCTGCAGCGTGGTGAAGTAGATGCCGCCCGTCGCACGGCTGGCCAGTTCGTCGCGTAGCTGCGCGCGGGTCGTCACCTTGATCGGAGACTCGCTCAGCAGGAGGGAGCGGTTGAAGGCTTCGAAGAGCTGGCCGTCCAGCTCCCGCCGGTCGGTCACCAGGATGAGGGTCGGGTTCTTGAGCTTGGGCTGGACGGCCACCAGGTGGGCGTACAGCTCCATCTCCATGGACTTGCCGGAGCCCTGGGTGTGCCACACGACACCGGCCTTGCCGTTGCTTTCGACCGCGGCGACCGTCGTGCCGACCGCCTTGGCGACGGCGAAGTACTGGTGGGGCTTGGCGATCCGCTTCGCGTAGCCATCGGCCCCGCCGTCGAAGGCGGTGAAGTTGCGTTGCAACTGGAGAAACCGCTCAGGGTTGAACACGCCCTCGATCAGAAACTCGAGCTCGGTGGCGAGATGGACGTCGTCGACGGGTTCGCCGAGCTTCACCGGCTTTCCGTCGTCGTCGACGTTCCAGGGCGAGTAATGGTTCAGCGGCGTGAACGGGGTGCCGTAGCGAGCGGTGATCCCGTCGCTGATCACCGTCACGACGGCGAACCGGAAGGCCATCGGGAACTCACGCAGGTAGGTCGCCAACTGGGCGTGCGCGGCGTCGAGGTCGGCCTTGGCCGACCCCGCCCGCTTCAGCTCAAAGATCGCGATCGGCAGGCCGTTGAGGTAGAGCACGACGTCGAAACGGCGCTCGACCTCCGCCGTCCGGACGGTGACCTGGTTGACGGCAAGTAACTCGTTGTCGCCGACCTGATGACTGACCAACCGGATGGTGGGGTTCTGCTCGACACCGTCAGCGTCGATGTAGCTGACCCCCCGATAGCCCTGGACGCAGATCTGGTGCAGCCGGTAGTTCTCCGCGATGGCATCCTGCGAGGTCGGCTGAATGATCTCCGCCAGGGCCTGCTCCAGGTACTCCGCCGGCACCTGCGGGTTCAACGCCCGCATCGCGGCCAGCGCCCGCCCCGGAAGCACGATGTCATCCCACGACGCCCGACCATTCTCAGCGCCCGGTGTCACGGCGGTTCCCGGCAGCGCCCGCCACTCCTGCTCAGCAAGCGTCTCGAGCGCCACCCCCTCCCAGTCCGCCTCACTGAACCCCTGCTGCCCCACCATCACACGACTCCCACCACATCACGAAGACGAACTTTCCCGGCCATCAGTAGTGGCAGTAGCTGATCCCTTGTAGTCGCCAAAGAATCGTTCTCGAAAAGTGCTGCCGCTATTCGGTTCTCTATCGCCGCAAGCGCCAGCTCCACCCTCGCCCTCGCCTCTGAAGGAACCACTGGTAGGAGAACGGCTTCGAGTTGCCTCTTGGTAATCGCCCCAAAAATAGTACCTTCGGCCTCATAGGGCGCCCAGGACTCGTGTGCGGCTCGTACCTGATGAAACAGGGTCATCGGAGATCCAAAGTGAGATCGTAGGCTTGCAACACCACGTCCGATACACAGATTTTCGTTCGCAATATTGGTCCTTCCCACGGGAGCGCGAACGCTGACAAGAGTGTCGTCCGCGTTGGCCGTTCGCACAGGTGCGGTCGTCCATACCCGTCGCAGAGGAAAGCGGACACCGAAATCCCTAACACCTTGATAAAAGGGAAGTCCATCCGCCTTCTCGTTGTAACTCGTTCCTGGAGGGGACGAACCCATTGTCACGAACGCCTGAGCGGCGAGCGGCGAGAAACTGCCATCGAGAGCCGCAAGAAGAACAGCTTCCGCCAGCTTATCTGAGAGGTTGACGATGCGCTCGTTGGCGGCGATCTTGTCGTCGAGTGCCCCCAGAAGCCTCGAAATAGCCTGCTGATCAACTATCGGGGGAAGTGCGATCTGGAGACTCTTTGCTGCCTTCACATTGAAGTGCTGCTGTACCGCACCTACAAGCTGCGCGGAAATTTGACTGCCAGTTACCCAGTTCAAATAGTAACTTAGCCATCGCGCATCGAGGTATGGTCCTGGTCGAGTTATGACGAGGTCGGAACAATTTGCCGAAGTAAGCCAGTCTGGCACCACGGCGGTTTGGCCAGGTTTTCCCGTTCGCACAGTGACGACATCCCCCGGCCGGAGAGACGATTTTATGATGCTATTATGGAACTCCTCGTCAACATACTTGACGTCGGCAATATCTATTCGATGTGGGCGAACGTTCTGTGATCGAAGAAATGGCACGCCCGAGTCCTTGTACTCGTGTGCCATCGGTCCGACGTAGCCAACGGTAACCTCTGCGGCCACATCTCCAAGTAGAACCATCCCCCACTCACGCATCGAGTCGCTCCAACTGGTCGCGCACGACCGATGCCAGTCGTGCCGATTCGTCGAATGCCGCCAGCAGGTTCTTGGTCAGCCGTTCGATCTTATCGTCGATAGGTTCGCCGTCGTCCGTTACGTCAGCGGCGCCGACGTAACGGCCTGGGGTGAGGGCGTAGTCGGCGGCTTTGATGTCGGGGATGCCTACTGATTTACAGAAGCCGGGGATGTCTTCGTAGCTCAGCTTCTTCTGGGCGGCGGAGCGGGTGCCGCGCCAGGCGTGGAAAGTGTCGGCAATCTTGGCAATGTCTTCGTTCGACAGGGCGCGCTCGGCGCGGTCGACCATATAGCCGAGGTTGCGGGCATCGATGAACAGCACCTGGCCGGAGCGGTCCACCCCTCCGTACTCCCCGGCCCGCTTGTCCTTGGCGAAGAACCAGACGCACACTGGGATGCCGGTGCTACGGAACAACTGGGTCGGCAGGGCGACCATGCAGGAGACGAGGTCGGCCTCGACGATCTGGGCGCGGATGGTGCCCTCGCCGTTGGAGTTCGACGACATCGAGCCGTTGGCCATCACCACACCAGCGCTGCCGCCCGGGGCGAGCTTGTACAGGATGTGCTGAATCCAGGCGTAGTTGGCGTTGGTGGCCGGCGGCACGCCGAACTTCCAGCGCGGGTCTTCCGTGTTACGTGACCAGTGCTTGATGTTGAACGGCGGATTCGCCATCACATAGTTCATCTGGAGGTCCGCGTGCTGGTCGCGGGCGAACGTGTCACCCCACCGCGCCCCGAGGCCCTTGTTGTCGATGCCGTGGATGGCGAGGTTCATCTTCGCCATCCGCCAGGTCTCCTCCAGGCTCTCCTGGCCGTAGATCGCGATGTCCTTCGGGTCACCGTTGTGTTCGTAGATGAACTTCTCGGTCTGGACGAACATGCCGCCCGACCCACAGCACGGGTCGTACACCCGGCCGTGTGAGGGCTCCAGCAGCTCGACGATCACGCGCACCACACTCGGCGGGGTGAAGAACTCGCCGCCCCGCTTGCCCTCCGAGCGGGCGAAGTTGCCGAGGAAGTACTCGTACACCTCACCCATGAGGTCGCGGGCGCGGTGCTCGCCCTGCCGGCTGAACCTGGCGCTGTTGAACAGGTCGATCAGCTCGCCGAGGCGGCGCTGGTCGATGTTGTCCTTGTTGTAGAGGCGGGGCAGCGTGCCCTGCAGCGTCGGGTTGGCCTTCATGACCAGGTCCATCGCCTCGTCGATGAGCTGGCCGATGTTCTTGGCCGGCTCGTTGCCCTCGGCTGGCCTGCCCTTGGCGTTCTCCGCCAGGTGCGTCCACTGGGCCAGGGGCGGCACGACGAAGACCCCGTACCCCTGGTACTCCTCGGGGTCGTCGATCAGATCCTCGATCTGCTCGTCGTCGTAGTTCTCGGCCGTCAGCTCGGCACGGATGGTCTCGCGGCGCTCGTCGTAGGCGTCGGAGACGTACTTGAGGAACACCAGGCCGAGGATGACGTCCTTGTACTGGTTCGCGGACAGCGAGCCGCGGAGCCGGTCGGCGGCCTTCCAGAGGGTGTCCTTGAGCTCCTTCATCGTCGAGGGCGCCGACGGTTCCTTCTTGGTGCGGGGCGGCATGCTGCCTGTCCTTCCTCCTGCGTTGTGGTGCTACTGCGTTGTCCGTACGGTCAGGGCCACCGCTCCGGCGGCGACCCCGTCGATCATGGCGGAGACGAGATCCCCGGTCGCGGCCAGGTGGCGCCGCAGGCTCGCCTCGTGGTTCGCCGCCGCGACGAGCGCCGCATCCAGTTGCTCCATCTCGGCGGTGTCGAGGATCGGCACGTTCCAGGTCTGCCACTCGGCGGGCTCGTCCGGCAGCCGGTTGATGATCGCTGCCACCGTGTGCGGGCCGATACCGACACCCGGTCCAATCCTGAGAATCTTCGACGGTGAGGCCACTAATGATCCGCCGTGGTCGTCGACCGTCGCGACGGGGCGGGGCCGTTCTGCGATCACCACATCTCCCGGCTCGGTACGGGCTGCCTGCGGGTACAGCCTCGCCGCGTCGAACGGGTCCAGCAGCATCGAACGGTGTGGGTCGATCGCCGCGAGAACTCGCACCGACCCGGCCGGATCGGCGTGTCCGGGATTGATGCGGCTGCCGCGCAGTACCCGTAGCTGCTTCATGTCCTTCAGCTCGCCGAGCGACCGCCGACTCAGCAGCATCGACCCTGGGGCGCGCTCGACCAGGACGTCGAAAGGTTGGATCGGCTCGCTCGTCACCAGGGTGCCCGTGTTGATCGCGGCAATGTGCCGGTCGAGCTCCGTCGTGGCCAGCCGCGCCGCCCGCGCCCCGCGCGGCACGACGGCGGCGCGGGCACTCAGGATGCGCTGGAGATCGTGCGGGCGAAGATAGCGGAACGCCCGGCTACGGACGGCCAACGCCGTGGCGGCTACGGCGGCGGCCACGTCAGAGGCGAGGTCGTCGAGGTCCAGCTCGTCCCGGGTGAACGCGGCCAGGTCGGCCACCAGCGGGTGGCGCGAGGAGCCGCCGGGCGCGCAGACCCACAGGCCCAGCGCCTGCCGATGCGCCTCCCGCCACAGACCCCGGGGCAGCCGAAGCGCGACGGCGAGGCTTTCGGAACGAAGTGTCTGCGCGCGGTGCTTCTCCTGCTCGCCGTGAAGGTCGTCGCACAGGACGGCGGCCGGGCCGACAACCACCGCGAGTTCCCCGTCGCCGAGGTCGAGCACGAGGTTGTCGAGCAGATCGAGGATCTCCTCCGCCGTCCTGCCGACGACCGACATCACGCGGACGCTCGGCGCCACCGCCGCTCCGGCCGTCTCGATGCCGCGTATCGCCGCCCGCCGCCTGACGTCGCGGAGGTCCGCAGTATCACCGGCGACCGCGAGCTGGGCGAACGACTCGGCGATTGCCAGGGTCACGCTCGTGACAGGGCCGACGTGCACGAGTGGCACGCCCTCTGGGTCGAGGTGGAGTGCGCAGGCATTAGCGACGGCGTGGATAAGGCCGACCGCCTCGGACGTGAGGTCGCGCGCGCCTCGTGCTCGGGCCGCCCGGCCCTGCTCCAGGCGGTCAAGTGCCTCGCGGGCACCGTACGACGCCTCCACCAGGTCGTCGACAAACCGCAGGGTGCTGGTAGCCGGCGCAGCAACCGCTATCTCGCGTAGCAGCATCTCGTCAGCGGGGTCGACCGAACGCGCTCGCGCGAGGCGTTGCTCCGGTGTTGTCTCGGCTAACTCCTGCCCGGTGAGCGTCGCCAGGCAGAGCCAGGTCACGAGCTCGTCCAGCGAAACGCCCTCCGGCACACTCAACGCCGGTGCGTCGAGATTCGCCTCCGCGTTGTTGCCCCGGCCGGTACGCGCCAGCCACGCGACGACCTCGTCGCGCGGGAATCGTTCTATCCCGCCGGAGGTCTCCACCGGCTCGGGAAAGGGCAGGTATTGACCGCGCACCTGCGGGCGGATGCGCCACATGCTCACGACCTGACGGCGAACCCGCGCCAGATCCGCGACGTCCTGCAGCGCCATGGTGGCCCCATCGCTCTCCACCGCGCACCTCCCCTGATCGCTCCGGCGACTCACAGGCTACTGGGAAGCATCTAGTCGTCGACTCCATCGAGTGATAAGCAGGTTTATCAATTCCCCCTGATGACTTTTGGAGTCCCCTGGCGCACGGTGATCTCCGTCCGGGCCGCTCGGGGGGCAGCCCGGACACCACACCCTCTCGCCCCCCGCGGAGGTCACGACCATGGACCCGACGCGAAGCGCCCTCTACGAGCAGTTGTTCGACGAACTGGCCGAGGCCGGCGCGTCCGACCTGGCCGCCGATCTGGTGCTCGCCGCCTTCGAGGGGGCCGACGCCCTGGCTGGCGTTCTCGGTGGCGCCACGACACCGCGCCCGTCAGCGCCGCAACGGGCCGTCCGTCCCGACGCAGCCGCGATCCCGGGCATGTATCTCACGTCCATCTCGGTCTGCGGCTTCCGCGGCATCGGCCCGACGAAGACGCTCAGCCTGCGGCCCGGCCCCGGCCTCACGCTCGTCACCGGTCGCAACGGCTCCGGGAAGTCGAGCTTCGCCGAGGCCGTCGAACTGGCCCTCACCGAGACGAACGAGCGCCTCCAGCGCGGGAAGATCT
>NZ_CADDZT010000084.1:72501-81621 GCF_902812655.1 Candidatus Frankia meridionalis | reverse complement strand
CGCGCTGGGCGGGCTGCTCCGGCTCACCGAGTTGACCGACACCCACACCCTGCTGCAACAGGCGCACAGCGCCCTCGACAAGGCGCACAAGGCCGTCCGCGACGGCCGAACGGTGCTGCTCGCCGCCCTCGCAACCTCGGACGACCCACGGGCGAAAGCCATCTCGGCGGCACTCGCCTCGAAGGTCTCCAAGGCGTGGGATCTCGACAGCGCGCAATCAGCGGTCAGCGGGGGCAGCGGCAACAGCCCCGCTGTCGGCGGCAGTGGTGTCGACGGTGAGGTGGCGGCGCTGCGGCGCCTCACCGCGCTCACCGTGCCCGACCCGGCCGATGTGGCCGACCGCGCAGCACGGCTGCGGTCCGCCGGCGCGCGGGCGGACGCCACGGCCGGAACGCCCGCCGCCGACGCCCGCCGGGTCGCCGGGCTGCTGCGCGCCGGGCTCAGCCACCACCAGGAGCACGGAGACAGCACTTGTCCCCTGTGCGGGGTCGGCACGCTTGACGAGACCTGGCGTGCGGCCGCCGCCGTCGAGGCCGACAGGTTCGGCATCCTCGCGAAGGAGGCCGACAACGCCGACCTCCAGCTGCGCGGCGCTCTCGCCGCAGCCCACGCGCTGGTGGAACGACGCCCGGACATCCTCGGCACCGATCCCGCGAGTGGCCTGACCGCCGCCGAGGTCGTCGATTCGGTCGCGGAGGGCGCCGCCGGAGCCCAGGCCGCTTGGGATGCCTGGGACGGGCTCCGCGCCGTCGTCGATCCCGCCGTGCTCGCCGACGAGCTTGTCGTCCGGCACACGGCACTGGTCACCGCCGTGGACGCGCTGAGGTCCAATGCCCGCTCCCGCCTGGACGGCCTCGAGACCGCCTGGTCACCGCTGGCGCGGCAGGCCCAGGACTGGCTCGACACCGCCCGCCGCGCCCGTTCTCGCCAGCCGCACCTGGCCGCCCTCAAGGAGGCCGGCGACTTCCTGAAGCGGCTGCTCGAACGCCTGCGGGACGAGCGGCTCGCCCCGTTCGCCGCGCAGCAGCAGGCCATCTGGGGCGAACTCCGCCAGGAAAGCAACGTCGATCTCGGCCCGGTGCGGCTGCGCGGCACGGCGACCCGACGCCGGCTCGTGCTCGACGTCACCGTCGACGGCGCGGGCGGCACCGCGTTCGGCGTGATGAGCCAGGGCGAACTGCACGCCCTCGGGCTCGCGCTGTTCCTGCCGCGCGCCACCGTTCCCGAAAGCCCGTTCCGGTTCGTCGTCATCGACGACCCGGTGCAGGCGATGGACCCGGCGAAGGTCGACGGGCTCGCGCGGGTGCTGCTATGCACCGCCGAAACCCGTCAGGTCGTCGTCTTCACCCATGACGACCGGCTCGCCGACGCGGTGCGCCGGTTCAGCCCGAGTGCTTTTCCCACCTACCACCTGGACGTCATCCGCGCGGAGCAGTCGGTCGTCGACATCAGGCCGTCTCTCGACCCGGCATCACGGTGGCTGAACGAGGCCGAGGCGCTAACGCTGACCGACGGCCTGCCGGATGACATCAAGGCGGCGCTGGTCCCCGCCTTCTGCCGGTCGGCCGTGGACGCCGTGTTCCTCGACATCCACCGCTGCCGACGGCTCGCCGCCGGCGACCGCCATCACGACGTCGAGGCCGCGATCACCGCCGCCCGCCGGACGGGGTCGAAGGCCGCGCTCGCGATCTTCAACGACACCGCCCAGGAGAAGAAGGTCGCGTCCTACATCACCAACAAGTGGGGCGCGTCGGCTGGGGGCTTCTACCGGACCATCAAGGAACGCGGCCACGAGCCCTGGGCCGGTGACCTCAGCGACCTGATGCGGCAGTCGACCGACCTCGTCGGCAAGCTCGGCGAGCTTCGATGAGCGCCACCGGTCGCCGGGTGAACACCGCTGATCACTACCTGAAGGCGGCGGATCGCTACCTGGACGCCGCCGACGGCCTCCTCCGTGGCGCACCAGCCGGTGCCGCGGGGTTCTGGCCACGAGCCTGCGCCTGGTTGCTGCGGCTCGCGCTCGAAGCCGCGGTGAACGAACTATGGGCCCGGGAACACCCGGAGGTCGTGCTGGTGTCGATGCGCGCGCGGCTGCTCAGCCTGCACAGTACGCGAGCCCTCGAACCGACCGTTCCCGGCCGCGCGGAATACCTCTGGGCGGCCCTCTCCCGCACAGTGCACCACCACCCGTACGAGCTCTCCCCGACCGCCGCCGAACTGCGCGGCTGGTACCGGGACGTGCGGACGCTCGCGGACGAGCTGCGCTCATCTCTGCCGACGCGCACCCGAGGCGGCAATCCGCCGGCCTGACCCACGCACGACCGACGACCGCGCGCCGTCCAGCCGGGCGCGGATGAGCGCGAAGGGTTCCCACACCTCGACAAGATCCTTCTCCGGTGCGGCGAGATCGTGAAAATGGCGGAGCAGCCCGCCGAGTTCCCGCGGTGTCACCCGACAGTCCGGGTCGGTCTCGTAATAGACCCACAGGGTCACGACACCCGTCGACGTGACGACCGGCTGGCGCAGGCCGGGGACGGCGGCGGGTTCGGCCACCTCCATCCCTCGGACGGCGATCCGCACCACGAAGTCCACCGTCCGCGCGACGTGTTCGGCCCGGGTCTGCGGGCGCGCCACCCGGAGCACGAGGCCCCGTTCCCGGTACGCGTAGAGCGCGTTCTCTCCAAACCGGAGCAGGTCCAGATCCGGTGGAGCCTCGACACCGAGCCGCGCGAGCGCGTCGAACGCCGCCATGCGGGCGTCGGACTCCTTCCAGGCCACAACGCCCTACCAGGCGAGACGGGCACAGAAGGGACGCCAGGGGCGACCGGGAGGACCGCGCCGGACCGCTCCCGGGCCAGGGGGCGCGAACAGGTGGCCGGACGCACCAACGCGATCAGACTCACGGTCCCGTCCAGGGTCGAGGCTCTCCGTCACCACCACCCTAGGCCCGCAAGCCGTCACAAGCATCCGGGACGGGACAATCCGGGCGCAGGCAGAGCGCCACCTGGTCCATGTCTCGGTCTGCGTCGGGAGGTGGAACCCCCGGTCTCCCGAAAGGCAGCGGAGATCACAAAATCGGTACCCGCGACCCCGTCCGGGTCCACTGACGGGCACCATCGAGCAACATCGACCGATGACGACAAGCGTCGAAACCGTGGGGTAAACGTGGGGTTCGGCGCCTCGGACGCCCGGATGCGCGACAAGAAGCGCCTGTGCTGCAAGCATTTTGGGTGGGCCGCCAGGGACTCGAACCCTGAACCCAGAGATTAAAAGTCTCTTGCTCTAACCATTGAGCTAGCGGCCCTGCCCCGTGATCGTACCTGCCCAGCGAGGCTTCGTGACGACGGTCGGGCTGCCATCGGCAAGGCCTAGCTGGCCGGCCCGGCGTACCGAGGCTGCTGGGCTCTGTTGTATTGAGCGGAGGCAAGACACAGTGGACCCACCCGTGTCGGACCGATGATCAGATCGTCAGGGTGGGCTCGGTGAAGGCAGCCGTCAGCCGCAGGCCGGGTTCGGTGTCCATCCCGAGTTCGTAGTGACCGCGGCGGATGTTTCGAACGAACCCGTGTCCGCCGTCAGATCCCGATGCTCACCGGCGAGAACATCGATGGCCTGGCCGTACCGGTCGACCGCCCGGTACAGGTAGCTCCACCGACCGGCGACCTTCACATACGTCTCGTCGACGAACCAACGATCACCCGACGTGTGCCGGCACCGCCGGGCCGCCTCGATCGACAGCGGGGTGAACCGGCACACCCACCGGTGGACGAGCACGACGCCGACGCATCACTCGATCATGAATGATCGGCCGCCGAGACGGCGGGCCTCGCCAACGCAACAGTGCCGCCTGCCCGGCATCCCGCTCCTCCCTCGGCGTCTACTCGATCACCCTCTACCTCGGATACGTTATGCAGCTGTGCAGATACGGAAAGTTGTTGCTTCGCGAGGGCTGCCGCGGCGCGCAGCCACCCCGGCGCGGTCCCATGAATGAGAGCGGGTCGGTGTCGCCGGGTAGGTTCCGCCGTCTGTCCACCCGGACTCGGCGCATGATGATCGGTGGCGCTCTGTTCGTGCTACTGCTCGCCATAGTGATCATTTGGATCGCGGTACGGGGTCTTCTTGCACGGTCCCATCTGCAGACGGCCCGAGCCGAGATCGCAGCGCTGGGACGGGTGGTGCTGGCCGGTGACGGATCGTCCGACGTTCAACTTCGGACCCGGATCGACGCGATCAGGCAGAACACCGCCGCGGCACGGAAGCTGACCGGCGATCCCCTGTGGGCCGTTGTCGGCCACGTTCCAGCCGTCGGATGTCCCGTCCGGTCCGTCCGGTCGATGGCGGTCGCGGTTGACCGCGTGATCGCGGACGGGCGTACCTCGCTGGGTGACATGGGATCCGTTCTTGACCTGAGCTCCCTGCGCAACGGCACCACCATCGGGGTCGACCGGATCGCGGCCGCGCGTCCGGCCGTCGAAGCCGCGCAGAACGCAATAACGCGGTTCCATCAGCGGTTGGAAACGATCCCGGACTGCGGTCTGATCGGACGGACCTTCGGTCTCAGCACCGCTCGACTCGATGCGGTGAAATCCGCCGGACAGCTCGAACGAGCCGCCGGGACGCTGAGCCTGACCACCCGTCTGGTACCGCCGATGATGGGTATCGATGGGACCCGCCGCTACCTGCTGGTCGTCCAGAACCCGGCCGAGTCGCGGGCCACCGGGGGCATCATCGGCGGGTTCGGTTTGCTGACGGTTACCGATGGCAGGTTCGAACTCGACCGCATCTCCGGCAACGGCCACCTGCCCGGGGGCTCGACCCAGCCGGTCCCGGCGATGCGGCTCCCGTCCGAGCTCGAGAGTCTGTACGGGCCCGCGGAGCCTACGCGGGTCTGGGCCAACGCAAACCTCACGCCCCACTACCCGACCGTCGGTCGTTTCTACACGGCGCTTTACCAGGCGGGTACAGGCGTGCATGTCGACGGGACGATCACTGTTGATCCGACGACGTTGGCCTACCTGCTTGCGGCGACCCGGCCGGCGGTTCTGCCGGACGGGCGTGTCGTTACCGCGGATAAACTGGTCGAACTGGTTGAATCAAGGGTATATGCGGAGATTTCGTATGTTCAGCAACGGGATGACTTCTTCGCCACGGTTGGACGGTCGGTCTACGACGCCGTGGCATCAGGCGGGGGCAGCACACCGAAGCTGCTGGCGGCGCTAAGCCGAGCCGCCTCGGAAGGGCGTCTGTTGGTGTCGAGTAACCATCCGGATGAACAGCTACTGATCGAGCCGACCGTACTCGGTGGCGCGCTTGCGGACGTTGACGGTCCGTACCTCGCGGTGGTGACGCAGAACGCCGCGGCGAGCAAACTCGACTACTGGCTGCGACGCAGCACCGACTACCGCAGTGTGCGGCGTCCCGACGGCTCCGCCGATGTGACGATCACCGTGCGGATCGGGAACGCGGCGCCCAACGGCCTGAGTGAGTACGTCCGCAATCGAAGTGACCATCCTGGTCCCGGGCAGAGCGCACCGCCACGAGGCAATCCGGACGCGCAGAACCTGCTGTTGCTGTCGGTTTACACCGGCGAGGGCAGCGGGCTGCAGTCAGCCACCTTGGACGGCCTCCCCGTGGTCCTGCGCAGGGGTACCGAGCGTGGTCATCCGCTGTTTTCCACGTCCCTGCCGGTGGACCGGGGCCAGACCCGGACCCTGGTGCTGCGGGTCTGGGAACCGGTGGCGAAACCGATCCTGCTTCTCCGGCCGCAGCCACTGGTCGCGCCCGAGCCGGTGACTGTATCCGGCGTACGCCTGGTCACCCCATGGTCACAGAAAAATCCCGACTGACACTCCCGCACGGTAGACACGTAGAGTAGTGATCTATATCCTGAGCGTGGTCAGCCTCGGATAGCTTACTAGCAGGCACAAGGGTGGGAGTACATCCATGAGATTCCGTCGATGGGTAGCTGTGTTGCTGGCTGGAGGCATGCTTGCCCTGGGTGTGACATCGGCTTCCCCGGCCATGGCCCAGGTCTATCCGCCGCCGCCTCCCCAATGCGTTGGTTTCTTCGATATTGGTACGGCGGCCCCGAATCCGGTGGCGGGCGGCGGGTCCGTCACGTTCAGCGGCTGCGGCTACGCACCTGGCTCGAGTGTCCAGATCTACGTCAACTTCCAGAGCCGCACACCTGTGACGGCAGATGTCAACGGCGACATTTCTGTCAAAATAACGGCCCCGCCGGGACCCGGGCTGCTCTGGATCGCAACCATCGGCACCGGTTCGAACGGGTCATGCCGGCTGAGTGTCGCGATCGTTCTTGTGACCTGAATCAGCGTTTCAGCCGGCATCCGGGCCACCTCATACACCAGAGAGTCGCCCGGATACGGAGACAAACTGCCTGGCGTTGCGTAGTGGGAGCACTATGACAATTCGCGCATTCGCGGTCGTGCTGCTGGTGGGCGGCGGGCTGGCCCTCGGCACAACATCGGGGTTCCCTGCTACCGCCGCGCAACAGTCGGAGTTGCCGTTGCCCCGATGCAGCGGTCCGATCAGTTTCGGCGCAGTCGACCCGCAACGCGTCCGGGTCGGTGCTTCAGTGGTTTTCAGCGGTTGTGGTTTTATGCCAGGCACCCCGATCGCCATCGACGTCAATGGCGCGGACGCCCGAACCGCGACCGCGGACGGCTCGGGAAGCTTCACGATCCGGCTGGTTCTCTCCAGGCCGGGTGACCAGTATCTGACCGGCACCGGAACGCCGAAGGATCCCTTTACGTCGGCGCAGGTGGTGACCGGCGGGCCGGCCGCGGGCAGGGCCGTGACCGGCACCGGGAACCAGCCCGCCGACACCCAGCGCAAGGTCGTTGGCATGGCGTGGGCGGACGCCTCCAGGGCCGACGCCATCAGCGACGCCGGCGCTGGAAACACTGGAGGAAGCGGCGGATCCGGAACAGGGGGACAGACGACCGGGCTACCGCTCTCACACGCGGAGACCGGAGCGATCGGAGCCGCCGTCGCCGCCATGATCGGTGCTGGCCTGCTCTTCCTGCGAGTCGCCCGCCGCCGGCCTCGCGGCACCGGTCTGCCCGAGGACGCATCGACCAGCTGAGGCTGGCACCAGTCGGCTGATATAAGCCGATCAGGGAACCGCACGAGACCTGGATACCGGGGTGGGGCACATTGCCACGAGCCCCACCCCGAATCCCGAAACGTTACCGAGAGCACCGATCGTCGGTCGCCATGACCAGAATCGCGATATCGGCACCGGTACCGCGAGGAAGAACACATCCAGGCGGATCTTCTCGGCTTGCTCCAGAATGTTTCCCGACAAGATTTTTCAGCTCACGGGAAGCAGTTTATTCAGATGCCAAAAACGCCGAGAACGGTGGCGACAGTAGAGATTAGAACAGAATCGAAGCCGGCACTGAGAAGGTTGAGAAAAAAGTCGATCATATCGACCCCGCAATCAGTTGGGTTGACGTTACAACAGAAGACTAGCAGGCCGATGTGAGCGCGTAAACGGCTGCTATCACCGGCGCATCAGCCATCGGACCGGATTCTGAAGAGTTACCGGAACAGAAATTACCGCGGACGATTTATTCGATCGGCGCCGTGACCGGTGGACCACAGAGAAAGCAAACTACGACGACATTCCAGGCGTTCTCGGCAGCTACTCAAACCTCGAGTGGACACAACCCTTTGACAGTCATTCACATACCCGGCAAATGACCCCGGGAACAGCATCCGGAGTAATCATGTGGCACGGCGGCGTTCACGGTGGGAACGCCGGTCACGGTGACGGCCCCGCTGTCCGCCCGTACGGTCCTGTCGTTTCCCGGTCCTGCTGTCATTACCGATCGTCGTAGCCAGATCGTTCTTCTTCGCTTTCCGCTGACTGTTGCCGTTGCCGTTGCCGTTGCCGTGCTCGCCGTGGGGATCGAGCCGTCGGGCCGAGAGGGGGACCCGGTTCGCACGGTGTGGGTCGGGCCGGCCGACCCGGGCGATCCACAGCGGTCGTTCGTCCACGGCGGCGGTGAGTTCCGCGACCGCTCCGGCCGTGGCCGGGCAGTCGATGAGATGGCTCTGTGGATGCGCGGCGAACCCGTGGCGGGCCAGCAGCAGCCACAGCCGTTGGACGAGGCGGCCGAACCTGACCTCACCGGCCTCGTCGGTATCAACCGGACCGAGTAGCACCAGCACCGATCCGTCGCCGTCGAACGCCTTTGCCTGCCCGTTGGCAAGCGCCGCACGAAGGCCGAAATGGTGTGGCCGGGACCGTTTCCGGCGCAACGCCGCCCGCATCCCCACCGTCTCATACCACTTCAACGCCAGCGCGACGTCGCTCAGGCCGTCCCGGTGGTAGTCGGGATGTCTCGGGTTCAGGCGCGACCACTTCCGCAACTCGGCGAGAATGCCCGGGTCCGCGACGAACCAGCGGCTCGCCTCGGTCAGCAACGGGCGTAGTGGAGCGCAGTCCAGTGCCACCAGCCGACCGCCGCGGACCGCGGTGATCGCGGTGAGCTCATCCAGGAGGTCGTCCGGTATCGGTTCGGGGGTCCACCGGCCACGCCAGGCCCGGCGGGCGGCGACATCGGCTGCGGTGAACCGGGTGCGATTCGGCTCCGAGGTGTCCATGAGCCTGCCGATCCGGCGGCTGCCCGGGTTGTAATCGGCGACGAACCGAACCGCCACCCCCATGTCACCGCAGACGACCAGGCAGGACTCGACGAACGCGCCGAGAGACAGACGCAGGTCACGGTGGACGGGATCGCTGGGACCCAGCTCGTACCGTTCCTGCCAGCCCACCTCCACTACGCCGGAGGCGTACCGCAGGTGCCATGGCTGGGTGTTGTGAGCGTTCGGCGCCCGGTGGAACAGCGGTTCCAGTGTGCGTAGCGGGCCGGTGTTCGTTGTCACTGTTCGCGGAATCCGAACCGGCTGTGGACAGCGCGCAGCTGCCGGGGCGCCCACCAGTTCCACGGACCCGCCAGCCGCATGAACGCCGGCACCAGCACGGGCCGGACGACCAGGGCGTCCAACAGGATCGCCAGACCTGTCCCCAGCCCGAACAGTTTGATGAACGACACTCCTGAGACCAGGGTCGCGAAGAACGACACCGACAGG
>NZ_CADDZT010000084.1:69152-72188 GCF_902812655.1 Candidatus Frankia meridionalis | reverse complement strand
GATCCGGCCGCTGCGGGACAGCCCGTCGATGACCGCGTCCTGGAGAGCCGCTCCCGCCTCGTGCCGTTCCCGGACGCGGGCCAGGACGAAGACCGCGTAGTCCATGGACAGGCCGTAGGTCACGCAGAACAGCAGCACCGGGATGGCGACCGGCAACGGTGTCGGGGTGAAGCCGAGCATCCCGGACAGATGTCCGTCCTGGAAGATCCACACCATGGCGCCGAAGACCGCGCTCAGGCTCAGCAGGTTGAACACCAGGGCCTTGAGCGGCAGCACCACGCTGCCGGTCAATCCGAACAGCACCACGAACGTGGCCACGGCGATCAGGACGATGGCCACCGGCAACCGATGACCGATGGAGTTCGTGATGTCCACCAGCTGGGCCGCCTGCCCGGTCACGAGCACGGTCCGGCCGCCCGGTACGTCCACGGCCCGTATGGCGCGGGCGAGCCGGGCGCCCTCGGGGGAATAAGGCTCGACCCGGCTGAGAACTGACAGCCATGTTGCGTCACCCGCGATGAATCGCGCAGTGTCCGGGCCGGCGTCAGCCGTCTGCCTGCCCGCCGTGAAGGAGCCCGCGCCGCTGTCCACCCGTTCGACACCCGCGACCGTGGACAGCCGGCTCGCGTAGGATGCCGCCCGGCTCCGGGCATCCGGGCCGGTTCCCCATGATTCGGCGACGACGGCGAGCGCGCCGCTGTCCACCACCCCGAAGTCCGTGCGGATCCGGTCGGCGCTTTCGCGGCTCTCCGTGGACGTCGGCAGCACCCGGTCGTCCGGCACCCCGAACCTGACGTGCAGAAACGGCAGACCGAGCAGCACCAGGACCGCGAGGGTGGGCAGGGCCGTGAGCAGCGGACGCCGCCATGCCAGCGCGGCGACCCGACCCACCGGGCCGAGCTCCCCGGGGCGCGGATCGTGGCGCCGTCGCGGCACCGGCCACCGCTCGATCCCTCCGCCGAGCAGGACCAGCAGTGCCGGCAGCACCACGAGCGCCCCAGCGAGAGTCACCGCCACGACCGCCACCCCGGCGAAGGCGAACGAACGCAGGAAGTACTGCGGGAACACCAGCAGGCAGCACAGGGCTGCGGCAACGGTGGCGGCGCTGAACAGAATGGTCCGGCCGGCGCTGCGCATGGTCATGTCGAGAGCGGTGACCGTGTCATGGCGGATGCGGTGTTCCTCCCGGTAGCGGGAGACGAACAGCAGGCAGTAGTCAACGGCGAGTCCGAGGCCGAGCGCGGTCGTGAGGTTGACCGCGAACACCGACACGTCCATGACGGCGGCCAGCGCTCCCAGCATGCTGAGCGTGCCGATGATCGCAAGCACGCCGACAAGCAGCGGTACCCCCGCCGCGACCGCCGTCGCGAACACCACCAGTAGCAGAACCAGGGTCGCGGGCACGGCGATCGACTCGGCCCTGGCAAGATCTTTGGTGACCTGTGCGTTGATGTCGTTGTTGATCTGAGTGATCCCGCCGAACCGGACCGTCACCGCCGCGCTGCTGCCCGCTCGGGCGAGAACATCATGTAGCGCCCGGGTGTGCTTGGCGCCGGTGTCCTCGTCGCCGTCGACGTGGGCGACGACCAGACCGACGTCGCCGGCCCGGCCGCGTAGCTGCGCGACTGGGGTCTCCCAGTAGGAGGCCACGACCCGAACACCGGGTTCGCCGCGTAGCCGTGCGGTGACATCCTGCCCGACTGCCCGGACGGCCGGCGTGTCGACGCCGGCCCCACCGGCAGACCCGCCGATCAGGATGAACAGGTTCGGCGCGGCAGCCCCGAACCGGTTGGCGAGAACCCGGCTGCCGCGGACCGAGTCCGACCCGGGATCGTCGAACCCACCGGTTTTCATCCGGCTGACCGCCCCGGTACTCGCGACTCCGGCCAGCACCGCCAAAACCAGGGTGATCAGCAGAATGGCACGCGGACGAGCTACGATCACGCGTAGCAGCCGGCTGTGTACCGCTGGGCGACCGGCTGGCGGGCCGCCCGCCGCGAGACGGCGCCGCCGCCCGGTAGGAGCCCGGTGCCGGGGTCCGGCAGAACGAGGACTGTCCCGTAGCGGAAGGCCGTGAAGGGGGCTGTCGCGGGTTCTCACTGGACCTCCACCAGTTGCTGGGGAACGAGCGTGTCCAGCTCGTCCGCGAGCAGCTGAACGGTTCGTTCGATCTGTTCGGACGTGTGCTCGCCGGTGATGAAGAAGCGCAGCCGCGACAGGCGTTCCTCCACCGCCGGGTAGAGAATCGGATTGACGCTGATTCCGCGCTCGAACAGCGTGTTGGCCAGATGCACGCACCGCAGCGAGTCGCCCACGATGCATGGGATGACCGGAGTGCCGGCGCTGGTCCCGGTGTTGACTCCCGCCTCACGGGCGAGCCGCAGGAACTCCGCCGAGCGTTGCCGCAGTCGCGTGAGGCGATCGGGCTCCGCCCGCATCACCCGCAGCGCGGTCAGGGCGGCGGCCGTGTTCGGCGGGGTCAGGCCGGCGCTGTAGATGAACCCCGGCAGCGTGTAACGCAGATAGTCCACCAGCGCGCCGCTGCCGGCGAGATATCCACCGCAGCTGGCCAGCGACTTCGACAGGGTGCCCATCCACAGGTCGACATCACCCCGGTCGACGCCGAAGTACTCGCCCACCCCGCCACCGGTCGCACCGATCACACCAATGCTGTGCGCCTCGTCGACCATCAGCAGAGCGCCATGACGACGCCGCACCTGGATCAGCGCGGGCAGGTCCGCGATGTCCCCGTCCATGCTGTAGACACCCTCGACGACGATCAGGACCCGGCGGAAGCGGTCACGCACCTGCGTGAGCAGGGCATCCAGGGCCGTGGGGTCGTTGTGGGGGAACGGCCGCCGCGTCGCCCCGGACAGCCGGGCGCCTTGCAGGATGCTGTCGTGAGCCAGCGCGTCATGGACGATCAGGTCGCCGGGCCCGACCAGGTGACCGATCGCGGTGACGTTGGTCGCGTGCCCGCTGACCAGGACGATGCAGTCCTCGACGCCGACGAGGGCGGCGAGCTCCGCCTCCAGG
>NZ_CADDZT010000084.1:67820-68762 GCF_902812655.1 Candidatus Frankia meridionalis | reverse complement strand
CCGTAACCGCCGAGTTGACCTCAGGGTGTCCGGACAGGCCCAGGTAGTTGTAGGTGGAGAAGCTCACCAGCTCCCTGCCGTCGACAACGGTGCGGTCACGGATGTTTCCCTCGTGCAGCAGGTAGTACGGGCTGCGCAGGCCGAGCCGTCCACTCAGTTCAAGCCGCTCGCGCAACGCCACCACCTCGGGGAAGGAGGCGACCTGCGTGCTCTCGACGGCGGGACGTGCCTGCTCGGGATGAACGTGCTCGGATGGCACGGACGCGGCGGCGTCCACCGAGTGGTCGGTACCGGACTGCGACGGTTCGGACAGGCCGGGCGGTGGATCCGTGGGCCCGGCCACCTCCGCCAGCCCGGACTTCCCGGCAAGTACCCCCACCAGATCGCCGACCGTAGTGACACGGGCGATGTCGTCGGTGTGCACGACCAGTTCGGGCCATCTGCGTCGCAGATTGTTCACCAGGTCGGTCATCATGATCGAATCGAAGCCGAGGTCCCCGACAAAAGCGTGGTCGTCGTGGAGACAGCCCGCGGGCAAGGCGCTCAGCCTGGAAATCACTTCGATTGTCGCGGCCCGAAGCCCGACCAGCCGCGCCGGTGGACTCCCCGCATCCGCCGTGACCACGGCCGGCCGGCGGACGACCCGGTCGGGTTCCACCGGCTGCCGCTGCGTCGGAGGCGCGGGCACGACCATGGGCGTGCCCAGCCGGACGGACGTCGGATCCGGCCGACGAGACGTCGACATGCCGGTGATGCCGATCCCGTCGTCGTTCGGGTCGCTTCCCGTGGCCGGCGCGGCCAGAGCGTGCAGCAGGTTGAGCTGTTTGTCGAGAAGTCTGACGATGTCGTCCATGGGATGGCTGTCCGGACGGGGGCTGTCCATGCGGAGCTCCGGGAGTCGACGGGTCGGGACGCCACGGCGGTGGTCGGGCCGCACCGCTG
>NZ_CADDZT010000084.1:56500-67223 GCF_902812655.1 Candidatus Frankia meridionalis | reverse complement strand
GCCGGCGAGCAGAGTGTGGCCTTCGTCGGGTTCGGGCGCGGCCAAGGCGACAAAACTGCCCCGGATCGATTCGGACAGTGACCCGCGGGCCATGGTCAGCAACGATGTGCCACCGAACACCTGGACGAAGATCCTGGCGCCCGCCGCGGCGGCGGTCCGGATCGCGTCGGAAAAACGCACCGGAGCCGAACAGTGCTCCGCCCACAACGCGCGCAGTTCCCGCGGATCGTCGCACCGACCGCCGCTCACCGAGGAGGCCACGACCGCTTCGAACGCGCGCAGGGGAAGGGCGGCCAGCGGGCCCGCCATCGAGATGTCGGCGCCCGCCACCAGCGGAGAATGAAAGGGGTGCGAGACCGTCAGTGGCCGGGCTGTGACACCTTCACGCTCGCACCGCTCACGAAGCCGTTCCAGCGCGTCCAGACGTCCACTGGCTACCACCTGCGACGGATGGTTGACGCAGCCAAGCCACACCCCGTCGATGTCGCCGGCGAGTCGGTGAAACGTCGACTCACCCGCGTGGACCGCCAGCATCCCACCCGTCCACGGGGGGTGAGCATCGGCCACGGCCGCTCCCCGCGCCGCCAGGAAACGGAGTGCGTCGGCCGGGTCGAGGGCGCCTGCGGCCATCGCTGCCGCGACCTCTCCCGCACTGTGACCGATGCAGACATCCGGTCGCACCCCGCACTGTGCCAGCAGCCGGGCGACGCCGATCCCCAGGGCGCCGAGCACGGGCTGGCAGATCTGCGTCGCGGTCAGGGCCGCCTGGGCCGCCGCCGTGTCCGGGTGGGCACCCCACACCAGTTCGACCAGCGAACGTCCGAGCACCGGGCGCGCGACGCCGTCCAGCGTGTCAACCTGCCTGGCGAAACCGGTGAACCGCTCACGCAGGTCGGCGAGCATGCCAGGACGCTGGACTCCCTGCCCGGGAAACAGCCACGCGACCCGGCGGTCCGCCTCGGCCAGTGGGGTAGCCACCACGTAACCACCGCCGGGCAGCGCGCCGAAGCGACCGGTGCGCAGTCGTGTCGCAGCGTCGGTGAGCCGCTCAATCAGCTGTGCACGGGACGCCGCGACCACGCAGAGGCGGGCGGTCAGCGGCTCGCGGGTGGCCAGGGTGTAGGCGACCGATGCCGGGGTGAGCCCCGGGTCGGCGTCCACGGTGTCCCGGATCGCCTCGGTATGTCGGGTGAGCAGCTCCGCTGAACCGGCGGACAGCATCACGAGCCATGGCCGCTCCGGCGTCATGTCCGGCTCCCCACGCTCGGCCACCCGTTCCAGGACGACGTGCACGTTGGTGCCGCCGAACCCGAACGAGCTCACCGCGCCCCGCCGGGGATGTTTCGAGTCCGGCCACGCCTGCGGCTGCGTCGGGATGCGCAGTCCCGATTCGGGCATCGCCAGCCCTGTCCTGGGCTGGACGGCGGGCTGCGGCGGGATCACGCCGTGGTGCAGCGCAAGCGCGGTCTTCAGCAGACCCGCGGCCCCGGCTGCCGCGAGGGTGTGACCGATCAGCGCCTTGGCCGAGGTGAGGGCGCACGGCTCGGCGTCGGGGTCGTCCGCGCGCAGGTCACGCAGTGCGGTGATCTCGATCTGGTCGCCGACGGTCGTTGCCGTTCCGTGTGCCTCGATCATGGTTACCGAACCCGGCGACACCTCGGCATCGGCGTACGCGGCCCGTAGAGCGGCGAGCTGGCCGCTGGCGCTAGGCGTCATCGGGCCGGCCGCGCGACCATCGTTGGTGACACCGATCCCCCGGATCACGGCGTAGACGCGGTCGCCGTCGGCCAACGCGTCGGCCATGGGACGCAGTACCGCGACCCCGCCGCCTTCCCCGAGGACGAACCCGTCGGCGCGTTCGTCGAACGGCCGGCACACCCCGCTTCGCGACAACGCCCCCACCCGGGAAAAGCCGACCAGCGCGTCCGGACCCAGGGTGAGGAAGACCCCGCCCACCAGGGCGACCCGGCACACCCCACTGCGCAGCCCGAGGACCGCCTCGTGCAGCGCAACGAGCGTGGACGAGCACGCGGCGTCCACGGCGAACGCCGGACCACCGAGATCGAACACGCTGCTGACCGTGCCGGCGGCCATGTTCAGCAGACAACCCGCGAGGCTGTATGCCTGGAGAGGCGCGATACTCAAGTCCGCGGCCCGTTCGACCGCCGCGAGCAGCTCCGGATCGGGTTCGCCACCATGCAGCGAACCATCGGCGAGCAACGTTCCCCGGATCCGGGTGCCTGTCAGGTCATGGTAGCCGGACTGGCTGATGCCGACGTAGACGCCTGTACGCGTCCGGTCGAATGGACGGCGTTCGAAACCCGCGTCCTGCAGCGCCTCCCGAGTGAGATCGACCAGCAGCCGATGCTGGGGATCCATCGCCCGGGCGCGCTGCGGCGGAATCCGGTAATGGGACGCGGCGAACCGCTCGACGTCGTCGATGAAGGCAACCTGGTCGGTATAGGTCCGATGCGGATCCCGCGGGTTAACCGGGTCGTAGAAGCTCCGGTGCCGCCACCGACTCGCCGGTACCTCGCGAAACTGTGATCTTGCATCCTGCAGCAAACGCCAGAAAGCACCTGTATCGGCCGCGCCGGGAAAACGAGCGGCAAGCCCGACGATCGCGACTTCTTTCACGGGAAAATCCCCCGGTGATCGATTGTGATCGAATAACCAGCCCCGATAGTAGGGCACCGAACGACAGCTCTACCGGCACCGAAGTCTACGGCGCATCCTTTGGATATACCCGCACACCTGCCCACCGGGGGTAACGGGGTACAGATCCGCTTCGGTCAGCTGCGCCAAGTCGACAAGCACACCATCGTCAGCCTCCCCGAGTCATTCACGGTATCCCGCCGATCATCCGCCGACCCACTTCCGGAGCAAGCCCTGGCGGTTGGGTGGTCGACGTCCGGGCAGTGGCCCGGCCGAACTTTTCCGGCACAGGGACGCATGAATCAGACGAAGCGGACGGCCGGTCGAACGACACCGCTTCACCATTTCTCCCCGCGCCCGGGTCGCATACCCATAATGCCAGCGAAGCCAACAGGGGGACCACTGTAGTTTCAAGGGTGTACGCGTCGAGACTCGCTACCGTTTGCTCCTCCATCTGGCCGGGCAGCTGGATATAAGACGCTGCCCCCGCCTGCCGAACGTTGAGGGGATAAACATGCGTCTGAGCAAGAAACGGCTGGCTGTGGCCTACATGATCGGCTCGGTGGCGGTCGGGCTGACCGCGCCGGCAGCCTGGGCGACGGATGACGCGCCTGGCGTGACCGCGATGCCGTCGGCGTCGACGTCCGACGAGGGATTCACGACACCGGCTGCGGCCGACACGACCGCCGCGTCGACGCTGGGCGAACCGTTCGCGGTCCTGCCGACGGCCGCCGAACCGGCTCCGTCGGCCAACCCGACAGCAACGTCCGATCCGCTGAAGGAATTTTTCGACTCGATCCCATGGCTGCCGGCTGAACTGCCTGCAAATTTCCACGGACTCAACAACCTGGACGGCCTCAAGAACCTGCACAACCTGAGCGATCTACACGAACAACCGCTGCTGATCGACGTCACATGCAGCACGGACGGCCCGAAATGGACGGTCAAGAATACTTCTGCCAACACACTGCGATTCAGCTGGCTCGACAGCGACCTGAACGGAGATTCCGGCACGATTGCCGCCGGTGAGACTCTTCCCCTCCACTCCTCTGCGGGCGCCGTGCTCGCGATCCCGTTCGACCCGGTCTCCGGCAAACTGGTAATGGCGATTCCCGCTGTCGGCTTCTGCACGTGCTCCGACACCGCCCAGCACCCGACGAGCAGCCCGGCTTTGCCGGTCGCACCTCCCGCGACACCAATCCCCAAGGATAAGATCTATTTCACCGGATGACCGTTCCTGGTCCCGAGCGCCGTTAGTCCCTTTCCGCATCGGCGCCCGGGACCAGTCCGGTGTTCAACCGAGGTAATTTCAAGATCCCCCGAGGGATTCCCTGACGTAGTCGTCTTCTCTACGCACTGATCCACATGACGCTCACCGAACAGCACCCTCGCGATCGCGGGCGACGACATCGAGGACCTGCTCGACGCCGCAGTCCTGCACACGATCGACAAGCCCGGTCACTAGGCCCGTCGAGCCGACAGGCGTGCTTCCACGTAGATTGCCAGGCGGCCGACAAGATAGTTGATGAGAACGAAGATAGCGGCTATCACCAGATATGTCTGAATCGGGTTGCGCAGGGTCTGGATAATTATCAGTCCACGACGCAGCAGCTCTTCGTAGGAGATGAATGCGCCGATCGAGGTATCCTTGAGGATCACAACGAGCTGACTGATCAGCGCTGGCAACATCGAACGGAATGCCTGGGGCAGGAGGATGAACCGCTGGGTCTGACCACGGGTAAGACCCAGCGCTGCGGCCGCATCGGACTGTCCTCTCGGAACCGCAAGTATGCCCGCCCGGATAATTTCGGAAATGACCACCGAGTTGTAGGCCGTAAGACCGATGACGATATACCACAACAACGGCAATCTGAACCCGTACGTGGGGAGCACCTGGTACGCAAAAAAAATCGCGATGACCACGGGGACACCACGCAGGATCTCGACCACACCGACTACCGCCCAGCGGTACCACCGGGATGCCGAGATCCTCGTCATCGCGATGAGTACCCCGAGCACCAGCGACAAGGACATCGCCAGGACGGCGGCCGTCAGGGTGTGCAGAAGGCCGCCGCCAAGCAGGCGCCACAGGTCGGGAAAGTTCACGTCGTTCGGATCGAACAGCGGGCTCCACTTCTCGCCGGCGAACTGCCCGTTCGTGGCGAGCCGCCGTACAGCCAGCGCCGCGAGGCCGACCAGGATCAGAGCCGCGGCCACGCTGGCGACAAGAATGCGCCGCCGGCCGCGAGGTCCTGGAGCGTCGTAGAGAACACTTCGGTTCATCGGGTGGCCTTCAAGCGCTTTTCCATCATCAGCAGGAGCAGGCCGGCAGGAATGATGATGATCAGGTACCCGATTACTACTCCGGTGTAAACCGGCAGCGCCGGTTCACCCCGGGCGCTGTTCAGGGTGTTCGCCACGCTGTAGAGTTCCCCGCCGACTCCGAAGGCTCCCAGAATCGCAGAATTCTTGATCATTGCGATCGCGACGCTACCCAGCGGAGGAAGGACCGCCCATAAAGCCTGCGGGAGCACGACCAGTCGCAGCGACTGGCTGAAGGTGAGGCCTATCGCGCGCGCGGCCTCGGCCTGGCCTGCGTCAACCGCACCGATTCCGCTACGTACCGCCTCGCACACGAAAGCAGCGGTATAGACGGTGAGTCCGGCGACACCGAAGGTGATGTACGCGCCATTGATACCCACCTCTGGCAGGCCGAACGCGAAGACAAACAAGACGATGGTAAGTGGGCAGTTACGGACCAGTGTGACGTAGACCGTGCCAACGGCTCGCAAGGGTGGCACCGGCGACACCCGAAAGCCTGCCAGAAAAATCCCGAGCAGCAACGCTGCCACGGCGACCAGCCCGCAGATTTCCAATGTTCCCAGCAGACCATCGGCATACAGGCCCAGGTTGTCGGTGATGACACCCATGGCGGCTCCCGGGGTGCGTCGGCTCTGAAGAGCGAGGTTGCAATCAGGAACAAGCACCGAGGGTGGGCAGGGTCGGCGTGGTCCTGGCAACCTTACCCGCCGTGGATTCCCAGGCTTTGGCGTAGCGCCCGTCTGTTGACGCTGCGGTCAGCTGCTCGTTGATGAACTGACAGAAAGCGATGTCACCCTTTTTGATGCCGATGCCGTAGGGCTCGACGGTGAAGGGCTTTCCTATGAGCTTGAAAGCGCCACCACTGGAGTCCGCAAGACCCAGCAGGACGACGTTGTCGGTGGTGACGGCATCGACCTGGCCGGTACGCAACGCGTCTGCGCACTTGGAATAGACATCGAAAAGCACGATGTTGGACGCGTCGACGTATTCTTTGATTTTCTCGGCCGGAGTCGACCCGGAGACGGAGCAGACCTTCGCCTTCGCGGTGCGTAGCGATTCCGGTCCGGTGATGGTCGTGTTTTCCTTTTTCACCATGATATCCTGGCCGGCCTGGTAGTACGGCCCGGCGAAGCTGACGAGCTGTCTGCGCTTGTCGTTGATTGTGTAGGTGGCGACAACGAAGTCGACCTTGCCCTGTTGGATCGCACCTTCACGCTGGGATGACGGTGTTTCAACAAAGGTGATGGCGCTCTCGTTGATTCCCAGGCCGGCAGATATGATCTTTGCAATTTCGACGTCGAATCCCGTGACCTTTCCGTCCAGGCCTTTTAGTCCGAACAACGGCTGGTCGAACTTGGTGCCGACGGTGACCTTCCCCGCCTCGGCCAGCCTCGCCATCGTGGTGCCGGCGGCGAAGGTGGGTTTGTTCTGGACACCGACCGGCGTACCGGTCGCCTTGCCACCACCTCCGCAACCGCTGAAGACGAGCGCGATGACGCCGGCGAGCGCAGCCGTCACGAACCATCGTCGTCGAAGCGAGTTCGACTGAAGTGGATACCGTTGGGCCGGGAAACCTTGAACCTGCATGGTTGTCCTCTTCGGAGATACGTCGGATGCGGAACAGACCAGGACGATAGCGCATGGGAAAGTGAACGACGTCAGTGGGTGAGAACACGAGCCAGGAAGTCACGGGCCCGCTGAGTCCCTGGGCTGCCGAAGAAGACCTCCGGAGTTCCTTCCTCTAGAATTCGGCCGTCAGCCATGAATACGACCCGGTCCGCGGCCCGCCGCGCGAACCCCATCTCGTGGGTGACAACCACCATGGTCATACCATCGCGGGCGAGCCCTGCCATGACGTCGAGCACCTCGGCGATGTACTCCGGGTCGAGTGCCGAGGTGGGCTCGTCGAAGAGGATTACCTTCGGATCCATGGCAAGCGCTCGGGCGATCGCGACACGTTGCTGCTGCCCGCCGGAAAGCTGGGCCGGGTAACTGCTGGCCTTCGCGCCGACGCCTACCCGATCGAGCAGTTCCCGCCCTCGGCGCTCGGCTGTCTCCCGCGGGATTCCCTTGACCTTCGTCGGCCCGAGAGTGACGTTCTCCAGTGCGGTCTTGTGCGCGAATAGGTTGAACGACTGAAAGACCATGCCCACCTCGGCCCGTAGCCGTGCGAGCGCGCGTCCCTCCTCGGGCAACCGCTCTCCGTCGATCATGATCTGGCCGGCGTCGATGGTCTCCAGCCGGTTGATGCACCGGCACAGCGTCGACTTTCCCGATCCCGACGGACCGATGACGACGACCACCTCGCCGCTGAATACCGTCAGATTGATCGCATGTAGAGCCTGGAAACCGCCGAAGAATTTCTCGACGCCTTCCAGGACGATCAAGGGTTCGCCTCGCGTGCTCTTCGTCACGTTCAACCCTTCGGTCAGACTCAGACGGTAGCAGACGCGGTTCACTCGTAAGTAACAGACACCGGGAAACGTGAACTCCCCCGGTTCGCCGGAGATGGACGCCGACAGCCCCGCACCGAGAGCGTCTGGATGCCGGCGCCATACGCGGCGATCACACGGCGATCACGTGGCGGCACCGCTCGTCGACGATGAAGCGCTCGGCGGAGCGGTGCACGTTCCCAGGATGTCGTGAAAGCGTCCGCGCGGCAGCTGATCTCGTCGCTCAGGGGCGGTGCCTGTATTGCGTGCCGTCCTCGTGCATCTCGGCGCTGCCAGGGATCATGTGGCGGCCGTTGATCGAAGGCACACCAACGGTCATCTCTTGAGCAGCTGCCGGGCCATGACCATGCGCTGAATCTGGTTGGTTCCCTCATAGATCTGGGTGATCTTAGCGTCGCGCATCATGCGTTCGACCGGAAAATCCTGCGTGTAGCCCGCACCACCGAGTAGCTGGACGGCGTCGGTGGTGACCTCCATGGCCGTGTCCGACGCAAAGCACTTCGCCGCCGCCGAGACGAACCCCGCGTCCGGTTCCCCTCGCTCAGCCTTGGCCGCAGCCACGTACACCATGTGCCGAGCTGCCTCGATCTTCATCCCCATATCGGCGATCATGAACTGCGGGCCCTGGAACTCGGCGATCAACCGGCCGAACTGCCGGCGTTCCTTGACATAGGCGATCGCGGTATCCAACGCACCCTGCGCGATGCCCACCGCCTGCGCACCGATCGTGGGCCGGGTATGGTCCAACGTCCGCAGCGCGGTCTTCAGGCCGGTGCCCGGCTCGCCGATAATACGGTCGACCGGGATGGTGCAGTCCTCAAGATGGATCTCTCGGGTCGGCGAGCCCTTGATACCGAGCTTACGTTCCTTCGATCCGACCGAGAAACCCGGATCTTCCTTGTGGACCACAAAAGCCGAGATACCCCGGGATTTCTTTGCCGCATTCGGGTCGCTTACCGCCATCACCGTGTACCAGGCGGACTCTCCGGCATTGGTGATCCAGCACTTGGTACCGTTCAGTACCCAGTGGTCACCGTCGAGACGCGCCCGGGTGCGCATAGATGCGGTATCCGAACCCGCCTCCCGCTCGGACAGCGCATACGAACCCATCGCCTCACCCGAGGCGATGGAGGACAGCACCTCCTTCTTCAGGTTCTCCGACGCGGCGAGCAGGATCGGCATGGTCGCCAGTTTGTTCACCGCCGGGATCAGCGATGACGAGGCACAGACCCTCGCCACCTCCTCGATCACGATGCATGCCGCGACCGCGTCCGCACCCTCGCCGCCGTATGACTCGGGGATGTGTACGGCGTGAAAACCGGCCCGGGTCAGCACCTCCAGCGCCTCGACGGGAAAACGTGCCTGCTCATCGACATCGGCGGCGTGCGGCGCGATTTCCTTCTCCGCCAGCGTCCGCACCGCTTCACGCAGAGATTCGTGTTCCTCGCTCAGCTGGTAAACGCCGCTGCCGGCACTTGGGGCCATCAGGATTCAACCTGACCGTAGTCGTAGAAGCCCCGACCGTTCTTCTTACCGAGCAGCCCGGCATCGACCATCCGCATCAGCAGTGGTGGCGGCGAGTACAGCGGCTCCTTGAACTCATCGTACATCGATTCGGCGATTGCCTTTGTCGTGTCAAGGCCGATCAGGTCGGCCAACGCCAGTGGACCCATCGGGTGGGCACACCCGAGCACCATCCCGCTGTCGATGTCGGATGCTGAGGCAAAGCCCGACTCGAGCATCCGGACAGCTGACAGCAGATAGGGCACGAGCAGCGCGTTCACCACGAAGCCCGCCCGGTCCTGGGACCGGATCACTTTCTTGCCCAGAACGTCGCTGACGAAGGACTCTGCTCTGGCCTGGGTCTGCTCGTCGGTGAGCAGCGACGCCACCAGCTCGACGAGCGGCAGGACCGGTACCGGGTTGAAGAAGTGGATCCCGATCACCTGATGCGGCCTGGTCGTCGCCATCCCCAGTTTCATGATGGGGATGGACGACGTGTTGGACGCGAAGATCGCATCCGGATCCTCGACCACCTTGTCGAGATCCCGGAAAACCTCGGTCTTCAACCGTTCGTCCTCCGCGACAGCCTCGACCACCAGCTGGCAGTCGGCCAGGTCGTTGAAGTCCACGGTGAAGCTCAGGCGCTCCAACGCCAGGTCACGGTCCTCGGTGGACAGCTTGTTCCGCAGCGTCGCACGGTCCAGCGAGCCGATCACCCGGGCACGGCTCGCCGCGGCCCGGCCGGTGTCCGCTTCGACGACGACGACGTCGAGACCTGAGCGGGCACACACCTCGGCGATCCCCGAGCCCATCAGGCCGCCGCCCACGACCCCTACCTTTTTCACGTCAGCCATTCGGCCACCCCTCGGTCCAGGTCCGGTCCTGCGAGCACGACGACCGGCCACATATGTGATCTAACTCATATGCCACGCGGAGCGGTCAGACCGCGCAACCGAACTGTAGCGGCACTTGGTGCCGTTAGCGAATATGTAAGATCTCACGGCATGACGGACCCGGCGGAGCTGACACCCAGGCGGCGCGCCGGCCGAACCGCAGCCGGGCGGCGCCACCTGCGACGTGCCCTGGTCAGGTCCGCGATGGAGCTGTTCCTCACCAACGGGTACGAGGCCACCACCGTCGACCAGATCGCCGAAGCGGCCGGGGTCGGCCGGCGCACTTTTTTCCGGTACTTCTCCGCCAAGGAAGAGGCAATCTTCCCCGACCATGACGAGTGGCTCGACGACATGGCCCGGCTGTTCGACGAAGCCGGCTCCACCGAACCGCCGTTGGTGGTCGCCTGTGCCGGCGCCCAACTGGTACTGGATCGCTATGTCGACGATGCCGATATTTCACTGAAACGCTTCGAACTGACCAGACAGGTAGCATCTCTACGAGATCGTGAGATCGCAAGTACCGACCGTTATGAACGTGTCGTGGCGCGATACCTTCAGAGCCGCTTCGCCGGCGAGGCCGACGGTGAGCTGCGTAGTGTCGTGGCCGCCGCGGCCGTGGTCGCCGCGCACAACTACGCCCTGCGCACGTGGCTCAAGAGCGGTGGGACGGACGACGTCTACGACCGGGCGCACCACGCCTTCGGCCTCGTGCAACGGTCCTTCGCCCCGCAAGGGGTCCGGCGGCTCGACGACCATGAACACGTGGTCGCGTTCTTCCGCGCGGATGCCCCGTTCGACGAGGTGGTTCGCCAGCTCGGTGACGTGATGCGGCGGATCCAGGACTGACACCGCTCCCGACCTCACGGCACGCAGTGCCATTCGCTGTGGTGCGGGACG
>NZ_CADDZT010000084.1:52497-56023 GCF_902812655.1 Candidatus Frankia meridionalis | reverse complement strand
TTCGTCTGCGGACATGCCGGCCGAGGTCTGCAACCACAGCAGCAGACCGGGGTCGATGTTGCCGGAACGGGTCGACATCACCAGGCCCTCGAGCGGGGTGAACCCCATGGTGGTGTCAATGCCAACGCCGTCACGGACTGCGGCGAGCGAAGCCCCCGACCCCAGATGACAGGTCACCACTCGGCATCCACCGGTCAGCGTTGCCGCCCGCCGGGACGCATACGCATGGGACAAACCGTGGAATCCGAAGCGACGGACCCCGAGACGCTCCCGCCAGTCAGCCGGTACCGCGTAGGTGAACGCGGCCAGCGGCATCCGGGCGTGAAACGCGGTGTCGAAGCAGGCGACCTGCACGACGTCGGGTGCGGCCGTCCGCACCTCGGTGAGCGCGGCCAGCGCCGCTGGTTGGTGCAGTGGCGCGAGCGCTGTCAACCCCCGCAGATCCTTGATCACCTGGTCGGTGACAACGACCGGATCGGTGAAGGTCGTCCCGCCGTGCACGATCCGATGCCCGACCGCCTGAAAGGTTCCCAACCGGGCCAGGCCACGGATAGCCGACCTGACCTCGCCCGGGTCCGGGCGGCCCTCCCGCGCGTGTAGGTCGACGGACGCGAGCAGGCCGTCGCCCGGTCCGAGTAGCCGAAGCTTCAGGCTGGACGACCCCGCGTTGACCACCAGCACATTCATGGCGACAGCCGCTTTCGGTAATCGTCAGTACGGCCAGGTCCAGCCGGAGATCTCCGGCATGTCCGCACCGAAGTCGCGGGTGTAGGCCCGGGCCGCGATGCGCGCGTCCACCATGTTCTGCCGGACATGCGCGGCGCTAGCTCCCAGAGACGGCACCCGGTCTATTACGTCGATCACGAGGTGGAAGCGGTCGAGGTCGTTCATCATCACCATGTCGAACGGCGTGGTGGTTGTACCTTCCTCGATATAGCCGCGGACATGCATGTTGTCGTGGTTGGTCCGCCTGTAGGTCAACCGGTGAATCAGCCACGGGTAACCGTGATAGGCGAAGATCACAGGACGGTCCGAGGTGAAAATCGCGTCGAAACGGGCATCGGACATGCCGTGCGGATGCTCACGTTCGTCCTGCAGACGCATCAGGTCGACGACGTTGATGACCCGGACCTTCAGGTCGGGAAAGTGCTGCCGCAGGATATCGACCGCGGCCAGGGTCTCCAACGTCGGAATATCCCCTGCGCAGGCCAGTACCACGTCCGGCATGCCGTCCCCGGCCGAACCGCCGGTGGCGTGCTCGTGGTCGTTGCTGGCCCAGTCCCAGATACCGATACCCCGGGTGCAGTGAGCGATCGCGTCGTCCATCGACAGATAGTTCAGCGCCGGCTGCTTCCCCGCGACAATTACATTGATGTAATGTCGACTACGCAGACAGTGATCCGCGACGGACAACAGCGTGTTCGCGTCCGGTGGGAGGTACACCCGGACGATCTCCGCCTTCTTGTTGACCACATGGTCGATAAAACCCGGATCCTGATGGGAGAATCCGTTGTGGTCCTGCCGCCAGACATGGCTGGTCAGCAGGTAGTTCAGCGACGCGATCGGACGCCGCCACGGTATATGGCGGGTCGTCTTCAACCACTTCGCGTGCTGGTTCACCATCGAGTCGACAATATGGATGAACGCCTCGTAGCAGGAGAAGAACCCGTGCCGGCCTGTAAGGAGATATCCCTCCAACCAGCCCTGACACAGATGCTCGGAGAGCACCTCCATGACCCGACCATCCGGCGCGAGGTTGTCATCGCCATCGACGATCTCGGCGTTCCACGCCCGGGACGTTGTCTGGAACAGTGCACCGAGCCGGTTGGACGCGGTCTCGTCCGGACCCATAACCCGAAACGTCGTCGAGTTCGCCGCCATCACATCCCGCAGGAAGCCGCCGAGAATCCTGGTCGCCTCGCTGAAGGTAGTGGCCGGTACCTCGACGTCCACGGCGTACGTGCGGAAGTCCGGCAGGGTCAGGTCCCGCAGGAGTTCCCCGCCGAAGGTATGCGGGTTCGCGCTCATCCGCCGGCTACCCGACGGCGCCAGTTCCGCAAGATCGGCAACGAGTCTGCCCTCGGCGTCGAACAACTCCTCGGGCCGGTAGCTGCGCAGCCACGCCTCCAACTGCGCCAGATGCTCCGGGTTACTGTGGATCTCCGAAACCGGCACCTGATGGGACCGCCAGGTGCCTTCCACCTGGACACCGTCCACGACGCTCGGGCCGGTCCAACCCTTCGGCGTACGAAGAACGATCATAGGCCACAGCGGACGGGTGGAATCACCGTGCACCCGCGCCCGTTCCTGGATTCCTTCGATCTCCTCGACAACAGAGTCAAGGACGGCTGCGAACCGCTGGTGTACCTGCCCCGGGTCATCCCCGCCGACGTGGAACGGCTGGTAGCCATACCCACGCATCAACTGGTCGAGTTCGGCCTCGGGAATACGCGCGAGCACGGCCGGTTGAGCGATCTTGTAGCCGTTCAGGTGGAGGATCGGCAGGACCGCCCCGTCCCGGATCGGATCAAGGAACTTGTTCGAATGCCAACTCGCCGCAAGCGGCCCGGTCTCGGCCTCACCGTCCCCGACGACCGCGCAGACAAGCAGGTCCGGATTGTCGAATGCCGCACCGAACGCGTGGGTGAGGACGTAACCAAGCTCCCCACCCTCATGGATCGAACCGGGAACCTCCGGCGCGGCATGGCTGGGTATACCACCCGGGAAGGAGAACTGACGGAAAAGCCTGCGCATCCCCTCGGCATCCCGCGTCACGGACGGGTAGAAATCGGTGTATGTACCTTCAAGATAGGTATTCGCAACGATGCCGGGGCCACCGTGGCCAGGGCCCGTGACATAGATCGCGTTGAGGTCTCGCGCCCTGATCAAACGGTTCATGTGCGCGTAGATCAGATTCAGCCCCGGGGTCGTACCCCAGTGACCGACCAGCCGGGACTTGACATGTTCGGTCCGCAACGGCTCGCGCAGCAGGGGATTGTCCAGCAGATAGATCTGGCCGACCGCCAGATAGTTTGCCGCCCGCCAATAACCATGAATACGGCGCAGCTCCTCCGCAGACAAAGGCCCCGACACGGACCTCCCGGCACCGGACAGCATGCCCGCCGCAACATCGACAGCGCTGGTCATCTGTTCCTCCAAAATACTGACTGTCCGTATGAGCTCCAGGATGATTGCCCCATGGGCCAGCACGGCCACACCGGTACGAACACCCTATCCGCCCCCGCCCAGCCACGGTCACCAACATCCGCCCGGGGCCGCCGATCCACGTCCCGTGTGAATTCGCGATCCGGATGATTCCCGATTCCAGTCCGCATCTCGCTCGCATGAACCGGTCCCACGCTCTGGGGGATGGCCAACTCGCCGAGTGGGAGGAAGACCCGTGACGTATGTCGAGCCGATTGCTGTGACGCCGGTCAGGATGACGCGGTTCAGGATGACGCGGTTCAGGATGACGCCGTTCAGGATGACGCGGTTCAGGATGACGCCGTTCAGGGTTCGGCCGCGG
>NZ_CADDZT010000084.1:48298-52396 GCF_902812655.1 Candidatus Frankia meridionalis | reverse complement strand
TCACGCTGCTGACGGCCGCACTTCTCCCCCTCGTGCCGCTGGACCAGCCGGATCCGCACCTGGATGTCACACGCCTGGCCAAGGTACAGGTACATCCTGACACCGCGACCACGGCACTCGTCATGGTCGCGGTGGCCTCGGTCGTTGCCGTCCTTCTCCTGAGAACCCGGTCGGCCATCGGGGCGTTCGCCGGGGTCAAGGCGGTCGCGGTTCTCGCAGCGACGGCGATCACCGGCATGTTCGCCTCGGGGTCGACGGTCGCCCGCGTCACCGTGACCGTATGCGGTGCATGCCTTGTCCTCGTGCTCTGGCCGTCCGTGCGGGCGGCTGTACCACGCGTGCTGAACGCCGCCGGCGTGCACCGCATCTCCGGCCGGACCGCCGAGATCGCGATCATGATAAAGATCATCCTGCTTGTCGCCATCGTTGTTCTGCTCGGCTGAGCCGAGCCCTTACCGTCCGCCTGGACCGACCAGGAAGGTCCGCGATGACCACGCGCTGTTATAGATGATCCTTTTTCGGGTGGTTGAACCACGGACATCCGCACGATCTCGTATCCGTCTCATATGCACCCGCAACGTTCCTCTCATGGTGATGCCGTGTTGTGGTGACCACGAAACCGCCACCCGATGAAGGTGGCGGTTCCGTGCCGGAAAGGAGGCACCGTGCCGACGTCACCACGAAGACCGTCTGTCCCCGTCGAGCGGAACGCCACGGTGTCGCTCCCAGAACCGGTCCCGCGGACGGCGTTCACCCGCCTGTTCACCCGCCCGTTCACCGGACCTGGTCCCGGCCGCCGTCGGGGATGGCCCATCGGCCGGTCGTCGAGGCGCTGGCCGCTGCGACACCCGCACCGCCGGGTGCTGGTAGCGGTGCTGGTGATCCTTGCTGTCCTCGCGACCGCTGACAGGGTTCTGGTCCGTGTAACCGAGCGCCGACTCGCCGAGCAGCTGGCCTGCCTGACCGGGCTGACCGGGGCGGTGACGGTGAGCATCGGCGGTGTCCCGTTCCTGACCCAGGCCGCCGGTGGGCACCTGCGCTCGGTCACACTGACTGCGAGCGGGCTGCGCCGGTCCGAGATGGTGCTGAGCGATGTGTCCATCGTCCTGCACGACGTGCGGCTGCCGCCGCTGTCCGGGCTGACGAGCCGACCCGCCCCCGGCTCGGTCCATGTCCGCAGCATCATCGTCGCCGCGACCGTTCCCTACACCGCGGTCAACGACCGAAAGACCGGAGGGGACACCCGCGACCTGCGCGTCTCGTACGCGGATGACGGCAGACTCAAGGTGGAGACACAGCTTGTGATGCCTATCGGCACGGTGCAGGTGACGGTCGTCGGCCGTCCTGTGATCAGAAATGGCAGGCTGTCGATCCAGCCGGACAGCATCAAGGCCTTCGGCCGGCAACTGCCCACCAGTCTGTTCACCGGCCTGACCGATCGATCTGGTAGCGCCGAGGTTACGCTACCGGACCCGCTGTACGGCGCGACGTACGACGCGGTGGAGGCAACTGCGGACGGGCTTCGTATGTACCTGTCCGCTCCCGGCTCGGCCCTGCCCGACGCAGCACAGATGCAGGGACGTTGCACAGGCCCGGCGGGCGGCCAGGGAGGCGGAGGCCCTGGAGTCTCACCGCCGGAGGCCCGTGCCATCACAATGTGATGGCACGGGCCTTCACCGTCCGATCCGGGGCTCACGAGCCGGACAGGTGTTGTTCAGCTGGCTCCGGGAACGGTCACATTCTTCTCGTCGAAGGCAAAACCGTTACTCGTGGCACTTCGCTGCAGACCGGCGAAGCTGTTCTCGCTGGCGTCGATGTCAGCCTCGGTGGCGGTGCCGCTCTTCAATTTGTTGGTGAGGTTCGAGAAGCTGTCACTGATCGACTGAACCGCGTTACAGAGCGTAGGATTCGCCTCCGCGAATCCTTTGGCGACCTTCAGTTCGTGAACGGTGAAAGCGCCCGCCACCGCGGCCTTGACGAAGGTGCGTTTCCGTTTGTCGGCCCCGGCCTTGAACCCACCGTTCTTCAGCGGCTTGTAGATGTAACGGTGGAAGGCCCCGAGGCCAAGGCCGGCATGCAAGGCGAAACGGGTCTTGGCGAAGGCTCTGGTATTGCCGGTCGTCGGGCAGGGCGCATTGTCCTCCGGGTCGGTGTCCTGGCCGGCATCACTAGCGGTCACGACGCTTCCCGAGGAAGATCGGTTCTTGGTCGTACCAGTGCCACAGGCACCGACAAGCGTCAGAGCCAGCAACGCGGCAATCAGAGCCAGACCACGTTGAGCATTCCGCGAGGTCACTTCCGTCTCTCTCCCTCCACGCCGGGTAACCTCGCCGATACCCGGAGTTCAGAAGTGGCGATATCCCGCACACCCTGACCGCCGGTCACCGAGGTTCTAATGGCGGACACCGTATTACCCGTCCGCCGTCACCCGCGCAGGACACCCGCAACCGGCCATCCACGTGCCGGTTGCGGCCGGAGACCTAACCCGCAGCGGTACAGCTTCGTCAGCGGTAGGGCTCACACAGTGATACGGTCGGATGCGGATGCCGTAGCAGCCGATTACTGAGCGTGTGCGGGTAGATTTGTGGTCGTGTCCTCCATATCGCTCACGATCGCGGCATCGACGGGGGTAGAATTGCTTCCCCGCAACGGCACTTCGCGGATTACCCAGGTGACCGCAATCGCAAGAAGTACGAACACGGCAGCCCATTGAAAAACCGTGTGGATACCGTTGGTCACAGCCTGCTGGTAGGCCTCGCGCACCGCTGCGGGCAATTTCTCCACAAGCGCGGGAGTCAGCTGACCTCTGGTCAGTTGCCGACCCGCACCGACGCCGAGCCGATCGGTGAGAGTGCCCTTCAGATGCTGCGAATAGAGAGTGCCGAGCAGTGAGACACCAAGCGAACCACCGATGGTGCGGAACAAGGTGGCCGCGCCGCTGGCCGCGCCGAGATGGCGGCGTCCGACACTGTTCTGAACGACAAGCATGGTGCTCTGCATGAGTAGGCCCATGCCAACGCCAAGAACAATCATGAACAGGGAACTGGTAGCCCGGCCGGTGTGCAGACCCAAGGTGGCGAGTAGGCCCAGCCCGGTGGCCATGAACACCGACCCGATGATCATCAGTGCCCGGTAGCGGCCGGTACGGGTGACGATCTGGCCGCCGAGCAGGGATGTGAGCAGTATCCCGCCCATGAGGGGCAGCAACAGGATCCCGCTGCTGGTGGCCGAGCTACCCTGCACGTTCTGCTGGTACTGCGGGAGGAAGGTCACCGCTCCGAACATCGCGAGCCCGGTGAAGAATGCGAGCACCGTGGCCGCGCTGAAGTTGCGGCTGTGGAACATGTCCAGCGGCAGGATCGGGTCGGCAACCTCGCGCTCGACCCGATAGAACGCGGCGAGTGCCAGGGCCGTCACCACGGCCAGGCCCACGATGGGCGCTGATGACCAGGCGAACTCGGTACCGCCCCAGCTTGCCAGCAGGGTCAAGGCCGAGATGCCGACACCGAGTAGAGCAGCGCCCGACCAGTCGATCGACACCCGCTCACGACGTCCGGGCAGATCCATGGTCACAGCGATCACCACCAGAGCCAGCACACCGAGCGGTAGGTTGACGTAGAAGGCCCACCGCCAGCTCAGATGGTCGGTCAGGAAGCCCCCGAGCAGCGGGCCGCCGATGAAGGCGACCGGCATCACCGCGGCCATCATGCCCTGGTAACGGCCCCGCTCCCGGGGTGGCACCAGATCGCCGATGATGGCCATCGCGCCCACCATGAGACCACCGGCGCCCAGACCCTGAACCCCCCGGAAACCGATCAGCTGACCCATGTCCTGCGACAGTCCGGACAGCGCCGACCCGACCAGGAAAACCACGATCGATGCCATGAATACGTTCTTGCGGCCGTAGAGGTCACCGACCTTGCCCCATACCGGAGTCGACACGGCGGTGGCCAGCGTGTAGGCGGTGACGACCCACGACAGATGAGCCAGCCCGCCCAGTTCGCCGACGATGGTAGGCATCGCGGTACCCACGATGAGGTTGTCGAGGATCGCCAACAACATGGCGATCATCAGCCCGCTCATCACGGTGTAGATCTC
>NZ_CADDZT010000084.1:39176-47923 GCF_902812655.1 Candidatus Frankia meridionalis | reverse complement strand
CCCGGCATATCTCGACCGACGCCGTCTCCTCTGTCATCGCAGCCTCCGCCGACCCTGTAACCTAACTAGCCGACCGGCTAGTTACTTGCCCGACGCTAGACTAACAGCTACTTGCCCGTCGTCAAGTAAGCTTCAGCGAGCGACGTCAGGAGGCATGGCGACCATGGACGAGCGCCGCACCGGCACCCGGGACCAGATCCGGTCGGTTGCCCTTGAGCTGTTCGCCGAGCAGGGCTACGACAAGGCCTCGCTACGGGAGATCGCCGAGCGACTGGGAGTGACCAAAGCTGCGCTCTACTACCACTTCAAGACCAAAGAGGAGATCCTCGTCAGCATCCTGCGGGACCTCCTCGCCGAGGTTGACGACCTGGTGCGCTGGGGACAGGCTCAACCCACCTCCGCCGCAACCCGTCAAGAAGTGCTGCGCCGTTACAGCCGTCTGCTCTCTACCCGCGACGTCCAGATCACCCGTTTGTTGCAGGAGAACCAGTGCTCGATCCGAGCGCTGCCCATCGGCGCGGAGATGCACGAGCACCTCGGCCAGCTGACCCAGGTACTCGCCGACGCCGATCTGCCGCTGGTCGATCAGATGCGAGCACGACTGTCCCTGATCGCCCTGCACGTCGGGGTATTCGTGACCCGGGACCTCGCCGCCAGCGAGCAGGACCGCCGTGATGCCGCCCTGCGAATCGCCATCGAACTGGCCAACGGCTGACCGCAAGCCGGTCCGCCGGTTTCTCAATCATTCTTCATGATTGTCCACCCATACCCAACCCGCCATGGTTGCTTGTCGCAAGCTGCCGCGCCGGTGGCCCGGTATCCAGCCCAGGGGACCAGCAGCCGCACCAGGACGCACGTCCGGATCATCATGGCGGGGGTCGCAAGGTGCGTGACCGGTCCCGACAGGGGGTTGCTGTGCCAGGATCCGGTATGGTGCGTTTCCCGGTGTCGATCAAAGACCTCACCCCCGAGCTCCTGACCAGTCTGTTGGGTAAAATCCATCCGGACGTTGTTGTCGAGCAGGTGGACCTTGTCGGAGCAACACGGATCGGCCTTGCCACCGAGACTGGCGAGAAGGCCTCGACCGCGGACCGGTTGACTCTTGGGCTCCGCTACGTTGCAGGACGCGACGGCGGGCTGCCCGCACGGATGTTCCTCAAGACCCTGCTGGTGGAGGACGATCAACAGAGCCTGCCGCGGGCCGCCCCCGCGATGTATCGGACCGAAATCGGCTTCTACCAGGAGGTCCGTCCCCAGCTGGATGTGGAGGCCCCCCGGATGTTCGCCGGGGATCTCGATGAGGAGACCGGGCGGTTCGTCGTCCTGATAGAGGACCTTTCCCTCCAGGAGGCGACATTCCCCAACGCGCTCGGATCGCTGAGCCCCGAGCAGGCGGCAGCTCTGCTGTCCCAGCTCGCCCGGGTGCACGCACGCTACTGGTCGAGTCCCGACCTTCACGAGATCTTCCCCTGGCTGGAGACACCGGACTCGGGAGAGACCATGGAGTTTTTCCGGATCACGGGCCGCCGGATCTTCGACAAACAGCTGCGACTCGACTGGAAGTCCGAGATCGTCGCGGCACTGGACCGCCCCCGCGACGAGATCTGGGACGCCCTGTGGAAACTCCAGAAGCTCATGGAGAAGCAGCCGCAATGCCTGCTACACGGCGACGCCCACGTCGCCAACACCTATCTCCTGCCCACTGGGGGCGGGCTGCTGGACTGGCAGTTCTGCAAGGCCGGTAGCTGGGCCCACGACGTTGCCTACCTGATCGTGACCGCGCTCGCCCCCGAACACCGCCGGGCCTTTGAGCGGGACCTGATCGCCGGCTATCTCGACGAACTGCGCCGTCATGGCGTCACGCCGCCCGGGGCCGATGAGGCCTGGCTCCTCTACCGGCAGAACATCGTGTGGGGGGTCGTGGTGGGCTGGGTGATGACGCCACCCACCCATCACGGCCAAGCCCTGATCAGCGCCAACCTGGAGCGATGCGTGACCGCTGCCACCGACCTGGGATCCTTCGCAGCCGTCGGGTGACCGCGGTCACCCGACGGCACAGCCACCGCAACCATGCCACCCGGACCGGACGCCGGTAACCGGCCGGGCTGTGCAACGATAGCGATCGTCAGGTGATCGACGACGTCCATCCGATCTCCTCTTCCGGGATACCTCCTGGGAACCGCCGGACGCGGGATTGATAGAAAGGCGGCGATGTCCGTATACCCGTCACCCGCCGACTGGCGCGACCTGTGGATCTACTTCCTACTCGTCGATCGCTTCAACAACCCCTCCCGTCCACCGGCCAGCCGGTGGGACGACCCCTACGGCGAGTTCCAGGGCGGCAGTTTCGACGGAGTGACGGCTCAGCTCGATTTCCTCCGCGATCTCGGCGTCGGTGCGATCTGGCTGTCACCTGTACTACAGAACGTGCAGGCTCTCCCCGGCACCTACCACGGTTACGGGATTCAGAACTTCACCCGGGTCGAGCCACGGTTCTGCGCCGATCCCGACCGGGCTCGCCTGGACGCCGGCTACGGCGACGCCCAGCTGCGGACCCTGATCGACGCGGCGCACGCCCGTGGCCTGTACGTAATCCTCGATATCATCCTCAACCATACCGGTGACGTTTTCGACTATGACGGTTTCGGCGGCGAGGCACCCTGGCGGGATGACCCGCCCTATCCGGTCCACTGGCGGGGAGCGGACGGTCAGCCCAACCCGAACTGGTCGTCGCCTCCGGTCGAAGTAGACCCGGCCGCCGCCGTGCATCCGGTTGGCCTGCGCGGCAACGAAGCCTTCCGGCGGCGCGGCAACGCCTTCGGCGCGCCCGGCCACGACCCGGCTGCCGCCGGCGACTTCTTCACCCTGAAGGAGCTGGTCACCGATCGGCAGGAGAACGGCCGATACCCGGTGCGCGACACGCTCATCGCCTGCTATGCCGATATCATCCGGCGCTTCGACGTCGACGGATTCCGTATCGACACCCTCATGTATGTTGAAGCCGACTTCGCGCGAACCTTCGGTAACGCTATGCGGGAGCACGCGGCCGCGTACGGCAAGAAGAATTTTTTCACCTTCGGTGAGGTGTACGCCGACGAGCAACGCATAAGCGGCTACGTCGGCCGTCACACCAATACCGGAGGCGATCTCGTTGGCGTTGATGCCGCCCTTGACTTCCCCGTGTTCTATGTACTTCCACGGATGGCGAAGGGTCAGGCAGCTCCTTCAGCCCTGGTCGAGACGTTCCGACTGCGCCGCCAGCTCGAAGAGAACGTCATCAGCAGCCACGGTGACGCCAGCCGCTATTTCGTGACCTTCCTCGACAATCACGACCAGCCCAGCCGCTACCACTACCGGGACCCGGCTGATCCCGACCTCTACGACCCGCAGCTTTCCCTTGGCCTCGCGTCCCTCATGGCCCTCCAGGGAATCCCGTGCGTCTACTACGGCACCGAGGCGGGACTGCATGGCACCGGTAACTCTCCGGAGGCGGTCCGGGAAGCCTTGTGGGGATCTTCCAAGGCATTCGATCTCGCTCAGCCGGCCGCCGTGACCCTCCGCCAGCTGTCCGAACTGCGCATGGAGAACGCGGCGCTGCGCTACGGCCGCCAGTACTTCCGCCCGGTGTCCGGCGACGGCATCCACTTCGGGCTGTCCCCCTACCCGGGCGGTTGGCTGGCATGGTCACGAATCCTTGCCGACACGGAGATCGTCGTAGCTGCGAACACCCACACCACCGAACCGTGGACAGGACACGTCCTGGTCGACTCGACCCTGATCAGCACCGAGGCTCCACCGCGACTGCTGTACAGCAACCAGCCCACACCTACGTTCCCACAACAGTCGACCAACCGCCCAGCCGGTACCGTCACCGTCGATGACGGCACCGGCATCAGTGGTGGTCCGATCCGCACGGTCGCCGTGACACTCGCTCCCATGGAGGTGCAGGTCTTCACGACCGCACCGCCTGGCTGATCGGCCGGATCTGCCTGTACTGATCAGCCGCCGTCAGCCCCGGGCCTCCGCGGCCGTGTCGCAGCTATTTGCAACTCCGGCCGACGGTGGTTGGGATCTTTCGTGAGGACGGTGCGGTCAGCATCCCGGACATGGCCTCGATCAGATCGGTGACCAGGTCGTCGGGGTCGTCCAGGTCGTCCAGGTCGTCGGGGTCGTCGGGGTCGTCGGGGTCGTCGGGGTCGTCGGCCGAGGGAACGGCAGCGGTATCCGGATCAGGGACGGGCATGGGACCGCCCGCGGGGCTGACGACCTGGCTGGTGACCGCGGGTTCCGGCTCGGCGGGCAGCGAGCACTCATAGTCGGCAAGCGCAGCAATGGCCATCCGCATGGCAAGGTGGAAACGGCGCCGGAAGACCGGTTCGGGCAGAGCGGGAAGAGCCTGGCGCAGAATGCTCCGGGCTTGGCGGAACGTGGAGTCGGTCCCGGTTCCGGCACGCCGGACGTACTGGTCGCGCACGTGGTCCGCCTGAAGGCGGGCCAGGAAACTGATGTAGTGGCAGTGCCCGACCAGCTCCGCCAACGGCCTCACGATGACCTCGATCGTTGCCCGTACCGTCACCTCTGCCGCGATTTCGGCCGCGGACCCGACCCGACCCTCCGGAAGAGCCCCCACCGGCCACGCCGCAGCTCCATGGGTAGCCGCGGCCTGAGCGAGGAGCTCCGCCCGCCGCGCGTTGAGCATGGTTGCACGATGCCCGAAGATCGCTTCGAGAAGTCGGTCCTTGTTACCGAAGTGGTACTGGGCCGCGCCGGTGTTATGGCTTCCCGCGGCGGCCGCGATCTCACGTAGCGACACTGCGTCGATGCCGCGCTCCGCGAACAGGCGCTCGGCAGTCGCGATCAGGGTATCGCGGGTGATCCGTCCCCGTTCGTAGCCACCCCGTCGCCCCTTCGTGTCACGGTTGCCGGTCGCGATCGGGACGCTCACCCGTCCAGTGTGACGGATCGGCCGCCTGGTCGGCCCGGCATACGGCCGCCCGAAACCTCTTTCCGCAATCTGGCACATACGCTTTAATTCTGGATGTCGGCTTGACTCCGTGATCGACCTCGGACCATCGGTCGATCAGGCCGGCGTTTACAGATCATGCCTGGAGGAGAGAAGTCCGTGGTGCTTCTGCGAGGCGCGAAGGTTGTCGACGGCACCGGTGGACCGGCCCGAGCCGCCGATGTCATGGTTGAGGGCACGCGGATCACCGCCGTCGGCGAGCCGAACTCGGTAGCCGTCGGGGACGATGTGGTGGACCTCAACGGCCTTGTGCTGGCGCCGGGGTTCATCGACGTCCACACCCACTACGACGCACAGGTGCTGTGGGACCGGGACCTCACCCCGTCGTCCTGGCACGGCGTGACCACGGTCATCATGGGCAACTGCGGCTTCGGGATCGCACCGACCCGCCCGGACGCGCGAGGGACGATCGCGCGGACCCTGGAGAACGTCGAAGGAATGTCCCTGGAGGCGTTGGCCGCCGGCATCCCGTGGACGTTCGAGACGTTCCCCGAATACCTCGACGCGGTTGAACGGGACGGTATCCGGCTCAACGTCGGAGTCATGATCGAACACACCCCGTTACGGCTCTACGTCCTCGGGAACGAGGCCACCGAGCGTGCCGCGACCGACTCGGAGATCGACCGGATGCGCAGGCTGGTGGCGGAGGCACTGGATGCCGGTGCGGACCGGCTGGTCGCCCGCAGCCACGGCGTCGATGCCGTTTGGGTCAACGGCACGCGGACGCGGGTGGACGGCAAGGACATCGACGGCGTGCGCAGCGCAACGCTGATCCGCCGGACCAACGCCTGAACCCGGTCGAATCCAACAGTGGAGGTTCCATGACCGTCGAAATCCCACCGATCATCTCCGTGGACGACCACGTGGTCGAACCGCCACACCTGTGGCGGGAATGGCTACCCAGCAGATACCAGGACTCGGGCCCGCGCATCGTACGTGCGCCCTACGAGATGGTTCCGGAGAACGGGTGGCCGTTCCGGATGGCGACCAGCGGTCCGGAGACCGACTGGTGGGTGTACGAGGACCTGCGCTACGCCATCGTGGTTGGAATGGCATCCGCGGGCAGGAAACCGGAGGAAATCGGCAAGGAGCCCGTCGGGTACGACCAGATGCGGCCGGGATTCTACGAGCCCAAGGCGCGTCTGGCAGACATGGACATCAATCACGTGGAACGGTCGCTGTGTTTCCCGACGTTCCCCAGATTCTGTGGCCAGACCTTCCACGAGGCCGCCGACAGGGATCTCGCGCTGGCGTGTATACACGCCTATAACAACTGGATGGTCGAGGAATGGTGCGGTGACAGCGGAGGCAGACTCATCCCGCTGTGCCTGATCCCGCTGTGGGACGCCAAACTCGCCGCCGCCGAAGTACGCCGCAACGCCGCCCGTGGCGTGCGCGCGGTCGCCTTCAGCGAACTGCCGGCAAAGCTCGGCCTACCCAGCCTGCACGACACCGAACGACGGTGGGACCCCTTGTTCAGAGCATGCGAGGAGACCGGAACGGTACTGTGCATGCACATCGGGTCGTCATCACAGTTCCTCACCACCTCCGCGGACGCACCGACGAGCGTACGCATAGCAATCACAGCGGTGAACTCCCAGATGGCAATGGCGGACTGGCTGCTGTCCGGTGTGCTTGCGCGGTTCCCCACCCTCAAGGTCGCATTCTCGGAAAGCCAGATCGGGTGGATGCCGTACCTGTTCGAGCGCGCCGACCGGGTCTGGCGGATGGGTAACGCGGCGTCCGGCCTGCCGCCGGAGATAACCGAACCGCCCAGTAGCTATGTTGCCGGCCGGGTCTTCGGCTGCTTCTTCGAGGACGACTTCGGGCTCGCCAGCCGCCACGCCATCGGCGTCGACCAGATCACCTTCGAAAGCGACTACCCTCACCAGGACACCACCTGGCCGAACACCCGCGCCTATGCCGAGCACGCGATGAAGGAACTTCCCTCCGAGGACATCGACAAAATCGTTCGGACGAACGCGATCCGGATGCTCGAACTCCCACCGAGCCTTCCCGGATAGTTACCGCACAGGTGAGTCACCATGGTGGCGCTCCGGTTCGGGCAGCACCGGTTTCGGGCAGCAGCTGAACGATCGGGACATGCCAGGTGAGGGTGGTACCGGTGCCGTCCTTGCCCGGTCCGAACTCCATCCGTCCGCCGAGGTCGAGCGCGCGGCGCCGCAGGTTCGCAAGCCCGCCGGCCCGGGGTGCCCGACCGGGTCCTCGCCCGTTGTCGTGGACCTCGACCAGAACGTCGTCACCGGTGACCCTGATCAGGACGCCGATGCCGTCGGCGTGGGCATGGCGGGCGATGTTGGCAACGGCCTCACGAAGGGCAGCCAGTAGATGCGGGCGTATCGACTCGGGAATACCGTGATCGATCGGCCCCTCCAGCCGGATCTTCGCCGTGCGCCCCAGATGGTCCTCGGCCTGGGCGACGATCCGCTGGATCTCGGTCCGCAGATCCACGCCGGTGGTCGGAGGCCGCAGCGAGAAGATCGTTCGACGGATCTCCTCAATCGTCTCGTCGAGTTCGTCGACCGCCGCGACCAGGCGTACGCCTGGCTGGCCCTCGACGAACCTGGCCAGTCCCTGGAGCTGAAGACCGGTCGCGAACAGCCGCTGGATGACGACGTCGTGCAGGTCCCGGGCGATGCGGTCGCGGTCCTCGAAGACGGCGAGCCGTTCACGGTCCCGCTGAACCCGGGACAGTTCGATGGCCAGCGCCGCGTCGTTCGCGAACGCGGCAGCCATCTCCAGGTCGGCCGGGGCGAACGGGGCGGCGTCCGGACCGTTGCCGAGGACGAGCACTCCCAGCGGTTCTCCGGCCACCACCAGAGGAAGAATCATGAATGTGCTGATGGACAGCCCCTGGACAGGTGCCGCGAACAGGCCCCGGTCCTGTTCCACGTCGTCGATGCGGACGGCACGTCCGGTCCGCATGGTGTCGGCGTACCGGGTGGCGCCGGCCCCAAGAACGAATCCGCGGAGTTTTTCGGGATCGGCGTCCAGCCTCGGCGCGACCTCGGCCACCGCAACTGCCAGATCACCTGATTCGGTGGGTACCGCGATGACACCGATGTCGGCGCCGGTGACCTCCCTACCCCGGCTGGCGACCAGTCCGAGAGCGGCCTGAGGCTCCGCGACGAACAGTAACGCGGCGGTGATCTCGGCTGTCGCCGTGAGCCATGCCTGGCCGCGTTTCGTCTCCTCGTAGAGCCGGCGGACCTCCCGCTCGGACCGGTCCCGTTCAATGGCTGCGGCGAGCACGTTCGCCACCGACTGGACGAAGTGTGCCTCGTCCCGGGTGAACCGGCGTGGTGTCGTACTGTGAGCGGCAAGGACACCGAAGGCGCGTCCAGACCCACCGATGCGCGCTCCCACGGTGGCGCCTACCCCACCCGTCCGCAGCCATGGCTCGATCCCGATTTCCGGCCTGCTGGCAAGGTCGTTGACCACCACCGGCTGTTCTCCCGTCAGGACCATGCCGGCCAGCGAAGTAGCCGCGATCGAGACGGGCCCGACGGATGCCGGGCCGGCCGGCCGACCGACACATGCCCGAGCAACCAGAACACCCGCCTGGTCCGCGGACAGCGGATCACACTCGAAAAGATCGCATAGCGGGACTTCGAGTGTTGACGCGACCAGCCTGACAGCCTCGCCCAGCAGGGTCGACACGTCGAGCCCGGACAACGCACGCTGACCGAGCCCGGCCAACCCC
>NZ_CADDZT010000084.1:37437-38581 GCF_902812655.1 Candidatus Frankia meridionalis | reverse complement strand
TCCCGCCCTGATGAACGAACGGAACCACCGACGCCCGCAGCGAGCGGCTTGGCCCGGAGCCCGGGTTCAGGTCGAGGTCGCCGAGTTGGGGCTGGTTCGTCCGCAACGCGACCGCGGCAAGGCCCCACTCGCCTCCGAGCTGACGTCCCTCGCCATCGGCCGGCCGCAGCACCTCGAAAAGTTCCTCGAGCGCGTCGCCCACCTGCTGCGACATGCCGAGCATCCGGTCGACGATCTCTGACTTCCGCCGTACCCGCAGAGCGTGATCATAAATGATCACCCCTATGGGTAACTCGTCCAGGCGGGCGCCCTGAGACATCAGCTCGAGCAGGACCGTGTGCTCACTGAGCGCCTCCGCACTGCGCCGGGAGTCAGTGATGTCCACAATCGTTCCGGCGTTTCCGACCACTTCGCCGGACGCGTCACGCAGGACATTGGCCCGGATCTGCACCCACCGGTAACTCCCGTCACGGGTACGGTACCGGGTCTGGTGCTGGCGGTGATCGGCTCCTCCGGCAACCGCCACCATGAACAACGCGACCATGCGCTCGAGTTCGTCGGGGTGGACGTGGTCGAGAAAACCCGTGCCGAGACTGGAACCGATCTCGAATCCGGTCAGTGTCGTCCAGGCTCGGTTCAGGTACGTCCACCGGCCCTCCGCATCGGTTCGGAACACCACCTCGCTGAGGGTGTCCAGCGCTGGAGGCAGGCCGAGACCACCATCCTGACCAGCACAACCTGCCGATCCCTCACCATGGTCGGCTGAGCCCTCACCGCCGCGACCGGTGTCGGCCGCGTCCGTGGATCCATCCAGCGCGGAATCACCCGACAGAGACATTGCGCAGCACCGTTCCCAACCTCATGTATGGATGTCGGGGATATCTTTTCCGATCTGCGCCCAGTCGCACAGGGAGCACCCGCGAGCAATCCGACCGCGGTGAGTTCGGCGCTCGGCGCTCCCACGAGCCGTCGATGCCAACACGAACGGAAGGTCACGGTTGACGTTGACGTCCACACCAAGAAGAAGATCATCGATATTGGAGGCCCGGAGTCGTCCGCGGCGCTGAACGCGACCTGCCATGCGTGCGACACCTGACTGTCCCCCGCGCGGCGTACCAGGACAGGTCCAGGACCCTTCCGCCGG
>NZ_CADDZT010000084.1:31379-37363 GCF_902812655.1 Candidatus Frankia meridionalis | reverse complement strand
GGGGGACGTCCGGAGAATCCTGTTATTCCGGTCCCATTTCCCTCAGCCGTGTCTCCACGTACCGCGCGCTGTGCTTCGTCTTGTCGACGATCCGTTGCACGAGGTCGTTGAGGTTCTCGGCGGTGTCGATGTCGGCGGAGCCGACCTGCCCGAACTGATCGAGAATCTGATACCGGAGCTGCGCCCAGTTGTCCCGCAGCTGCCGCTCCTGTCGCAACCGTTCCGCTTCGACCGACTGGAGGTCGGGCTGCACCGCGAGCTGCGGCAGGTTCGCCCGGCGGACCGAGCGCCGGGTCAGGCCCTCCCGCTGCTTGCTGCCCAGCCGAAGTGCGGCTTTCGCATCACCCGGCGCGCTCCAGGTTTCCATCTTTCCGGTCACCGGATCGAAGAAACCCAGGTAGCCTCCTGGATTGACGCCGAAGGACTGCAGGGTCCGGCCGTTGTGTGCACGGCCGAGAAAATCGTTGCGCGCGCCGACCTGCTCGCCCGGAGTGAAGTACGGCGGGAGGACGAAGTTCGACATGTCCACGCCATCGACCTTGTACGTCTCGCCCTGCACGGCATCGCACATCTCGTACCAGTGCATCACCCACCGATTCGGGTCAGCGGGGTGCGGACCGGCGGCCAGCTTGTTCACGTTGGCGTCACCGATCAGCTCCAGCGCCTCGTGGGAGAGGGTGACGCTGTACGGCTCATCGAGCTGATCGGCGAGCTCCGTGAAGACGAAGCCGAAAGGCAGGCCGGCGTTGTTCTCTGCGTGAAAACCAATCACACCCGGGACGTCAGCCTTGTTCCACAAATACAAGATCGCGTCACCGCGAAGCTCCGGTGGCTTCTCGCGGTCGGGCTGGGCGCTCGCCCGGCCCTCCAGCCGGAGCACCGCGGACTGGCCCCAGTAAGGGTAGAAGTCATCGGCGATCTGCCTGTTGACCGCCCGCACGACGTTCAGAACCTCCTCGTCATTCTTGCCGGACATGTTCAAGAGCGAAATCTGCACTGAAACTCCCGAGAAGACACGATCGCCGAACACTTACAATCCTCCGAGGTCGCCCAGACGAAACGACTCCGGACTACCGGCCGGCCATATAGCCGGGATACCCGGTCGCTGGCGCGTCTATGAAGACATAGGCGAACGATCGGACCTCCGGTCCCGCACCGACCTACCGGTGGCGACAATCACGGGATTGCTGTGCCGACTCCAACTGGCCTGCCGGTCACCGTAGCAGGGTTCAGCGAAGCCAGCTCGGCGTGGACGGCCGGAACGAACGGATTGACCCGCCATGGCCCACCGATATCGGTATCCTGCCGTTCGAACGCCGACCCGGCATTGTCGGCGGGTCGCAACCACGACCGGGCGGAGTCGGAGTCGGAGTCGGAGTCGGCGAGTAACGCGCACGGGTCCTGTCATCCGATTCTGGATTTCACGTGAAAGAGCAGGCGCAACCGGAGGCAAGCCCCCTTCCCGTGAGCGACTGCACGGATGCTCACTGACCCGGGTAGAAGACCCGGGTCGGCCCCAGAGACGGCGGACGAGCCGCCCGGACAGCGATGCCCAGCCGCGAGCTACCCAGGGCGCCGCCAGCTGTGCCCGTCTCCCACCTTCCTCTCGGGACGTGGCACCTCTCGCAACGTGGCGCGACATCACCGCCTGGATGAGGTGGGGTTGTCCCCACCTCGAGGACGGCGGCGTGCAGGACGGAGCGCCTCGGACCGGCCTTGATGAGGTCACGAAAGATGCCGCCAACCGGGTCCGTGTCGCAGAATGCGTCGGACGCGGTTGGCGGCAGGGAGCCGGCCCATCTTGTCGAGTTTGTCGAGTGGCCGGGCAGCCGGGCAGCCGGGCAGCCAGGCACCTTCGTTGGCCGAAGGCGACGCGATCGCGATTTTTCTCACGCCGCCGGATGCCCCGAGCCCCTCCGGATTCCCACAGCCGGCATGGGAACCCCGTTTACGCGTGCTGCGAGCGGATGGCGGAGATCTGCGGCGCCCGACGGGGGCTGTACTGGTAGTTGGTGACGAGGCTGACCGCGAGAACAGCCGCACCACCGGCAATGTAGAAGGCGGACAGGCCGCCGTCGGTATCGGTGAAGGCAAGCGCGAACGGCGCGAGGACGAGCAGCGCGGATGCGAGGTAGTCGCCTGCCGAATGCACCTGGAAGGGCAGCACCTTGACGACACCGAGCGGGTAGCGGGTGAGCATGCTCACCACGGCAACCACGGTTCCGACCGTGACGCCGGTCGCCACGGCCACCGACGAACCACCGGCCGCAAGCGGAACAATGATCAGCAGTGCCGCGACAGCATAGTCTGCGATGGCGTGAAACCATGCGGGCAGGAAACGAACGAGGGACATTGTGGAACCTCCGGGAAGATGGTCTGGCCGTTGGAGTACCCGCCTGTTGTTCGTTCCCGGGTCCCGCCTGGATGGGTCCCTGGACGGATTTGTTGTGTTGATTTTTTCTTTGATCGACTAAGGTGGACGGACAGGTCGTCGCCCGCTCCGCCTGCCCGGTAGGCATAAATCGGCACGGGTCGGCACAGGTCGGTTGCGCATTCGGGCCAGGTATGCGAACGGCTCAGGTACGTACTCAGGTACGTAGCGGTGCGCGGACGAGTGGAGAGGTGGTGGGCCGCGTCGAACCACCGGGTGGCTCCGCGGTGACAGCTACGAACCGGGTGTCACCGACGTCGCCCAGCAAACGGTCGACGGCGACGACGTCACCGCCGGCAATGCCTGCCGAACGTACCCGGGTCGCTCCGACCAGCCAGAACTGGTAGACCCGACCGTCGGGAAGCGTGGGCAGGTCCCGCGCCGAGACCAGGGCGCTGTCGCCGACCGCCACAACGGCAACGGTTCCGCCTCCGACAAGTGGCATGGATGCGGATCTGGTCAGCGCGGCGGACGCGAGGGCACTCAGACTGTCGGCACGGTGCCGCGCGCTGTCCAACTGCTGGTACTGGTCGGCCACGGTGACACCGAGTGCGACACAGACCACCACGACCGAGACGGCGGCAGCCGTCACCGGGCGCCGCCGAAGGGGCCGGTCCTGCCGCATACTCCGGTGGCTCCGGTGGCTCCAGCGGCTCCAGCGGCCGTTCGCGAGGGGATCCGGGACCGCCGGCGCCGGGACCTGCGCCGGGACCTGTTGGGTGGACGCGATCTGCCCCAGCACCGCCGAGCGCAGCGGGCGGGGAGGCTCCTCGACGACGGGGTCGGCCAACGCCGAGGCTGCGGCCCTCAACCCGGCTACCTCCTGCGAGCAGTTTCCGCACACGGCCAGGTGTCGCTCCACCAGCGTCCGCTCGTCGTCGTCCAGGGCGTCGAGGGCGTATGCACCGGTCAGCACATGGACGTCCGGGGGGCTCATCGTCCGATCCCCAGGCAGTCGCGCAGCCGGATCAGGCTGTCGCGCATCCTCGTCTTCACCGTTCCTACCGGGACCTTCAGCAGTTCCGCGACTTCCCGGTAGGTGTACCCGCGGTAGTAGGCCAGGGTGATGGACTGACGCTGAAGCGTGGTGAGTCCATTGAGGCACTGGCGCAGATGTTCGTGTTCGAGCCGTGCCTCGACCTGTTCGACCACATCGTCGAACCCGTCGAAGTCACGGTAGTCGAGTATGGCGACTCGACGCTCACGTTCGGTCGCTGCCTGCGATGAACGGACGCGGTCAACGGCCCGGCGGTGCGCGAGCGTGTACACCCAGGCCGACGCGCTGCCCTTGGCCGGTTCGAAACGGGCGGCAGTCCGCCAGACCTCGACGAAAACCTCCTGGGTCACTTCCTCCGACTGCGCCGGGTCCCGCAGGACACGTCGGACGAGCCCGAACACCCGGGACGCGAGCAGATCGTAGAGCGCGGCGAACGCATCGGAGTCACCGCGTCCGGCGCACTGCAGGAGATCGTCCGCGTGCGCCGTGAAGCCCGCCGCGGAACCGCAGGAGCCCACGGGCGCAGGGCGGAGTACGCGGCCTGGGTTCTCGTTACCTCGCATTGACTCCCGTTTCTCGCCCGTGAGGGTAATCCCGGAACTGTGCCGTTGTTCAGACCGCGGAACGCGGGGCCGGAATGAGCCCGGACGGTCAGAGCAGAAGGTGCGGGACGCCACGCAACACCAGGCTCAGGCCACCGACGAGGACGACCACCCCGGTTGCCACGGGCAACCAGCGCAGAACCGCGCCGAGTCGGGAACCGTCGCGGCGGGCCACCCGCGCGTCCAACAGGCGTTTGCTCCGCGAGAGCATCCCGCCGATCCCGACCAGAGTGGTGGCCATCCCCGCCCCGTAGAGCAGTACGAGCAGTACGCCGAACCAGGCCCGGTGCAGCGCGATCGCGCCGACCAGCACGACCAGCGCGGACGGGCTGGGAACGAGCCCCCCGACGAGCCCCATGGTCACCAGGCTGCGGGTTGGCACTCCAGGCGCCGGAAGCACATGGGTGTGGGGCCGCGCGCCATGCGTGTGGGTGAGTACGAGCGGCTGTCGGCGAACCGGCGACCGGCGGCGGGTCGCAATCGCCGTCGCGGTACCGGACGAACGCCCCATGGCGGGATAACTCCCGGCGGGAAGGTCCGCGACGGCGAGGCGGGCAGCTGCCAGCGGCCGCCTGGTCCGGTGGCGGACATGGTGGTGGCCTTTGTCGCCGTGGTGATGGTGGTGATGGTCACCATGGTCGTGGCCATGAGCACCGTGGTCATGAGCACCGTGGTCGGCATGGGTGTGGTCGGCATGGTCGTGCTCCGGGTGGACGGCTGCGCGCCCGGATCCGTAGGCGGACCGGCGGCGGGCCAGCGCCGCGCGCAGCAGACCGGCGCCCATCACCAGCAGCAGAACACCGCTGATCACGTTGAGCCACGGATAGAAACGTTCGGGTGCGAACGTGGTCGACAGGGACAGCGCGACGCCCAGCAGCAGCACACCGACGGTGTGGGTGGCGGTCACGGTCAGGCCGATGAGGCCGACCTGGCGCAACGTCCCCCGTTCGCTGACCAGGTAGGCGGCCATCATGGTCTTGCCGTGGCCCGGGGCGAAGGCATGCGCCGCGCCGAGAACGAGCGCGAGCCCGGCGGCGAACAGCGCGAAGCCGAGGGTGAGCGAGTGGCGTCCGACCAGGTTGGTGAAGGCTGCGGTGAGACCGTCGGCACCGCGTCGCTGCGGACTGTCCGACACCGCTGCGCCCCGCAGGTCCTCCGCGGCGAGCGGATCGGCGATCGCCGGGCCTCCGCCGTGTACCCGCAGCGTCGCCGTCTGCCTGTGTACAGGGCTGGACAGCAGGTCAGCCGGGTAGTCCGTCAGCAGTCGGCTCGGCGACCGGTCCGGCACATCTCGCTGGACGATGGTCGTCCGGTCACCGAAGGCGACAATCTCCTTCCAGCCGATCCGGTCGGTGAACGCCTGGGACGAGAAGGAGACGGAGCCGCTTTCGGCCGGCCGAGCCGCGGTGTAGCGGCAGACGACGCGCAGCGTGGGCAGGCCGGCAGTGCCCGGTCGAAGCTGTGCCGAGGAGTTCGACAGGACGAGCGCCTGACGCGCTTCGCCGACGGACAGCGTCAACGCGGGGGTGAGGCCGACGCACTCGCCTCGTGACCACTGTTCGGGGCCGACCAGGTCGAGTGCCTGACGTGTCTGCTGGGTGGGAATCTCGGCCATGTCGATGATGAGGTCGACCAGCACCTCGTCCGGTTGGATGCGCAGCACACTGGCGGTGTTGACGCTGAGGTTGCCGAGCGGGTGGGCGTTTGCGGCGGTGGCTGGGAGAAGGACGACTCCGGCCACCACGGTCACCGCGGCCACCCGGGCCAGGATGCGTCGCCCGGCGCGGCGGCCCCGGTTCGCGGCGGAGGCCGCGACGAGGTTCACGGTGGAGTTCACGAAAGAGATCACGGAAGAGATCACGCGGCCTTCTCCAGATCGGCTAGCAGCGCCTTCGCCCGCGGCACGTGATAGGCGGAGAAGTGTGGGTTGAGTGCGAGCGCGGCCCGCAGGTCA
>NZ_CADDZT010000084.1:25918-30732 GCF_902812655.1 Candidatus Frankia meridionalis | reverse complement strand
CCGATCGCCTCCAGGAACTCTCCGTACTCGACGACGAACGACGGTTGGGGAAGCTGGGTGACCACGCTCTGGTAGTCGGCGACGGCCTGGCCGTCCTGCCCCCGGGCCGCTTCCACCTTCGCCCGGCCCGCCAGGAGGGGCAGGTAGGAGGGGTCCTGGACCAGTCCGGCGGTGTAGCAGGCGGCGGCCGCATCGACGTCACCGCGGTTCCAGGCGAGCTCCCCCAGGTAGTACTGGGCGTACGCGGCATCAGCCGGGATGGCCGCGTCGGCCAGTGCCCGGCGCAGGATGCCCTCGGCCGCGTCGGTGTCCCCACGCAGTTCCCAGGAGTAGGACGCCCGGGTGAACGAGGCCACGCCCGGCCGTAGATCGACCATCCGTTGCAGGGCCGACCAGGCTTCGTCATAACGTCCGAGTTCCACCAGGGCGTCGGTCCTGACGCCGTAGCCGTCGGCACCGTCAGGGTCCAGGGCGATGGCGTCGTCGGCCAGACGTAGCGCCGAGGCGAAGTCGTGACGGGCGGCGGCGAGCGCCGCCTGGCCGGTGAGCGCCAGGGCGTTGCCGTCCGGGCGGATCGCCAGCGATCGGGCCAGCGCTCCGTCCGCCTTCTGGTAGTAGGTCGGGTCCGCGGTGAGGCGGGCCTGCTGGACGTAGGCGGCGCCGAGCTGCGCCCAGGCGGTCCAGTCGCCCGGAGTGTCCCGCAGGTGCTGCTGGGTCTGGGCGATCGCGCGGAACACCGCGTCCCGCGCCGGCTGGTTGTCCGCCGGGCCCGCGGCGGGGGCGGCGGACTTGGTGCTCCCACCGGATCCGCCGAGCACCCCGACCCCGACGACCAGCCCGATGGCCACGGTGACGGTGACGGCGAGCGCCGCGGCTGTCCGACGAACCTGCATCCGGCCTCCGTTCGGTTCGGCTTCCGGTCTGTGGTTCGTCGCCGGGCCGCCCGCGGATGGCCCCTGAGTGAAGAGATCTCTTGCCTGCCGTCCTTCGGCTGCCTGTCGCCCGGGCGCCGAAACCCATCCGGTCACGGAGCAATCCGGCGGTGGCCCGGCGCCGAACGTCAGTCGCACAGGCACCACGGTCGGTCAACGAAAGATCCGGACCGTGCCCCATCCACCAGAAGGAGAAACATGACCAGGCTGTCCAGGGTCCGCTCGAGGCGGCGAAGACTGGCTGCCCTCGCCACGCTCGCGGTGTCAACCGTCGGCGCGGCAACGCTGCTCGGGCCGGGCACGAGTCTTGCGTCAAGCCACCGGGAGGCACCGCTCATCGCGGCCGACCCGCAGGCTGACAACACCGACGTCTACGCGTTCGTGTCACCCGACGACGCCAAGAGCGTCACCCTCATCGCCAACTGGGTCCCGTTCGAGGAGCCTGCGGGCGGACCCAACTTCTATCCCTTTGCCGAGGACGCCCAGTACGACGTCCACATTGACAACGACGGCGACGCCAAGCCGGACGTCACCTACCGGTGGACGTTCACCAACCACCGCAAGAACCCGAACACGTTTCTCTACAACACCGGCGTGGTCAACAAGATCACCGACCCGACCCTGAACTTCACCCAGACCTACAAGTTGGAAGCGATTTACGGCGATCCGCAGTACGGCCGCTCCGTCACCCTGGCGAACGACGTCCCGGTCGCGCCGTCCAACGTGGGCGTGGCATCCATGCCGAACTACGCCTCCCTACGTAGCCAGGCCGTGAAGTCGCTGCCGGGCAACATCACCACCTTCGCCGGTCAGGCCGCCGAACCGTTCTTCCTCGACCTGCGGGTGTTCGACCTGGTCTACGGCGGCAACTTCGGCGAGGTGGGCCGTAACAGCACCGCCCGATACGACGTCAACACGATCGCCCTCAAGCTGCCCGCCACCCAGGTCGCGCTCAAGGGCGACGCCAGCCGTAACCCCGTCATCGGCGTGTGGAGCACCACCCAACGGCGCAGCGTCCGGGTGTTGCCACAGACCGATGGATCCGGCAGGCCGGCCGAGACCGGTGGCTGGTCACAGGTCAGCCGGCTTGGGCAGCCGCTGGTCAACGAGGTGGTCATCCCGGTCGGGCAGAAGGACAGGTTCAACGCGTCCACGCCCAGCAAGGACGCGCAGTTCCTGCAGTACGTGACCAATCCCGAGCTACCCAAGGTGATCCAGAGCATCTACAAGATCCCGGCACCTGCCACTCCCCGCAACGACCTGGTGTCGGTCTTCCTCACCGGCGTGTCCAAGCTCAACGCCCACTCCCTCAACCAGGACGCGGACCCGAAGCGGATCCAGCCCGCCGAGGAACTGCGGTTGAACCTGTCGATCCCACCGTCGGCCAAGCCGAACCGTCTCGGCGTGGTCGGTGGTGACACCGCGGGCTTCCCGAACGGACGGCGGCTCGCCGACGACGTGGTCGACATCGAGCTACAGGCCGCCGAGGGTGTCCTGCAGCCGGGGCATCCCGCCGCGGTGGACGGGCTCGGTGACGGCGTGGACGGGCCGGCGATTGCGTTCGGCTCGGCATTCCCCTACCTGGCGTTGCCCATCCCGGGCTCGTCCTGACCCGATAGGGCGACCGAGGATAGGGCTGTCCGACCTACAACGACTCCCTGCGCCAATGCCCTGTCCTCGGGCGCCGCAATGGGCGCCGCAATGGGCGCCACGATTTTCTGCCACCCGTGGACGCAGTTCAGTGGCCGGCCGTGGGGGATGCGGACCTGCCGATGCCGAGGCCGAGGCCCGTGACCCGCCGCTGTACGGGTCGCCCGGACCAACCGGCCCCTCATGATCGGGGGTGTGCGACACCTGGGGCACGTCCGAACTGCCCCCAACTGTCGATAGCCCACGACGGCCCCGCTTTACTAGTACCTACAGTGCCTACCTCGCGATCGTCCTGTCTCCATGCGCCGTCCGAACTGTCACTGACCGCCGTGGTGGTCAGCCTGGTTGATCCGGCAGTCGTGACGCGTGATTGCCGCGTGCCCGATACTCCCGACAACACGGGAGCGCCGGCATGACGTTCGCTGTCCATGCGGACGGTCTGACCAAACGCTATGGGCGCCGGACCGTGGTCGACTGCCTCGACCTCCAGGTGGCGACCGGTGACCGCTTCGGGTTCCTCGGCCCGAACGGTTCGGGCAAGTCCACGACCGTCCGCATGCTGCTCGGCCTTGTCCGCCCGAGCGCCGGCACCGTCCGTCTTCTCGGCCGGAGCATGCCACGCTACGCACGGCAGGTCCTGCCCAAGATCGGTGCGCTGGTGGAGGCCCCCGCGTTCCATACTTTCCTGCCTGCCCGGGTCGAACTGGCCGCACTCGACGAAGCCGGGCGCGGCGCCTCATGGCGGACCCGCCGTGTCCGGATCGAGAACGCTCTTGAACGGGTCGGACTCGGCGACATCGACGACCGGCCTATCAGCAGGTTCTCGCTCGGGATGAAGCAGCGGCTCGGCCTTGCCGCAGCCCTGTTGCGCCGGCCCCGACTGCTCGTCCTGGACGAGCCGACGAACGGCCTGGACCCGCAGAGCATCCGGGAGATCCGCGATCTGCTCCTCGAGCTGAACACCGAGGGGACAACCGTCTTTCTGTCCTCCCACCTGCTCTCGGAAGTCGAGATGCTGTGCACCGAGACGGCGATCATCTGTGACGGCCGTCTGGTGGCCCACGACTCCCTGGACGCGCTGTGCGGGCCGACCGGCCGGGTCACGCTGCGTACCCCGGACACCGAACTGGCGGCACACCTGCTTGAACGGGTACTCGAAGGCCGCGACGGATACTCCCTGGTCGCGCGGACAAAGAACCCGATGGCGCTCAACGCCGCATTGGTATCGGCCGGTGTGCGCGTGTCCGAACTGGTGGTGGAACGGCGGACCCTGGAGGACGTCTTCCTCGAACTGACCGGCGGCGACCCGGACGGCGACCGGGAATTCGTCCCGGACGAGCTGTGATCCGCGTTGAGCTGCGCCTGCTGCTGCTGCGGCGGCGGACCTGGATGTCGGTGCTGATGCTCGCGACCCTCCCCGTGATCGTCGCCATCTTCCTCAAGGTCAGCGGACTCGGGTCGGGATCCACCAGTCCGGTGTTCCTGGCGGAGGTGATCCATAACGGCACGTGGTTCCCGATCGCGGCGCTCGCCCTCGTCCTCCCGCTGTTCCTGCCGGTGGCGGTACTGCTGCTGGCCGGCGAGGCGATCGCGGGCGAGGCGACCGCGGGAACCCTGCGTTACCTGGTGATCCGGCCGGTAGGCCGAGGTCGACTGCTCGCCGCGAAGCTGATCGGGATCATCAGCTATCTACTGATCGCGGTAACCGCGGTGACCGTGACCGCGTTCGTGGTCGGCTGGATGTTGTTCGGACTGGCTCCGGTGAAGCCCCTGGGTGGCACCGGCCCGCCGCTCAGCCTGCCGCAGGCTGCGGTCCGGATCGGACTGTCCGCACTGTTCGTGGCCGCGTCCATGCTCGGGATCGTCGGCGTCGGACTATTCCTGTCGGTGATCACCTCGACGCCGCTTGCCGCGACCTTCGGCGCACTCGGCGTCCTGGTTACCGCAGGCGTACTCGACCAGCTCCCAGCCGCCGCAGCCATCCAGCCCTACCTGCCCACGCACTACTGGATGGCGTTCGTCGACCTGTTCCGTGCGCCGGTGAACTGGTCCAACATGAAACGCGGCGTACTCCTCGAGGGTGGCTACGGCTCGGCAATGATCGTCCTGGCTCGGATCGTCTTCGGCACCCGGGACATCACGAGCTGATCCGGTCGACCGCCGGAGCGCGGCGACCGGTTTCGGGTCGGCGGACAGGGCTACCGAGCTGATTGCGCCGCGGCGCGGCGACTA
>NZ_CADDZT010000084.1:19008-25606 GCF_902812655.1 Candidatus Frankia meridionalis | reverse complement strand
GGCGGATAGCCCCGGCGAACCGACGCAGGTACTCGTGTTCCAGGCTCAGCATCCGCGCGGTGTGCGTCTCGAACGCATCGGAACTGCCATGCAGGAACGTCTCGTGCCGGGTCTCGTGCAGGTGTTCGACTTCATGGGCGAGGTCCTCGTCCGACAACTGTGCCGGCGGAATCCCGTCAGGGCGATGTGTCATAGCCCTTCAATACCCAGGGCCACCGTCGATCACCCGATGTTCACCTTACGGACTCTCGAAGTTACCCCGGGTAAAACCCGAAACCTTCATGTTTATCCGACATGTGGTGTGAGCATTACTCGTAGTACCCGATCCGGCCGCGAATCCGCCCACATCGACGAAAATGTTCATATAGACGCCAACGGCGGCAACGAGCTTTTAATAACGGACCAACAATTCAGGGGTGCTACACCGATGTCGCGCCACGCCGCCAGTACGGCAAATCACTGTGATAACGCAGGACATGAACACGTCATGGCTGCGTCCCAAACCCTGGACCCGCCGGTGAGTCGACCGTTCCGGATGGCGCCGTGCTCTCGAGCGCGACACGGCACGACATCTTCAGTGGCATTACTCGCCGCGGTCACTGCGGTCGCTGCGGTCACTGCGGTCGCGGCCTTCGTGATCGGCGGACTGTCCATCATCTCCTCGTCGAACCTCATGCCCTCGTCGAACCTCATGCCCATGCTGAGCTCAATGCCCGCTGCGGACAGCACCGATATCCGCCGCGCAGCCGGGTTCGGGTCACCCATCCCCGAATACCGAACATATCGGGTGAATCCTGATCGTCTCCATGCCGGCCCGAACCTGGCGAGCCAGCTCGACACCACCATCGACGCGCAGGCCTTCCCGGTCGTGACCGACCAGTTGATGATCGCCGGCTCGGCGAACATCCTGCTCGCGCCGTCCGCCATCGCGACCCGCAAGGCCGACTCACGGGCTGACAGCCCGTGCCCGACCACCGGGACCGACAGCTTGGCGGGAGCTGCCACCGACCCCGCACGCTTTCCGACCTACCGGCTGTGTTGACGTCCACCGACCGGCGGACGTCAATCGGCGCGGCGGACGCCAGTCCGCGCGGCGACCCGTCAGTGCCAGCAGTCTGGTCATGTCACTCGCGTTGACGGCCACCGGGCAGTAAGGCCCGAAGATCCCCATACGCCGCCAACGCTCCACCTCCGGCTCGAGACGAACGAGGACCATCCGAACCAGATCAGGGTCGAAGGGCTGGTTCACGCCTATCGCCCGAGCCAGGTCCCACCCGTGGATGAGCAGATCAGCGGTCATCTGGAAGCCGTACTCGGCGGAGGATGTGGGGCCTGCTGAAAGGTTCACCGTCCGCTCCCACGAACACGGGGCATCCCAGGCGGTGAGCGCCGCTTCGGCAGCGCGGCTCCAGGCGGCAACGGGCTCCTCGCCGAGCTGGTCGCCGTCGAAGCGCCGGCCGATCATGGTCGGAGTAGCCCCCCGCAGCAGCGGAACCGCCCACAGTTGCTCGACCGTCAGATGGTTGACCAGGGCACGAACGTCCCAGTCAGGGCATGGCGTCGGGGAGTTCCACTGCCCGGGGGCCACCGACCGGACCCGCGCACTGAACATCTCCAACGCATGCCGGTAGGCGACCGCCCCCTGGATCGTCCCTGTCCTGACTCCGTTGCGGGTCCCCACAACCGCGGCCATCGCGGACTCCTCCCTGACCATCGCCCCGCAGGGCCGTCGTATTGCCGGACCAGCGCCTGATGCCACCAGCGCCTGCCTGGCCCTGCGTCCCACCCGTCCGACTGTTCATGCCCGACCCGGTAGCCCTCGCACACCTTCCGTATGGTTAATCACTTTGGCGACACACTCCTTGCACACCAGATGGACATCACCGTACGGCCCAACCGTAGCTTCGCCCGACGGCAACCCCGGTTCGGCCGGCGCCCAGCAGACCGCGCGCGACCCACCCATCCTGGTGAGAGCCTGTATGGGCACGATTCCCAGTCGAAGGGGGACTACTGATGGTTGACGCCCGAGCCGCGGTGGACGGGTTCCTGCCGAGCAGCCAGGGCCTCCCCTTCACCAACGACTTCCCCCGGCAGCCGGTCATTAAGATCAATATCCCGGGTGTCGGCCAGGTCCCGATCGGGGACGCCAGCCGCGGACTCTGCGGCGGAATGATCTATGTCACACGTGATCTTTTCGAGGCGAAGCTGCCCCAGCCTGCGCTGAAGGAGCCACCGCCGCTGGATTCACCGCTGTACCGCTACATCGTCCGCCGGCTGTTCGACAGTTTCGACGTCCCCCGCGGCGTCGCCCGGTACTACCAGCTCATGGCCACACCGGACGCGGACGCCGCCTGGTCGTCGCTGACGCTGCGCGGCGCCGGACGGATCACAATCGTGAACGAGTGGCCGCAGATACGGCTCGACATCGACCGCGGCGTCCTGTCCCCACTCGGGGTCATCACGCTGCACTCGTACGACCCCTTCCAGCTCGGGCACAACCACCAGGTGCTGGCCTACGCCTACGAACAGCAACGAACCGCGGTCACGCTGCGGGTCTACGACCCGAACACGCCGCTGGACCGAGCCGACGACGTAACGCTGTCGTTCGACGTGACACGTCCGACCGGCCCAGTCCCGATCATGCACAATCTGGCCATCGGCGGACGTCCGGTGCGGGCCTTCTTCCGCACCCGCTACCGCTGGACCAACCCGCTACCCGCGCTCGGCGACGGTTGACCCGACGGCCGTTTGTCGCGACAGCCCATCGTCCCCTATGCTGGCGGTGTTTCTGACAGCAGGCGCTGCGGGTAGATTGCGATTTGGACCCGGTCGTTGCTGCCCCCATCGTCTAGCGGCCTAGGACATCGCCCTTTCAAGGCGGTAGCACGGGTTCGAATCCCGTTGGGGGCACTCGGTTCGTCCTGTTCGCCGTGCTCCGCACAGCTTCCCACAAGCCTCGATGCCCACCCGGGGGCCGAGCCCCCGGACCCCCACGATCTGACGGCCTCACCCACCAGCCGTCACCGGTCCCCGACGGTTGATTACACCGAATGGGCGCCGAAGTTTCCGCTCTACTCCCGACCGCTCTCCCCCGCGTCGTCGCTCGGGCACCATCCCGGCGCATCGGCGACCCGTGACCGCACCCGTGCACCCTCACCGTCGAGACACTTGGCGTAGATCGTGAGCAGCACCTCGACGGAGTGCCCGGCCCACTCCGCGACCTTCGTCGGCGGGACACCCGCGTTCAGCCAGGTTGACACGGCGGCGTGACGAAGGTCGTATGGCGTCTTCGCCAGCGGCGCGGCAGCAACCTCCTCCGTGAAGATCGCCAGGCGTGCACGGCCCCACGTCCGCGTGATCGTCAGAGTCGGAATCTGATCGCCGTTCCGTTCGCTGAAAAACAGCCGGCCCGCAGGGTTCGTGCCGAATTTTTCGATATGTCCGTGGAGAAGAGCCGTCAGTTCGGGTGGACATGGCACCGTACGAATCTCGCCCATCGGGCGCTGCTTCAGTTGCCTGTCGTCGCGCGCCTCGCCGGTGTTGGTCCATTCTTTTCCGGCGTATGGCCGAGCGCGTTCCAGGTGCAGTTCGCCCCATCCCTTTGCCGGTAGAGATAGATTGTGTTTCGCGAGTGCGGCAGCTTCCTCTGGGCGTAGACCCAATACCAGGAACTTAAGGTTCTGATCGTGTGGGTTCGGGGTGTGCCGAGACGGGGTCAGGTCAAGGAGAAGCGCGGTGACCGGTTGGTGGACCGGGTCGGGTTGGAGGTGCTGGCGGCGCAGTTCCCGGACGCGCTGGTCGATGAGGTCGTCGCGGAGACGGGCCGGCGCGGGCGGCGGACCCGGGACCTGCCGGCAGCGTTGACGGTCCGGTATGTGGTGGCGTTGGCGTTGTTCCCGTCGGATGGTTATGACGAGGTGATGCGGCAGGTGAAGGTCGCCGATGACTGGCGCTCGGACCGGGCCGGGCCGGTGAAGGTCCCGGCGGCCACCGCGATCACGAAGGCGCGGGACCGGCTCGGGGTGGAGCCGGTGAAGCTGCCGTTCGAAAAGCCGCCAGCGAACAGGCCCTGTTCACCGACGTGCTGGGCGCGTTACGTCTGGGCCTGCTGGTGCTGGCCGACCGCAACTTCCTCGGTTTCGACCTGTTCGAGAAGGCGGCCGCGACCGGCGCGGACCTGCTGTGGCGGGCGAAGTCCGACCGGCGCCTGCCCGTCGACGCCGCGCCCCGACCGGGTCGAACAAGAGGTCTGGGGCATCCTGCTGCTGCACCGGGCGTTACGGAAACTCATCCACGACACCGCGCTACGCGAAGGGGTCGACCCCGACCGGCTCTCGTTCACCCACACCGTCAGCATCGTCCGGCGCCAGATCGTGCGCCGGGCGATTTTCCCCCCTCCGCCGGACCGCCCGGATCCTCGCAGCGGTGACCGCTGAGATCGCCGAACACGTCCTGCCGGAACGTCACCGCTCCAACCCCCGCGTCGTCCGCCGCACCAAACGCACCCCATTCCCGCCAAAAAGCCGGTCGACAAGCACCTCACGGGACCGCCACCCACCGTCGTCACAATCCTGACCAGAACCTAAAATTCCTGGTATTGGGTGTGGCCCTGGTGCGCCGCTTCCCCTGTCGGATGCTGGCGTCGCGGGCATCCGATTCCTCCCCATGGTCGTGGTCGCGCCCCTATAACAATGCTCCTTGCCCCACCGGCTCTGCCTCATTCGCCTCCACAATGGCTTTATACCACGTGGGGCGTGTGTCGAGTGACGCCGTTGACATGCTCGCTATTGCCGGTCAGATTCTGTTTCGTCGTCGACTACCTGGATTCCCAAGGCCGCGGCGAGGGAGTAGGCAAGGCCTATCAAATCTCCCGTCATGACCCGCGCCCCACTCATGCTCGTGATTCCGCTTATGCCGCTAAGTTCACATGCGTGCAGCCGTGTACCATCCATGTTCGCCCGGGAGAGCTGGGCGCCGGTTAGATTGCAATCCTCGAATACTGCGCCACGAAGGTCCGCGTCTTGGAAGACAGCGCTACTCAGATTGCACTGCGTGAAAACCGTAGTGGTCATCTTCGTGCCACGGAAGTTCGACATATCTAGCCGGCAATCGCTAAAGACGGCGTCGCGAAGCCGGCCCTGACTCCAGGCCGCTCCAGTCATCCGGCACGCGCTTACCTCTACGCGAAGCAAGGACGACCGTGTAGCTCGCAGATTAGATAGGTTGGAGGCCTCGATGGTGACATCTGAGAACATGGCGCTAGCAAGATGGGCGCCGCTGAGATCGACGGACGTGAGTCGGCTACATTCGATCTCGACCGCTCGTATCCTACGATCCGACAGGTCCACGGCGTTGAAACCGCTAGCTCGGTAGACTCCCTCATCTTCGATATCAAGGGCCGTCACGAGTGCAGTTGGAATCTTGGGAACTGCTGCACGTCGCACGCTGGATCGCCTTCCCGACAAGCGCGGACTTGGTGGCATCCTTGGAATTCTACGCAGTACGCGCGCTGGCGGCGTAGTGGACCCCGAAGCGCGGGCGAGGTGAGGCACCCACCACTACTACCAAGGCTATACAATCAAGGTTGGTCCGGTTTGGCGTGGCCCGGTGAAGAACGTAGCTTTTGTGCGCGACGATGTCCCCCAGGGCTGTTGGCGCACTTACCGTATCCTCTTGCTGGCCGGGGATGGAAACGAGGGCCGTGTTCTCGCCTGCTATCGTCGAGTGCTGGGCGAGACACTTGCCAAGCAGGCCACGAAAATCTCGGATGCGCCATCTCTGGGTCGGCTGAACGCGGTAATGGGAATGGCGCACGTGGCAGCTATCCGAGGCGACAGATCCGGGGCTTTCGACCTTCTAGAAGAGGGACGCCGCGTGTTCGATGCCGCCAGGTCGGACGAACAGACGAGCGACTACGCCGTACCAGAGTGGCGAATGAACGTATTTTCCAGCCTCCTGTTCGCACGTCTCGGCGAAGAACACAAGGCCGTGGAAGCGCAGGACACGGCGGCAGCGCTGCTACCCGATTCGCTGCCTCGGTTCGCTACACACCTTGAGTTGCACCGTGGTCTGATGCTGGCACGCGCCGATGACCTTGGAGAGCAGGGGCCGCGCCCTGCAACTACGGTTGACTTGCGTACGAGCTTGGCCTCACTCCACCCGCCCGACGCGCACTCACCGACCAGCTACCCGAAGCCGTCGCGACCGCCGCCGTCGATTTCCTCACCACCGCTCTGGTCGAAGCTCCGCACAGAGTGGGCAAACCCCTGCGCTTCGACCTCGAGGAAATCTGGTCGGCCCGCCGCGGCACCTACCGCGTCCTCTACCGGATCAACGATGACAAGCGCGAAGCCATCGTCCTCTACGTGGAACACCGCCGGGACGCCTACCGACCGCTGTGATCTCCTACCGGTTTTTCGTGTCAATGGGAAAACCTGCGTGACCAGTCGCAGCCTCGACCGAACCCTGACGTTGGCATCAAAGGTCCAATTCGACGCTGTCGGTCAGGTGATGACCAGCTCAATCTGGACATGGAGGATCGCATAGGTCGACGCTGCTCGCTGGTCGCGGGTGGCCAGCGGCAGGTTGGAGGCGCGGG
>NZ_CADDZT010000084.1:10242-18980 GCF_902812655.1 Candidatus Frankia meridionalis | reverse complement strand
CCCGCGACGCCGACCGAAGCGAGGACGGAGGGGATGGATGCAGCGGTACCTGGATCGAGGAGTGCCGGCTTGCCGAAGTTGGCTTCGATGAGCGTGACTGCATCGGCGGGGGTCACTCGCGCATCGCCAGGGAGCCTTGTGAGCACCGAATACGTTTCGGCCAACGAGTGGCCGGTCAGCGTGGGAACCCGGGTGCCGACGTGGTCTCGGACCGCAGGATGGGCGACGTGAGACCGAAGAAGATAAGCGACGGCGACGCTCGTGTCGAGCGCGAGGTCGGTCACCGGCGTCCGGCGTCGATCAGGGCGAACACAGTCTCGTCGGTCACGACGGTGTCCGAATCGGCTACCAGGGAGCCGTTGATCTCCCGGAGCCGCGCCGTCCGTCCGGTGGGTACGAGTTGCAGGCCGGCACCGTAGAGGCTGACATCGACGGACGCACCGGGCTCGAGGCCTAGAGCGTCACGTAGCGGCTTGGGGACGACGATGCGTCCCACCGAATCAACGGTCACTTCCATTGGGAAAACGGTACCAGTTGATTCCCAGGCTATCCCCGGCGCACCAGAAAATTGAGATCGAACGGCTGGCTCTCCGGCGTGCCGGGGCCCCGCCGTGGCTGTGGCTGTGGCGGCGGCTGTGGACGGCAAGCTTCGATGGGGTCCCCATCTCGGGGGGTACTCGAAGACGGGTGAAGTTCGCTTGGCCGTGATCTCCTTCGTCATGTCCACCCGGGGGCCGAGCCCCCGGACCCCCACGGCCCGACGGCGCTACCCACCGACCGTCCGTTGATCATTTATCGTGACGGCTGGTCGTGCCGGATGGACGCCGAAGCTCGGAGCGATCGTGTAGCCCGCTAGCTGGACAACTGAACGCATCAGAGTGGTGGCTCTGCGGATTTCCGGCGTCCCTGCCGATGATTTCGACGGGTGCCTACGGATCGCGGATCACGGCTGCGGACCGGTGCGGGCATCGGATGGCAGCGGCCGCTCGGTCCAGATGATCTTACCGGTCCGGGTCTGGCGGGTGCCCCATCGTTCGGCGACCTGGGAGACCAGCATCAGGCCACGGCCGCCCTCATCGAAACTGTGTGCCCGGCGCAGATGCGGGGCCGTGCTGCTGCCGTCGGACACCTCGCAGATAAGCACATAATCCAGGATCATCCGGACCTGGATGGGAGTGCGCGCGTGACGGATGGCGTTGGTGACAAGCTCACTGACGATCAGTTCGGTCGCGAAGGCGGCCTCCTCGGCCCCCCATTTCGCAAGCTGGCGGGTTGCCCGCGCACGGGCGACCGCGACGACCGCCGGATCGGCGGGCAGCTCCCAGGAAACGACCCGGTCCTCGTCAAGTCCGTGCGTGCGGGCGACGAGCAGGGCGACGTCGTCCACGGGTCGTTCCGGTAGCAGGGTCTTGAGCACGGCGTCGCAGACGGTCTCCAACGAAAGCGAGGTGTCCGGCGAACCATCCGCGCGGCACCGGACCTCAGCCAGCGCTCTGCGTACCTCATTCAGCCCGGTGTCGATGTCGTGCTCCCGGGATTCGATCAGACCGTCGGTGTACAGGACGAGCAGGCTGCCCTCGGACAGTTCGAGCTCCGCGGTCTCGAAGGGGATGCCGCTCAGGCCCAACGGGAGGCCGGCCGGCAGATCGAGGAAGTAGGCCGCGCCGTCCGGGGTCACGACGGCGGGGAACGGATGGCCCGCCCGGGCAAGCGAGCAGCACCGGGAGACCGGGTCGTACACCGCGTACAGGCAGGTCGCGCTAAGATCGCTGGTGCCGTCACCGCCCGGAGCGACGTTGTCATCGGCGACGAGGCTGGTGACCACATCGTTGAGTCTGGTGAGCAGTTCGTCGGGCGCGAGGTCAAGATCTGCAAGCGTCCGGACGGCTGTACGCAGCCGTCCCATGGCGGCGGCGGCATGAATACCGTGGCCGACGACGTCGCCGACCACCAGTCCGACACGGGTCCCAGACAGTCTGATCACGTCGAACCAGTCGCCGCCCACGGCGACGCGGGAGCCGGCGGGCAGGTAGCGGGAGGCCACATCCACGGCCGCCTGCCCGGGTAACCGCTGCGGCAGCAGGCTGCGCTGCAGGGTGAGAGCGGTGGCTCGTTCCCGGGTATAGAGACGCGCGTTGTCGACACAGACCGCGGCCCTGGCCACGATCTCCTCCGCGAGAACGAGGTCGTCGTCCTCGAAGGGATCCGGCCGCCGGTGGCGGACGAGGGTCGCCACGCCGAGCGTGGCTCCGCGGGCGCGTATCGGAACCGCGATGACCGAGTGAAACCCGTACCACTGAACCCGGGCGACCCGGACAGGATCCTTCGCGACCCATCCAGCGGTGATGTCCTCGTTCTGGCACAGCGTCGCCTGCCCGGTCTCCAGACAATGAGCGGCAGGCGAGCCGCTGGGGTATGAGGAGACCTGCCCAGGTCTGCGGGCCGTCTCCGGAGTGTTCTCCAGGATCGAACCGATGGCCATGCGGCGCAGCGCGACCGTTCCGGCGACCGGTCCGGGAGTCGGCTCGTCTCCACGCAGGACCGAGTCCAGTAGGTCGACAGCGACGTAGTCCGCGAGCTGGGGCACGGTGACATCGATCAGCTCCTCGGCGGTCCGGGTCACGTCAAGAGTGCTGCCGATGCGTGTGCTTGCGTCGTTCACCAGCGCCAGCCGCTGCCGTGTCTGATATTGCTCGGTGACGTCGAGCCCGACTACCAGCACGCCGCGCACCTGCCCCGCCGGATCCGTCACCGGCGAGAAGATGATCGACCAGGCGTGGTCGGACGATTCACCGGGCGACATGGTGACAACATGGTGGAACGCGGGCTCACCGCTGCGCGCCACGTCGCGTGCCCACGCCTGGACGGCTTCGGCGACCGGGCCGGAAAACACGTCCGTCAACACCCGCCCCAGCGCCTGATGCTCCTCTTCGATCCCGAGCGTGCGGCACAGCCCGTCGTTCATGCGCAGATGTCGCGCATCCGTGTCGAGGAGCGCCAGATTGACCGGCGCCTGGGCGAACGCCCAGTCCAGAAGTGCCCGGACGTCCCCGGGTCCCGGGACTTGCGGGCGTCGGGCGGCAAACCGGCGACCGACCGCGGTCCCCGAAAGGAACCACTGTGTCCTCCCGCCGGCGTCCTGCATCGGATGGGCACGGAGCTGGACGTCGAGGTGACGACCGTCCCGGCGGCGCACCGTGACCTCGCCGGCCCATGGTTCCTGCGCCTCGGCGGCCTTGCGGTCGCTGTCCTGGGGTTCCACTGCGAGCAGGTTCGCCGCGGGACGTCCGATGACCTCCGCCGGCGGGTAGCCGAGCAGACTCCGGGCCTGCACACTCCAGCCCACGACAACGCCGTCCGCGTCGACCGCGGCTGTGGCCAGTCCGTCGTCAGTCATCCTCACCCTCGCAGGATCTCTGCCCCGAGTACTCGTGGACGAACCACCGCACCGACCGTGCCGTTGTCGAGCACGAACGTCAGCGATATCGCTCCACGGATGGCCGTAGCAGCTTCACCACAAGCGGTCCGCCGGATTCATTGAGCCGTTCGACGTCTTCGGCGGTCCTTCTTCTGCCCGCGGTGGTTTCTATCGTGTCACTCTGTCTCGGAGAGTTTTCGGTGAATCTCCTGACTTTGCCGGCTTTACGTAGGGGCCGACGATGGTGTCACGCCGGTGGTCGACCTGAGACAATCCGATCCGGGAAGATCGCGCCCTCGACGTGGCAGTGACGATCATGCCGAACACCAGCAACGCTTCCGGTTCCGCCAATGCGCAATCATCACGTGGGCATCATTGATGGCCATGCAGACCACAGTAGCCGTGCTAACAGGTCGGCCGGCTCCCCGCATGATGCCGGCTTCCATATACTTCCCTTCCTATGGACAATGTGGAGCTTTTGGATCAGATACGCCAGTTGCGCAGCGAGGGGAAGTCGCCGAAGGAGATCGCCCGCGTCCTCGGCATGCCACCCTCGGCGGTCGCCTCCCTGGTGCGGACCGTCGCGACACAAGGCCACACCACAGCGGGTGAACCACAGGTCGTCGGTTGTTGGGTCAACGTCAGCTGGAGCCGGGGAATCTCGGTCGACCAGTCACACGGCTGGGCTGACGAAGCACCATCGCAGGACGACACAGGCGGGCTGGTGAGCGTGCTGGTCGCCCGCAGACATCGCTGGGATAAAGTGTCGGTGTGCGGATACCTCGCTGACGTCTACTGTCTGGGCGTCAAGAACGCCTTCGGCCCTGACATCAAGGACGAACTCGATCTGCGGAGGTTCCTGCCGGACTACTACGCCGCCTACCCGTGCGGATGGCAGGACGCGCCGATCGAGCTCGCTCAGCACATCGTGTTCGGCGCAGTCGAATACGCCCGCCGACTCGGTTTCGAGCCCCACGCCGACTTCGCGCAGGCCGCCGCCCATCTCGGTGCATGGAAAGGCCCGTCAGCCATCACCTTCGGCAAGGAAGGCAAGCCGTACTACATCTCGGGTCCGTATGACAACCCTCTCAAGGTCATCAAGACTCTGGAACGCACAGTCGGCCCGCCTCCCAACTTCGATTACCTGGTCGTGCCGGAAGCACCACTCACCCTCACCCGTCAGGATCATTTCCTGTGACAGGGTGTTTGAGAATCGTCGTTCGATCAGCAAGCCGCGTCCAGACGGTTCCTGACAAGGCCCGAACCTTATAGATCTTCGATCGGTAAGGTTCGGGCCCAGCCGATACCGGAGGAGTTGTATCGGTTTGACCGAGAACGCAGCCGGGATCCGTCTGGGCGTGGCGAGCCGGACAGATGGTTCCCAAACATGCCCTAAGTGGGCATGTTACATCATTAATCAGCCGTGCCGGCCCGCGGATCAGGGCTCAGAACAGGCTTTTGCCGTAGCCACCGTCCAGCCGGATGGTCTCTCCGGTCAGGAAGGCGGCCTTCTCCGAGCAGAGGAATGCGACGAGTGACCCCATCTCCTCCGGACGCCCCCAGCGGCGGACCGGAACCTCCTTCGCATACCAGGACTCGTCCTTCACGTTCTGCGATTTCAGGTAGTCATCCGCCAGTTCGCTGTGGAACGGTCCGGTCGCCACGACGTTGGAGGTGATGCCGTGCTCGCCGTACTCCTCGGCGAACGTCTTCATCATCCCCGCAATACCCACGCGAAGGTTGGCAAGCACCAGCGGGTCCCGGTGATGCGGCGTCTTCAGGCAGATGGAGGCGATGTTTACCAGGCGTCCCCAACGTTTTTCCATCATGTTCGGGATGACTTCCCGGGTCAGGTAGACCTGGCTCATGATGAACTGGTCGTTGGTACGAAGGAAATCCTCGTCGGCGCAGTTGAGGAAGCCCCGTCCGTAGTCGTCGCCGGGAAGCGGGCCGGGTGGGTTCGTCACCAGGATGTCGGGATGCCCGAAGGCGTTTCTCGTCGCCGTTATGATCGCGAAGGCGCCCGCGGGAGTGGTCATGTCCGCGACCACACCCAGCGCCGCGCCGCCCGCCTTTTCGATCTGCTTGGCCGTTGCCTCCACGACATCCGGCTGGCGACCCGTCAGGACGACCGCAGCCCCCTCCTTCGCCAGTTCGGCCGAGATTCCACGACCGCAGCCGCGGCTGCCGCCGGCAACGACGGCGACCTTGCCACCGAGTCCCAAGTCCATCTCTGGTTTCCTCTCTATCCGCGAAGCTGGACCTGGTCTCTATCTGCGGAGCCGGACCTGGTCGCCCCAGCCGTGGAGACGCTCCCACAGCAGGTGGCGGGTACCAGCGAAGTTGTGCCGCCTCCGGGAAAGGCGAAGAGGACGACGGGCGGTTGCGCCGGGTCGAGATCGTCCGGGCTGACCACGGTCGCAGCCAGGGACAGCCTGCCGTCGATCGGAACGCTACCGGTGACATCGATGCTCGTGTCCGTACGGAAAGGCATGCGCCTTTTATAGTGCGATAATTATGATGAAACAAGAGGGGTGCGATAAGGGCGGACGGCGGGTGGACCTTCGCCGTGAGGTTCCCGACCAACCGCCACCGCCGCATCCCCGGCCCGGTGGCGATGTCCGCCGGGAGCCGCCGGACACCCCACGGCGACCAGCAAGATCGACTACTGCCCCGCAGCGTAACTCGGCGGCCCGACCCATCGGCCCGACCCGGCGGGTCTCCCTCCCGGCCTCCGTCGCACCATCCTCACCGGGGCGCGCCCCCGCCCACCCAGGCCTGGGACCCTGGAGCCTCCGGCCCAGAAAAAACCATGGGCGATCCGCCCTTGCCTGGACGGTCCCGCCGTCCTGTATGCTTCTGTTCAGGTGCCGGGCGAGCCTCCTCCCAGGAGGGTCGCCGCAGAAACCGGCACAGCGGTGGTATAACTGAACAGCACACAGCATGGTCCCGTGGTGAAGTCTGGAGTTCACGCCGCCCTGTCAAGGCGGAGGTCGCGGGTTCGAATCCCGTCGGGACCGCGCTCGCACCATCGATCAGCATCCGCGTGACGCTGATATCACCAGGTGGTTGCGATCTGGCAGACCCTCGTATGACAGGATAGTCGAATCGGGGCAGGTAGCTCAGTCGGTACGAGCGTCCGCCTGAAAAGCGGAAGGTCGGCGGTTCGACCCCGCCCCTGCCCACCACCCCTGACCTACGGTTTTGCTATTTTGATCATCGTTCCTGGCCGCCATTGACGGCAACCCTGACGGCAACGTCAGCGAAGCTGATCGTCCAGCTTGCTCAACGCGTCCCGCATCTGGCCGAGGGATGTATGCGCGTAGATCGTCATCGTAACTTCGATCGCCGAGTGTCCGGCGATGTCCCGGACCGTGTGCGGCGGTATGCCCAGGTGCAGGAGCAAGGTTACGCAAGTATGACGGAGATCATGAAAACGAACGCCTTCGGCACCGATCTTCTCGCGTAGCGGGTACCAGCTCCGCCGGAGGTTGTCCGGTTCGATCGGCGTTCCAATCACGCTCGTGAAGACGTGGCCCGTCTCAACCCAGTCCGGCCCGGAGTGCGCCCGTTCCTCCCGCTGCCGCTCGGTATGCCGGCGTAGCGCGTCCGCGGTAGCACCGAGAAGCGGGATCGTCCGTTCTGACCGTTCCGTCTTCGGCGTGACCGTCCGAAGCTCGCCGCCGACCCGTTGCAGGTTGCGACGCACGGTAAGCGTTCCGACGTCAAGATCGATATCCGACCAGTGGAGCCCGAGCAGCTCGCCACGCCGCAGCCCGAGGAAGAGTGCAAGGACGTAGAGCGCGTGCAACCGGTCGTTCTCTGCCGCCACCAGCAGTTTGCGTGCCTGGTCGACGGTGAGCCCGCGGTTGACCTTGTACTTCGGACCGGAGACCTTCACCAGCTTCGCCACGTTCCGCCGGATCAGCTCCTCCCGTACCGCCGCCTCCAGCGCGTTGCGTAGCACAGCATGGACCTGCTGCCGCAGACGGATGGACGGCAACGACTTGCAGCACCGGCCGACCGCACAGCATCGCCGCTCGCCCTCGGCCCGCTTCTGGTCCGTCTTGTGAACGCAGCACAGGCACATGTTTTCCAGCCGCCGGAGGAACAGCCGCACGTCGGCCCCGGTCAGCTTGTTCAGCTTCTTCTTGCCGAGCGCCGGCACCAGGTGGACGCGGACGACCACTTCGTAACCCTGATACGTCCTCGGCTTGCACGCCGGCTTCACGATCTGCTCAAGCCAGTAAGTCAGGAACCGCCCGACTGTCCAACCCGTCGCCTCCGTAGGAATGCCCTGATCAGAATTCGCCTTGAGATCGGTCAGCTTCTGCCGAACCTCCTCATCCGTCTTCCCGTAGACCCGGCGCCGCTTGTACGTTCCATCGGACATCAGCATGTAGGCCGCACCCTCCCAGCGCCCGTCCTGACGCTGGTAGTAGGTGCCCTCACCGTTGATTCGCTTCGCCATCGGGGCGAGCCTCGCTTTCGAGTTCGTCGAGCGTGGGTAACCCGCTCCTCTGAGAGCCGCGAGGATCTGCGGTGGCGCCGGCCGCATCCAGGGCACTACGTGTCGCTTCGCGATCGGCCTTCGGTCGACCCTGGACACGACCTTCACCATGGCAGGTTCAAATGCCACCAGAGGAACAGGAAGAAATGAGGAAAGGGCCGCGGGTACCGGTCAGTGCGGCTGGGGTTGCGCGGGAACCTTGCGGTACGGGGTGGTGTCGGGTACCCAGCCGCCGGCCGGACCAGGCCTGTGTGATGGGCGGGTTGCCGGAAGCGCGATACCGGGGATCGCGCGGAACACCAAGACGACGTCGACGTCTCCGAGCGCTTCGATGAAGACCGCGTCGGTGGGGATCGCGACGGCGGTTCGGGCGACGTCGAAGGGGTCGGCGCCGGGTTTGATGGTCATCTCGTAGTAGCCGTGGCCGGGGCTGTTGAGGCGGACGAAGGGCTGTCCGTCGGAGGGGTCGCGCGGTGGGTCGAGGTCAGGCGGAATGATGGGTGTCACGGTCTGCGCTCCTTGCATCGGAAGGGGTGCGGATCGAGGTCCCGGTGTGGTGTTGGCGCACCCACCGGGGCCGCTTACATGATCTTTCGGGTTTGAAAGCCTACGCCGTGTCCTGGGTGGACCGCGGGCCAATGGACCGGTCAGGGTGGGTTGCCGAACACCAGCCGTCCCCCGTCCCCGCGCGAGCGTGGTCACGCCGCAGCCTCCCCGCCGCAGAGCCCGCGGAGCCGATCCACGTAGGCGACGAGCACCGCCCGAGGGATCCGCCGTGCCCGGCCGATCCGGACGGATTCGATCTGACCC
>NZ_CADDZT010000084.1:6396-9675 GCF_902812655.1 Candidatus Frankia meridionalis | reverse complement strand
GGCTTCGGTTGCGGTCAGGAGGAGCTTGTTCACGGTTCCTCGCTTGGAGTTGTTGTCAGGGACGAAGATCACGCAGCATCGCGGAGCGGAAGCCCGGTTGCCGAAACCGGGTCGGGATCCCCGCGAGCCCCCCGGGCGGCGCGGGCGGCGTCCAACTGGGCGCGCCAGCGGTGCCGGTCCGCGACCGCGCGCAGGAGCAGGTGTTCCCGGCGGGGTGTCGCCGGATCTCCGGGGTGCAGGAGTTGCCAGACGACCCGGTCGGACGCGCCGCCGCCGGTGTCCCCGGTGTGGCCGGTGTCGGTGTGGCCGAGGACGGCGAGTTGTTCCCGGACCCACGTTTTGCGATCTTGCTTGTGGTCGGCGAGTGTTTTCCCGGACCATTTCCGGGAGACCAGGACGCGGCGTCCGCCGAAGCCGAGGGTTTCCCGGCGGTGGACCTTGCCCTTGCACCGTCCCGGCACGAGCCCGGCCCGGGGGTTTTTCGGCTGGACGCCGTAGCGCAGCCAGTTGGAGCAGCCCGGCGCGCACGGTTCGTAGCGGAGTGCGTCGGCAAGCCGGTCGACGTGCGCCCGCTGCGCGTCGGTGGCGACCGCATGGCAGGTGTCCAACGACTTCGTCAAATACTTGGTCAGGTAGCCGATCAGCCGGCCGGTGTTGCTGTCGTTCGCGGTCACGCCGTCCGCGCGGACCTGCACGCCGAACCGGACCACGTGCGTAGGTTCTTCGTCGTCGCCGATGGCGTCCAACGCCTCATCCCAGGTCGGCAGCGACGCCCCGGTGTCGGGGTCGTGGTAGCCGCCGGCCTGTTCGTTCCAGACGGGCAGCCGGTCGGGGCTGTAGGTCGGCTGGTTGCAGGCTGGCCACCACACCTGGTGATAGGTCGCCGCCGCGACCTGGCGGAGCAGGACCCGGGGGATCGTGCCGCGCATCGCCGCATGCAGATGCGGTGCAAGGCGGCGTTGCGGTTCCAGGCAGGCGAAATATTGGACGTCGTACCCCACCGCCCGGCGCAGGTTCTGCCAGAAACGGTCGACGAGTTTGGGAAAGTGGATCGCGTCGCGGGCCGCCCGCCGGTAGTCGTAGCCGTCCGGGTCCACCGGCGTGCCTTCCGAGGTGACCCGCCCGTACGAGTCGCAGGTGAGGGTGAGGAACATCGACGGCCGCCACACCGTCCCATCCGACCCGGTGAACGTCCGCCCCACGGTCCGCCGGTCCACCGGCAGCCGGGGCAGATCCGGGGCATCCTGGCGCCGCCGCGTCGACCGGGTCCGCCGGGGCCGGTCGCGGCTGTCCGGCGCGGTCTTCCCCCGGACGCCGAGATCGTTCAACGCTTCGTCGACCTGCGAGATCAGATCATCGACTTCGGCGACCTGCCCGACATCGTGGCCGGTGGCGGCGTCGGTGCGGACGGCTTCGAGATCCGCCCGGAGCTGGACGAGGGTCTTCGCCTCGTCGCCGGGCGGGTCGGGGTCGGGCAACGGTTCGTCATCGAGATGCCACCCCGCCTGGCACTGCGCCATCCGCAGCTTCCGTGCTTTCTCCGCACACGGCGGACACTTGGACGCCAGGGTGGCGCCACACGGCACCGGGATGATCTCGGTTTCCCCGGTGACCACGTCCACGCGGCGCATCGCCAACGGTCGGATACACACCCCGTTCTCCACCGCGACCGCCTCCAGGACCTGGCGGGCGAGTGGCTGGCGCATCCGGGCGGCCCGGCTCCCCGCCGCCGGCTGGATACTCAAGGCAGAACCGCCCGCCGGACGGTCCGGCGGTGCGGCCGGCCGGTCGGAGGGGTCCGCGTCGTCGGTCATGCGGCCCAGCCATCGACGTCCGGGGTCCAGCCCGACCCGGCGCCGTCGCGGTCGAACCCCTGCCCGTACTCACGGACCATCCGTGCGATTTCCGCATCGTCGATCCAGGAGGCGCGGACCCGCAGCGGGTCGGTCTGCCCGTCGGCCAGCACATAGCCCACCCCCGGCATGCCATCGCTGATCTCCTCCGCCCATGCCCCGCGAGCATGAGCACCACCACCCAACACGAGATCGACCTGGTCGGCTTCGGTCATCCGCAACGCCACCCGGACCGGGAACAGGTCCCGAAACGGCAACACCTCTTTCCGCGGGTCCTGCACCGCCCCGACCACCACCACCCCCGGCGCCCGGCCCTGGGACAGCAACAGCGGCAGCGACGCCGACAGTCGCCGTTTCACCTCCCGGTCGGTCACATACGCGGTCAGGGAGGCAAGCTCATCGACGATCACAACGATCAGTGGCTGACCCACCGACGGGGCGTGTAGCCGCGACACCCCGCGCAGCCACACCGCCCGGTTCCGCATCACCGTCACCGCATCATCAAGCAGCGCGGCGATACTCGCCGTGTCGGTGGCGAACCGGGCGAACATCGGCTCACCGAACGCCAGTTCCATCCCGCCTTTCGGGTCACAGACCCATAGTTCGACGAGACCGGCACGCACCGCCGGGCCGAGCCCGCGGATCGTCGACCAGATGACCGACCCTTTCCCCGACCCGGTTGCCCCCGCGACCAGGACATGCGCGCCGAGAACCGGAAGCCGCCACGGCTGGCCGTCGTCACGGCGGCCCACGGGAATCCCGGCCAGGTCCACCGGGCAGACATCAAGATCCCAGCCGTCCCCGTCCTCGTCCTCGTCGTCGGGGTTGTCAAGGTCCACCGGCGGCACCGGGTGGGTAAGGGGGTCGCGGCGGGTGAACTCCACCCAGATGAACCCGACCCGATCCGCACGGATGCGGCAGGCCTGGGCGCGAAACGCGTGACGCAGCGCCTCTGCCTGCTCCGCCCACAACTCCGGGGTCTGCCCGTAGAGCAGCTCGACGCGTAGCCGGTCCGCCCACCGATCCGAGCGGACCTGGCGGATCCGGGGGAACGTTTCCGCGAACGCCACCCGGTCGCCGTTCGACGTCGGCACCCTGATCGCCAGGCCGGTATGCACCATCACCGGACGCCACCGCCACCGGTACACGATGAGCAGTCGCAGCCGGCCCGATGCCCAGCGGGCCAGCAAGGTAAACGACCGCCGATGCGCCAACCGCCAGGCAACCGCGACCAGGAGCAGGCCGGCGGCCAGCAGGCCCAACCCGACCAGGCCCAGCCGATCCCGGACCACGAGCACCGCGAGCAGCACGCCGACCGCCACCGGATGCCGCACCAGAAAGACGACCAGATGGGCGAACATCCGGCCGGCCAGGCCGACGAGCAGCATCCACAGCGGCACATCGACCTTCGGATGCCGTGTCGGCA
>NZ_CADDZT010000084.1:1475-6336 GCF_902812655.1 Candidatus Frankia meridionalis | reverse complement strand
GGGAAACGGCCGCGAGCCGTTGATTCTGGCCATGACAGAACACACCCACCCTGCATGAAGAGGAAAAGAAAAGGAAGACAATCAGCGGAAGGGGACGGGGGAGGAAAGAAACTCGACAGCCACCCCGGAACCGCACGGGAGAACAACCAGACTCAGGCCGCTACCACGGTTCCGCCGGCCGGGTCATCGGCCGAGTTATCGGCGGCGTCGGTCGTGGTGAACCGTTCGCATTCGGCCAGGAAAACCCCCACCGCATCGGCAAGGTCCCGGGCGAAAGCCAGCGCCGCCGCCCCCACCCCACCGGAGGAAACAGCGATCGTCACCCCGACCGGACCGGAGAAGACCGACAGGATCGGGGTCCTGTCCGGGTAGCGATGGCAGATGACAGACGCCCCACCCCCCGCGGTAAACGCCGTCTCCAACCGGGTCACGGCCCCGACCACATCGGTGGACGCCTGCCCGGTCATGCCGCTGCCCGCCGGCCGCCCGTGCCGACCGGCCGCATCCCCCGCGCCCGCAGCGCGAGGCCCTGCCGTGGCTCGAAACCTTCCCGTTGGATGATCCACGGAGCGACGGTCAGCCCGTCGAACTCCACCGGCCGCAACGCCGTACCCGCCAACGGCTCCGGGGGCACCGGCTGCACCGGCGCGGCTATCTTCACCTTCACCTCCGCCGACCCGGCCCGCGCATTCGGGTCCGCGTCCATCACCCGCACCACCCACAGCAGCTCACCGGTGCCCTTGTCCCGCTCCTGCTCGATCACCCCCGCCTTCGCCTTCTCGAAGTCGTTCACCGCGTCCACCCCGAGCACGAACGCACCATGGGGAAACACATCCTCGAACCGAACCGGAATCCGCCGCGGTATCGCCATCGCCGCCCACCTCCGTAGGGATCAGGTCCGGATGTTGCCGGCAATCTCGCCGCGTTCCGGACAGCACCTACGATGGGCCACTCACCAACCGCTTGCCAAGCGATATCTGATCTATGTATACCGAGTCCGTATGAAATCCATACACCCGGCATCTAGAATCTCGACATCCGTTTGCTGTGAAGCTATTTTTGACAAGTGGCAAACAAAAACGCCGTCCCGCCCTACACCGCACGCGGCCGTGTCGAGGGTGAGAACTGGCAGGCTGTCGCCGACGTGCTGAACGCCCGCATGGCCGCGCGACGCATCGGACAGCAGGCCCTCGCGACCGCTTCAGGTGTGTCCGTGGCCACCCTGCGCCAGGTCCAGCACGGTACGCATGCCCGCCGGGTCCAGAATGCCACGCTGACCGCGATCGCGCGTGCTCTGGGCTGGCCCGATGACCATCTGATCCGGGTACTACTCGGCGACCAGCCATCCCTCGAGGCTTCTCCACCCGTGGGTACAGACCGGATGGTCGTGGCTCGTCTGGACGCGCTCGAAGGCGACTTGCGGCGCATGAACGAACGCCTTTCCGTTATCGAACGGCACCTCGGTGTGTTCGACTCCTGACATGACGAAGGGCCGGAACCCGAGCGGAGGATAGACACTCCGCCTGTGGTTCCAGCCCCTCGATCAGACCGCCCGGCCGTACCTTTGGATGAGCAACAACCGGACTATGCCGCGCTGTCGCCCTCTACTTGGTCAGCCGAACGGAAAACCAGCGTGACCTCGACGTCGCCGAATGCTTCGACGAAGTGCATACCTTCCGGGAGCGACGCCCACGCGCTGATCAGGTCCGCCGGCCGGGCGTCCGGTCGTATGGTCATCGCCCAGGTGTTCCAGGTCGAGCAGAACACCGCGGTCACGCCCGGACCGCCGCTCCCGCCCTCTGCGTCCGTTCCCATGCAGCCCCGTCCGGCGGTGTCGGCGGTCATCGGCCGCCAGCCCGGCGGATCGTGCGTGTCAGGGCCGCATCCAGCACCATCCGGCTTCCTGCCGGCGGTACGACGTTTTCGACGAAGAAGAACAGCGGCGTGATCTGATAGTCGCCCCAGCCCTGTTCGAGCGCGAACAGCTCCGCCGATCCGGCCGAGTCAAACGTGATCGTCGTGTCGCGGACCCGCCGTCCGTCCCCCGGCTCGAAACGCACCACACCCCACAGCACAGGCATCCGCTCGTGCCTGTCGCCGTCCGCTGTGCTGTCCCTGGCTACCGTCATCGGCCCTACCGTCCCGTCCGCGTCTCGGGGTTGGACGCCGACCCGGTCCCGCACAGACACCGCTTCGACGCGAGACCGGGCCGGTTGCGGACGACCTTGCCGGCGCAGGAGGCGTCACGGAAGGCCGCCGGCCGTATACGCCAAAACACGCGATCTATCCACTTACCGTATAGACTCACGGTGCTCGGTCAGAGAACGGACGGTCATGCATCCACCGTCAGGAGGCACCGATGGCGTCGGAACGCCGCCCTTTACCGCCCGCTCCCGCCGGCCTGTGGGACCGGCCCGACATGGCCGAGGCAATCACCGGCCGGGACATGGCAACCGTCCTTGCGATCTACCGGAAGTACACCGGCGCCACCCAGACACAGATTGCCGGAGCCTGCGAGATCCCGCAGTCCCACATCAGCGAGATTCAGAATGGACGCCGCCGGGTCACCAGCCTGGAAATCTTCGAGCGTCTCGCGGACGGACTCGGCATCCCCCGTACCCGCTTGGGTCTGGCCGACCGACCCGGAACCCAACCAGCGAGCGCACCGGCCCCGTCCGGCGGGCCACTACCGACCGACCTGGTCCCGGAGATCCTGCGGGTCTACCCCAACCGGACAGCGGTCCCCGGCGAGATGTGGCGGGCACTCCTACGCGGCACGCGGGACGCGGTCGACATCCTCGTCATCGCCGGACTGTTCCTCCCCGACGGACACGCCGACCTGGTCCCGCTCCTGCGGGGCAAGGCCGACAGCGGCGTGAAGATCCGCTACACCCTCGGTGACCCCGCATCCGACGCGGTGGCGCTGCGCGGAGCGGAAGAAGGCATCGGCAACAACCTCGCCGCCCGGACCCGGCTCACCCTCACCTACCTGTCCGGGCTCCAGGGCGTCCCCGGTATAGATGTCCGCCTGCACACCACGACCCTGTACAACTCGGTCTACCGGTTCGACGGTGACATGCTCGTCAACACTCACGTCTACGGCGCGCCCGCCGCGCATTCCCCGGTCCTCCACCTCCGCCAGACTGCCGGGGGAAGCTTGTTCGAGCACTACGCCGCCAGTTTTGAGAAGGTCTGGGTCACTACCGAAGGAGCCTGGTAGATCCGTGGCACGTATCGACTACTTCAACGACCCGAACGCCCCTGCCGCGAACAGCGTCGTCCCGTCGGTCACCGCCGTGGTCACCGACGAGCAGGGCCGCATTCTCATGGTCCACAAGACCGACAACGACCTGTGGGCGCTACCCGGCGGCGGAATGGACCTCGGCGAGTCGATCGCGGACGCCGCCGTCCGCGAAACCAAGGAAGAGACCGGCATCGACATCGAGGTCACCGGCCTTATCGGGGTGTACACCAACCCCCGGCATGTTCTCGCCTACGACGACGGCGAGGTCCGCCAGCAGTTCTCGTTGTGCTTCACAACCAGGATGCTTAGCGGCACGCTGCGGACCAGCAGCGAAACCAAGGAAGTACAGTTCGTCGCCCCCGCCGACCTCGACACCCTGAACATCCACCCGTCCATGCGCCTACGGATCGATCACTACCTTGAAGGTCGGACCATCCCCTATATCGGCTGACCAGCCGCAGCCAACCGGGTGAACGTCCGATCGATCGATGCCGCCAGCACAGGACGAGCACGGGCGATCGACCGTTGCACGACCGACCCTTCCCCGTACCGGGAGAAGATCTCCGCGACCCGCTCAGGGAACGTGAACCGCTGCCCCTTCGGCCCGGTCGTCATGTCCGCCAACACCAGCGCGTCCATGACGGGGGAGTCCTCCAGCTCCCACGGGGCCAGTTCCTCGGACAGGCCCCGTTCCTCGGCCTCGATCCACGCACACGAGTGATGGGCCACCAGGGCACACAGCCGATCCGTGGCGTCCGGTAGTTGCGCCAGGTACCGGGCGCCGTCCACCGGATGGAACCGCAGCAGGGCCAGCGACGGCGCATAGCCGATGTCATGCAGCCACGCCGCGGTGACCAACAGATCCCGTTCGGCCAGATCGACAGCCGCCGCAGCTTCCCGAGCCCGAGCCGCTACAGCCTGCACATGTCGCCACCGGTCACCCAACGGAATCAAAAGTTCGCTCGCTAACCGCTCGGCGGCCGCTACATCCACCCACACGACAGTACGTACCAGGCGCTCTGACGTCAGCCAAGCCGCTATAAGCCCGCTGCCATAGGCCCGCAAGTTGCCGAATTATCCGTTTTAGGATCAAGAGCGCGGCGCGGGCCGCGCCGCGCGACGGCTGCGCGTGGCGCTGGCGCGCCATGCTCGCCGGGTGCGTCGCTGGCCCGCCACCGCGCACAGCCCAGACCAGAAATGGCAAGTGTGCCCGGCATCCCAGGACCCGTGGGGATTCCGGTCGGGCCGGCCGCCGCCGGATAGGCGAATCCACGCCGTACCGAGCGGCATGGATTCGCGATGTTGGTCCTGTTCCGCGGTCAGGTTCACCGAACGCCCGAGCATGTTTCGGGATGCGCAGCCACGCGACCACCGGAGACCATTGCCGGGCACGCCAGGGCATACGACAAACGAGTAGGGGGCACGCCATCTGGCAGCCGGGAGACAGCACCAGGTCGCTTCGCTCCCCGGGCAGCCCGACCCCTCGCCCATCATGATGAGACCGGCTGTGGTCACCGCCTGAGGAGCTTTCTCCACTAGCGCTCTCGGCGTTGCCCGGAATTCGCGACAGCAGCAAGATTTTCTCTGATCATGACCGAAAAAGGGTGGTCGGGGCCG
>NZ_CADDZT010000084.1:0-1078 GCF_902812655.1 Candidatus Frankia meridionalis | reverse complement strand
GCGGCCGGCTGGCCGTGTTCGCCCAGGTAGGTTCCAGTCCGGTCACACAGCCAGGACAGGCCATCGTCGGTGGCGTCGGGATCGGTATACCCAAGCACGGCGCTGACGTGAGGCAGATAAACCCGCCATACCGGCCAGGCGTCCAGGTTCCGCATGATGTCTTCGGGCAGGATGCCGCGGAGCAGCCTGATCAGGGTACCGGCCCGCACCTGTCGTACCTCACCACTCATGGCCCGGCGGGTCGCGGCCTGGACCAGCCGGTGCACGTCCACCGTGTCCCGGTCACGGCGGGCCAGGCTGTAACCGACCAGCGCGCCGACCGTACGTGCCCACACCACCCGGTCCTCGGCCGCCTCTTTCAACAATCCGTCGTCGAACCCGGCCGGATCGGCAAACAAGCCCAGAGGGATCTTCTCCGGGTTACACAACGCCCACAGTTCCAGCAGCTCCACCGCGGCCGGGCAGTCAATGCGCAGCCGCTGTAGGGACAGGTCCCACAGCACCCCAACGGTGACCCCCGGCCGGTCAGCCACATCCCCTTCGGTGAGCATGTCCCCGAGCTTGTCGGCGAGGAGGTCGGCGTACTCGCCCGGCGGGGTACCGGTCTGATCGAGATAGCCGGCGGCCTGCTCCACCGCCAACGGCAGATCCCCCAACAGCTCACAGATCCGATCGGCGACCCTCGGCTCCAGCGACGGGAACCGGTCGGTGAGCATCTGCATCGCCTCGGCGCGGCGCATCGTGGAAACCGTCACGGTGCCACCGATGGCGGTCAAACCCCGCCGCCGTGACGTCACCAGCAGCCGGCCCGCCCCCGGCGACGGACGAAGCCCCTTAATCATCGTGATCGTGTCAGGATCGTCGGCGTTGTCGAACACCAGCAACGACCGGGGTAGGCGCGCCCACGCCGCCACCACCGCGGCCGGCTCCGCATCGTGCGGCAGCCCCACCGCCGAAGCCAACCCGGCCAGAAAACCGCCGATCAGCTCCGGCTCGTCGGCCGGCACCCAACCCACCTGATCAAACGCGTCGGCATGGCGATGGATGTACTCCACCACCAGCGCGGTCTTGCCCACCC
>NZ_CADDZT010000083.1:17415-20255 GCF_902812655.1 Candidatus Frankia meridionalis | reverse complement strand
GAACGACGGCCTAGAACAGCGGTAGGTAGGGACGCAGATCGGCGCGGCGGTTGATCCTCGGTGAGACGTTCCCCCACGTTTACCCCACTCACCGCTGGGTGGGGCGGTTCACTCCTTGGCTGATCGACGCCGCCCGGCCGTGTCGCCACGGTCCGGGTTGCAGGTGGTTCGTCGAGGAGACCTACGTCAAGGTCGCGGGCCGCTGGACCTACTTCTACCGGGCGATCGACCAGTTTCGGCCGGGTCATCGACGTGCTCGCCGCCGAGAAACGCGATCTCGCCGCGGCCCGCCGGTTGTTCACCCGGGCGCTGCCGCACGGCCGCCGCCCGGCCGAGGTGACCGCCGACCGGGGGCGCCTCCTATCCGCGGGTCCTCGGGCGAGTGGCTACCCGCGGCCCATCACGTCGATGCCCGGTATGCCAGCAACAAGGTCCCCTGTCGCCGACTCGCGGTCGCGTTCACCGACCTCGCCCTGGCGATCTGACCAGGCACCAGCCGCCAGCGCCATGTCCCGAACCGGCTCAACGCAACAGAACTCTTTGTGACGGTGGGTCACAAGAAGGCTAGAACCTGCCGCGGCTAGGCATACGCTCGATGAGCCGTTGGATGAGCCCTGAAAACCTTCGCAGGTTCGAGGGTGGTCACGAGCAGCCCTCAGGAGGTTGAGGATTTCGGGGCATGGCCGTGGCTGGGGAACGAGGCCAGGGCGGTGTCGACCATCGCGCGGAGGTCTTCTCGGAGTACGCCGGTGGCGGCCTGGACGGAGATCCCGTAGGCGAAGGTGGCGACGTAGCGGGCCAGGGCCTCGGCGTCGGCGTCCGTAGGTAGGTCGCCTTCGGCCACGGCGCGGGCGAAGCGGTCGCGGATGGCGGCCTCGCCGGTGCGGCGCCATTCGATCAGTGCCTGGCGGGCCGTGTCGCCGAGTCCGCCGGTGGCCAGGGCTCCCTGGACGCCGAGGCATCCGACCGGGTGTTCGGGGGTGGTGGTGGCCAGGGCGGCGCCGTTGAGGATGTGTTCCGCGGCGCCTCGTGCGGTCGGCTCCTCCAGGGCTCGGGCGACGTAGCCGGCCGGGCCGCTGGTGTAGCGGTCCAGGGCCTTGCGGAACAGGTCCTCCTTGTTGCCGAAGGCCGCGTACATGCTGGTGCGGGTGATGCCCATGGCTTCGGTGAGGTCGGCCAGTGAGGCGCCTTCGTATCCCTGGCGCCAGAAGACCTCCAGTGCCCGTTCCAGAGCCTGGTAGGTGTCGAAGGCGCGTGGGCGGCCGATGGCGCGTTCGGTGGTGCTCATCCCCCCCACGGTACCCGTTCCAGACCGAGCGGTACATAAGTCGCCCCAGGCGTGCTACGGTTTCCTTCAGAACCGATCGGTACAGAAATAGTCGCCGGTGAAGCGGCCTGTACCGGCATCCCAGCACGCACAGACGGGACAAGATCATGGGACAGTTCGACGGCAAGACGGCCATCGTCACCGGCGGTACGACCGGCATCGGGCTGGCGGTCGCCCGCCGTCTGGCCGACGAGGGCGCGCACGTGTTCGTCACCGGACGGCGCAAGCCGGAGCTGGACGCGGCGGTCGAGGCGATCGGCGCGAACGCGACCGGCGTGCAGGGCGACGTCTCGGACCTGGCTGACCTGGATCGGCTCTACGACGCGGTGCGCGGCGCGGGCCGACGGGTGGACGTGCTGTTCGCCAACGCCGGCGGCGGCTCGTTCTCGACGCTGGAGCAGGTTACCGAGGAGCACTTCGACCAGACGTTCGGCATCAACGTCCGTGGGCTGCTGTTCACGGTGAAGAAGGCGCTGCCGCTGCTCAACGACGGCGCCTCGGTAATCCTGCCCGCGTCCACGACCGCGACCACCGGCACCGAGGCATTCGGCGTCTACGCCGCGTCCAAGGCCGCCGTCCGCTCCTTCACCCGTACCTGGGCCAACGAGCTCAAGGGCCGCGGCATCCGGGTCAACGCCGTCACCCCCGGCCCGATCGACACCCCCGGAATCACCGGCCTGGCCCCGGACGACGAGCAGGCCGCGCAGCTCAAGGGATTTCTGGCCACCCAGGTCCCGCTCGGCCGGATGGGCCGCCCGGAGGAGATCGCCGACGCCGTGGTGTTCCTGGCCTCCGACCGCGCCAGCTTCATCACCGGGGCGAACCTCGACGTCGACGGCGGCATGAACCAGATCTGAGCCTGGCACCCCACCGCCTCATCCATCGAAGGGGAGCACGGGCCATGAACCTGGGACGAGCAGGGATCTGGAGCCTCGAGCTGCGGATGGCCGACCCCGGCCAGATCAGCGAACAGGCTGCCGAACTCGACGAACTCGGCTGGGGAACCCTGTGGATTCCCGGCCTGGGCGGCGGCGACATCGTGGGCGACAGCGAACGGCTGCTGCGCGCCACCGGTACCGCGAACGTCGCGACCGGCGTCGCCAGCATCTGGAAGCACGACGCTGCCGAGATGGCTACCGGCCATCACCGGCTGACGGCGGCCTACGGTCCCCGGGTGCTGCTGGGACTCGGGGTCAGCGACCCAGGGTCCGCGCACCGGGCGGGGCGGCCGTTCCGCCCGGTCGCCGACATGAATGACTACCTCGACCGGCTCGACCACGGGCAGGCTCCGGTTCCAGCCGGTGAGCGCATCCTCGCCGCGCTCGGCCGCGTGCGCACCGAGGCGGCTGTGCGACCGCACCGGGTGCGTGGCTGGCTCAACCGCGCCGACGACCAGGCGTTCTGGGCCCAGGCCGGCGCGGCCTGCCGCCTCTACCTGGACCCGCCGCCGGGAACCGTGCTGGTCAGCATCGACGAGAAGACCGGCTATCTAGGCCAAGGCGCGCCGCTACCC